>NZ_CP016768.2:619054-1238108 GCF_002287885.2 Candidatus Nanopelagicus limnes
ATTCGTGGCCGTCATTTTGATTCAGATGCTTTAGCGGTGGCCAAAGCAGTGGCTGAAATATCTGCTTTTGGAATTGGTGCACGTCATCTACGTGCATTTAAAACAGCTGCAGATCGTGAAATCGGTTTAGTTGAACAGGTGACAACGCCATTGCTTCGTCAAAAAGGATCTGAGGCTAAAGCAAGAGCTGAAGAGGTAGAGCGTGAGTTAGCATCACTTTCTATTCGCTTGCATGCATCTTTAGTGCGTGCTGGCTTGCACCGCGCAAAGTAATTTTACTTTCAATAAAATGAGTAACTACCACCCAGTTGAAGTTATGGGCGTTAGAGTTGAAATGCCTTCCAATCAACCGATTGTTTTGTTAAAAGAGTTGGATGGCGTTAGATATTTACCAATTTGGCTAGGAGCAGTTGAAGCAACAGCAATAGCTTTTGCTCAGCAGGATGTGAAACCACCAAGGCCGCTAACTCATGATCTTTTTAAAGATGTTCTAGGTGAATTAGGGGCAAAGTTGAATACGGTGTACTTGACTGAGCTAAAAGATGGGATTTTTTACGCCCAACTCAACTTTCAAGATGGTCCAAATGTTTCTGCCAGACCAAGTGATGCGATTGCGCTAGCTCTTCGAGTAGGTGCTCCTATATTGGCCAGTGAGCAACTGTTGATTGATGCTGGAATTGAGATCCCTGATCAGGCCGAGGATGAGGTTGAACGTTTTAAGGAGTTCTTAGACCAGATCAATCCAGAAGATTTCCTCGGATAAGTCCAACCCTGAACCTAGGGTTGAGTTTGCCCGTGTCGGTCAACCGATCACGAGCCTGCCTCTTCTACAATTAAGCCTTCCCCATAGAATTGAGTCCCCATGAACTTCTCTTCTGACATCGGCTATCGAGGCGCAACTGCATGTGTTGCTGCCGGCATTTCTTATCGTCAACTAGATTATTGGGCACGTACTGGTTTAGTTGAACCAGGTGTTAGGGGAGCCGCCGGTTCTGGCTCACAAAGACTTTATAGCTTCCGCGATATTTTGGTTTTAAAAATTGTTAAACGTTTATTAGATACTGGCGTTTCTCTGCAAAACATTAGAACTGCTGTTGAACATCTTCGATCACGTGGTGTTTCAGACCTTGAATCAATCACACTTATGAGCGATGGTGCTTCGATTTATGAATGCACTAGCCCGGACGAAATTGTGGATTTACTACAAGGTGGTCAAGGCGTATTTGGAATTGCGATTGGTAAAGTATGGAGCGAGGTTGAAGGCTCCCTATCTAACCTGCAAGGTGAGAGCCTGGAAGATGGTTCTTTGGTTGTAAGTGGTGAATCTAACGATGAGTTAGCTCAACGCAGGAAGCTTAAAGGCGCCTAAAACTACTAAAATTACTTCCCGCAAGATAAAGCCAAGGGGGAGTGATGAGTCATCGGTCAGATTTTGTTGATCGTCATATTGGTCCAAACCAATATCAAATACAAACCATGCTCCTTGAACTTGGTTTTAAGGATTTAGATTCTTTTGTTAAATCAGTAGTGCCTGCAAATATCCATATTAAGGGTGAAATTGAAAAATCACTACCTAATGGTATTTCTGAAGTGGATGCATTAACTGAGATTAAAGAGATTGCATCGCAGAACAAAATAATGAAGAATTTTATTGGCGCTGGGTACTACGGAACAATTACCCCAAATGTGATTTTAAGAAATGTACTAGAAAATCCTGGCTGGTACACCGCTTACACACCATATCAACCTGAAATTAGCCAAGGAAGATTAGAAGCTATTTTTGCATTTCAAACTGCGGTCACAGATTTAACTGGGCTTGCAATTGCTAATGCATCAATGCTTGATGAAGCAACTGCCGCGGCAGAGGCTATGACACTCGCTCGTCGTGTTTGGCAAGGCAGTGATGAAGCTGCATTTGCAATTGATGCAAACTTGCATCCACATGTTAAAGCTGTGATTGAAACTAGAGCGAAACCATTAAAAATCAAGGTAATTGAGAGTGATTTTAAATCTGAGATAAATGAAGAGATATTTGCAGCGTTAATTGCCTACCCGAACTCAACTGGTGAAGTAAAAAACATCAAACCGATAATTGAGAAAATTCAGGCTAAGAATGCTCTAGCAATCATTGATTGTGATCTCTTGGCTTTAACGCTCTTTAAATCTCCAGGGGAGTGCGGGGCTGATATCGCTATGGGTTCTGCTCAACGTTTTGGTGTGCCGGTTGGATTTGGCGGTCCGCACGCAGGCTTTATGGCGGTAAGGAATGGATTAGAAAGATCTCTACCAGGAAGATTAGTAGGTCAATCAGTAGATTCGCACGGCAATTTAGCTTTCAGATTAGCTCTGCAAACACGAGAGCAGCATATTCGTCGCGATAAGGCGACGTCTAATATATGTACAGCGCAAGTTTTACTTGCAGTGATATCAGCCTTTTATGCAATGTGGCATGGTCCATCGGGTTTGAAAACAATAGCAACAAATATTCAAAAGCAGGCTTATGATTTTAGGAATTCATTGCAGGAATCAAATTACTCCGTTGGCAATTATGAAATTTTTGACACTGTTTTAGTGAATACCAAGGATGCTACTCAGATTTATGAGGCGGCATTAAGCCAAGGGATTAACTTAAGATTAGTTGATAAGGAGCATTTAGCCGTCAGCTTTGACGAACAGAGCGCGCCAGCAGATTTGAATGATCTACTCAATCTATTCAATGCTAAAAGCAATCCAATTAAGAAAATTGTTTCAAATCTGAATCGTGCTAGTGATTTTCTAACTCATCCGATTTTTAATACTTATCACTCTGAAACCGCAATGCTTAGGTATATAAGAACCCTTTCTGATCGTGACTTGGCACTAGATCGAACTATGATTCCTCTTGGTTCATGTACTATGAAATTAAATGCAACTTCAGAAATGATTCCGGTTACTTGGCCTTCATTTAACTCGATACATCCTTTCGCGCCAATTGATCAATCTGCTGGATATACGCAATTAATTGAGTCGCTAAGTAAATGGTTAGTCTCAGTTACTGGATATGACGCAGTTTCATTACAGCCAAATGCTGGGTCACAAGGGGAGTTTGCTGGTTTATTAGCAATTAGAAACTATCTTGATAGTAAGGGTGAACAATCAAGAGATATTTGTCTGATTCCATCAAGTGCTCATGGAACAAATGCGGCAAGCGCGGTAATGGCTGGTATGAAAGTTATTGTGATTGCTTGTGATGAAAATGGAAATGTAAGCATTGATGATTTAAAAATTAAGATTGAGCAGTACAAAGAAACTCTAGCTGCCTTGATGGTTACCTATCCTTCAACTCATGGTGTATTTGAATCAGCGATTTCTCAAATTTGCGAGATGATTCATGATGCTGGTGGTCAGGTGTATGTTGATGGTGCTAACTTGAACGCACTTGTTGGCGTTGCAAAACCAGGAAAATTCGGCGCCGATGTTTCGCATTTGAATTTACATAAAACCTTTTGTATTCCACATGGAGGTGGGGGACCAGGAGTTGGACCGGTAATTGCTCGATCTCACCTTGCACCATTCTTACCTAACCATCCAGCAAACAAGTTAGCCGGCCCTGCTACTGGACCAGGTCCAGTTTCTAGTGCGCCATTTGGTTCAGCTTCAATTCTGCCTATCTCTTGGATGTATATCCGAATGATGGGAGGCGCAGGTTTAACCAAAGCAACAGAAGTTGCTATTTTATCTGCCAATTATCTAGCTAAGAAAATAGATCCACTTTTCCCAGTGCTTTACCGCGGACAGAATGGTCATATCGCACACGAATGCATAATCGATCTGCGAGAGATAACCAAGAAAACTGGCGTAACAGTTGATGATGTTGCCAAGCGTTTAATGGATCATGGTTTCCATGCGCCAACAGTGAGTTTCCCAGTTGCTGGAACAATGATGATTGAACCAACTGAATCTGAAGATGTCAGAGAGCTAGATCGGTTTTTAGCGGCTATGGAAAGCATAAGAGGTGAGATTACTCAGATTGAATCAGGTGAGATTACCGTTGAGGATTCTCCATTGCGCCACGCACCTCACACAATGGGTGATCTAGTAAGAGATGATTGGGATCGAAAGTATTCACGTCAATCAGGTGCTTTTCCAAATGGTGAAAGTTTTGGAATTGGAAGAGGTGGTAAATATTTGCCTACAGTTGGCCGCATAGATGGTGTTTATGGGGATAGGAATCTGGTGTGCAGTTGTTTGCCGATCGAGGAGTTAGCTTCTAACTAGATCTTTATTACTTTACATAATGTGGATTATCGGCGGTATACCAAGCGTCGAATAGCCCAGATTGTGACCATTGACCAAGCCTCCCAAATGATTGCAAGGCTCATCTTTGAATACCCATTCTCACGTTCGACGAAGGTAATCGGGATCTGCTTTATTCTAAATCCAGCCGTAATTGCTTTTAACGCCATCTCTATTTGAAAACCATATCCTCTAGTTTCAATTTCTTCAAAATTTAACTTCTCTAGAAAGGTCCGAGGAATAACTCGGTACCCAGATGTTAGATCTTTATAAGGTAATTTCAGGGCGAATGCTGCATATCCAGTACCCATTTTAGAAATCCACCGCCGTTGTGTTGGCCAATTAACCACCGAACCACCAGGAATCCACCTGGTTCCAATAACCAAAGTGTCGTTCGATGCAGCATTAAGCAGATCAACTAACTGTTCGGGTTGATGACTTAAATCCGCATCCATTTCAACAAAATACTGGTAACTGCCAGTTAAACCTTGCTTAAAACCAGCCAAATATGCTGGACCCAAACCAGATTTAATTTTGCGATTAAGAATTGAAAAACCTGGCAAATTCATTGATTTAGCAATTTCAGCTGTTCTATCTGGTGAATCATCATCTACCAGCAAAATATCGATGTTAAAGCTATTAGAAATTAAATTCCTGGCAGCATCTAAACGCGATAACAATGATCTAATACTTTCAGATTCATTATATGTTGGAACCACTACTAATACTGAGATCAAGATTCTCTCCTAACTCTTAGTAAAAGTAAGCCCAGCAACGCAATTATAGCCAATGGCTCTACAAGATGACCTAAAGACTGACGGTATGTAGAACCTTGACTAGTATTAATTCGACCCTTAAGTGTTGCTGGTTTGAACTTATCTAAACTACTAAGGATCCTCCCTTGGGATGATATAAAAGAAGTTGTACCAGTAGTAGAAACATATGCAATATTCCTGGCAGATTCCAATGCCCGCACTCTGGCAATATTGTGTTGTTGATCTAACTGACTAGTATTCCCAAAAGTTGCGTTATTGGTTTGCACCACTAGGAAATCATTTGTAGCTTCTGATACAAAACTATCATTGATTAGTTCATAGCATATTAAAGTATTGAATTTTCTATTGTTAAGATCAAAAACTACATTCTGCTCCCCTGCCGAAAAATCGGTTATCTGAGCCGAATACTGTGAAACTTTTTCGGCTACGGATCTCAACGGTAAATATTCACCAAATGGAGTTAGATATCGTTTCGTATAGATCTGGCCTTTGTCTGAATTATATAGAATTGATTGGTTTTTTGGACCTGCCATTGATTTCGTAACAGCTCCGATTAATATGGGAGTGTTTAACGTCATGGATAAATTCTTAATTGATTCATTAACTTGCGGGTTTGTATTCACATCTACATCCACTGAGTTCTCTGGCCAAATAATTAAATCAACCTCGTTGGATCTGATTGATGAAAGCGATTGATCAAGATGACGCCTAAAAACCTCTTGCGGCTTACTGTTGAAATCTAAACCAAGATTAACCACTCCCCCTTGAACCAAGGCAATTGATATTGGTTCTTGGGTTCGAACATTTGTTGGAATGAACCAACACACCGCCGGTAGTAAAGCTGCAATAACTAAGGATCTAAATTTGCGTGCACTACTTATTAATCCCAGTACCAGCGCAACTAAGGCAACTCCTCCGATTGGATATATGCCAGCAAGTGGAGAATCTACTTGCGTAAAACTCAATCGAGTCCAACCAAAACCAGTAAATGGGACAGTTCTTAATAACAACTCTGTCAAAACATAAGACAAAGCGAAAAGATAATGATTGTACTTGGAGCCCTTGTTCACGAAAAACGCAGGAACTATAAATATCAATGCTTGCGATAAACATAAAATCAACCAAGGAACATTTCCCACGTAAATGCCCGTCCAATGTTGATTTAACAGAAGTAAACCAGCCCCGAAAAGATATGAGATATAAATGCGAGATTTCAATTGATTACGGGATAGGAGCGAAAACCAACCAGCCAATCCAATAAAAGCCAAAGGCCAAAATCCAAATGGTTCAAAAGACAAGGAAGTTAACGCACCAAAAAATAATGCCAATAGATATCTCATTTATACCCAACCCAAAGCAGCCATAATTCGATCAATACTTGCACCTAATCCAAACTCATCTTTTAAAGCTGAAATTTTGTCATATGACACTGGTTTAGTAGGAAGATCTATCTTCATCTCGGGGATTGCCACATCCATTGCACAACCAACTAGTTTTGGGGCAATGAGCGCATAATCTGAACTTTCTAATAATTTTTTGCGAAGATTGGGAGTTAATCGTTCATCACCAGACTTCGCAGCTGACATAACTTCTGGCAGGGTTTTGAATTGATTAGCGATCGTGGCAGCACCTTTTTCACCGATGCCACGAATACCGGGCAAACCATCAGATGAATCACCTCGAATCATTGCAAACAAAGAGTATCGATCCCCAGGAATTTCATACTTCTTCGCGATCCAACTCAAGTCAACTAAATCATGGTTTGAAATACCTTTTGCCAAATAAACAACTTTTACATCACGCTTATCATCAACTAATTGAAACAAATCACGATCCCCAGTCACAATCCTGATAGGACCATTTTGTTTAACGCTAAAAGTGGCCATTAAGTCATCAGCCTCATAATCATCAACGCCTACCATTGGAATACCAAGAGCATCTAGAACATCCAGTAACACAGGTATTTGTGGACCCAATGTATCCGGCTCTTCTTCAGCTCCAGTGTCATCAAGGCGATTTAATTTATAATCAGGAAATAAATCCACGCGCCAAGATGGACGCCAATCTCCCTCTAAACACGCTACTAATCGATTGGGCTGGTATTTAATTAATAATCGCGATGTCATATCTAAATATCCGCGAATAGCATTTACAGGCATGCCAGATGGTGATACCAAAGTGTCTGGCATTCCAAAATATGCTCGATACCAAAGGGAAGCACTATCTAAAAGCATTAAGGTCATACGGCCGCTCCAGCGTAAGCGATGACGCCACGATCAATTTTTCCTAAAGCCTGGTCGATAACAACCTGAAGATCTGGTGCTGCAGATCTTAACTGCCTAAGTAAATCTATGATTTGTTTCATTGATCGAACAAAATCCCCAACTGTCAGGTCACTTCCTTTTAATATAGAAGTTAGAGAATGACCGCTGGCCCATTTATGAGATGCCCAACAAAAACCGAAATCTGGTGAACGCATAGGTTCTAAATTCAAATCACTCTCTGCTTCATGAATTTTGCCATAAATTTTTGAAATTACAGCCAATGCATTCTGAACTTCCCCGCGTGGCACTTTAGCTGCTTCTTCATTTCTTGATTCATAAATACAACTAGATATAACTGCCACTAAATCTGCTGGAGATAATTGATTAAATACACCTGCCTGGATGGATTCCGCTATCAAAAGATCAGTTTCGCCATATATTTTTGCTAGCATTTTCCCAGATTGAGCTATTGCATCATTATTTATATAACCGAACTTATCCAGTATGATCTTAATTCGATCAAAACGTTTAGCAATTACATTTGTGCGAGAGTTGATGCGTTCTTCTAATCCGTCAATTTCACGCTGTAATCGTTGTGCCCTTTCGGCAATTCTTGAATGATTCTCACGATCTGGACAACCATGGCATGAATGATTCTTCATGCGTTTGCGAATACTGCCTATCTCTTCCTCTATTTCATGTCGTTTTCTTTTACTCCGTTTACTATCAGTTTCTAATTTCTTGATGGCTGCTCGCATACTGGAATACTCAACGAAATCTCCTTGGTCACATTTAGATTGATTGAATAGATCATCACGTGCAATTTCATTTTTCCTAATCTGTTTAGCCAATCCCACCACTGCTTTATCTGCTTGGAACTGCGCTAATGAAGATTCAAGTGAAGTTCTAGCACGTGTTGAACCAAATTGTGAGATTAGGTTAATACTCATGTTGTATGTTGGTTTAAAGGAGCTTTTAAGTGGATATGTTCTCGTGGAAGCTAAGCCACCAACCGAAGTTGAATCTAAATCATTATTCCAAAGTATTACCGCATTACCTTCGATGTCTATTCCACGACGTCCAGCTCTGCCCGTTAACTGCGTGTATTCACCTGGAGAGATTGCCACATGACCTTCACCATTCCATTTACTGAGTTTTTCAAGCACAACTGTTCGTGCTGGCATATTTATGCCTAGAGCTAATGTTTCAGTAGCGAAAACTGCCTTAACTAATCCTTGTTGGAACAACTCCTCAACAGTTACTTTGAACGCTGGCAATAAACCTGCATGATGCGCAGCTATTCCACGCTCTAAAGCATCTGCCCATTCGTAATACCCAAGTACAACTAAATCTTCTTCGGCCAAATTTTTCATATTCTTGGCTATGACGCTTCGAATAATCTTGCGTTCATCAGTATTAGTTAGCTTTATTCCAGCTGCTAAACATTGACGGACTGCTGCATCACAGTTATTCCTGGAGAAAATGAAGGTAATTGCTGGAAGCAATCCTTCCCGATCTAATTTCTCGATAACCTCTGAGCGCATTAGAGGCTTAGGTCCCTTAGGTTTATCCCGCCAATTACCACGTACTTGACGATAAGAATCTCGTTCAAGTCTGGTCAATTCTGGATTTAGTTTTTGATTTTCGCCAAATAGATCAATTAAACGATTACCAAACAAAACATGTTGATATAGCGGAACAGGTCGGATTTCACTAACAATCACCTCGGTTTCACCGCGAACTGTTTGAAGCCACTCACCAAATTCTTCGGCATTTGATACTGTTGCGGAAAGGGAAATTATTTGAACGGCATCAGATAAATGGATCAGAATTTCTTCCCAAACCGCTCCCCTGAACTTATCTGCTAGATAATGAACCTCATCCATCACTACATATTTAAGATCATCTATAGTTTTCGAATTGGAATAGATCATGTTTCTTAACACTTCTGTAGTCATGATCACGATCTGAGCTTCAGAATTTATTGAGATGTCACCAGTGAGTAATCCAATTTTCGATTCACCATATTTCGCGCATAATTCTGTGAATTTCTGATTACTTAGAGCCTTAATTGGTGTTGTATAAAAACATTTTCCGCCTGAGTTGATAACTAGGTCTACTGCAAATTCACCAATAATTGTCTTACCAGCTCCAGTGGGAGCAGCGACTAGCACCCCTTTTCCATTTTCTAATGCATGGCAAGCATCTATTTGGAAAGGATCTAACTCGAATGGAAAACTTTCAGAAAACTTCTGCGTCTTAGGATACCTACCTTTGGATTTGTGCAATGCGTAGCTTTCAGCAGGAGAAAGAGTCATTATATTTGCCAAGTTTTGAGTGCATTCGGAATATTCTCAATCTTTATTGGAAGTGTTGAAACGAATTCACCATCCGCAAAGGCTGATGCGTTTGCAGAAAGTTGAACTTTTCGACCTTTAATTATTTCAATTCTTGGATGAGGTATGTGCTTACCAGCAAAGACCTTTGGGAATATGGTGAGCAATACTATTTTTGAAACCGGATGAACAAGTAAAATATCGAAAATGCCATCGGAATTGGAAGCGTTTGGACATATTCGCATACCTCCACCATAAGTTTCACCATTGGCTACAGAAAGCAACATGAAATCTTGCTTGAACTGCTTATCATCAATCGTTATTTCATACTCGCTTGGTTTAAACCTAGCTAGCGTAAATATTGTGGCTAATGTGTATTTTATTTGTCCTCTAGGCCAAGAAATTCTATTGGCTAATTTATTAACCAAAGCATCAAAACCTGTGCTTAATACTTGCACGAACCAACGTTTGCCGAAATCTCCAGTTATTAACCCTAAATCAATTGCGCTAGGTTCGTGAGATAGAACCGCGTTGAATATCTCTGCGACTGATTTCTTATGCGAACCGACAGCTCTTGCGAAATCATTGCCAGTACCAGCAGGAATTACTGCCAAAGCGATATCTCGTTCTGCAACCTCCTGAAGGCATAAATTCACCAAACCATCGCCCCCAATAGCAACAACCCTTTCAAATCTACCTTCGGATATTTTTAATCGAAGTTCTGTCGACGTATCTTCAGGGTTGGATTTACTAATTATTTCATATGGCAGATTGTTGTTCTTAAGAAGTACTTCTAGACTTCTACATAGATTAGTAGCTTTACCTTTACCTGCTTTTGAATTTAATACTAATAACCACATTTAAATTGATTCTGGTTTGTCTATTGGTAAGGCTTCAAGGCTAGTATTTGTATTCTTAAACCTTCTTCTATCAGTAAGCAAAGCAAATAACCCGCTTAGAAAATATATAAGGCACAAGGGAATTGCAAGCAGTGTCATAGTTATCGGATCAGGAGTTGGCGTAAAGGCTGCTGTAAAGACAAAACAGAGAAAAACCGCAGTTCGCCAAGGCTTAAGAATAGATCTACCTGATACAACTCCTAGTAGATTTAATGCAACCAAGAACAGTGGTAGCACAAAAGCAATGCCGAAAATAAGAATTAAACGCAACACGAAATCAAGATATTCATCAAATCTAACAAGATTTCCAAGGTTATCGGGCGTAAACCCAAGAAGCACATCAACTGCATGAGGCAAAATCAAATATGCCAATAGAGCGCCTGTAGCGAATAGCGGCGTAGCTATTAATGAGAAAATTACTGCAATTCTTTTTTCTTTTCGATGTAAAGCAGGCGTGATAAAAGACCATAATTGATAAATCCAAATCGGAGCCGCCAAAATCACTCCACTTAGCAGAGAGATCTTCACTTGGAGATTAAACGGTCCAAGAATTCCATTCACATACAAATCACCACATTTACCATCTGAGGGAACGCTATTGGTCCCTAAATCGCAAAAAGGAAGTGTTAATAATCGAATTATGGACTGATAAAAATACCAACCAACAATCGCTGCTAGAACGATTCCAAGTAAAGCTTTCATCATGCGATTGCGAAACTCGCGAAGATGATCTAGCAGTGGCATTTTGCCGCCACGCTGCTTACTCACGAAACCTACTTTTCAGAACTTGGATCTGTTTTTTTATCCTCTTTTGAATCATCTTTGTTCATCTCTTGAACTTCGCTCTTAAAAATACGAAGAGATCTTCCAAGTGAACGAGCAGAATCTGGCAAACGTTTTGAACCGAAAAGGATCAAAAAAACGATTGCTAGTACTAATAAATGCCATGGTTTAAGTGAATTCATAAGCGCATACTACCCCACATTTTAACCCTGCTCAGAATAAGCAGAAATCAAGTCGGATGCCATTTGTTGAACCTCAGAGGCCAAAAACTCAGGTGAAATCACTTTAATTGAAGGGGCGTTGCTGAGAATAGCTCTCTTGAGCCAGTCGAAATTACTAACTCGAAGTTTTACATGTAATTGTCCGTTAATTATTTCTTGATCGACAATTATTGTTGAATTTCTCTCAACGAAATTGATATTTTCACGATCTATAATTAATTCGACGGTTTCTTCTTGCTGCGGCGAAGTTGTTTTTTCTGGATGGTCTCTATCTCCGATTGTGCAGTCCACTATTTGATCGGCTTTAAAGACTCGATCTGAGTGTGCTTGGTGATCATAACCAGACAAATAAAGATTTCCATTTTGTAAGTAAAGCTTATGAGGTGAAACTTTACGACTAGATAACACATCTTTAGAAATAGATTGATAGTCGAACTTAATAATTCGATTCTCAGAAATTGCTTGATTGATTACGTTTAGATATAAAAACGATAAACTCTGCTCAACTATGATAACTGCATCTTCTTCTTTCTTATTCAGAAATTTCTTGCTCAGATTATCTATTTTACTTAGATTATCAGAATTCGCCTGATTTATTTCTCTCAAAATTTCCAAGCCAAGTGCGATAACTACTCTTTCATTGCTGGAGAAATTTCGGGGTTTGTTAAGTACCTGTGGATCTATTATTGAAACTACTCCGTCTTCGTATGTTAAATCGATCAATTCATAAGGGGTGTAACCAGGTAGTCCACACAAAAAGGCTAATTGGAGATCTTTTTCTATTTCTTGTTCTGTAACGTTAAAGACTTTCGCTAGCTGACTGATCGAAATGCCTGGATGCTCCAGGATATATGGAATCAAATCCATAGTTCTCAGAGCTCTTACTGCTGCTGTATCAGACATTCATTAGTCCTTTGGCCCGATTAACAATTTGGTTTCGAATACTCGTAGGAGATATCACTACAAGATTAGATCCATACCAAAGCAAAGACTCAATCAAATCTTCCTCAAAGATGTAATCGATAAACAACTTATCCCACTCTGAATCTACTTCTTCAACTTTATGTCTTTTTCTTAAAGCAAGTGCCTGATTCTTTCTAATTCTTACTTCTGCCTTGGAAGTTGTTGGAGAATTGATGTCCTCTAGAAACGCTGATAGTTTGAATTCGGAAGGTTTATCAAACGCCTGGGCTTTACTAGTGGCTCTAATTTGCTGACCGATCCGAACTACCTTAAATGATTTGACAATATCGTTTTCTTGCGCGGCTAGATACCAGAACCCTCTTCTTGTATATATACCGTATGGTTCTACTTGCCGAATTGTTCCCTTGTATTCAAACTCCAACGTAATGAAGCGCTGAACCGCATCAAATATCAACAGAAGTTTTTTTGAATCCTCATTATCTTCTATAACAGGTGATGCAACCGTGTTAGTTGCCACCAACCCATCTAGAGATTGGATCTTTAACAAAGCTGCTTTTGAATCTTTCTGGAGTGCAGATCCGTGCCACAGATTGGCAGCCATTGTTAACAGAAAAATCTCTTCTTGAGAGAAATCATTAGGGTTGATTTGGAAAGTATCACTATCGATCAAATAGCCTTGATCATCTTCAAAAAGCGGGTCCAAGGCACGAACCTCAATTCGAATGCCTAAGTTTCTCAGTTCATCTTTATCTCGTTCAAACATCCGTTCCATAGTTTCAGGCGAACCGGAATAGCCTGCAACATTATTAAATATCTCAGATTTTGTGAGGTACCTTTTCGAAGAAAGCAAAGCTAGGGTTAAATTGATTAATCTTTCGGTTTTTTGATCGCTCACTGACTTAGGCTAGCGATTTGTAAAAGGTTTGCTAAGATTCGGTATGCAAAAATTCAAGAAATTTACTGTTCTTTCACTAGCAATATTGCTTCTAACAGCCTGTACAACCGACGGAGGCGTTGATCCCATGGTAAATCAAAATTCATCCTCATCAGGATCTTTCCCTGAAGTAACCGGCAGCAAAGACTCAAAACCAACCATTTCAGCTCCTGTTGGTAATCCCCCATCTACTTTACAATCAAAAGATATTTTCGAAGGCAGCGGTAAAGAAGCGATCACAACTTCTGTTTTAGAAGTTCATTACACATTAATGGCATGGAGTTCTGGAACCTTGGTCGAGTCTTCCTGGGATTCAGGGCAAACAGCAACATTTCCATTAAGTGGAGTAATTGCGGGCTGGCAACAAGGCATTCCAGGTATGAAAGAGGGTGGCCGAAGACTGCTCGTGATTCCACCAGATCTTGGATATGGATCTCAGGGTGCAGGTGGAGCAATTGGTCCAAATGAAACTTTAATTTTCGTTGTTGATTTAATAAAAGTTTCTTAGTTATTCAATAACGCCGTAAGAACCTTTTGACGGTCTGCGGCGGCGTTGTAAAACTGGAACACCAGGAGCCATTCGGCGGGCAAAAATCAAGAAACCAGTGTGCCCAATCATTCTATGTTGTGGTCGCACTGCCAATCCTTCGTGATGCCAACCACGCACAATACTTTCAGAGGATTCAGGCTCAGTGAAATTACCACTTTCTTTAATCGCTTCTGCAATTTTTGAAAGCTGAGTTGTTGTCGCAACGTAGGCCATAAAAACTCCCCCAGGAACTAAGGCTTTTGAAGCAACATCTAAACATTCCCAAGGAGAAAGCATGTCCAATATAACTCGGTCAAAATCTGCCTCATACGATTGATCTTGCAAAGCACCGATAGTTAAGTTCCAATTCGCAGGTTTGCCTCCAAAATAGGATGACACATTTTTTTCTGAAATTTCTGCGAAATCTTCTCTAATTTCTACCGAATGCAACACCCCACCTTCTCCTATTGCACGTAGTAGCGAAATGCTTAATGCTCCAGATCCAACCCCAGCTTCTAAAACTCTAATGCCTGGCTTTATATCAGCTACACCAAGAATCATTGCAGCATCTTTAGGATAAACAATTGTTGCACCTCTTGGCATAGATAAAACATAATCAGCAAGCAAAGGTCTAAACGCTTGGAACTTTAGATCTTGATTGGTTGCCACAATTGAACCTTCTGGTAATCCAACTAATTCATCATGCTTGAGCATGCCTTTGTGGGTGTGCCATTCTGATCCTTGGGCTAATGTAATTGAATACAACTTACCTTTAGCATCGGTTAATTGAACTCGATCTCCATATTTAAAACTTCTATCAATCATTAGTTTCTTACCTTACTACTTAAATTTGGGTACCAATTTAGAATTTGCTCCAAATTTATATCAGCCAAAGAATTGATAATTCTTAAACTTGAGTGTGGTTTCATTTCTACCAAATGAGGAATACCGATTACCTGAGCTCCTGCGCTTAAACCTGATTCAACACCTGTTAGTGAATCCTCAAAAACTAAACATTTGGATATATCTACGCCTATTGTTTTTGCAGCCAATAAATAAGGATCTGGAAATGGTTTTGAATTTGCGACATCATCTCTGGAAATAGTGGCTTTAAATGTATTACTTGGAAATCTTGTTAAAACTGATCGCATCTGCCTTCCTGTACTAGCAGTTACTAATGCCAGCGGTATGCCAGCTGAAATACAGTCTGCAGTTAATTCCAATGCATTAGGCATAAAAGTTAACTCATTTGCTAATTTCTTTTCCATAACAAGATCCAAACGTTCACTGAAATATCCAAATGGTTTGATATTTCCTGTGCGTTCTTGCATATACCGCTCAGTGCGCTCCATTGGCCCACCCAAACAATTAATTTGATCAGACTGTTCCCAAATAGCTCCAAGCTCTGCCATAACCTGAACCTCAGCAGAGAACCATAGGGGTTCAGAATCGATGAGAGTTCCATCCATATCAAAAAGTATTGCACTCATAATGCGTTGAAGTATTTTGCTTCAGGATGATGAAGAACTATTGAAGAGGTCGATTGTTCCGGATGAAGTTGGAACTCTTCAGAGAGTTCAACTCCGATACGTTTGGGATCTAGCAATTCACAGATTTGAACTTGTTGCTCTAAATCTGGGCAAGCTGGATAACCGAATGAATACCGTGACCCTTGATAACCTTGATCGAAAATTTCCTTTAAATCTTTTGAATCTGAACCATCGATCTTCAATTCTTCGCGAGTTCGAGCATGCCAGTGTTCGGTTAAGGACTCAGTTAATTGCACAGATAATCCATGTAGCTCTAAGTACTCGCGATAAAGATTGGCTTGAAACAACTCAGTGATCGCATCACTTATTGATTGACCCATAGTGATTACTTGGAAGCTCACGACATCAATTTCGCCACTAGCTTTGCTTTTAAAGAAGTCGGCCAGACATAATCTGCGATCCCTGCTTTGACGTGGGAATGAAAATCTCAATCTCTCATCACCTTTCAAAGGTCCTTCATGGTGAAGAATTATCAGATCATTACCCTCGCTTACGCACGGAAAGTATCCGTAAACTACTGCAGCATTTAACCAACCTTTTGATTGCACATCATTGAGCAAAGATCGCAATTGCGGTCGACCTTGCTCGTTTGCCATAGTTTCAAAATCTTTTCCTTTTAATCCCCATTGGCCAAGAAAAAGAGCTCGCTCATCTAACATTCCAACATAATCTGCAAGAGCCACACCTTTGACCACTCTAGAACCAAAGAAAGGAGCTACAGGTATTGGATTATCACTAGCTACATCGCTTCGATTTGTATCAATAACAGTGGATGCAAGGTTTGAATTTCTAGGAGTTCTGCGCTGCTTAAGCGGAGGTAATTCTGCGCCAGGAACTCCTCTTTTAATCCCCATCAATGTGTCCATAAGTTTTAAACCTTCAAAAGCATCTTTGGCATAACGAACAGTGCCAGAGAATTGTTCACTCAAATCCTGCTCAACAAAGGATCTGGTCAAAGCTGCGCCACCTAAAACCACTGGCCATTTTTTACCCAATCCCCTTGAATCCAATTCCTGCAAATTCTCTTTCATGATTACGGTAGATTTCACAAGAAGTCCTGACATACCAATCACGTCTACATTGTTTTCATTTGCCGCATCAATGATCTGATTAACAGTTTGCTTAATTCCTATATTCACAGTTTCATAACCATTATTAGACAAAATAATGTCAACTAGGTTCTTTCCAATATCGTGCACGTCACCCTTGACTGTGGCTAGAAGTATTTTTCCACGGCCCTCATCATCTGTTTTTTCTATAAAAGGCTCAAGATAAGCCACCGCACTTTTCATTACTTCAGCTGATTGAAGTACGAAAGGCAATTGCATCTCACCTTTTCCAAACAACTCCCCAACTACCTTCATTCCCGATAGAAGATGCTCATTAATAATTGCTAGAGCAGGCATCCCAGAATCTAAAGCACTCTTTAAGTCCTCATTAAGACCCACTTTTTCTCCATCGATAATTCGACGTTGCAAGCGTTCATCAAGAGGAAGCGCCGCTAATTCAGCCGCACGGCTTTCTTTAGTAGTCGTTACCTTCACGTTTTCAAAAAGTTCTAAGAATTTAGTCAGTGGATCGTAGGAAACATTTCCATCAGCATCAAATTTTCGACGATCATAAACCAGATCTAGAGCTACCTCTAATTGCTCGCTAGGAATTCTATTGATTGGAGTGATTTTTGATGGATGAACAATTGCAGAATCTAATCCACTTTTTACAGCTTCAGAGAGAAAAACAGAGTTTAGAACAATTCGAGCTGCTGGATTCAATCCAAAAGAAACATTACTTATGCCCAGAGTAGTTTGAACCTGCGGATATTCTTCTTTTAGGGCTTTGATTGCATTAATTGTTTCAATACCGTCTCTTCTAGTTTCCTCTTGACCAGTAGCAATTGGAAACGTTAAGCAATCAATCAAAATATCTTCTACTCTCATGCCCCAATTAACGGTTAAATCAGTTATCAAACGTTTTGCTACTTTTAGTTTCCACTGAGAATCTCGCGCTTGCCCATCTTCATCGATAGTTAAAGCAATTACCGCTGCGCCATGCTCCACCACTAACGGCATGATTCTGGCAAAACGTGACGTTGGTCCATCGCCATCCTCATAATTAACCGAGTTAATAACTGATCGTCCACCAAGTTGCTTTAAACCAGCCTCAAGAACTGCTGGTTCAGTTGAATCTAAAACTATGGGCAAAGTTGATGAGGTTGCAAATCTAAATGCCAATTCCTTCATATCTGAAACGCCATCTCTGCCAACATAATCAACTGATAAATCCAGCATGTGAGCACCATCGCGTATTTGATCTCTAGCGATCTCAACACAGGTCTGCCAGTCTTCAGCTAATAGCGCATCTCGAAAAACTCTAGAACCATTTGCATTTGTTTTTTCACCTATTGATAAATAGGTATTCTGTTGTCTAAATGGAGCGAATTGATAAAGTGAAGATGCACCGTTTTCACGGATGAATTCCCTTCCGGAAACTTTAGTATTACTCAGAGCTAGAACTACCTCTTTCATATGTGCAGGAGTAGTGCCACAACAACCACCGACGAGATTTACTTTATAATCTTTAACGAAAGTTTTTAAGGCTGCAGCTAATTCCAGTGGGGCTAACGGGTAATGTGCTCCGCCATCACTTAATACTGGTAATCCCGCATTTGGCATAACAGATATTCCTACAGTGGCACCTTTACTTAACACACGTAAATGCTCACTCATTTCAGCCGGACCGGTAGCGCAATTTAGTCCAATTAAATCAATACCAATAGGCTCTAACGCATTTAAAGCAGCACCAATCTCTGATCCCATTAACATGGTTCCAGTGGTTTCGACAGTAACTTGTGCAATTAAAACAATATCTTTTTTCGAACGAGAAATAGCATCCCGTGCGCCATTTACCGCTGCTTTAGCTTGGAGCAAATCTTGAGTAGTTTCAACTAACAGGGCGTCAGATCCCCCAGCAATTAATCCGTCGGATGCAGTGCCGTAAGCATCCTTTAATTTCTCATACGTTGTATGACCTAATGTTGGTAACTTCGTGCCTGGTCCAAGAGATCCGAGTACCCATCGCGGACGATCATGAGTTGAGAATTGGTCAGCAATTTCCCGGGCTATTTTCGCACCTGAAAAAGCTAATTCATAGATTCGATCTTCTATTCCGTACTCAGCCAAATTTGCAAAATTGGCACCAAATGTATTTGTCTCAATGGCATCAACACCTGCTTCTAAATACTCTGCATGAACTTCTTTTACAATATCCGGTCTTGTAACATTTAAAATCTCATTACAACCTTCGTGGTTTTGAAAATCTTCAAGAGAAGGATTTCTAGCTTGAAGCATGGTGCCCATAGCTCCATCAGCAATAACTACGCGTTCAGATAATGCGGCGCGTAATGAGTTCATTTCGATAAGTTTACCTTAATTAAGACAGGGTACTGGCTGATTTATAGTGCTAAACCCAACAAGGAATCAACGGCTCTAGCCATTAAACCACTTTGATTAACAGTTGGATTGCTTTGAGACAAATTGGCCCATTTAGTTAAACGATCTAGAGCAGAAGGCGTATCAAGATTATTTGAGATATCTTGAATTAAGAAATTAATCACATTATCAGTATCAGCTACTTCACTTTGCGCCAAAGCAGATCTGACTAGTTCAACTTCTTTAGTTGATATTTCAAGAAGTTCATTACTCCATGCACGATCTTGTTGATAATGCCCGCGTAGTAGAGCCCACCTTAGAATCATAGGATCTATACCGGATTCAAGTAATTTAGAAACAAAAACTAGATTGCCTTTTGACTTGCTCATTTTTTCACCATCTAAAGAAATCATTGCGGTATGAACAAAACTTTCAGAAAACTTACGTCCATAAGCTGCCTGAATTATCTGCGCACTCATAAAATGATGTGGAAATATCAAATCAGATCCGCCACCTTGCAGAGAAACTATTGGATTCTTTTCATTTTCATCAAGATAATGACAGGCAATTGCCGTGCATTCCACATGCCAACCTGGTCTACCAAATCCAAAACTGCTCTCCCATCCCGGTTCATTCCCAACATGCGCGCTCCAAACAAGTGGATCTAATGGATGTTTCTTGCCAACTCTATGTGGATCTCCTCCGCGCTCGGAGAAAACTTTCACCGCTTCATCAACTGGCATAGGTAAATCATTAAGAAATTGTTCAACAGCAAAATAGTAATCTTTCTCAATCTCGTATAAATATCCATTCTTCGCTAAGCGCTTTATGAATTCTTCGATGATTGTTAATGATTCCGTCACCTTGATAAATTGCTCAGGCGGAATTACTCGTAATGCTGACATATCTGATTTAAACAGATTGATTTGCGAATCAGCCAATGCAGACCAATCCACTTTATCGCGATTAGCTCTTTCTAAAAGTGGATCATCAATATCGGTGATGTTTTCAACGAACTTGATGTTTTTACCAGACAGAAATTGATATCTATATATAAGATCAAAAGCTAGATATGTGGCTGCATGCCCTAAATGGGTTGCGTCATATGGAGTGATGCCACAAACATACATCCGAAAATCTTCAGATTTCTCAAACTGAATCAATCCTGCTGATGAATCCTTTATGTTTAAGGGAGGAAAATCATGATTGATCAAGGATGGTACAAACGGTTTTGGCCAACTATTCATAAACAATGCTTCTTTCTAAACCGGTGGCCATGGAATGGCTGGCCATTCATCACTGGGAAATGGGAATTGTCTGACTGCAAGTAAGTTTGCAATTCGTCCACTTAATGCAGAAATCTCAGCAGAAGTTAGCAGTTCTGCAAATGAAGAATCTAAGTCCAATTTATTAACCTTGTTTAGCAGCTCAATCTCTTCTGCAGTGAACTGCTCTCCAGCAAACTGCCACAATACAGTTCGCAATTTATTCTCCTGATGAAAACATACCCCGTGATCACAACCTCTAAGCTTCCCATCGTGATCAACTAGCAAGTGGCCGAATTTACGATCGGTATTATTAATTATCGCGTCGAACAAAGCTAGCTTTCTCAGTTGGGGATCATTACTTTGACCAAAATCAACAACATCTAGTTCTTCATCGATTTCTATCCATTCTTGCACCATTCCAAAACCAAATGGACCTTCACGAAGGACTGTGGTCGGAACTAAGTTAAAATCTCCTAATTCGCTCAATAGATAAGCTGCGTATTCACGATTTGCTAAATTGCCATCAGCGAAATCCCATAACGGTTTTTCTTCGAGAACTGGTTTGTAGATGACTTTCATTACGGGATCAGTATTTTCTAGCGTTGCTTGCAGAGTTGCATTTGATGCATCGACCAACCGTCCGATCACTATCAAATTTGCACTCTTAATCGCCTCAGAAGTTTTATTCATCTTCGGTATCCATTGGCTCTTGGACATAGATGACCCAGCGGATCTACTGGTAGGGCGCAAAATGGGCAAGCAGGTCGCCCTGCATTTACGACAAGATTTGCTCTGTCACAAAAACCCTTGACTTGATTGATTTTCAAATTCGCAACGATCAAATCAGGTCCAAAATCAATATCATCAATTAGCAATTCATCCTCTTGAGAGGCAGCTTGCATATTAACAACCACGTTATTGTTTTCCCAAGTAATGCTGATAACACCAACTGTGAAATCAGATTCAATTGGTAATTCTAAAGGTTCATCATCTTTTACGGCAGGTGCGGCTAAATCCTCAGGAGTAGCAAGTTTTCCGCGACGCAATTCCCGTATCAACTCTTCAAACCGCTCTGCAAGTGCGATTACTTGCCCTTTATCAATCGCAACCGTGTTGAAGTTACCCTCAGATTTAACTTGCATAAAGAACTCACGTTGTCCAGGCTCACCTATTGCACTAACAATAAATCGACTGGCTGGCTGATGTCTGTAAATTATTCTAGGCATTACTTTTTCCACCACTTAATAGGCTTACCAAGTAGATTTCCGCCGCCCAACACATTAGTTTTAAAACTATTCATATCTGAATTCTTAATTTTGTAATTACTTTGAATTATCGAATTGGAAGATTTACCAATGCTAATCGCAGAAATTGAAGCTGGTTCTGCTACAAAGCTTTGGAATTTATCGATTGGTAGACCTAAAGATGCTGCCAAAATCATTTTAATTATGTCTCCATGCGTAACAAGAAGTATCGGACCTTTCTCCATTGATAGATCCCTAATTAGACCGTCAACTCTTCGGCGCATTTGCTTAAAACTCTCACCCTGCGGAAATGTAAAACTAGAGGGTTTGTTCTGCACATTCTTCCAACGCTTGTCTTTGGACAAAGCTCGCAATTTCTTCCCCGACCAATCACCATAATTCATTTCGATCAGATCAGGCTCTATTTTGAAATCGATTTTTGGATTCACCTTCATGAAGGGCGTAATTGTTTGAATACACCTGGTAAGAGGGCTGCAGTAAACCTGGCTTATTTTCAAAGTTTTAAGATAACTTGCAAGCTCTTTGGACTGTTTAAAACCCTCTTTAGATAGTTCCACTGAATCGTCTTGTCCAGCCAAAATACCTTTGGTATTCGCCACAGATTGGGCATGACGTAAGAGATAAACAATCGGCATTTGGCAAGGTTACCGATATTTTTGACCTCACGTTGCTACTCTGCCAACCATGGAACGTCGAAAATTAGGTGGAGTATCGATATCTCGCCTTGGTCTGGGAACTATGACCTGGGGTCGGGATACTGACGAGAACGAGGCCGCACAACAACTTCAATATTTCGTTGAAGCCGGTGGAAATTTAATTGATACTGCAGCTGTTTATGGTGATGGAGATGCTGAGAGAGTCCTTGGTGGATTTATCGGTACTTTGGTTAAGCGAGATCAATTATTTATAGCTTCAAAAGCTGGCATCACTTTCAAAGATAGTTTGCGCCAGGTTAATAACTCAAGAAATGAGTTAATATCTGATTTAGATCGAACGCTTGCTCGGCTAAATGTTGATTATCTAGATATGTGGCAAATTCACACGTGGGATAAAAACACACCACTTGAAGAAACGCTCTCAGCTTTAGATTACGCAACATCTTCAGGTAAGGCTCGGTATGTAAGTGTTTGTAACTTTAATGGTTGGCAATTAGCACGCTCGGCAACATTACAAAATCCAATCTTCGGCAAAGCAGCAATCACAAGTGCGCAAAATGAGTATTCACTGCTTAATCGAAGGGTTGAAGAAGAAGTTATCCCTGCGGCTACCGCGTTAAATCTAGGTTTCCTAGCTTGGTCTCCATTAGGTCGTGGTGTATTGACCGGTAAATATAGAAATGGTGTGCCATCGGACTCTCGCGGAGCTTCACCTCATTTTGCAAATTTTGTGGAACCCTATTTATCTGAAAGAGCTAAACAAATAGTTGAAGCAGTAATCATTGCCGCCGATGGTTTGGGCTATTCGCCACTAGAAGTAGCTCTATCTTGGGTTCGAGATGCACCAGGTGTTACTAGTGCACTTATTGGCGCTAGAACTGGTGCTCAATTACGAGGAATTTTAACGGTTGAACAAATCACTCTGCCAGACCAGGTGCGCCAGGCGTTAAACGAGGTTTCTGCCAACTAATTTTAGATGTTATCTAAAAATTCATACAGCACCCTTACTCCAAACTTTAATCCATCAATAGGTACGCGCTCATCAACTCCGTGAAAGAGAGCGAAAAAATCTAAGTCTTTGGGTAAACGCAATGGTGAGAAGCCATAGCCAACGATTCCTGCATCATGTAAAGCTTTATTATCTGTGCCGCCACTCATCAGGTAAGGAACTGGGATACCTTGAGCATCTTCGCTAGTAATTGCTTTGCACATTGCATCTACTAACGGTCCAGCAAAATCTACTTCCAAAGCTATATCTCTGGTCAAGATTTCTACGGAAACCTCATCACCGGCCAATTTCTTGATGGTTTGATGCAGTTGATCTTCATAACCAGGAAGAAAACGACCATCGATAACGGCGCTAGCCTCTCCTGGAATTACATTTGCTTTATACCCTGCTTCTAGCATTGTTGGGTTTGCGGTGTTTGAAATTGTTGCACCAAGCATTTTTACGGCATTACCTAGGTGATTAAGCAATGGCTTTACATTGCTAGCCTCATATTTTTCGCCAGTAAGTTCAGCAATTTTTCTAAAGAATTTACTACTAGTTTTAGTTTCAACCTGTGGCCATTCATAATTTCCAATACGAGAGACTGCGCCAGCAACTTTAGTAACAGAATTATGTTTATTAACAAAAGAGCCGTGACCAGCAGTGCCCTTTGCAGTCAGTTTTACCCATTGAATTCCTTTTTGAGCCGCTTCAATCAAATACAAACGATTTTCACCTGTGATTGTGATTGAAAATCCCCCGACTTCAGAGATCGCTTCGCTATATCCTTTAAACAGTTCAGGACGATGTTTAACTAACCAACGAGACCCATAATTTGATCCTGCCTCTTCATCAGCGAAAAAAACTAACAAAATATTTCTTGGTGGTTTATAACCAATTCTTTGCCACATCCGAACAGATGCCAAAATCATGGCATCCATGTCTTTCATATCAACAGCTCCGCGGCCCCAAATAAAGCCGTCCTTAATGATTCCACCAAATGGATCGACCGACCAATCATCGGCATTAACTGGAACAACATCAATGTGTCCGTGCAAAACTAAACCGGGCCGATCTTTATCTCGTCCTTCAATATGTGCGACAACATTTACGCGATTTGGCGCAGTTTCAATTAATTCACTATTAATTCCTACCTCTTTTAACTTTGCCGCCACATACTCGGCCATCGCTTTCTCATCGCCCTTACCTTCACCATAATTAACACTTGGAATGCGAATCATTTCCTGACAGAGCAAAACTGTTTCATCCTCTAATTCGAGTATCTGTTCAGGAGTAAGTTTCATAGCCCTATTCTCCTATATAAGTTCAATTTCCATTGAATCGAGATTGCGTTAAAATACAAATAAGTCCGGGTGGCGGAATTGGCAGACGCGCTAGCTTGAGGTGTTAGTGCCCGTAAGGGCTTAGGGGTTCAACTCCCCTCCCGGACACCATAAATAGAAAACTGTGAATATGATGCGCTGGTGGAAACGAGTGCTTCGAACTTAATAAGGGTTATTCCAGATTTTCCAAAACCTGGGATTATTTTTAAAGATATAACCCCTTTGTTAGCAAACGCGGACGCGTTTCGAAATGTTTGCGATCAAATTGCAGAGTATGCCAACGAAGTTGAATATATAGCTGGTGTGGAGGCTCGAGGGTTTATTTTTGCCGCAGCAATTGCAGCTATTAGTAATAAAGGCTTAATCCCAATACGTAAATCGGGCAAGCTGCCAGGTAAAACATATTCAAATAGTTACGAACTTGAGTACGGTAAGGCAACATTAGAACTTCATGCCGATTTAATCCCGGCAGGTGGCAGGGTTCTTCTAGTCGATGATGTTTTGGCAACGGGAGGAACAGCCGTTGCAGCACTTGATTTGATCAAAATGGCTGGGTTGTCCCCCATAACCATTGCATTTCTCTTAGAGATTCCCGCACTAGGTGGAAGATCACGGATCGCCAAGAGCCATCCTGGTCTAAAAATACAAACAGTATTGGCAGAATAACCACATGGCCGAATTGATCTATTACTGCGGGACGATGGATAGCGGTAAATCCACTCTTGCTCTTCAGACTGCTCACAATCACCGCTCTCGCGGACGTGAGGGTGTGATTTTCACCAGCAAAGATAGAGCAGGAAAAGGATTGATTTCATCTCGTCTTGGATTACAGATTGAAGCTTTAGAAGTAGATGATGATTTAGATATTCATAAACTAATTGTTGAACGGCTTTCAATAGGGGGAAGAATCACCTTTATCATCTGTGATGAGGCACAGTTTTATTCTTCCGATCAAATTGAGCAATTAGCAAAAATTGTAGATGGCTTGGGTATAGATGTTTATGCATTCGGGATATTGGCTGACTTTAGAACTAAATTATTTCCCGGTAGCGCCCGCTTAGTTGAATTAGCTGATCGCGTTCAAACTCTCCAAGTAGAGGCTCTTTGTTGGTGTGGTGAGCGCGCAACGCACAATGCAAGAACGATCGACGGCAAGATGGTCACAGAAGGAGAACAAGTTGTAGTTGGCGATGTGAGCGCCTCTGCAAAAGTTGCATACGAGGTGCTTTGTCGAAGACACCACATGCGTAAAGTTACTTCAAAGGTTTCAAATCCAGCTGCCGAACAATCACTACCTTTTAACAATTAAGTCAATATGAAAACAAAAGGTTATGCTGCGCTTAGCGCCAAAACTGAATTAGTACCATTTGAATTTGATCGGCGTTCGCTTAGACCAAGAGATGTTGCGTTAGACATTTACTACGCTGGAATTTGTCACTCAGATATCCATCAGGCGCGTGAAGAATGGGGTCCATCAACATTCCCGATGGTTCCAGGTCATGAAATTGTCGGAAAGGTAATTGAGATTGGTTCACAAGTAAGTAAATTCAAAGTAGGAGAATTAATTGGAGTTGGAGTCTTTGTTGATTCTTGCCGCAATTGTTCAAGTTGCCTTGCGGGCTTAGAGCAATATTGCCTAGAAGGCATGACTGGAACTTACAACGCATTAGAGCGAGATGGTAAAACAGTTGCATATGGTGGTTATTGCGATAAATTTGTAATCGATGAAGATTATGCGGTGCATGTTCCTCAAAACCTTGAGTTAGCTGGTGTTGCTCCTTTAATGTGCGCAGGTATCACTCTTTATTCTCCTTTAAAAAATTGGAATACTGGACCGGGTAAAAAAGTTGGCGTAATGGGCCTAGGTGGATTAGGTCATATGGGAGTTAAATTTGCCCACGCGCTAGGTGCTGAAACCACAGTCTTCTCGCATTCACCAGCGAAAGAATCTGATGCAAAGAAAATGGGAGCTGATCACTTTGTTGTGGTTAAAGACTCAAAAGATTTAAAAAGTTTATCGAAATCTTTCGATTTAATTCTAAATACCGTATCTGCTGATATTGATTTAGACGCTTACCTTCAGTGCCTAAAACTAGATGGCACATTAGTTGTGATCGGACTGCCGGGAAAACCATATTCAATTAATGCAGGTACCCTTCTAGATCAAAGGCGATCTTTGGCGGGATCAATGATTGGTGGTATCGCTCAGCTTCAGGAAATGCTGAATTTCTGTGAAACTCATAACATTGTCAGTGATGTTGAAGTCATCAAACCAGACTATATTAATAAAGCTTATGAAAGAACTGTGGCAAGTGATGTTAAATATCGCTTTGTGATTGATACAAAAAGCTTTTAGATATATTGGTGGGCCAGTAAGGCAAAAAGCGGTGCAATCGCCAGCGCAGGCAATAAATTAGCAACTGCCATTTCTTTGATCTTTAATAACCTAAGCGATATGCCGATCAGTAATACTCCACCGACCGCCGTCATAGCAGCAATTTGATAATCAGCAAGAATGGAGCCTAAATAAAGTCCCACAACCGTCCAGGCGAATTGGTAAATCCCGACTGGCAAACTAGATAGAGCCACTCCTATTCCTAAAGATGCGGCAAAGGCGATTGAAGTAAATCCATCTAAAGTACTTTTCAATACTAATTGATCGATTCCACTTCCCATTCCATCAGAAATACTTCCAAGAATCGCTAACGGTCCAATCACGAATATTAGTGACGCTGATACAAACCCCTCTACGAATGTGGATTCACCTGTTCTGTTCAATCTTGATTTAAGTTTTATTCCAATCATCTCCAGCTGATCTTCAATTTTTAACCAGGAACCAATTAATGCGCCAACTAAAAGAGAGAAAACTATCACCAAAATCGGCCAACCCTTTGGCATAGCATCTTGTAAATTGCTACCCCAATAGGAAGTTAAAGCATCAGCTGCGGAGATAACTGTCACGCAACCTAGTACATCTGTTATCAAATTCCTTAGTTTGTCATTCAGCTTCTTGCCAATGAAAATACCAACTAGAGATCCAATCAAAATAGCGCCAATGTTTATCACGGTCCCTAAGCCAGGAAACATTAAATGAACCTTACGAATGAAATAATTCCAAACGCCAAGCAATACACAGCGAATGGGTAGAGTGTTTTAGTTTTAAACCATCTAACTAAGAAAGTCACGCTGAAATAAGTTGCAATAAATGAAACGATTGAACCTAAAAGAATTTGACCTAGTACCAATCTAGTGTCAGATGTGAAAAGTTCTGGCAATTTAACAATGGATGCTCCAACAATAACCGGCAGTGAAAGTAGGAAGGCGAAATCAGAGGCAACTGAATGATTTAGCTTTCTAAGTAAACCTGCACTCATCGTTACGCCAAAACGACTAATCCCAGCGAATAGCGCCAGACTCTGTCCGAAACCAATCGCTAATGCAGTTTTTGCATTAACGCGCCGATCAATCTCGGCATCGGAATCAGCGAGTTCGTGGGCGATATCTCGTTTTGAAAGTCGCTCTGCTGTAATGAGCAACAGGCCGTTAATTGCCAAAAACATGGCTGAATATTCAGGTTTGCCAAAAATACTTTGGAAATAATCGTCTAAAGCTAACCCAAGAACTCCCACTGGAATGGTTGCAATTACTATGTAGCCTAAAACTCTAAATGGTGTGGATTGATAGTTTCTGTTTTTTACTGCTTGATACGTACCTACAAATAATCCTAACCATCGTTTTCTAAAAACCAGAAAGAGCGCTACAGAGCTTGCAAGATGCATCGCGATAGTTATAAGAAGATAAGCCTGATTCTCTTCACTGATAAATTCTCCAAAAGATCCTCCGATCCACGCTGGGACTAAGATTGCATGACCAAGACTTGATATCGGGAATAATTCAGTTAATCCTTGAATGAACCCAATAATGATTGCTTGTTCATAAGTGAAACTCAAGTTTGAACCAATCTTCTAGAAATATATGAGATAGAGTTTAGCAGTGAGCAATCTGCAAGAGCCGAATAAATGGTTCAATAAGGCATTTAGATTACTTAAACCCTCTAAAACTATTCCAGTCACACCATGGCGCGCAAATACAACCTGGGGGCTAATTACTGCCCCATATGCGATTCCGCGCATGATGGTTTTAATCTTTGGATTGATGATATTTGGGATTGGTGAAGCTTTTTTAGTAGTTACTTCATTAGGCAATTCACCCTGGGTTGTACTCTCTGAGGGAATCTCATTGAATTCATCTTTAAATATTGGTGAATCAACATTTTTAGTTTCAGTTGTAGTACTACTGCTTTGGATACCACTGCGCCAAAAGCCTGGATTTGGCACATTGGCTAATATTGTCGTTATCGCTGCTTCGATAGAACTGGGTTTATTGATAATCCCAACTGTTGAGAATGTATATGTGAAATATTTTTATGTTCTATTTGGAATCGCGTTAGTTGGCATTGGTTCAGCTCTATACATCACTTGTGGTTTAGGAACCGGACCTCGTGATGGCTTGATGACAGGCTTGCACTACAAAACAGGTGTGCGGGTTGGACGTGTGCGACTTGGTATTGAAATCGTGGCGCTGAGCGTTGGAGCCATTCTTGGCGGCTCACTTGGCGTAGGAACAGCTCTATTTGCACTTCTCATCGGTCAATCTGTAGCCATATCTCTGGGTGTCTTAGGCCGGCTTACTCTCAGGTAGCAAATACAGTTAAGGCACTCCCCTCGGTTTGTCGGACCGAATCTGACAACATGTCGAAAACACCATGTTAAAAAAACAGAAGGGTCTATTCCATGCTTGATAGTTTCTTTAAAATCAGTCAGCGTGGCTCAACCGTAGCTCGTGAAGTTCGTGGCGGCGTCGTCACATTTTTCACAATGGCCTACATCGTTGCGCTCAATCCACTCATCATCGGTCTAGCAAAAGATGCTGATGGAAAATACATTGGCGGAGGCGACGCACCTAATCTTGCATTAGTTGCTGCTGCAACCGCACTTATCGCAGGCGTTATGACCATTCTTATGGGCGTAGTCGCTAACTTTCCATTAGCCATTGCAACCGGATTAGGTTTAAACACATTCGTTGCTGTTGGTATCGCCTCAAAAATGACCTGGGCAGATGCCATGGGATTAGTCGTCCTAGAAGGCTTAATTATTCTTATATTGGTACTAACTGGATTCCGTACTGCGGTATTTAGAGCCGTACCAACTCAATTAAAGATCGCGATCTCTGTTGGTATCGGTCTTTTCATTGCACTTATCGGACTTGTTGATGCCGGATTCGTACGTAGAACCGGAAGCGGCCCAGTACCAGTAACTCTTGGCGACAACGGAAATCTTGTTGGTTGGCCAGTAGTGGTATTTGCATTTGGTCTTTTCCTGACTATCGCACTTACAGTAAAGAAAGTTAAAGCAGCTATTCTGATTGGAATTGTTGCCGCAACTGCCTTAGCAATTGCAGTTGAATCTGCTTTCAAAATTGGACCATTATTCAATGGTGCTACCGGTGAAGTAAATCCAAAGGGCTGGAACTTGAATGTTCCTGCAATGCCTGAAGCAATTGCTGCAACACCAAAGTTTGACATCATTGGTGACTTCAATCTTCTAGGTGGATTTGATCGAATTTCTCTCGTTGCAGCTGTGCTTCTAGTTTTCACTTTATTACTAGCAGACTTCTTTGACACCATGGGAACAATGACAGCTATCGGAAACCAAGCAGGATTAGTTGATAGAAATGGCAACGTAGAGGGCGCTGAGCGCATTCTTCTTGTTGACTCTATCGCTGCTGCTGCAGGTGGTGCCGGTTCTGTTTCATCAAATACTTCATACATTGAATCTGCATCAGGTGTTGGTGAAGGTGCTCGTACAGGTCTTGCTTCAGTAGTTACTGGAGTTCTATTCCTGCTAACAACCTTCCTTGCTCCGCTTGTAGCAATCATTCCTTACGAAGCTGCAACACCAGCTCTGGTAATTGTTGGCTTCTTAATGATGACACAAATCAAGGGTATTGATTGGGATGATCTTGGAATAGCTATTCCTGCATTCTTAACAATTATCTTGATGCCATTTACTTACAATATTTCAGTAGGTATTGGTGCAGGATTTGTTTCATATGTAGTAATTCGTTTATTCCAGGGACGCGCTAAAGAAGTTAGTCCATTACTTTGGGCTGTTGCTGGTCTATTCATGGTTTATTTCTTGCAATCTCCAATTAATATCTGGACTGCATAAACTAAATCTAAATAAAGGGGCGGGCCGAAAGGTTCGCCCCTTTACCATTTAATGGGCGTTAATCCTTTTTCTACCAATCTGCTATTTACTTTACTAAATGGTTTACTTCCATAAAAACCACGGTAAACAGAGAGTGGACTTGGATGCGGTGCAATGAATTGATCCTCTATCGCAAAATACTTTGACATAAGTTGAGCCTCTCGCCCCCATAAAACAGCCACAGCCCCTCGTTTAGCAACATCACTAATGATCTGCTGAGTAATAACCTGCCAGCCAATCTTTGAGTGAGAACCGCTTTCATTCGGAAGCACGGTTAAAGACATATTCAAAAGAAGTACGCCTTGTTCTAACCATGCAGATAAATCCCCGTTTTCTCTAATTATTCCGAGATCAGCCTCTAGTTCCTTGTAGATATTTTTTAGGGATGCTGGCAGAACCCCTACTTCGGCAGGTACTGAAAAAGCTAAACCCATCGCATGTTGAGAATTGGGATAGGGATCTTGACCAACTATTACTACCTTTACATCATCTGGATCAACCTCTAATGATTTGAAAATCAGTTTAGAACTTGGCAGAAAGTTTTGCCCTAAGTTTGCACCAATTTGCGCCACATCTTCTAAATCTACAATTTCCCGCCAAGCAGGAGGCACTAATGAAGTTAGGTTAGATGGCACGAGCAAAATAGCGACCACTTACCGAATCAACAGTTATCGGCAATCCATATGCATAACTAAGGTATTCATTGTTTATCACCTGATCAATCATGCCTTGAGCAACAACTGCACCATCCTTAAGCAGTAGAGCATGGGTTGTGCCGGCCGGAATCTCTTCTATATGGTGAGTAACAATAACTGTTGCTGGCGCTAAGGGATCGCGAGCAAAAGTTTCGATTCGCTTAAGTAGGTCCTCTCTGCCGCCCAAATCAAGTGATGAGGCCGGTTCATCTAAAAGCAACAGTTCAGGATCTGCCATTAATGCTCGAGCGATCTGAACACGCTTCTTTTCACCATCACTTAGCGATCCAAATAATCGAGATCCAAGTTCGCGAACTCCTAAGGCTGTTAAAAGTGCCATCGCACGTGATTCATCCCAAAGATCATATTTTTCTTGCCATCGTCCCAACATTGCATAAGCTGCAGTTAGCACCACATCCATTACTAACTCTTCGTTCGGAATTTGTTCAACCAAGGCGGAAGAGGTCAATCCAATTCTCGTACGTAATTCAAAAACATCTACCTTGCCAAGGGTTTGTTCTAAGATCTTTATTTCACCAGTAGTTGGGTGTATCAATGAGGAACATACTTGTAGCAAAGTTGTCTTTCCAGCTCCATTCGGACCAAGGACTACCCAACGCTGTCCTTCTTCCACGCGCCAATCCATCGGACCAAGGATTACCCGTTCACCGCGGCGCACACTGACATTTGATAACTCCAATATTGCGCCCATAGGAGTGAAAGATACCTCGCCTGAAGGTGGAATATGGTTAATCTGAGCCAATGCCGATTGAAAATAAATCCACCTTTACGGGGTTAATACTCGTATCAGGCGAAGATCGCCCTGGCATCACTGAAAGTTTAATGAAGACCTTATCTGCGTTTTCTGTAACGATAATCGATATTGAACAACTAGTTATCAGGGATCGTTTACTTCTAACTGTTTTACTCTCACTTGACGAGGCTCATGCAGAAGCGATTACAGAGGACTTACACACTTTACAAGATAAAATCGGATTAGATATCGCAATTGACTTTACTCAACAAGGCTCTACCAGAGTATCTGGAGAAACTTTGCGCGTAGTTATTGTGGGCAATGCAATAAAACCATCTGGGCTGGCAGCAGTAGCATCACAAATTGCACAACTGGGTGGCAACATCTCTGCGATAAAGCGAACGGCTATGGACCCGCTGATTTCAATCGAACTAGAACTAAGTATTCCAAACAATTCATTAAAGGAAGTTCAAGGCGCACTTACTTCGGTTGCGATTGAAAACAAAATTGATCTTGCAGTCGAACCTGGCGGTTTGCAAAGAAAATCTAAACGAATAGTCATGCTGGATATGGATTCAACTTTGATCGAGCAGGAAGTGATAAATCTACTTGGAGCTGCAGCCGGGCAATCAATCGCAATTGAGGCGATAACTCATAAAGCAATGGCAGGTGACCTGGATTTCAAAGCGGCCTTAATTGAAAGAGTGGCCCTTTTGAAAGGTATGGATCAAAACATATTGAATCAAGTCAGAGATCAAATCACTTTGACTAAAGGGGCTAAAAAGTTAATTGATGAACTTCATCAACAAGGCCACAAGGTTGGAGTTGTATCTGGCGGGTTCATTGAAGTAATTGAACCAATCTTGAATTCATTAAGTATAGATTTTTATCGTGCCAACAAACTTAAAATCAGTGATGGATTATTGACTGGCGAGATAGAAGGTCCATTGATTGATAGCCATGCAAAGAGAATTGCTCTGGAACAATTTGCAAAGCAAGAAAAAGTTCCATTAGAACAAACAGTTGCAATCGGTGATGGTGCGAATGATTTGGAAATGATTAAAGCGGCAGGCTTAGGTATAGCCTTTAACGCTAAGCCAAAAGTTGCTGCTGCGGCCGATACTACGATCAGCAATCAAGATCTTTCAACAGTCTTGCTATTAATGGGTATCTCTATTTAAAACGGATAGTTCTTTTGTGCCATCTCTCTTAAACTAGAAACCATTTCCGCTGGTTTATCTGATTTGTATACCGCACTTCCAGCAACGAAACAGTTCGCCCCAGCTTTGGCAGCCTCTCCAATTGTTTCTAAAGATACTCCTCCATCAATTTGTAAGGTTGGTTTTTGCTTTAAAAGTGTTTCAATGAAAGTTCTAGCTTGGGTTACCTTGGGCATTTGATCATGCATGAAAGATTGTCCACCAAACCCAGGCTCTACCGTCATAATCAACAACATATCAATATCTTCAATCCACTTCTGCACATCGGCAAATTTAGTAGCAGGTTTGATTGCTAAGCCAACTTTGGCTCCGTTTGATCGAATATCTCTTATTGTCTTAGAAACATCATTTGCGGCTTCAAAGTGAAAAGTTACTGAAGTGCAACCATTCTCAGCATATAACGGGGATATCTCATCGGGATTTTCTATCATCAAATGAGCATCCACGGGCAACTTAGAAAAATTGATTATTTCAAAAGCGCGATTTAAATCGAAGGTGAAATTGGGCACAAAAATATTATCCATGACATCTAAATGTAGAGAATCAGATGTTAAAGCAACTTTTGCTATCTCATTCTCTAAATCATCAAAATTAGCATTCAAAATACTTGGATTTATAAGAATTTGAGATTCCATCAGAGTATTTAACCGACTTTCTTCAATAAAGCCATAAACATCGCATCAGATTGATGTAGGTGTGTCCATAATTGGACGCTGCCATCACTTTGGACTCCCTCTTCATGCGAGCCAGCAACTTCTTGGATCGGTAAAACCTTCATATCCTTATGTTCGGAGAGAAAATCCAAAACTTGGCCTTTAGTTTCAGCTAGATGCGGAGAGCAGGTTACGTACGCCATAATTCCCCCAGTAGTTAACAATTCATACGAACTTGCCAGCAGATTACGTTGCAAAAGAACTAATTCTTTTAGGTCTTTTAGATTCTTGCGCCACCTGGCTTCAGGTCTCCTTCGGAGCGCTCCTAAACCCGTACAAGGTGCATCAATCAATATTCGATCGAATTTGTTGTCAAAATTGAGGGCATCTGTTCCATCAAGAGATACAACTTGAGAGTTATTCACAACTCTTTTAACTAATTCTGCACGATGAGAAATTGGTTCATTTGCTAGAAACTCCGCAGTGCTGTCGATTTCCAATAGTGCATTGAACATATAAGCTGCTTTTCCACCAGGACCCGCACACATGTCTAACCATGAAAGTCCTGTTTCAAGTGTTGCAAGAAAATTTTCAACAACTAATTGCGACCCGCGATCTTGCACTCCAGCCCTGCGTTCAATGATGGGTTGAAAACTCATGGGTATTACATTTAAATTAACGCCATTTTTAAAACCAGAAATACCGGTAGCACCCAAGTCAATTAGTTCTTGACTTGTAGATTTACCTGGCCACGCAACAACATCTGGCAAAGTGGGTTGATTATTCGCATCTAATAGTTTCTCAACATTTGCCCAGTCTTTTAGTTGGTCATAGAAAGAAGAAATGATCCATTCGGGATGGCTATATTGAATTGATAATCTCTGCAAAACGGGCAATTCTGCTAACTCAGGGAGTGAATTATCTGCAGTAGAAACTTTTCTTAGTACAGCATTAACATAAGAAGCTTTGGACTCACCCGCTACTAATTTAGCAACTTCCACGGTTTCTGAAACTGCTGCGTGCTCAGGCACTCTCATTTTGGTTATCTGATGTATACCTAAACGCAAGAGATTTACGATTTTCTTATCAATCTCTGTATATGGACGATCAACATATTTTGAAGCAATGTAATCATGTCTGCCTTGCATTCTCAAAGTTCCATATGCTAATTCCGTTGTAAATGCTTTATCAGCTAAATTCATTTTTGATTTTGCCAATAATTCTGGCAATCTTATGTTCGCAAAAGCACCTTCTTCATTTACCTGCCAGAGTAGCTCATATGCAAGCAACCTAGATGGTTTTGGATTTGGTTTACCCAAAATGAAGTCCCACTTTGGAGGTGAGTCCCCTAACAAATTCAGCACTGGTCATTGAATTTCTACCAGCAGGCGTTACATTCAGAATTTCAATAATGCCATCCAAAGTTCTGACAAACATTTTCTCATTGTCTATGTGAATTTGACCTGGCCGTAGTTCTACCAGCAATTCAGATTTTTCAAGAGCATTAATTCTTACTCGAACCTCATTTAACACTGACCAGACACCAGGATTGGATCCCAATGCTCTGTAAAGATTATAAATTGAATCAGATGATCTCTCCCAATTAATTTCTCCATCTCCTTTAAGAAACTTAGGTGCATAACTCACTGATTCAACTGATTGAGATATGGGTTGCTTAAGCTTCTTAATCATATCCAGTGCAACCAGGGTCATCTGCGATCCTTCATTACTCAAACGATTTAGAACTTCAGTGGTGGTTTCATCTTTAGTGATTGAAAACTCTTGAGCTAGATAAACTGGTCCTGTGTCCATTCCTTGATCCAATTTAAATATTGAAATACCGACCGATTTTTCACCATTCAAAATCGAGTGTTGTATTGGTGCTGCACCTCGCCACCTAGGCAACATTGAAAAATGAATATTTATCCAACCGTGCTTAGGAATTTTTAGAGCATTCTCCTTTACTAATTGTCCAAAAGCTATCGTTATAACAATCTCAGAAGATGATTGAATTAAAGCCGAAGTTATATCCTCTTCATGGGCAGATTTATACACATGCAAATTTTGGCTTTGTGCCCAAGTTGCCAGTTCATTGGATTCAATCTTTTGACCTCGACCAGTTGGTTTGTCCTGATTAGTTAATAATCCAGTTACTTCATACTCTGATGAATCTGATAAAACCTTAAATAGAGGAATCGCTAAAACGGAAGATGAAGCAATCAAAACCTTCAATGTTAAAAACCTAAACCAAAAGTTGTGTGCGGAGATACCTTGATTGACGGATTCAACCCATTTTCAGTAGCTATTCCAAACCACTCAGACTCTCTTATCTCTTTCATTGCGAGTTTACGTTGTTCAGATTCCATGCGATCAATAAAAAGCACACCATTCAAATGATCTGTTTCGTGCTGCAAACATCTAGCCAACAATTCAGTACCTTCAACAATTATCGGTTCGCCATGCATATTAAATCCCTTAGCAACTGCGCGAAATGCTCTAGGTGTTTCATAGACCAGGTCAGGAAAGGATAAGCAACCTTCTTCACCGTCTTGCATTTCTATACTTAAATCAAGTGATGGATTAATTAAATGGCCAATTTCATCATCTATGTCCCAAACAAAAACTCTAAGCGGAACGCCTATTTGAGGAGCGGCTAAACCTGCGCCCGGGGCTGCCTTCATAGTTTCAGTTAAATCAGATACCAACTGGCGCAATTCTTTATCAAAATCCACTACAGGCGTAGCCGGAGTTACTAAGACAGGATCTCCAAACAAGCGAATTGGTTGTTTTGCCATGTGCCAATGATACTTTAATTAGCAGTTCTTATATGTCATATGGATCAACGCGAATTTTGAAGATCTGTCGGCCCTTTACTCCTTGAATTTTTGATACATCATCAAGCAAATCCACCAAATTTCCACCCTCCTCCAATTTCACACGAATTATTAATTTAGATTGGTTCTGATCGAACTTAACTGGCCCGGTTATCTCATAATCTTTGCTAGATCTTAAATTCTCTGCAAATTTGGAAATTTCAAGATTAGACCCAATTATGACTGCTACACGATAGAAAGGAGGCAGCTTTGCTTTCTCTCTATTAATTAATTCCAATGAAGCTCCGGAATTTGAATCTGCTTTAAGCATAGATTGAACAACAGGGTGATGATTTTGTAACGTTACAAACACTTCACTATTTGGCAACACTTTACAAAGTGATGAGAACCATTGAAATTTTGCAAATTCCTCAGCTCTTAACGATGGTCGACTAAACATTCTTTCACCATCTAGTAGTACTAAACTCGAATATCTACCATTAGGTTCTGATCCAGCTGTTGCTAGAACTACATGTTTACCATTTGGTAGATCAGCAATTTGCTTACTCCCGGATGAGATCAAAATTGATGCTTTCGGAATTGCGCGTCCTATTTCCTCAGCGTTGCGATCAATCCCCTTAGAAATAACATAAGGTTTAGATTCCCCGCAATATTGACACTTCCAGTCTCTTTGTTGCGTATCACATAAATAACAAGTTGGAACTGAATTAGCGCCTTGTATCTGTAACTTACCCCCACATTTACAGTTTGCAGTATTTCGGCATTTGGCGCATAGAAAAAGATTTGCATAGCCTTTTTCGGCCACAGTCACCAATACATTCCCTTGGGCAATACCTTTTTTTACGGAGGAAACGAAGGATCTACCATTTTCACCAGTTACTATTTGAATTCCATTTTTGTTTCGGTAATTTTTCTTCTCCAGCCAGCCTATTTCTATTAATCGAGAAATTTCCATGGAATGCGATGCTGATATGAACAACAAAGAAGTATTTTTACTTCGCAGTAAAGAAACATCACGTGTATTCCATCCAGGAGAATGTTGCTCATAGTGAGATTGATCTAAGTCGGACAACACCACTACAGTTGAGTTCTCTTCTAAATCGGTAAATACTCCGCTTCTAGTTGAAACGATTAAAGAAGGTCTAGAGAATCTAGCAATCAGGAAATTTTTATATCGATCGCTCTTTCCTAAATGAGTACCCAGCTCCAAAAAAGAAGTCCCAAAAAAGTTTTTCAAATCATTCTTTAAGGCCAATAAATCTTTTTCATCTGGAACAATGACGAGTACTTGCCCAGTTCGAGCTCGAAGTTTGATTATTTCATTAACGAAGTTACTAGATGCGATCCCAATTGGAAGATTTATTGCCCACTTTAACCTCTGCTTTCCTATGAGCATTCCATAATCTGATCTACCTATTAGATCCCGAAGTTGTGGGCTTTCATATGTTTCAGACGCAGATGGTGACCTAATATCGGAAATCATTTTATCTTCTTTAGCTACACGAGCAGGCAGGGCAGATTTAAGAAGGCTCCAAAAAGATCCACCAAAACGATTGCGAACTAATTCCAGATGCTCGATAACTTGGCTCGATATCAAGCCGCTGGGTGAAGAAACATCAACAATCATTTTCAAGTTCTTTATTTGTTGAGAATCATTTTTACGACCAACTATTAATCCATCAACTTGGGTATTTCCGAACGGGACAACAACCTTTGTCCCATATACAGCTGAATCTTCTAAATGTAACGGAACTAAATAATCATAAACTCCTTCAAGATGTGAAACTGGTGTGTCAACTAATACTGCTGCAACCGGGAAAAGATCAGCTATTAATTTTGATTTAGGTTTCTGTGCAGTTTGCTGGCGTTTTAATTTAAGTGGAGCAGCCACTGTTTACTTAACTAGAGCCTTTAGTGCCGCGGCTCGGTCAGTTTTCTCCCAAGTAAAATCTGGCAATTCTCGACCAAAATGTCCATATGCTGCGGTTTTGCCATAGATAGGGCGCAATAAATTTAAATCTCTAATAATTGCAGCAGGGCGTAGATCAAATACCTCTTTAACTGCATCACTAATTTTTGATAAATCAAACTTTTCTGTTCCAAATGTTTCCACAAACAAACCAACAGGTTGAGCTTTACCAATTGCATATGCCACTTGAACTTCACATCTATCGGCAAGCCCGGCAGCAACGACATTTTTCGCTACCCATCGCATAGCGTAAGCAGCAGAACGATCAACCTTAGATGGATCTTTACCTGAGAATGCTCCGCCACCATGTCGGGCCATGCCACCATAAGTATCAACAATAATCTTACGTCCAGTAAGTCCGGCATCACCCATTGGACCACCAATGACGAATCGACCTGTTGGATTAATCAGTAATCTAACCGAAGAAGTATCTATCGCAAGATCTTTAATAATTGGATCGATCACATATTTCTTTACCTCTGGCGCAAGTTGCTTTTCAAGATCAATATCCGAAGCGTGCTGGGAAGAAATTACCACCGTATTCAAAGCAACTGGTTTATCACCTTGATACTCGATTGTTACTTGAGTTTTACCATCAGGTCGCAGATAGGAAAGTGTTCCATCTTTTCTAACCTTCGTAAGTTGCTGGGCAAGCTTATGTGCCAGAGAGATTGGAAGTGGCATTAGTTCAGGAGTGTCATTTGAAGCGTAACCAAACATTAATCCTTGGTCGCCAGCCCCTTGTAGATCAAGTGGATCAGATGAAGATGACACTCGACTTTCGAAGGCATCATTAACACCTTGTGCAATATCTTGAGATTGTTGACCTATAGAAATTGAAACACCACAAGAATTTCCATCAAAACCTTTATCAGATGAGTCGTAACCGATCTCTAACACGGTATCTCTTACGATATTCATAACATCTGCATATCCATTTGTTGTTACTTCACCTGCAACATGTACCTGACCAGTGGTTATTAAAGTTTCAACAGCAACACGACTCTTTGAATCTTGAGAGAGTAAGGAGTCCAAAATGGCATCAGAGATCTGATCAGCGATCTTATCTGGATGGCCTTCGGTTACAGATTCTGAGGTGAAAAGACGATTTTTCATAGGCTTAACTTAACTTACCTACTAATTGATCGAGCAATATATCCGAGAGCGTGTCTTTACTTATTTGTGGCACTTTAATCACATTGTGGTTTTTATCAATGATTAGGCCTTGAGTATTTTCACTTCCAAACACCGCGCCATCTGACACATTATTAACATAAATCAAATCTAATGACTTGCTAACAAGCTTTTCCTCGCCCCGTTGCTGCAACTCTGCTAGCCCAGAAATAGTTTCGGCAGCAAAACCAACAATAATCTGACCTGGTTTTTTCTTCTCAGATAAATTCCGTAAAATATCAGGATTCTTAGAGAATGAAACTACATCCAAATTTTCTTTCTTGATTTTCTGTTCAGAATAGTTAGCCACTTTCGCATCTGCAACAGCTGCGCTCATGATTAGCGCATCACATTCGGAAAATTCATACTCAAGTACCGCAGCCATTTGATCGGCGGTTTCAACACTTGTAATCGTCACTCCTTCAATTACTGGTAAATCAGTATTTGCTGCAATTAAATGAACTTGCGCTCCCCTACTTGCAGCTGCTGCTGCAAGAGCAAAGCCTTGTCGGCCAGAAGAGCGATTACCTATAAATCTAATTGGATCAATCGGTTCACGGGTACCACCAGCGGTTATCAGAATTTTTTTACCAGCTAAATCTGCGGTGATATGAGTGGTCAAGTTGATAATCTCGATGATTTTGCTAACTTCTGGGTAGCGTCCAACACCAACATCAGAACCAGTCATTCGACCTTCATCTGGTGCAACGACAATAAATCCTCGATCTTGAAGTGTTTTCACATTTGCAACCGTCGCAGGGTTTGACCACATCTCAGTATGCATTGCAGGTACTAGTATTTTAGGAGCGGTTGAAGCTAAAACAATATTTGTAAGGAGGTCATCAGCACGCCCAGAAGCTAATTTTGCTAGAAGATCTGCGGTGGTTGGAGCAATAACAATTAAATCGTTTTCCTTAGCCATCAAGATGTGAGGAACCTTCTCAACTTCACTCCAAAGGTCAGTTAATACCTTTCGGCCCGATAACGCTTCCCATGTGGCTTTACCAACAAAATTCAAACTTGCAGAGGTGGGAACGACATCAACTATGAAGCCTTGTTCTTGTAACCGACGTAGCAGATCACAGGATTTATATGCAGAGATTCCACCTGAAACGCCAAGCAGAAGTTTTCGACCACGGGGAAACATGGTTAGTAATTAGCTCGCTGGAGTTGTTTGCTTTGGTTCTAGATTTTCGATGGTGAGAAGACCCTCATTGATTTCACGAAGCGCGATGGAAAGCGGCTTCTCGTGAACATAAGTTTCAACCAGTGGTCCTACGTATTCCAATAAACCTTCACCTAATTGTGAGTAATAAGCATTAATTTGACGTGCGCGCTTAGCCGCATAAAGAACCAAACTATATTTTGATCCAGCCTTGTCCAATAAAGCATCGATTGGTGGATTAGTAATTCCATCTAGTGCTTGATTGCTCATTTGTGTCCTTTAGTTGATTTGCTGGTTATCGAAGGGCCAAAGATACCAGTTCGGCCACCGACTGTTCCACTTGATGATTTATCACAATATGATCGAATTCAGCGGCAGCAGATAGCTCTTCTTTAGCCCTTTCAAGACGAGCCTGAGTTGAATGCTCTGATTCAGTACCTCGATTGATCAAGCGGGTTGTTAACTCCTCCCATGAGGGTGGTTCAATAAATATCAAAACCGCTTCTTTAGAGTTTTTTCGAACTTGCCTTGCGCCATTTAGTTCAATCTCAAGAATCACATTTTTACCCGACGCTAAAGCCTCTTCAACTGATCTTCGAGGGGTTCCATATTTTGCACCAGCAAAATCTGCCCATTCAAGAAACTCATTTTTTTGAACCATCTTTGCAAAATCTTCATCACTCACAAATTGGTAATCAACTGCATTTGTTTCACCAGTTCGTATCTTTCGCGTTGTTACCGATATTGAAATCCAAAATCGATCATCGGTTCGAAGTTGATTTGTGATCGTGCTTTTTCCAACACCACTTGGTCCAGAGACCACTAAAAGTTTTCCTGGTTTACGGGAGTTTTTGATCAAAAGAAACTCCTGTCTTAACAGCTCAAGTTGTCGCTTGCCTACCCCGCCAATTCTACGTGAAGGTGATATGCCGGTTCTACCAATGATCAACTCTGCTCTAGTTTTTCCAATCCCCGGTACAGCGGTTAACAAATCAATCATCTTCATTCGCTTAACAGATTTACGCTCATCACCAAATAAATCGAAAAAGAATATCTCACCGTTTGTAATCATTTCCTTTACCTTTGCTCGCTCTTGCCGAGCTTTGACCGCATTCTCGCCAGCTTTTCTTCTAGACCTTCCACTTAATCTTGGCGGCAACATTATTACCCCAAACTATTGGCTATTAAATCGATCTTCCTACGCATTTTAAGATCTGAACCATCCCATTGACTAGTAATTGATCTGCCAATCACGACGAAATCAGCACCCGCAGAGATTGCATCCGGTGCGGACATCACACGACTCTGATCACCTAAATCATCACCCGCTACACGAACACCTGGAGTTATCAACACTGCATCTTTAAATTGATTTCTTAAACTTGATACTTCAAATGGTGAACAAACCAAAGATGTGGCGCCAGCTTTGATAGCAACACTCGCCCAAAGATTAGTGGTATCTGCAATTGAACATCTATATCCCATCTTTGAAAATTCATCTTCAGAGAAAGAGGTTAGTACTGTGACCGCTGTGATTGAACCATTTGGAAAAGCTTGACTGGCCGCTTCAATCATCTTCGCGCCACCAGAGGCATGCACCGTTAGGAATTTTGGTGATAATTTAGCCACTGATTCAACAGCACCTTTTACCGTATTAGGTATGTCATATAACTTAAGATCTAGAAAAAGCTTGAAATCACAAATTTCACGCAGTTGCATGATCCCTTCACTGCCATGCTGTAAATAAAATTCTAAACCAATCTTGAAATGATCAATTTGATCAGATGATGCTTTAATCCACTGACCCGCTTGATTTAAATCTTTGGTATCTAAAGCAAGAATTATCGGAAGGCTCATTACACTCCTCGATGGGCAAAACCAATTGCATCTCTAAAATCGCTAAATCCTTTTTGAGTTAGAAGTTCGGATAATTCATTTCGTATTTGTAGAGCTGCCATGGGATTACCAAAACTTGCCGTGCCTACTGAAACTGCGCTTGCTCCGGCCAAAACTAATTCCAGTGCATCTCTTCCACTGGCCACACCGCCCATGCCCACTATTGGAGTATTAGGAAATGCTTGATGCACTTGATAAATCGCTCTTACTGCAACAGGCCTAATCGCTGGTCCAGATAAGCCACCAGTTTTACCAGCTAATTTTGGTTTCATAGTATTGGTATCAATTACCATTCCAAGCAGAGTATTTATTAAAGCTAATCCATCAACACCGGCATTGATTACAGCAGAGGCTATCTCCACAATATCTGTCACATCTGGCGATAATTTGGCAACAATAGGTAATTCACCACCAATGTTTCTTCGTACAGCTTCTATCACAGCAGTTGCTGTATCAGTATGGCATGCAAAAACTTGTCCACGATTTTCAACGTTAGGGCACGAGATATTTACTTCTACCGCGCTAATACCCGGCACGGCTCTTAATCTTCTAGCTAATACGCCATATTCATCAACGGTCTCACCAGCAATAGAAACAATGATTTTTACCTGATTAGCCACTAACCACGGGATATCATTTTCAAGAAATGCATCTATACCAGGGCCTTGCAATCCAATTGAATTAAGCATTCCACTTGGAGTTTCAGCCATTCGTGGAGTTGCCCTGCCAGTTCTTGGCTTAGTCATAATTGATTTTGTAACTATCGCTCCAATCTCAGTTAAAGAAAAGAACTGAGAAAGCTCCTGCCCAGAGCTTGCGCAACCACTTGCGGTAAAAATTGGATTTGAGAACCTCTTGCTGCCGATTTTCGTTGAAAAATCTAATGCGCTCATATTTATAACGCATCCATTACGGTTTTTCGATCCCAGATAATTTCAGCACCATCCATTACCGGTCCATCAATACAGGTTCGCACCATCTTGATGCCACCTTCATTCTTAACTGGTATTACACAGGTCATACAGACACCAATTCCACACGCCATCGCTTCCTCAACCGCACATTGATGGGCGATGTCAAAATCTTCTGCAATTTTTGCGATAGCAGAGAGCATTCCCATGGGTCCACATGAGTAAATAACCTCTGTTGAATACTCTCTAATTAACCTTGGAATTGCTTCACTAATCTGACCATGAATTCCTGTGCTGCCATCATCTGTTGTTAGAGTTAATGATGAAACACTGCGCTTTCCTTCAAGAGGTGCGTAAATCTTATTTGCCGTACTTGCGCCTAAAACCATGTCCACTCGGCAACCACGATTTTTCAATACTTCAGCCAAAGCAAATAGTGGAGCTGAACCATAACCACCACCGATTAACATCGTATTTGCATTTGTTGTTGGAATTCCAAAAGCTGTTCCAAGGGGACCAACCATGTCAATAAAAGCTCCAACATTTTGCCCGCATAACCATTTACTACCCTGACCATGAGGGGCGACTACTAATTCAATACTTCCTCCCATTGGTCCTTTATCGCTGGCTCGATAAATAGCAAAAGCTCTTCTTAAAATTAATGAGGATTGTTCGCCACCAACTGAGATAGCAACAAAATTGCCAGGTTTACTATGAGCAGCCATATCCCCCACCGCAAAAACCATATGGTGATATGGGCCAACTTTTTTGTTGCTTAAAACCTCTGCTTGAATCTGTTTGGCATTCCGATTGATTTTTTGTGGAGTTATCATTGCATCCACTCCTGCAAAGATTTAATTCCAAACTCATCTTTTTGCAGAGCGCTTATCCCCGCAACAGCTGCTTTAAAGCCTGGAATAGTTGTTATGCATGCGACAGATCGTGAAATCGCTGCAGTTCTTATCAAGAATCCATCCTGACGAGATCCCCGTCCAAGTGGAGTATTGATAACTAATTGTACTAATCCTTTCGTGATCAGATCATTGGCAGATAACTGATCTGTTTGAGGATCAGAGTTTTTTCTAACCTTTTCCGATGGAATACCTTTTTCAGTCAGATATGAATGAGTACCTGCCGTGCTATAAATTTTAAATCCTAGTTCATGTAATCCTCTTGCTGAGCGCCAACCAGAATCCTTATCTCGTTGCGAAAGTGAAATAAAGACAGCACCTGAAATTGGCAGTGGCCCAAAAGCAGCTATTTGGCTCTTTGCAAATGCCAAGCCGAAATTATTGGCTATCCCCATAACCTCACCAGTTGATTTCATCTCCGGACCTAAAACAGTATCAACTCCAGTGCCATCTATTCTGCGGAATCGATTAAATGGTAGAACCGCCTCTTTCACGGACACTCCATTCGCTTTTCCATCACCGCTCTTTGGTAAAAGAGCATCTATGCGAAGTTGGGCAATACTGACCCCAGTTGCAATTAACGCAGCAGCCTTGGCTAATTGGACACCAGTTGCTTTCGCAACAAATGGCACAGTTCTTGACGCTCTTGGATTTGCCTCTAAAACAAACAGTTTCTGAGGATCTCCACTTACGGCGAATTGAATATTGATCAACCCTCTGACGCCAACATCTTTTGCAATTTTTTCGGTGGCAATTCGTATCTGATCCAACATATTTTTATCAAGTGAAGTACTTGGTAGAACGCAAGCAGAATCGCCCGAATGAACACCAGCCTCTTCAATATGCTCCATCACTCCAGCTAAATACAGATCTGACCCATCATAAAGAGCATCTACATCTATTTCGATTGCATCATCTAAAAACTTATCAATTAATACTGGATGGTTTGGCGTGATGGCGGTAGCTTTTTCAATAAAACCTCGCAGAGATTCCTCATCATAAACAATCTCCATGCCTCGCCCGCCTAGAACATAAGATGGCCTTACTAGTACTGGGTAGCCGATTCTTGTGGCAATCTCAGAAGATTCTTGATAAGAATTAGCCATTCCAAAATTAGGTGCACTTAAATCGTTCTTGCTGAGAATCTCACCAAAGGCACCACGCTCTTCCGCCAAATCAATTGCATCAGGTGAGGTGCCAAGAATTTTCACGCCCGCATCTAATAAACCGCGAGCAAGACCTAATGGAGTTTGACCTCCCAATTGTGCGATCACTCCTAGAACTGGGCCAGCTGCATTTTCGGCAGCAATTACTTCTAACACATCTTCTAGAGTTAGTGGCTCAAAATACAATCTATCTGAAGTGTCGTAATCCGTTGAAACAGTTTCTGGATTGCAATTAATCATAATTGTTTCATAGCCTGCCTTTTGCAAGGCAAATGATGCATGAACACAGGAGTAATCAAATTCAATTCCTTGACCTATTCGATTAGGTCCACTACCAAGAATGATTACCGCTGGCTTACTCCTAGATAACACTTCACTCTCTTCATCATAAGCAGAGTAGTAATACGGAGTAAGAGCTGCGAATTCACCAGCACAGGTATCGACAGTCTTATAGACGGGGTGAAGATTCAAATTACTTCTCATCTGACGAACTTCGGATTCATTGGTTTTTCTTAGTTCTGCAATTTGTGCGTCTGAAAAACCCATCATTTTTGATGATTTTAAAAGCTCTCTTGTTAATTCTCCAGAGTTTGCAATCAAGGAAGCTTGATCATTTATCAGCCTAATCTGCTCTAGAAACCAGGGATCAATTTTAGTTATCTTAAAAACTTCATCAACTGTTGCGCCATTAAATAGAGCTGATTGAACCTGCTGCAATCGAAATTCAGTTGGCACAACAATCTTTCCAAGCAATTCAGAAAGATTCTCTGTGCGCCATTTAAAGGATGCGCCTACTTTTTCTAAGGAGCGTAGAGCTTTTTGTAGAGCTTCTGGAAAACTTCGGCCAATCGCCATGGCTTCACCGACACTTTTCATAGTGGTCGTTAAACGTGTATCAGCCTCTGGGAACTTCTCAAAAGCAAATCTAGGAACTTTCACAACTACATAATCCAATGCTGGCTCAAATGATGCTGGTGTTGATTTAGTTATATCATTTTCGATTTCATCTAATGTATAGCCAATTGCTAACTTGGTTGCAATCTTTGCAATCGGAAAACCAGTTGCTTTTGAGGCAAGTGCTGATGATCGAGAAACTCGTGGATTCATCTCGATAACAATGATTCGACCGTCTGCAGGATTAACTGCAAATTGAATATTGCACCCTCCAGTGGCAACCCCAACCTCTCGAATGATCTTTATAGAAAGATCACGCAATTTCTGATACTCAACATCGGTTAAAGTCATAGTAGGAGCAACCGTTATTGAATCTCCTGTATGGACTCCCATTGGGTCAACATTTTCAATGCTGCAAACTATTACAACATTGTTATTGTTATCTCGCATAACCTCTAACTCATATTCTTTCCATCCAATTATTGATTCTTCAAGTAGTACTTCAGTGGTTGGACTATGTCGCAAACCAGCTCCAGCAATTTGTTGCAGATCTGATTCGTTATAAGCAATTCCAGAACCCAACCCACCCATAGTGAATGAAGGACGCACAACAACTGGATATTTAAGTTCTAAAGCAGCTGCCAAACAATCTTGCATTGAATGGCAAATCTTTGATTTTGCTGATTGTCCACCGATACTTTCAACTATCTTTTTAAACACTTCGCGATCTTCACCTCGTTTAATTGCCTCAACATCCGCACCGATTAATTTGGTGCCATATTTAACAAAAGAACCTCGCTCATGAAGGGCCATTGCAGCGTTTAGTGCAGTTTGTCCACCTAATGTTGCCAGCACTGCGTCCGGACGTTCTTTATCCAAAATCATCTCTATAACTTCTGGCGTAATTGGTTCGATGTATGTTGCATCAGCGAATTCAGGATCCGTCATAATTGTTGCAGGATTAGAATTAATGAGGATTACACGAATCCCTTCCGCCCGTAAAACCCGACAAGCTTGAGTACCTGAATAGTCAAATTCACAAGCTTGCCCGATAACTATTGGTCCACTACCAATTACCAATACACTCTTAATTGAATTATCTTTAGGCATTTAATTCCTTCAAGCCCATTTTTGGATTCTGCATTAAATCAACAAATCTTTTGAAAAGATAGGAAGCATCATGCGGTCCGGCTGCAGATTCTGGGTGATACTGAACTGAAAAAGCGGGAATAGAAATCAACTCAAGACCTTCAACAACAGAATCATTTAATGAAATATGAGTAACTCTGCCATCACCATATACAGTCTTAAACTCATGGTCCTTTGGAGCAGCAACTGCAAACCCGTGGTTATGAGCCGTAATTTCAACTTTGCCAGTTGTTAAATCAACAACCGGCTGATTTATACCGCGGTGTCCAAACGGTAATTTATAAGTTTCAAAACCCAATGCTCTTCCCAATATTTGATGGCCAAAACAGATTCCAAAGAAAGGAATTTCATCCGCTAATACATTTCTTACAAGTTCAACAACCTCAGTCATAGCAGCCGGATCCCCTGGTCCATTGGATAGGAATACGCCGTCTGGTGCAATAGCTTTTATCTCTTCATATGTAGTGTTCATAGGCATAACGTGAACTTGAATACCCAACTCTGACATCGCTTTTGGAGTTGCTCCTTTAATACCGAGATCAATTGCAGCAACCTTTAAAATGGTTGAAACTCCTTGTGGCGGATTTACTATGTAAGGTTTTGAAGTTGTTACATCTGAGGCCAGAAAAGCTCCACTCATTGGTTGTGTTTTACGTACCTTTACAACCATTTCTTCTCTACTTAATTCGGTATCGCTAAAGATTCCAACGCGCATAGCGCCGCGATCTCTTAGATGTCGAGTGATAGCTCGGGTATCAACGCCTTGAATTCCAACAACCCCGGAACTAATCAACTCCTCCTCTAGAGATTTCTCACTTCTCCAATTACTAGCAATTGATGATGGATTGCGGACAACAAAGCCTGCTACCCAAATCTTTGAAGATTCTTGATCAGTTTTATTCATTCCAGTATTACCAATGTGTGGAGCTGTCATGACAACAATTTGTTTGTGGTAGGAAGGATCTGTCAAAGTTTCCTGATATCCGGTCATTCCAGTTGAGAACACTGCCTCTCCGTAGGTTTCACCGGTTTTAGCCCAAGCACTTCCTTCAAAAATACGTCCATCATCTAAAACCAAGTAGGCAGTCTTTGATTTACTCATTGCTCTCTGATTTCTTTTCTACTACCTGCGACTCTTGCAGGACATGCTCTCCATTATGGAATACATCAGTAATCACACTTGGCATTTCCATCCCATTAAACGGAGTGTTCTTACTTTTTGACTTCAATTTATCGCGATCCACACGCCAGTTTTTTTCTAAATCAATCAGGATCAGATTTGCAGATTTACCAACGGCTATTTCGTTGCCTTGGTTGGCGTAGCCAGCTATCCGGGCCGGGGCAACTGACATTCGATCAATTAAATCAGGCCAAGTCATTAACTTTGTTTCAATCATTGTTTTTACAACAACAGACAGAGCAGTTTCAAGACCAACCATGCCAAAGGCACCTGCTTGGAATTCACAGTCCTTATCTTCAGATGGATGTGGGGCGTGATCAGTTGCCACAATATCGATTACCCCTTCAGCTAAACCTTCTCGCAAAGCTTGCACATCCTTCTGAGTTCTAAGTGGTGGGTTCACTTTATAGATCGGATCGTAATTCTCTACTAATTCATCGGTCAGCAGAAGATGGTGAGGCGTTACCTCAGCTGTGACTTGAATCCCACGCTGCTTTGCCCACCTTATTAATTCAACGCCACCGGCTGTTGTTACATGGCAAATATGTAATCTTGATTGAACATGTTCAGCTAGCAAGATGTCTCTTGCAATAATCGCTTCTTCAGCAATGGCTGGCCAACCTGGTAATCCGATTCGAGCAGAGATTATTCCTTCATTCATTTGTGCGTTAACAGTTAATCTGGGTTCTTGAGCATGCTGGGCAATGATTCCATTAAATGTTTTGACATACTCAAGTGCTCTTCGCATTATTAATGGATCAAATACGCATTTTCCATCATCACTAAATATTCTTACCTTTGCTATTGAATCTGCCATGGCACCCATCTCAGCTAATTGCTCGCCGAGTAAACCTCTAGTCACTGCGCCTATTGGATTAACATCTACTAATCCTGCACTCTTGCCTAAACGATAAATTTGTTCAACAACTCCCGCGTTATCTGCAACTGGATTTGTGTTCGCCATAGCAGATATCGCTGTGTAGCCACCAGCAACTGCTGATCTTGAACCGGTTAATACGGTTTCGGCATCTTCCCTGCCTGGTTCGCGAAGGTGAGTGTGTAGATCAACTAGACCTGGGATCAAAAGCTTAGATTTAGCATCAATGCCATCGGTAACATTTCCGGCTGTTGCTTTATCAACTTTAGTAATTACACCATTGCTTATCTCAACATTAACTAGGTTGCCATTAGCCAATTTCGCATTCGAAATTTTCATTACTTGCCCTCCCCAATTGGTGCCCCACCAAGTAATTCGTATAAAACTGCCATACGAATCGCGACACCATTTTTTACTTGATCAATGATGACTGACTTCAAATCGTCTGCGCTCTCGGCTGATATCTCAAGCCCGCGGTTCATTGGCCCTGGATGCATAACAATTGCATTTTTGGATAGTTTAGCTAGTCGAACTGAATTTAAACCGAAACGTTTTGAGTATTCCTGCGATGATGGAAAGAAAGAATCATTCATACGTTCTAGTTGGATTCGAAGCATCATCACAACATCACATTTTGAAATCTCATCATCAAGATCATATGAAATCTTTACTGGCCAATCTGATACACCCACTGGTAGTAAGGTAGGAGGTGCTACCAATGTTACTTGCGCACCTAATTTTGTTAACAAAAGAACATTGCTTCTAGCAACTCTTGAGTGGAGAATATCTCCAACAATTAATACTTTTACACCAGATAGATCTTTCTCATTATTTCTTAAGTGTTGTTTTATTGTAAATGCATCTAGGAGGGCTTGCGTAGGGTGTTCATGTGTTCCATCCCCCGCATTTATTACTGCCGCTTGAATCCACTGTGTATCTGCCAAACGTTTAGCAGCGCCAGAACTGCCATGGCGAATCACAACAGCATCAGCTCCCATTGCTTGCAAAGTTTGAGCAGTATCTTTCAAACTCTCGCCCTTACTCACCGATGATCCTTTAGCCGAAAAATTAATTACATCCGCGGATAATCTTTTAGCTGCAGTTTCAAAGCTAATTCGGGTACGAGTTGAATCTTCAAAAAAGAGATTTACAACAGTTTTTCCCCGGAGTGTTGGCAATTTCTTATTTGGACCATCGGTTATTTGAGCTAACTCTTTTGCTGTTGATAACAAATTAAGGGCACTTTCTTTGGTTAAATCTGCAACCGACAATAGATGCCCATTGATCATTTGATCAGCTCCACTAGATCTTCTTCATCCAACTCAGAAAGATGAACTTTTACACTTTCTGTAATTGAGGTGGGGATATTTTTACCCACGTAATCTGCCCTGATGGGTAATTCCCTGTGGCCGCGATCAACTAGTACAGCTAATTGGACTGATTTTGGTCGTCCTAACTCACCAATCGCATCTAATGCTGCCCGAATGGTGCGGCCAGAAAACAACACATCATCAACCAGAACTAAATCTTTACCTTCTATGCCACCTACCGGTAATTTGGTAGGAAGAATTGGTTTTGGTGGACGCAGCCTCAAATCATCGCGATGTAAGGTGATATCTAAGACACCACAAGCCACATCCCCTTCAATCTCGCTAATGAAGGCAGCAATGCGATCTGCTAAATAAGCACCGCGAGTTGGGATACCCATTAAAACTAGATTTGAGATCCCTTGATTATGTTCAATGATTTCATGTGAAATGCGTTTAATTGCCCGATCGATGTCGGAGCCTGATAACAAAATACCCATTTACTTCTCCTTCGCCGCCTCTCTGGACGGATCGTTAAAGGAATCGCCGTATGTTAGCAGAGAGGCTGTGGATATTGAAAATCATGAAAATCCGCGTGTGGCTAGTGTGCTGCTATGAATAAAAATAACCAAGCAGAACGCTTAAGAATGATTAGAAAATCAAAAGGGTGGAGTTTGCAAGATGTAGAAAACCACTCAAATGGCAAGTGGAAGGCAGTTGTAATCGGCTCCTATGAGCGAGGGGATCGAGCAATCTCCCTAAAGAAAGCGATTTCCCTGATGGAGTTCTACCAAGTGCCGGTCAGTGAACTTTTTCCAGAGATAGCACCGATAGTTTCAGCGCGAAGCTTAACCTTAGATTTGGTAAGGATTTCAAGTGGAAGCGATGCTCATACCGAACAGATAAGAAGGTTTACAAGATTGGTTAGTGATCGACGCAAGGATTGGAACGGTCAGTTGTTAACAATTAGAGCAAATGATCTGCAATTCCTATCGCTGTTGCTGGGTTTAACTGATGCAGCAACACTTGATTACCTAACTGAGGCAGAGTTACTAACTGCCTAAATGGCGATTGAATCCTTAAGTTTGATAATCCTTCCTAGGACACCATTGATATAGCTTGAGGATTCATCGGTTGAAAGTGATTTAGCCAGTTCAACAGCTTCATCGCAGGCCACCTGAATATCTATCTCTGCAGCCCATAAGATTTCAAATATAGCTATTCTTAAAATATTGCGATCAATTGGCGGCATCCGGTCCATATCCCAGCCTTGCGCGTAAGTAATAATTAATTCATCGATTTTGGGTAGGTGCTCAGCAACACCATTTATTAGCACTAAAACATATGGTTCTTGCGATAGTTCATTAGCGCCGCGGGCGCTAAACAAGTCAGCGGCTAAAACCTTCTTAATATCTGCTTCATAGAGAAAATCTAATGCCCGTTTTCGAGCTTTACTGCGGGCAGACATCTTTTAGTTTGCTCGCCCAAGATAAGCACCAGTTCTTGTGTCAACCAATACTTTTTCATCTTGCTTGATAAACAGTGGAACCTGAACTGTAATTCCAGTCTCAACTGTTGCTGGTTTAGTACCACCAGAAGATCTATCACCTTGTAATCCTGGCTCTGTATAAGTGATTCTCAATTCCACTGATGCTGGAAGTTCAATGAATAGAGGATTACCTTCATGCATAGCCACAATTGCATCGGCATTTTCCAGTAAATAATCAACTGCATCTCCAACAGTTTGTTTACTAATTGAGATTTGATCGAAATTAGTAGAGTCCATAAACATGAAATCTTCACCATCTTTATATAGATATTGCATATCGCGCTTATCCACTTGAGCAACCTCTACTTTAACGCCAGCGTTAAAAGTTTTTTCAACTACCTTACCGGATAAAACTGAACGCATTTTGGTGCGCACGAAAGCTCCACCCTTACCTGGCTTAACATGTTGAAACTCGATTACGTTCCACAATTGACCATCTAAATTCAAGGTCATTCCATTTTTTAAATCGTTAGTGGTAGCCATTTTTGCCTCATCTAATATCGAAAATCTTTAAGTATTTCTTAAAAACTATTGTCCAAGCCTACCTTGTCAGCCAACTAATTTTTGCATCGCGATTAGGGCCAAGTGGTAGCTATCCACACCAAATCCAGCAATGGAACCTTTAACTACCCCACTAATTACTGATGTGTGACGAAACTCTTCCCGCGATAGCGGGTTTGAAAGATGAACTTCAATAACTGGCGCAGAAAGCATAGTTACCGCATCTCTTATCGCGTACGAGTAATGAGTAAATGCAGCTGGATTGAAGATAACCGGTTGCTTCTTATCTGCGGCTTCGTGAAGCCAAGAGATTATTTCACTCTCGCTATCACTTTGTTTAATTTCAATATCAATGGACAATTCCTTGGCTTTTTCTTCGATTGCCTTCTTTAATTGGCTGTAATCAAGATCGCCGTAATGTTTCTGTTCACGTAGATCAAGTCTAGAGAGATTAGGTCCATTTAGTACAAGTATCTTCATTTGGCTATTCTCTCATAAACCTTACTGAGTGTGCTTGGCGAAACATCATCAAACCAAACAGGTTTCCCAATTTTACTAATTCCGATGAACCGTAGTTTTGAGTTTCTTACCTTTTTATCTTTGGCCAATAGGGCAAGTAAGGGTTTAAATTTATTGATTGGATAGGAAATAGGTAAATCAAAGTTTCTTAGTAATTCCCTATGTAAAAGCACAGCATCATCTGATAGACCAGATAATTTCCTACTCAATTCTGCGGCGAATACCATTCCAATACTGACAGCCTCACCGTGTCTTAGTTTGTAACCACTATTTTTCTCTATTGCATGCCCTAAAGTGTGGCCATAATTGAGTATTTCTCTTAATTTACTCTCTTTAAAATCTTTAGACACAACATCTGCCTTAACTTTAATAGCGCGAGTTATAAGTTGCTGGTAATCCAAATCATCATCTTGTGCAAGATTTAGAATCTTATAATCGGCAATAAAGCCACACTTAAGAACTTCGGCCATGCCTGCTGATAAATCTCGCTTTGGTAGGGTGTTTAAAAATGCTAGGTCGATCAAAACTTCAGTTGGAGAATAAAAAGATCCGATCAGATTTTTACCGCTCCTAGCGTTGATGCCAGTCTTGCCACCAACCGCAGCATCAACCATTCCTGCCAACGAGGTTGGGATTGCATACCAAGAGATTCCTCTTAACCAAGATGAAGCTGCAAAACCAGCAAGATCAGTAGTAGCCCCACCACCTATACCAATGATTGCATCAGCACGGGCAATGCCCTCTGCCGCACACTTACTCCACACTTTATCCAACACATTTATATTTTTCTGATTCTCCCCCTCTGGCGTTGTAAAGAACTTAACGCCTGAACTTTCCTTTAATTTATATTTCGAAACTATCGATTTCGGAGCAATAATCAATACTTTATTGTGAATGCTTGAGATTGCTTTGACCTCATTAGTCCAATTCACGCCGACCTTTACTGGATATCGGTGTTCACCTTTTACATTAATGATTTTCATATTTTCGCTTTAATTTTCTCTACGATAATTTTCGCTACCTCATGGGGTTTCTTACTGTCAGATGAAACGGTATCACTTGCCAATTTTTCATATACCGGACGACGCACGCTCATTAGATTCATCCATTGTTGTCTTGGATTAATGAGCAACAGTGGTCTATCTTTGTTGAAACCAATTCGAACTGCGGCTTGTGCTATTGAAACATCAATGAAAATCACTGGATAGCTGGCTGATTCTAATATTTGCGAAATCTCTGTATTTATCGGTGCTCCACCACCCAATGAAACAATCCCTTCAAAATCTTGCAATAATTGCTTAACTTTTTCTACTTCTAAAGCACGAAAATGAGGTTCTCCATCATCTACGAATATTTCAGATATTTTCTTACCTGAAGATTTTTCAATTTCAGTATCACTGTCAATAAACGGTAATGACAAATCTTTTGCAAGTGACTTACCAATACTAGATTTTCCTGCACCAGGTGGACCAATTAAAACGATTTTATTAAGCATTACTTTATTTCTAAGCTCTTCATGTATTGCTCAAAGTTACGCTTAGTTTCTTGAACACTGTCACCACCGAATTTTTCCAATACTGCATCTGCAAGTACTAGCGCTGCCATGGCTTCTGCCACTATTCCCGAAGCGGGAACTGCGCATACATCTGATCTTTGATTTATCGCTTTAGCTGCCTCACCTGTAGCAACGTCAATTGTGTCTAAAGCTTTAGGTACTGTGGAGATTGGTTTCATGGCAACTTTTACTCTAAGAATCTCACCATTACTCATACCGCCTTCAGTACCACCAGCGCGATCTGTTCGACGGACAATTTCACCTTTTGCATTTTTTTCAATTTCATCATGAGCAACTGAACCTCTTCGCTTGGCAGTTGCAAAACCATCTCCCAACTCAACACCTTTGATTGCCTGAATACCCATCATCGCTCCAGCTAATCGAGCATCTAAACGTTTATCCCAATGAGTATGTGAACCTAGGCCAGGCGGCAAGTTGTAAGCCAAAATTTCAACGACACCACCTAATGTGTCTCCGTCTTTGTGAGCTTGTTCAATCTCTTTTACTATCTCATCGCTAACTTTCTTATCTGCGCATCGAACTGGATCTTCATCGATTCGCTGGCGATCGGTAATAGACGGCAGTTTGTAATCTTCAGCAACACTTATCTTTCCTATCGATACAACATGGCTCAAAATTTCGATTCCCACACTTTGTTTTAGAAATGCTCGAGCAACAGCTCCAAGTGCAACACGGGCAGCGGTCTCTCGAGCGCTTGCTCGTTCCAAAATCGGTCGGGCATCTGAAAAATTAAACTTTTGCATGCCAACTAAATCAGCATGTCCTGGTCGTGGTCTAGTTAGTGGTGCGTTCCTTGCCAAATCTTTAATTTCATCTTCAGGTACTGGATCAGCGCTCATGATCTTTTCCCATTTAGGCCATTCAGAGTTCGCTATTTGAATTGCAATCGGGCCACCTTGAGTTTTCCCATGCCGGATTCCACCTGTAATTGTGATCTTATCCGCCTCAAAATTTTGTCTAGCTCCTCTTCCAAATCCCAAACGACGGCGAGATAAATCTATGTCGATATCTTTACTAGTAATCAACACATGCGCTGGAATACCTTCAATGATTGCCGACAGAGCAGGACCATGCGATTCCCCAGCTGTCAACCATCTAAGCACTGCATTCTCCAATCAAATTTGATAGGAGTATTCTCTCAGATCATCTTCTTAACTCGTTGCCAATTTACCCTTAAGGTATAGAAAACTTCGCTAAAACTGTTCCTAAAATCATAAATGGAGCGAAGGCAAACGAAGCCTTTGGTTTGAATAATGCGAAAACACCACCTATTAACCAAGTAATAGTTACAGCATGCATTAGTTGAAAAAATGAGGAAAGCGGAAGAGTGCAAATAATTGACAACTTTAAATCCCCTTCACCCAATTTACGCTGGCTTATAAAATACAGCATTAGATATATGGTGAAATTCAGAAACGATATCAGCCAATTTCTCCAGTACAGCATAAGCAAGATCAATCCAGTAGCAAGCAAATCTGAATTTTTTATCATTTGAGTACGAATGTCATACCAAGCTATTTTGGCAAAAAAAGCAATTGCTAGAATTTCAAGGATCATTCCTTGAGGATATTGAACACGACCTGCTACATGTAAGGCTGTGGATTACTTTTTAATCGCCTCGTATGCAACCTTCAATAAATCTGTGCGCATCTGATCAAAATTAAATTCTTTTTGTGAGAAATAATTGATTTGAAAAAGTGCTTGTTCAACTAACAGTGATAATCCTCCAATTACATGCTTACCTAAATTTTGATATCTCTTGGCTAGTTCAGTTGGCCAAGGATGATAAATCACTTCAAAGAAATCGGCTTTAGTAGAAATCACAGACAATCCATCAGTTGCTCCGGCTGGTGTAGTTGAAATAATCAAATCTCTATCTTGGATCTCTTCAAAATTATGCCAATCAAGAAAATCTATATCTAGATCTACCGCTGCAGCGTGCAACTGATCATGCCTGGTTAAAGATCGGGTTAAGACTGTTACTTCAGTGCCAGTCCCCTTCAACGCACCCAGTGCTGCACGAGCAGTTCCACCAGCTCCAAGAATTGCTATCTTCTTACCAAAGTATGGTTTCAGTAGATTCTTAAATGCCAGAAGATCTGTTGATATACCGATACTTCCAGTTGATTCAAAAATAATTGTATTGACAGAAGATATCTGTTTTGCGATTGGATCAACTCTATCTACAAACCCAATTGATATCTCTTTCAAAGGCATCGTAAGTGCTAATCCACGAAATCCTGCATTCTTGCATTCAAAATAATAGTTACCAAAATCTTGTTCCTTAACTTCATTTGACCCAAAATCTGCTTTAACACCTAAAATCTCATAAGCAGTTGAATGCAATAGAGGGGAAAGGGAATGACCGATTGGGCTGCCAGCTACCGCTAACTTAATCAATTGAACAACCCCGCATCTTCATTTTTCCTGAATTCATTAGCCCAGATATTAAATTGATCAAAGGATTTAGTGAATCTGGTGTCACCTGGTTTGACTGTAACGTAATACAACCAATCCCCGCTGGCTGGATTAACTGTTGCTTCTAAAGCCTTCTCCCCTGGATTGCTTATCGGACCTGGAGGTAAACCCCGATATTTATAAGTATTGTATTTGGAATTTGTATCCAAGCGCTTGTACGGCAGTCTAATTTTGCCTCTTGTATTTGTTGCGTAATCAATCGTGGCGTTGATTTGAAGAGGCATTCCAATCTTTAAACGATTGTAAATAACCTGAGCAATTTTAGGGAAATCATTTAGATCCCCCTCTGATTGAACCATTGAAGCAATGATTAGTAGCTCGTAAGGGGAGAAATTCTTGAAACCTTTGTCTATACCTGAGTTTTTTGCTGCAATATAAAATCGATCAACCATCTGTTCAATTGCTTGATCAAAGGTACTGCCCGGATAAATCGAATACTGCGCTGGAAATAGGAAACCTTCTACATTTGAAGTTCTATAAAGATCACTGATTTTAGTTATTCCAGAGTATTTACCTGAAACCAATTTAGATTTTGCAAGTAAATCCAATATCTCACTCTTTCGCAATCCTTCGATGAAACCAAACAATCCTCGATTTCGTTTTGGATCCAATAATTGCTCTAATGCTGTGCTGGCTGAGATCTCTAAATCAATTTCATGTATACCTGGGGTAATTGATTTTGACCTTTTATCATTAATGGCTATTTTGTAAAACACTTTTTCAGCCTTAATAACTCCGGCTTCTCGTAGTTTCAAAGCTATCTCACTTCCTGAATCTCCTGGTTCAATTAAGATTTCAGCCTTATCAACTGCAGAAGTATTTTTATAGTCATTTAGCAAAAAAGCATTATGGACCGAAACGCTGAGTAAGGTGAAAACTAAGCCAACACCTAGGGCCGCAATGAGTTTCTTCAAATCAAAATTCCTACCGCGCCACCAGATTTTTCATTTTGCAATGCAGATTCCAGAATGGTCACAGCAGCTATTTGATCAATGACAGATTTACTCTCCTTCTCACTTTTTCCTATCTCTCTCATTTGGGAGTAAGCGCTCTGAGTACTCATTCTTTCATCGACCATATAAATAGGACCAGAAAAATACGATTTAATTAGTTTTCCAAATTCCAGCGCAGAGAGTGATTTCGCACTCTCAGAACCTGATAAATGGATCGGATTACCAATCACAACATATAGAGGTTCTATCTCGGCAAATATATCCTTCAATTTTATTGGCAACTGTTGATCATTAATAATCGTTGCATGAGGTGAAACTAGGATTGAAGCTGCATCTGAAGTTGCCACACCAATTCGTTTCTCGCCATAATCAAAACCGATCCGTCGTCCTTGAGCTACCGGTTTAGTCATTTCCACACCTATCGTTATTTAATCTTTCCACTAATAACCTTAGTTATTTCCGCCATTGCTTTAACAATCGATCCCGAATCCGTGCCCCCACCTTGCGCAAAATCATCTTTTCCACCGCCACCGCCACCAAGAATTGTTGAACCAGTTTTAATCAGTTCGCCCGCCTTAATCCCTAACTTAATTGCCTCGGGAGAAACTGATGCCACTATAAGTGGTTTTGAGCTAACTACAGTTGCTAAAACAACTACCCCATCTTTGATTTTGCTTCTTAGATCCAATGCAATACTTCTCATATCCTCAACTGAAATTTCATCTGCTAGCTGCTCGACTATTAAATTAATGCCACTCATTGCCTTTGCATTTTTCACCAAGCTCGCAGCACTTGCCATTGCTTTGGCCGATCTGACAGTGGAGAGTTCTTTCTCCATGCCTTTCATTTTTTCAATCAATTCAGATATGCGTTGTGGCAATTCATCCGTGCGAACACCTTTGATAATTTCAGTTAAGGAATTAAGAAGGACGTGCTCACGAGCTAGATATTGATAAGCATCATGCCCAACTAAAGCTTCAATTCGGCGAACACCAGCGCCAATAGAGGATTCTGAAAGTAGTTTTACTAAACCTAATTGCCCAGATCTACTCACATGGGTTCCACCGCATAATTCTCTAGCCCAATCGCCAACACTTACAACTCGAACTTGATCCCCATATTTCTCACCAAATAGTGCCATTGCTCCCATCGCCTTGGCAGCATCTTGTGACATAACTTCAGCATGTACTTGCAAGTCTGCTATCAATAATTCATTGACTCGACTTTCAACATCATTTAATACAGATATCGGCACAGCTGCTGTGGAAGGAAAATCAAATCTAAATCTTCCCGGAGCATTCTCTGATCCTGCTTGGGTAGCTGTTTCACCTAACACTTCACGAAATGCTTTATGAACCATGTGGGTTGCAGTGTGTGCGCGAGATATCGCCAATCGACGTTCTAGATCAATTTCAGCCACAACCTGATCGCCATCTTTAACAACACCACTAACCACACTTCCACGATGAACAATTAATCCAGGTACTGGTGTTTGAACATCTTCTACTTGAATGATCGCGCCGCTGGCTAATTTAATTCTTCCGCCATCAGCTAGCTGCCCACCGCCTTCGGCATAAAACGGTGTTCTATCAAGAGTAATTTCAATCTCTGATCCTGCGTTTACTTCTTTAGCTTTTTTGCCATCAACAATTATTCCCGTTAATTTCGCCTCAGCCGAGATGTTTTCATAACCCACAAATTTAGTTGCGCCAGATTTATCTATGATCGCGCGGTATTCAGTTAAATCAGTATGTCCGCTTTTCTTAGCCTTCGAATCTGCTTTTGCCCGATCGCGCTGCTCATTCATTAATTTTCTAAAGCCAACTTCATCTACCCCTAAGCCCTGTTCGCGAGCCATTTCAAGTGTTAAATCAAAAGGGAATCCATATGTGTCATGTAATTTAAATGCAGTATCCGCCGACAAAGCGGTTGATTTAGATTTCTTTAATTGATCTGCAGCTAAATCAAAAATACTCGTACCACTCTTCAAAGTTTGAATAAAACTATCCTCTTCAGATTGAGCAACAGCTAAGATGCGCTCAGAATCACTTACTAACTCCGGATATTGTGGTCCCATTGCTTTAATTGAGCTTTTAACCAGTTCTGACATAACTAAATCTTGTGAACCAAGTAAGCGCATATTTCTTATAGTTCTGCGCATCATTCTTCTTAAAACATATCCACGGCCTTCGTTACCTGGTGTGACACCATCTCCGATCAACATCATGGCGGTACGTGCATGGTCGGCAACCACTCTTAAAGACACATCATTCTTTTCATTTTTGCCATACACAACTTTGGTCAGCTCAGATGCTTTATCCAAAATAATTCTGGTTGTATCGATTTCATATATATTTTCAACACCTTGAAGTAAGGCAGCAGTTCGCTCAAGGCCAAGACCAGTATCAATATTCTTAGCCGGCAATTCGCCCACAATAGGGAAAGAGTTCTTGTCTCCACCTTCACCTCTAATGTTTTGCATAAACACCAGGTTCCAAATTTCAAGGTATCTATCTTCATCAGCGATTGGCCCACCTTCTTTGCCATAGGCACTGCCGCGATCAAAATAGATTTCAGAACAAGGACCACATGGACCAGGAACGCCCATCGACCAAAAATTATCCGCCATGCCCCGGCGCTGAATGCGATCTTTAGGAACTCCAACTTGTTTTTCCCAAATCTGAGCTGCTTCATCATCATCTTGATAAACAGTTACCCAAAGTTTGTCTTCGCTAAATCCATAGCCACCATCTGATGTGGATTTAGTTAATAACTCCCATGCCAATGAAATAGCGCCTTCTTTGAAATAATCTCCAAAGGAAAAGTTACCGCACATTTGGAAAAATGAAGCATGTCTGGTTGTTTTACCGACTTCGTCAATATCTAAAGTTCGAACACATTTTTGAACAGAGGTTGCGCGTTTATAAGGAGGTTTTACTTCGCCCAGGAAATATGGCTTGAAAGGAACCATCCCGGCATTAACAAGTAAAAGGTTTGGATCATCTGCAATTAATGATGCTGATGGAACGACAGTATGTGGAAGTTTTAGCGAGTTATTTGATTCGAAAAATTTCAGCCATCTAGCGCGAATATCAGCGGAGTCCATAGTTACTCCTTCGCTTTACTTTTTTTCTTACCCTTTTTCTTAAGCTTTGCTGCAGTAACAATTGCAGCTGCTGCTTTCATTGCCATTGGGTTTTCATCTAAGAAGGATTCAGTTGCACTAGAAACTTTCTTTGTTAAATTCTCAATTGATTTACCGGCATTACTTAGACTCTTCAACGGGCTATTTATCATCGACAAAGTTTTAGTAATTTCATCAATTAATCTGGATGCTCGAATCACTGTATATGCAACAGCCACTGCTATTACGGCAAGGGAGGATGCGGCAATTATCGTTGCAATTCCACCCGGACCCATATTGGGAAGAATACCTGAAAAGAGGGTAACTACTTGGCAGCGGCTGGAGTATCAACCCCAGACTCTTTGCGTTGTGCAGGAGTAATTGGTGTTGGTGCCCCTGTTAATGGATCTCCCCCGCTAGCTGTCTTAGGGAATGCAATAACTTCACGAATGGATGAAGCACCTGCCAACAATGCGCACAAACGATCTAAACCAAGTGCGATACCACCATGAGGAGGCGGCCCATAATTAAAAGCTTCCAACAAAAATCCGAATTTACTTTCTGCCTCTGCTTGAGAGAGTCCAATAGTTTTAAATACGCGTTGTTGAACCTCTCTTTGATGAATACGTATAGATCCACCACCGATTTCACTGCCATTTAAAACAATGTCATATGCATAGGCCAAAGCATCCTTTGGATCTTTATCAAAGGTTTGTGCGAACTCAGGTTTTGGTCCAGTAAATGGGTGATGGACCGCAGTCCAACCAGCAGATGGATTTTCAGCATCAACTGGTTCAAACATTGGCGCGTCAACAATCCAAACAAACTTCCATGCTTTTTCATCAATTAAATTGCAACGCTGACCAATCTCCAAGCGAACTGCACCTAATAAGCTCTGCGAAGAAACAGTTGATCCAGCAGCAAAGAAAATTGCATCACCGTTTTTAGCACCGACTTGATTGGCAATCCCAGCACTTTCCTTCTCTGATAAATTCTTAGCAACTGGACCAGATAATGTTGCGTCCTCGCCAACTAATATGTAAGCCAATCCTTTAGCACCTCTTGCTTTAGCCCAATCCTGCCAAGCATCTAACTCTCGTCGAGGTGAGCTTGCCCCACCTGGCATAACTACAGCACCGACATACTCAGCTTGGAAAACCCTAAAAGAGGTGTCCTTAAAGAATTCAGTAACATCGCTAATCTTGTTATCAAAACGTAGGTCAGGTTTATCTGAACCATAATCCTTCATAGCATCGCGATAAGTCATATGCGGTATTGGGGTTGGGATCTTATAACTAACCACTTTTTCAAAAACATTTACCAAGACTTTTTCTGCTATTGCAATCACATCGCCTTGATCGGCAAATGAAATCTCAATATCTAGTTGTGTAAACTCTGGTTGGCGGTCTGCCCGAAAATCTTCATCTCGAAAACATCTTGCGATTTGGTAGTACCTCTCCATGCCAGCAACCATCAGTAATTGCTTGAACAACTGGGGTGATTGCGGCAACGCATACCAAGATCCTGGCTGAAGCCTGACTGGCACCAAGAAATCTCTGGCGCCTTCCGGAGTGGATCTAGTTAGGTAAGGTGTTTCAATTTCAAGAAAATCCTGCTGCGCCATTACATCTCGAATTGCTGTGGTTACCTTAGATCGCAATCTTAAATTCTTAGCTGGTCCTTCTCTCCTTAAATCTAAATAGCGGTATTTCAGTCGCACCTCTTCTGAAATGTTGCCTATATCCCCACTATCAACTGGAAAAGGCAGTGCTGCAGCTTCACTTAACACCTTAAGTTCTTCACAAACCACTTCGATTTCACCAGTTGGAATCTCTTTATTCTCATTACCAGCAGGACGTGTCTTGACTACTCCTGAAATTAATACACACCATTCTGCGCGAAGTTCACCCGCCACTTTTTCATCATTAATTACTACCTGAACTGCCCCAGTTGAATCACGTAAATCAATAAAGGCAACCCCTCCATGATCTCTGCGACGAGCCACCCAACCAGCAAGAACAACTTGAGTTCCAACTGAACTAGCATTTAAAGATCCAGCATCATGGGTGCGCAGCATTACGGATTACTTCCCAATCTTTTGAATTAGTTCTGAAGCATCAAGGCTACTAGATATCACTTCGCCGCTGCTCATCAATTTCAATTCGCAATTTCCAGTGGTAATTTCATCATCACCGATTACTAATCCATATTTAGCGCCACTTTTATCAGCAGCTTTCATGGCGCCTTTCAGCGCACGATCTCCATAAGCCATATCGCAGGTGATTCCTGCTTCACGCAATTCAGCTAATAATTTGAATCCGGCAGCCTTGCCCGCATCGGTAATAGGCGCGATGAAAAGTTGAATCTGATTAATAACTGCTGGCAGTGAATTTTCTGCTTGGCACGCCATCAAAATACGATCTACTCCTAAACCAAAACCAATCCCACTCACATCAGCTCCACCGAGTGATGCCATTAGGCCGTCGTATCTGCCACCACCACCAATTCCAGATTGAGCGCCAAGCATTTCATGATCAAACTCAAAGGTAGTGCCGGTGTAGTAATCAAGACCACGCACCATTCTCGGATTTATCTTGAATTCGATACCAATATTTTTTAACAACCCCTGCACAGTTTCAAAATGCTGTTTGCTTTCTTTATTGAGGTAGTCAAGCAATAGCGGAGCTTTTGCCATTGCTGTTTTTATCTCTTCACGCTTATCATCAAATAGTCTCAATGGATTAAGTTGTGCTCGAACTTGCGTGGCTTCATCTAATTTCAGCCCAGCAATGTATTTAACTAAGTCCTTTCGGTGGGCATCTCGACTAATTGAATCACCTAGGGATGTGATATTTAATTTGTATTTCTTTAACCCCAACGCTTTAAATGCTGAATCTGCAACTGCAATAACTTCAACATCTATCTCTGGATCGCTATAACCAATCGCTTCAATACCAACTTGATAGAACTGACGATATCTACCTGCTTGCGGACGTTCGGCTCGAAAAAAGGGTCCCGTGTAAAAGAGTTTTACCGGCAATTGGCCTTTATCTAAATTATGTTCAATCACAGCACGCATTACTCCGGCTGTACCTTCAGGTCTTAGCGTTATTGAGCGACCACCGCGATCTTCAAAGGTATACATCTCCTTACTAACTACATCAGTAGATTCGCCCACACCTCGCGTAAAAACTTCCGTATCTTCAAAAACTGGCAGTTCAATTAAGTTATAACCTGCAAGGCGAGCTGTTCTTAGTAACTGCTTTCGCACATATTCGAATTGATTTGAGTTAGGCGGAAAATACTCACTGACTCCTTTGGGCGCTTGAAACTTACTCAAGTTTTCACCGCCCGTTCTGATCTAAAAAATCATCTTGCAGGTAAGGATTTCTTACTCGCTCTGTGCCGATTGTAGTTTGCCCACCATGTCCAGGTAGGACATTTAGGCTATCTGGAAGGGTCAAAATTCGATCTCGTAAGGTTTTTCGCATCTGACTGGCTGAACCAGTAGGTAAATCAGTTCTTCCGATGCTACCGGCAAAAAGCACATCACCAGAAATTAATTGCTTATCATCAACAGTAAAAATAACTGAACCCTTGGTATGGCCGGGCGCAAAGATAGAAGTAATTTTCATTCCTGCAACTTCAAATGTTGAAAAATCTTCCAGCTCAACTATTTCATCTGGTTCTTTGAATTTTTCAACTCCAAAAGCCTTCAGAAATTGTTCACTTACACCACCACGATCTAATGCACCCATCGGATCTGTAAGGAGAAATCGATCATCACCGGTTACAAAGGTTCGCATGGGAACTTGCTTTGTTAAAGGAAGAACGGAAAATGTATGATCTAAATGTCCATGTGTTATGAACACAGCTACGGGTTTTAGTTTAAGTTCTGAAACCTTTTGTTCGATCTCATTTACTAGATTCGGTTTGGCCATGCCTGGATCGACAATGATGCATTCGTTCCCAGTACCTACGGCTAGGATCCAGCAATTTGTTTCAAAATAGGGTGCGATTACACGATCAATTAACACTACTCACCCCTTTCAATCATCCATCTTTTGCTTCAAATTTCCCTAAAAGATGGTGCCTAGGCTATCTTTTAGCCAGTAGCAAACCCAGTAATTAATGGCGCAATTGCGTTAATGATTACTACGCCCCCACATAACGAAATCTAATAAACAGAAATCGTGCAACGAAAGGTCAACATAATGGAAAACTCATCAACACCAAACCTTTCTAATACCGGGGCAGCATCGGCACTTATAGGTGATCCAGCAAAATTTGGCCGAGTCGGCGAAGATGGCACTGTTTACGTAATTACTCCAACTGGTGATCGCGCTGTTGGTTCCTACCCAGGCAAGTCGCCAGACGAAGCACTTGCTTATTTTGTTAAGAAATTTGAAATGGCTGCATCTGAAGTTGCACTCCTTGCTGCGCGAATTCGATCCGGCGCAATGGTGCCAAGTGATGCACATGAAGCTGTGAACAGGTTGCGTACCCAGATCTCTGATTTAAATGGCGTAGGTGACCTAGCAAACCTTTCAGCATCACTAGAAAAAATTCCAGCATTAATAACCGAGCATGAAGGTGCCTACCAGGCACGTAAAGCAGCGCAATCCGCTGAAAAAGAAGCGCGCAAAACTGAAGCCGCAGCCATAAAAGAAAAGATTGTTGCTGAAGCTGAAAGCCTGATTGATTCAGTTGCTTGGAAAGTAACCACTGCCAGATTAAAAGTACTTTTAGAGGAGTGGAAGAAAGCGCCTCGCTTAGACAAGAAAATCGATGCAGCGCTATGGAAGCGTTTCTCATCTTCTCGAAATAAATTTGATAAACGACGCAGAACTCACTTTGCAAGCTTGGATTCTGAGCACAAAAAAGTTGCTTCAACTAAAGAGGTAATTGTTAAAGAAGCAGAGGCACTGGCAAATTCTAAGGACTGGCTAGGAACAGCCAATAAGTACAAATCATTAATGGATCAGTGGAAAGCCTCTGGTCGAGGTAAGAAAACTACAGACACCGCGCTTTGGACACGTTTTAAAGCTGCGCAAGATACATTTTTTTCTGCAAAGAATGCGGATATGGCAAAACGCAAGGGCTCAATGGTAGAAAATCTAGCTAAGCGCGAAGCAATGATTGTTGAGTTCGAAGCATTGCTTCCGATTACTGATTTTAAATCAGCCAAGAAAAAATTCTATGACTTGATGGGTAAGTGGCAGAAAATAGGAATGACGGATCGCAAAAAACGGTCCGCTTTTGATGCCCGAATAAAGAAAGTTGAAGATGAAATTTCTGATCTAGAACGCAACCATCAACGAAAGAGTGATCCATCTGCTAAGGCTCAAGCAAACAAGGTTGTCCAAGGTTTAGCTGAAGCAATAGAGAATTATGAGAAGCAAGCTGCTAAAGCAGAAGCTGCTGGTCAAACTGCCAAGGCCATGGTTGCACGAGAGGCTGCTGCAGCTCGTAGAGCATGGTTAGAACAGGCTGAAAAAGGATTAACTGAGTTCACAAGTTAATTATTAAAGACTCGATCAACATCATAAACACCTTCAATTAATCTAACTGAACTCAATACCGCATCCAAATGGGATGCATCCGCCATCTCAAATGAGAACTTGCAGATCGCAGTTTGATCTTTATTGGTAACCACTGAAGCGCTCAAAATATTCACATGTTGATCAGAGAGCGCTTTTGTAACATCAGATAGAAGCCGAGCTCTATCCAAAGCTTCAACTTGGATGTTTACCAAGAACGTACTCTTTGCCGATAAATTCCATTTCACACCAACCATACGATCACCCTGATGAACTTTAAGATCTGTAATGTTTATGCAATCTGCTCTATGCACAGAAACACCACTGCCACGAGTGATGAATCCAGTGATCTGATCTCCCGGAACCGGTGCGCAACACCTAGCTAGTTTTACTAAAACGTCATCAGCACCTTCAACATCAATTCCAGTCACGCTTTTTCTGCTGCGCTTAACGGGTGCAACTAAAGGTGTTAAGTCATTTTCTGGATGGTTATCTCCTGTGCCAAGTAGAGCCATTAACTTCTCAATTACTGAATGAGCTGAGATACGACCATTGCCAACTGCTTCATACAAAGACTCAATATCTTCATATCTAAGTTCATGAGATAGTTCTAGAAGTGCGTGTCCGCCCAAGATTTTTTGTATTGGCAATCCAGCTTTTCGCATTTGCCTAGCGATTGATTCTTGACCTGCTTCAATAGCCTCTTCTTGTCGCTCTTTGGAGAACCAAGCTTTGATTTTAGATCGAGCTCTTGAAGAGGTTACAAAATTTAGCCAGTCATGACTAGGAGCAGCATTTAAACTTTTGTTTGTAACGATATCTACAACATCACCATTAACTAGATGTGATTCAAGCGGCACTAGCTTTCCATTAACTTTAGCCCCAACGCATTTATTACCAACTTCAGTATGTACTGCGTAAGCAAAATCTACTGGCGTTGATCCAGATGGCAGTGCAATCACACTGCCCTTGGGCGTGAATACAAATACCTCTGGTGTCCTAAGGTCATACCGAAGGGTTTCAAGAAAATCGCCAACATCTTCACTTTCTTGTTGCCATTCATGAAGTTGTTTTAGCCATAAAGCTTCTGGAGTTTTACCGTTTTCAAGGTTTTTTGTTTTGTACTTCCAGTGCGCAGCAATTCCATATTCAGCCCGAGCATGCATATCAAAAGTTCTAATTTGAATTTCAACTGCTTTACCGTTGGGTCCAATTACAGTTGTGTGAAGTGATTGATAAAGATTGAATTTCGGCATAGCAATGTAATCCTTAAAGCGACCTGGCACAGGACTCCACCTTGCGTGAATTGCACCTAGCGCGCCATAACAATCTCTGACCGAGTCCACAAGAATTCGAATACCGACTAGATCATAAATATCATTAAATTCACGGCCTCTGACAACCATTTTTTGATAAACACTATAGAAATGTTTTTGCCGACCACTCACCTGTGCTTTTATAGTTTCGCCTGCTAAATCTAAATCAATCGCAGAAATAACCTCTGAGGTCAAAAGATCTCTAGCTGGTGAGCGTTCGCCGACTAATCTTTCGATCTCTTCAAACTTCTTTGGTTCTAAGACTTTAAATGAAAGGTCCTCAAGCTCCCACTTAATTGCATTCATTCCAAGACGGTGGGCAAGCGGTGCGTAGATATCAATAGTTTCCCGCGCTTTACGTTCGGCAGTTTCAGAGGCAATAAATTGCCAGGTGCGAGCATTGTGTAAACGATCAGCAAGTTTGATGACCAGAACTCGAATATCTCGCGACATTGCGACAACCATTTTACGAAGAGTTTCAGCCTCTGCGGTTGGGCCATAAGTTAATTTATCTAACTTGGTAACGCCATCCACCAATGAAGTTACTTCATCACCAAACTCAGCTTTTATTTGTTCGATTGAATAAGAAGTATCTTCTACTGTGTCATGCAATAAAGCTGCCATAACAGTTGGCAGATCCATTCCCAATTCGGTAAGAATTTGTGCCACTGCAACTGGGTGAGTTATATAGGGTTCACCTGATTTTCTTAATTGACCAGAATGGGCTTTTTCAGCAGCAACATATGCGCGTTCAAGATCTGAGTTGGAATATCCTGGGTGAGATTTTGCCAGGCCATCGGCCACCGGCTTCAACAATTGAGTACTTGTCATAGCGCTGTGGCTGTCTTATTTAAATCAATTTATTTAGCGGCGACGATTACGTTTTGGTTGATTGCGAGGTCCACGATCAGGTTGTGCTGTAACTGCATTAGCAGCTGAACCTTTTTCGCCGCGGCTACCAACACGTTTAGCCAATGCTTGCATGGCTGGCTCACGCTCGCGTAGTACAGCAAGAATTGGAGTTGCAATGAATATTGAAGAGTAAGTTCCAGTTGCAAGACCAATAAATAGTGCAAGTGAAAGATCCTTTAATGTGCCAGCGCCAAGTAAACCTGCGCCAACAAACAGAATTGAGCCGACTGGAAGAAGTGCGATAAGGGAAGTGTTAAATGATCTAACCAAAGTTTGGTTTACAGCAAGGTTCGCAGCTTGGGAGTAAGTGCTCTTTCCACTCGCTGCAATTCCTTTGGTGTTTTCGCGCACCTTATCGAAAACCACAACAGTGTCATAAAGTGAATAACCTAAGATAGTTAGGAAACCAATCACAGTTGCTGGTGTAACTTCAAAACCTACAAGTGCATAGATTCCGACAGTAATAAAGACGTCATGTACTACTGAAATGATCGCTGCAATAGCCATCTTTGATTCAAATGCCATTGCAAGATAAAGCATTACTACAATCAAAAATCCAAATAAACCATAAAGAGCTTTTCTCGTGATCTCTTCACCCCAGGAAGGGCCAATAATCTGTGAATCAATTGAATCGATAGTCACATTAAATTTAGATGACAAACTGGCTTCTACTGCGTTTTGTTCTACTGAAGTTAGCGCATCAGTTTGAATTCGAATTTTGTCATTTCCAACTTTTTGAATGATGGTCTGTGAAGTAATACCAGCATCAGTTAATGCACTCTCGGCAGTCCGGACTGAAGCATTTGCGGAAGTAACAGTAAAAGATGAACCGCCCTTAAATTCAATTCCAAGATGCAAACCTTGAGTGAATAAAGTTACGGCCGAAGCAAGGATCAATAAGCCAGAAATCGAGTACCAGATCTTGCGCTTGCCAATGAAATCAACAGAAGTTTCACCTCTATAAAGTCTTCCGCCTAAACCTGAGAACTTAGCCATTACTTGACCTCCCCTGTCTGCGCAACTTCCTTCTTAACAATTCCTAATGACTTAGCCGAAAATCCAGAGAGTGGATGGCCTTCACTAAAGAAGGCAAATCTCGCCAACACAGTGATCAATGGTTTAGTGAAGAAGAAAACAACAATTAAATCAATAACTGTGGTTAGTCCTAATGTAAACGCGAAGCCACGAACACCACCGACAGCGAAGAAGTAAAGCATGATCGCAGCAATCATCGAAACCGCATCCGCGACTATCACAGTGCGACGAGCTCTTAACCAACCAGTTTCAACAGCAGATTTAAGTGATTTACCTTCGCGCACTTCATCACGAATACGTTCAAAGTAAACGATAAATGAGTCTGCGGTAATACCAATCGCGACGATCGCTCCCGCAATTCCAGCAAGGGTTAATGTGAATCCAATTAACTCACCCAATAACAAGAATGAAAGAAGTGCGATTGCTGAAGCAACTAGCAATGAGCCTACGGAGACAATTCCTAGCCCGCGGTAGTAAAGCAATGAATAAACGATTACTAATAACAAACCAAGGATGCCAGCAATCAAACCACCACGCAGTTGTTCAGCACCTAATGATGGTGAAACCTGTTGCACTTCACCACGATCAAAGGTCAATGGCAGTGCGCCGTACTTTAAAACATTTGATAAATCTTGAGCTTCTAGCTGGGTGAAATTTCCTGTAATTTGCGCAGTTCCGGTATTTATTGGTTCATTAATTCGAGGTGCTGAATAAACCAATCCATCTAGAACAATGGCTGCTTGATTTTGTGGAGATGGCAGTGAGGTCAAGCGGGTGGTCATTGCGCCAAATTTTGTTGTTCCCTCACCATCAAAATCTAAAGTTACATACCAACCTGAAGCACCTTGTGGATCTAATAATGCAGATGCTTTTGTTATTTGCCGACCTAGGACCTCGGCCGGTGCCAAAATGTATTTACTTGCTCCAGATCTATCGCAACTAACAACTGTTGCGGCTTCATTTCCACTCGCACCACCTTGGCGATTTTGTGGAAGGGTGCAATCTAAAGCTGCAAATTGAGCGTTTATTTCTGGAGTGACTCCAGCGGGCAAAACTGCTGTTGCAGTATCTGCTGATAATGATGTGGCATTTGCTGCGCCCTCTGCCAAGACTGGACGAAATCTAAGTTCAGCAGTTTGTCCAACTAAGTCAACAATACGACGACCAGTTTCTCCTGGAACTTGAATAACAATTTGGCGATTAACACCAGTGCCCTGTGCTGAAACTTCAGATTCAGCAACACCTAGTGAGTTAACGCGTTGGCGAATAATTTCAACTGCTTGATCAATCGCTTCAGCAGTTACTTTTCCAGATTGACCATCTTCAATTCGAGGCTGCAAGGTAACGCTGGTTCCACCTTGTAAATCCAGACCGAGTTTGAATGAGGTTGCACCAAGTACGAAGGAAAGGCCGCTCATTGCCAAGATTGTTAGCAGCAAGATAGAGATAGTTCTAACCGCTCTGGCTTGAGTATTTGCAATTTTATTAGCAGACATGAGAGCCAATTCTAGGCTGAGGTGAGATTATTGAGAAATCCAAGAATTTAGCCCTGAAATATAGGTAAAAAATAAGAATTATTGGGCGATATCTGGGTCTTGATCAAAAAGTGTTGCATCCGTTCCAATTTGTGCTGACAACGGCGGCTTAATTCCAAGGTGTGACCATCCAGCTGCAGTTGCGATTCGACCTCTTGGAGTTCTAGCAAGAAAGCCCATGCGAACTAAGAACGGCTCAGCTAATGATTCAATTGTTTCTATCTCCTCACCCACCGCCATCGCTAAGGTTGAAACACCAACTGGGCCACCATTAAAGTTTTTAATCAATGCAGTTAATACCGCTTTATCTAAGCGATCTAAGCCAATTTGATCCACTTCATAGATTTGCAAAGCGGTTTTTGCATGGTCTAACTGAACAATTTTTTCTTTATTTACTTGGGCGTAATCACGAACTCTTCTCAATAAACGGTTAGCTACTCTAGGCGTTCCACGGGAGCGAGATGCGATTTCAGCAATTGCTGCTTTATCAATTTCAATCTCTAGCAATTGGGCACTTCGCTTAATAATCTGTGAAAGTTCATCTGCTTCATAAAAATCTAGTTGAGCAGTGAAACCAAATCGATCGCGCAGTGGGCTAGGTAGAAGGCCCGCTCTAGTGGTCGCACCAACTAATGTGAAATGCGGTAGCTCCAGTGGAATCGATGTTGCACCTGCGCCTTTGCCTACAATCACATCAACTCGAAAATCTTCCATCGCTAAATAGAGCATTTCCTCAGCTGGGCGAGACATACGATGAATTTCATCTAAAAATAAAATCTCACCTTCCACCAAAGAGGAAAGAATTGATGCTAAATCACCAGCATGTTGTATCGCTGGTCCTGAGGTAATTCGAATCGGACAATCCATCTCTGCAGCAACAATCATAGCCAAGGTTGTTTTTCCTAAACCAGGTGGCCCAGAAAAAAGTATGTGATCTGCTGTGGCTTTGCGTTGTTTTGCCGCTGAAAGCAATAAATCTAGTTGATCTCTTACTCTTAATTGTCCGACAAATTCATTTAAATTCTTTGGACGCAGGGCTAACTCTGCAACACGTTCTGCATCATCAGCGTCCTGATCGATAATTCGTTCACTCATTATTGCTTTCCAGAGCTTTTAAGAGCTAACTTGAGTATTTGCGCAGCGCTTAATCCTTCAATTTTTTCTTCTTTCATTACTTGGTTAAGCATCGCCCCCGCTTCTTTACTGGAGTAACCAAGACCTTGCAGTGCGTTTTCTACTTGATTTGATGTTGCAAGATTAGAACCTACTTTGCCGCCGGCAAAGGCCGCTGCTTTATCTTTTAACTCAAGCACTAAACGTTGAGCACCTTTTTTGCCTAATCCGGGAACTGACTCTAAAGTTTTTAAATTAGATGAAACCACAGCATTGGCAATCGTGCCCGCATCACTATTTGCCAGAATTGATTGAGCAACTTTAGGACCTATTCCGGTAACTGATAAAAGTAATTCAAAAAAATCTCGATCTAAAATTTCAGTAAATCCATAAAGTGTTAAGGCATCTTCACGCACAATTAAATAAGTGTGAAAGCTGACCTTCTCACCACTTTGAATTTTTGCAGCAATTCTGATTGGCACCTGCAAAAGGACGCCAACTCCCCCAACTTCAACCACAATTGAATTAATTGAGGTTGATTTGACGGTTCCAGTTACTGAGCTAATCATCGCTTTTTAATTGCCTTCTTTTTGGCACTTGCCAACCTGGCATTACCAACTCCTCGCCAATGATGGCAGATCGCCAGTGCTAAGGCATCGGTGCTATCAACGGGTTTTGGAATTTCCTTTAAATTAAGTAATCGCTTAACCATCTGTGCAACCTGTTTTTTGTCCGCCCGGCCAGAACCAGTCACCGCGGCCTTAACCTCACTAGGGGTATGTAAAACAACGGGGATGCCTGCCTTAGCCGCCAAAAGCAAAGCAACTCCAGCAGCTTGGCCAGTTGCCATAGCAGTTTTAACATTTAGTTGAGAGAACACTCGCTCCACCGCGATTACATCTGGCTTATATTTATTTATCCAAATTGAGATCTCTTTTTCTAACTCCAATAATCTAAATTCAAGGCCAGCATCAATATCAGTTTTAATAACTCCTACCCCAACCATTTCAAGTTTTTGAGGTCCAACTGAATCAACAATGCCAATACCGCATCTCGTAAGTCCTGGGTCAATTCCTAAAACTCGCATAGGCCAAGCCTAATCAGTGGCAAAAACTTATGAACTAAGGCTCGCCATCACTTCATCTGAAACATCAAAATTTCCGTAAACATTTTGCACATCATCTAGCTCTTCAATGGCTTCAATCAATTCAAAAACCTTCTTGGCTGTTTCTGAATCAATTGGAATAGACATAGTTGGCAAAAAGGAAGTTTCAGCAGATTCATAATCAATACTTGCAGTTTGCAAAGATGTACGCACTGCAACTAAATCAGAGGGCTGAGCAACAACCTCAAATGAATCACCTAGATCATTAACTTCATCAGCACCAGCATCTAAAACAACCTCAAGAAGTGAATCTTCAGTTACCTTGCCACCATTTTTTGAAACTATCACAACTCCTTTGCGATTAAACAGATATGAAACAGATCCAGGATCAGCCATATTTCCACCGTTTCGAGTGACTGCAACACGTACTTCAGAAGCTGCGCGGTTTCGATTATCAGATAAACACTCAATTAATAATGCCACGCCACCGGCTGCATAACCTTCATACATAATTGTTTCCCACTCTTTACCACCAGTTTCAAGCCCAGCCCCTCGCTTAATTGCGCGATCAATATTGTCAGCGGGCACGGAATTCTTTTTTGCCTTAGCAATTGCATCAAATAATGTCGGATTACCAGAAACATCAGCGCCACCAGCACGAGCTGAAACTTCAATTGCCTTGATTAACTTTGCAAAGTTTTTAGCACGTCTTGAATCAATGATTGCTTTCTTATGTTTAGTGGTTGCCCACTTGGAATGGCCGCTCATGTCTTCTCCAATTAACCTTTAGATCCGGCCAGTTCACGGCAGATGTTTTCAACAAAAAATCTATGCACTCGGTTATCACCAGTTAATTCTGGATGAAATGAAGTGGCTAAAAGATGTCCAGATCGCACTGCTACCGGATGCTTTAACCCCGTTGCATCAGTAATTTCAGCTAACACCTCAACGGAAGCCCCTACCGATTCAACCCACGGGGCGCGAATAAAGACAGCCCTTACTGCAGGTTCGGTAATACCTTTGAACTTTAAATCTGTTTCAAATGAATCCACCTGACGTCCAAATGCGTTTCGACGAACCACCATATCGATTCCACCAAAGGTTTCCTGTCCTTGAATTGCATCCTTAACCACATCAGATAACAAAATCATGCCAGCACAAGAACCGTAAGTTGGCATTCCAGATTTAATACGATCTTTAATTAAATCCATTAGATCAAAGGCTCTTGCTAGCTTTGCGATGGTAGTTGATTCACCGCCTGGAATAACTAAGGCTGAGATCTCTTTTATCTCTTCTTTTGTCTTAACTGCTCGCGCATCTACTCCACAATCACTTAAAGATTGGATATGTTCGCGAACATCACCTTGGAGTGCAAGTACTCCAATTTTCACAATTACCAGCCCCGCTCCGCTAACCGGTGTGGCACAGGAATATCAGCAACATTTATACCAACCATCGCTTCACCCAAACCACGAGAAACTTCGGCCACAACTTTTGCGTCGGTGAAGTAAGTAACAGCTTTCACACATGCCGCAGCACGCTTGGCAGGATCTCCAGATTTAAAGATACCTGAACCAACAAATACTCCATCTGCTCCTAATTGCATCATCATTGCTGCATCAGCAGGTGTTGCAATTCCGCCAGCAGTGAATAAAACAACTGGTAGCTTTCCAGTACTAGCTACCTCTTTTACTAAATCAAATGGGGCTTGTAATTCCTTTGCCGCAACAAAAAGCTCGTCTTCACGCATTGATGTTAAACGGCGAATCTCTGCTGAGATAGTTCGCATATGAGTGGTTGCATTTGAAACATCACCAGTTCCTGCTTCACCTTTAGATCGGATCATGGCAGCGCCTTCATTAATTCTGCGAAGTGCCTCTCCCAGATTTGTGGCACCGCATACAAACGGAATTGTGAAATTCCATTTATCAATGTGGTTGGCATAATCTGCTGGAGTTAAAACCTCTGACTCATCGATGTAATCAACGCCCAGTGTTTGTAAAACTTGTGCTTCAACAAAATGTCCGATTCTTGCCTTTGCCATAACTGGAATTGAAACTGCTGCTTGAATTGCAGTTATCATGTCTGGGTCTGACATACGAGCAACGCCACCTTGGGCACGAATGTCTGCAGGTACGCGCTCTAGCGCCATTACTGCAACAGCGCCAGCATCTTCTGCAATCTTGGCCTGCTCAACATTTACAACATCCATAATCACGCCGCCCTTAAGCATTTCTGCCATGCCGCGTTTTACTCGTGCTGTGCCTGTTTCTTTAGACATTTTGCTCCCCTGTAATTATCTAGCCTCCTATTGTACTAATTTCTTGAGATCTTTAAAAACAGTTAAATGAAGCCTTGCTCACACCATCAGGCTTATCACGGGGTTAAAACCGGGACTTTATCGGTTAAGAAAATCCAAGTTCGGCCAGGCTTGAAGTTGGCTATGCCGCCGTCCGCACTCTTCCAGGTGGTTACATCAGTTTCTAAATTACGTTGCCAGCTTATTTGATAACTAAAACCATCCCGCAGCATTACTGCTTTGCCACTTCCAGTTGTTTTGCTAAACGGAGTAATTTCTCCGAACTTATCGCCATAAATAGATGGCGTTATCGATACGAGCTGAATAATTGCAGTGTCGGCATATAGCTGTTGACCATTAGCGGCAATGTTTGGTTTCTCGTTGAAATATATTAGCCATTTTTTACTTACGCTATCCCAGCGTAATTCATACTTAGCACTTGGCCACGAAACCTTAGCGATGGCAGTATTTGTTTCACCCTTTGGTGCATCACCAAAAGTGAATACTGATGCGGTAGCAGTTTCTATTCTTATCTTCGGGTTTGTATTGGCTCGTTCCAATAACAAATCTGGTTTTAAAATCATGTCGACTGGACCTGGGCGATTAGGATCTTTTCCATAGATAGAAGGTGGGTTTCGCTCCGCTGAAAGATTTTCTAAATTTGCGGCTGCAATTACCGGTCGCATCTTGCTTTGAGCGCCACTGTATGCGAACCCAACTCGACCAAACTGGGCGAGTAATTCAATATCTGAAATTCGAGCTGACCTTATTGGCCCAATTAAAGGCGGAAGCTTTGATGTGTAAATGGCAGCTAATCTAGTTAAACCACCCTCAACCTGTTCCACATAAACTAGATCAGCATCCTCGATTCCAATTTGAGGATGTGCTGCGTTTGTGTCATCGATTTTTACAACCAGAATTTGTTTGTTTTCTCCGGCAAGACCAGTGAAGAAATTCTTTGCTTCCTCCCTTGCTAATGAAAGTTTCGGCAAATCAGAGGTGCCAGTAATGGATAGCATGATTACAGTTAATGAAATCAAAAGAATTAAGCGTCGTGCTAATTTCACAAAATATCATCCTCGAAGGCATAACGGATCGGTGCTGGAGCTTTGCCGGCCAGTCTGAATAATCTAATTAATGGTTTAGATCTAACATTTCTAGTGGCATTAACCGCTTCTAAATGAATGTTTATCGCAATTTTTACCTTGCCAGTGATATCTGATAACTCAACTAATAAATCAGATGGCAACTCCAAAGAGTGGTCTATTGCTGCGCCTTGCACTAATTTCAATGATTCAGATAGGACGCTCTCAGCTGATGATCTCTCAATAATGTTTGCATTGCGTGCTGCTGTAGCAGAGCTAGAGATTAGGTAGGCAGTTGCTGGATCTAAATTAGATTCTGCAACAATTTCGTGAGCTAAGGCTGCTCGTTGTTGCAAAAGGGCGTCCAGAGTTGCCCAAGAGGTTTCCACCTTGTGGTGTAATCGATCTAATCTTGATGCAGAAAAAGACAAATACCATCCAATTAAAACTACAAAAAGAATTATCACAAGGGTTTGGAAATTCATCGCCTACTCCAAAATCTATTCTCAGAGGCAAGAGTTACCCGTTGACCGCCAGCTATTGCCATTTCATACACATTTTCAATCTGTTCTGCTACTACCTGCCAATCATATTTCTGCGCGCTTAATCTGCCGTTTTCACCCAATCGCTTACGTTTGTCATCATCTCGTAATAACGCAACTAAAACCTTTGCTAAGTCGGCTGAATCTTCATTTTTAAACAATTCACCAGATCCACCATTTTCAAGTACAGCTTTAAACGCAGGTATATCACTAGCAACAACTGCTGTACCAGCGGAGAGTGCCTCAGTTAAAATTATGCCAAAGGATTCGCTACCAGTATTTGGTGCAACATAAATCTGAACAGATTTTAAGAAACTTTCTTTTTCTTCATTGCTTAATAATCCTAGAAATTTAATACGGCTTTTCAATTGCGGGTTTAACTTCTTTGTAAATTCACTACTATCTCCTGGGCCTGCTACCAAGAATTGAACATCTGGGAAAAACCTTGCCACAATTGATAATGAATCAATTAATACTTGTAATCCTTTTCTAGGCTCTTCAATTCGGCCAATAAATCCAACGGTGTGGCCGTTTGAATATTCGTTATTAACCTTGGCGTTTGCATATTTTTGACCATCAATACCGTTTGGAATAACCACCGCATCTGTATCAAAGTGATCTTTAAGTGTTGATCGAGCTAATTCACTAACTGCTATACGAGCATTTAACTTCTCCACGATTGGTTCCAAAATTGGTCCAATTGCATATATTGCTTTTTTCTTAGGAGTTGAAACGTGGAAGGTTCCAACTAATGGACCTTCTGCGGCGGAACAAGCAAGTAAAGATAAAGAAGGTATTGCTGGTTCATGTAAGTGAAGAAGATCAAAATCACCACTGGCTATCCACTGTTTCGCACGTGAACTTGCAATAGGACCAAACAAAACCCGAGCTACCGAACCATTAACTGGAATCGAGATTGGTTTGCCAGCATTTACTACATAATCTTCATGCTTTACTGAATCATCAGAAATTGGCGTGAGAACTGAAACAAAATGACCTTCTTCAATTAAATGCTCTGCTAAATCACGAATATGGGTCTGCACTCCCCCAGGTGTATCCCAGCCATAAGGGCAAACCATTCCAATTCTAATGTTCTTCATCTATCCAAATCCTTTGCAGCATATGCCAATCAACTGGATATTCCTTAATACGCTTTGCAAAATTATCGGCCATCGACTGTGTTATTAGTTTAATCTGTTCTTCTTCACTTCCAGAATTAGTTGGCTTTATGGTTTCATCAAAAATTATCTCAATTCCACCTGGCAGGTAGCGCACATAGGCTGTTATTAATGGCGCACCTGTTTTTATAGCCAAAATCGCTGGCCCAGCAGGCATCTTGGAAGTTTTACCAAAGAAGTCAACCTCAATACCATTTCTGGACATATCTCTATCTGCAACTAATGCAATTAGTTTTCCAGCTTGTAATCGTTGGGTAAGAATTGGAATGGTTTTTTCTTTGTGGCTTATAGCTTCAATTCCAATACTTTCTCGGTAGGCCAGGAACTTCTTAAATATCGCCTCCGGCTTTAACTTCTCAACCACAGCAGTTAATGTGATTCCGGTTGAACAAAAATATGCTGCCGCATGATCCCAATTGCCAGCGTGTGGCAAAGCCACGATGCATCCTTGCTTAGCCTGTACCGGATCTCTAAGTAAATTCTCTTTAATTACTTGAGTAGTTGAAATGATTCGATTTTTGCTCCATTTACTCAAGCGGAAAGTATCAAACCAGTACCGAAGGTATGAACGCATTCCTTGCTTTGTTAACTCCTCTAACTTCTGCGCTGAGTACTCAGGCATCACCCGACCATAATTGGTTCGAAGTCGTTTAATACCTTTTCCATTTTTCTTATAAATTCGATCCGAAACATGATCAGCTAATTTATAGGCTGATTTCTCAGGTAGGAGGGCGATTAATTTCCAAGCAAACAAATAGAGCAAATACATTTACTTCACCGCTTTATAAACAATCATCATTCTTTGTGCCATAGTAAAAACTGAGAGTAAAGCTAGAATCCAAAGCCCTATAGCCATCGCATAATCAACCTCTAAGCCGTGTAATCCATATGCAGTTAAAGCAATTATCAAACGCTCACTACGTTCGGCAATGCCGCCATTACAAACGATATTTAAGGATTCTGCCCGAGCCTTGATATATGAAACCATAAAAGATGCAACTGCTGTTATCAAAAATAGTGGAACTAATCTGTCATCAATTTTAATGAAAAAAAGTAATGCACCAACAAAAATGGCCGCATCACTTAAACGATCAAGAGTTGAATCTAGGACTGCGCCCCATTTACTGACTCCTTTATTTGACGCCCTAGCAACTGCGCCATCAAATAGATCAAAGAGCACAAAAGCTGCCACCCAAATAACTCCAAGGAAAAAATCACCTTTGGGGAAGAAATAAAGTGCGCTACAAACACTGCCAACTCCACCAATAGTTGATATTAAATTGGCGCTTATTCGCAGTTTGATCAGAATTTTGACAAATGGGGCAATAATTTTGGCGACAGGATCACGTAATGAACGCTGCAACATAATTCCCATCGTAGGCTTACCAATCATGACCGACCTAATTAACGCACGGTTTATCCTTGGAATATCTCCTGAGAATCAGCAGATTTCAGCTCTCCTTGGACTCCCATCTGCCAATATCGATGATCCGACATTGATTACCGCAGATGTAGTGGTAATTGTGGCCAGTGCTAAATCCGGAATCGATCCAAAACTAGTTTCGCAGTGGCACACCTTTAGAGAGCTGTACATACCAACAATAGTTGCAGTCATTGATTTTGAAGATGGTGACGTTGATTTTGAAGATATGAGTGCAATCGTTGGCAAAATGCTTGAACCAGTGGTTACTCCCTATTTAGTTTTGCACGCAGATAATGGAGAGCCAACTGCTTTAATCAATCTTGAAGATCAAATGATTACCGATTACTCAACTAAACAAGTTGCAAAAATTCCAAGTGATAGCGAACATAAAGAATTGATTCTAGAATTCAAAGAAGAGCTACATAATTCTCTAATTGAAGGAGGTTGGGATCAATTCAGCGCAGGATTGATAATTCCTGCCATTCCACTAATGCCTAAAAACAATTTAGGCGTTGCTGAGATTAAACGCTTCTTAGATCTGATCCCAAGCCGCGGCTAATTGCTGCCTACTTTCCTGCAAAAGCTTTGGCAGCACTTTTGTCTTACCAATTATCGGCATAAAGTTTGCATCCCCGCCCCACCTTGGTACTACATGCTGATGTAAGTGACCGGCAATTCCAGCACCTGACACTGCGCCTTGATTAATTCCAATGTTAAACCCAACTGCATTACTCACCTTGCGAAGTACTTTCATTGCATGTGCAGTTAACTCTTGCACTTCATTGCGCTCTGTTACAGACAAATCCGGTAACTCTGCTACATGCCGATTAGTGCAGATTAGAAGGTGGCCTGCGTTGTATGGATATAAGTTCATTACTACATATGCTTCTTTGCCTCTTGCGACAATTAATGCTTCCTCGTCACTTAAATTAGTGATTCGACAAAATGGGCAAGGTATTTCATTTCCTGGAAGAGGACGGTTTTCCCCTTCTAAATATGACATTCGATGTGGCGCCCAAAGTCTTTGCCAACTATCTGGCATCCCTGCTCCACCAGAGATTGTTTGATCACTCATTAAATTTGTTTGCGATCTTTTATTGAAGCTAATACCTCATCGATTGCTTGTTGAATAGGAATTTGATTCTTCTGCTCACCATTTCGATATCTAAAGGAAACTGCCTTCGCTGCCATGTCTTCATCCCCTGCAATCATCATAAATGGAATCTTTTCAAGTTGAGCGTTGCGCACCTTTTTCTGCATTCGATCATCAGATACATCAATATCTGCTCTTATGCCAGATTTCTTAAATTGCTTTATCACATCTTGTAAGTAGGGGTTAATTGAATCTGCAACTGGAATACCTCTAACTTGAACTGGCGCCAGCCATGGTGGGAAAGCACCTGCATAATGTTCAGTTAAAACACCAAAAAATCTTTCAATTGATCCAAATAGTGCTCGGTGAATCATTACTGGCTGCTTACGTGAGCCATCTGATGCGGCGTAACCTAAATCAAATCTTTGAGGTAATTGGAAATCAACTTGAATCGTAGACATCTGCCAAGTTCTGCCAATCGCATCCCTTGCTTGTACTGAAATTTTTGGGCCATAAAAGGCGGCTCCGCCTGGGTCTAATACCAACTCTAATTTTTGCTTTTCAGCCGCTTGTTGCAAAGCGTTAGTAGCATCTTGCCAATCTTTATCTTCACCCACTGATTTTTCTGGGTTTCTAGTTGATAGTTCCAAATAGAAATCAGTTAATCCATAATCTCTTAAAAGATTTAGTACGAAGGTTAAAAGTGAATCTAGCTCATCTGCCATCTGCTCTTTTGTGCAGTAAATATGTGCATCATCTTGAGTGAATCCTCGAGCTCTAGTGATTCCATGTACTACGCCAGATTTTTCATAACGGTATACGGTGCCAAACTCAAATAGTCGCAACGGTAGATCGCGGTAGGACTTAGGTGAGGACTGAAATATTAGGTTGTGAAATGGGCAGTTCATCGGCTTCATGTAATACTTTTGACCTGGCTTTTTAATTGTGCCGTCTGCATGTAATTCTTCATCCATCACCATTGGTGGATACATTCCATCTGCATACCATTGCAAATGTCCACTTGTTTCAAATAATGCAGCCTTAGTTAAATGTGGTGAGTAAACAAATTGATAATCCTCTTCTTCATGGCGCTTGCGAGAATAATCTTCCATCGCTCTGCGAATAACTCCACCCTTAGGATGAAAAACGGCAAGTCCAGAACCAATCTCCTCCGGAAATGAAAACAGATCTAACTCTGCACCAAGTTTTCGGTGATCCCGCTTCTCAGCCTCCTCCAATAAATGTAGGTAAGCATCTTGCGCCTCTTGAGTTGGCCATGCGGTTCCATAAATTCTTTGCAACATTGGATTTTTCTCAGATCCGCGCCAATAAGCACCTGCTGCTCGCATTAATTTGAAAGCTGGAATGTGTTTTGTAGAGGGCAGATGTGGACCACGGCATAGATCACTCCATACTGGATTGCCATCTCTACCTAAGTTGTCATAAATCGTTAACACCGATCCACCAACTTCAACATTTGAGTCATCACCGGCTGTATTTCCTTTAAGGCCAATCAATTCACATTTATACGGTTCATTCTTTAATTCAACCAATGCTTCTTTTTCAGTAGTTACGCGACGACGAAATCTTTGGCCAGCTTTTATGATCTTGCGCATGGCACTTTCTAGTTTTTCTAAATCCGCAGGTGTAAAGGGAGTTTTAGGATCAAAGTCGTAATAAAAGCCATCTCGAATCGGTGGGCCAATTCCTAATTTAGTATCTGCGAAAACTTCTTGCACTGCTTGGGCTAAAACGTGCGCGGTTGAGTGGCGCAAAACATTTAATCCATCCTCTGATGAAATCTTGACCGATTCCACCTGATCACCCTCTGCTAAATCACTCCATAGATCCTTTAGCTCACCATTGATCCGACAAACAACCACATCAGATTGTTCGCTGAATAGATGGGTTGGTTTTTGATCACTTGCAATCTCTTTTGATACACCATCTACAGTGATCTTGATCTGTGCCGACATACCGCTAGGTTATCAAAGGGGGCGGTAAAGGTGGCGAATTAAAAGGTGTATTCGTACCAAATAACTAGTAAAACAAGTGATAAGAATATAACGCCAGCAATAATCATCAATTGATGCTTTTTCTTTATCTTTGCTGCATTCGCAGCCCTACTCGCAACTCCTTTAGCTGATGTTAAAACTCGCGCAGCCCATGCAAACTCTGAAGCCAAAATACCAAGTCCAGTGAAAATAATTAACCAACCAGGTCCAGGTGCCACTAATGCAACCACACCCACCAAGGTGATTAAGCCACCAATAAAGCCAACTAAAACTCGCTTTAATACTGGATTCATACCTCTATCTTACTCCTGATGTGTTGATCAAATTCACCAATTAATTTCACACCTAATTCGCTGCTTTCAAATAATTTATCCTCAACCTTGGCAACTGGCGTCAATAATCGAATTGAAGAGCACAGAAACACCGCATCAGATTCTAAAAGTTGATCCCAATTAAATAATCCTTCTGTTACAGCAAAATCTTTGATCAACATTTGCCTAGTAATCCCAGGTAAGCAGCCAGATTCCAACGCAGGGGTGATGAATTTTCCATCTTTTAAAATAATGATGTTTGCCGAGCCCGTCTCCACCACGTCAGCATTTTCATTTAGATATACTCCATCACTATAACCACGAGATTGTGCGGTGCGAACAGCCAACATCGATTGGCCATATGAGATTGATTTAACGCCAGATAATGGCGAGTTTGAATTTATAACCTGATTCATTTTTATCAGGCTCGGTAACTTGTCTGAACTCTCCACCGGCTCCACCACAACTAACCAATTGCCATCAGCGAGAGCTGCAACTCGAATACGAGACTTCCCGATCACACCTTTTAATAACTGGTTAATCCCGACCTCAATATCAATTTTTGCTGGGATAGTGATCAAGAGTTTTTCAGCACTCTTTACCAATCGTTCATAATGACGTTGCCAAGCAATAATTTTTTCATCTATTCCTAGAATTGTTTCAAATAACCCATCCCCGCGAATAAAGGAGAGTGAAAAAGGCAATGTTAATGGCTCAGTTACTACCTTGCCATTTACAAGTAGCTTCATACCAATACTCCAGATGCAATTGAAATCAATCGTTTTGCCTTAAGCGCCGTCTCTTCCCACTCACTTTCTGGATCACTTGCCCAAGTAATGCCAGCTCCAGTTCCAAAATGAATCTGATCATCACCAGTTGACCAAAAAATACGAATTCCAACTGAAAGTAATGCTTGATCATTTTCGACAAAGCCAATCACACCGCAGTATGGACCACGTTTGGTTTGCTCAATCTCAGCGATACTTTTCAATGCAGAAGATTTTGGTGCTCCACTAATTGATCCGGCCGGTAATAAAGCTTTGGCGATCTCACTCCATTTAATTCCTGGTTTTAATCTGCCAACAACATCGGAGACTAAGTGGAACAGCCCAGGGTGAGATTGGGTGGCCAATAATCTTGGCACATCAACGCTGCCACTTTCGCAAATAGCGCCAAAATCATTTCGCATTAAATCCACGATCATCACATTCTCAGCACGATCTTTATCACCAAAATTATCCACCTTTGAAGTTCCCTTTATGGGTGTGGATTTAATTACTATGTCCTTGCGCTCTAAAAACAATTCTGGCGAGGCTGAAGCGATTTCAAGACCAGGCAATCTTAGATAACTGGCATATGGTGCTGGATTATCTGCTTGCAATCTATTAGCTAACCCTTGCAAACTTTGGGATGATTTAGAAGATAAAATTCGACACAGATTAACTTGATAAATATCTCCGGCAGCAATCTTTTCTTTGATCACCTCAACATTTTTTTGATAAACAGTTTGGTTTTGAGATGTTTGCCAATCGTTTTCAATTGGCTGCCATTCTGCTACTGGCAGTGGTGCGTCAATTACATTTGCAAATCTTGCGCAAAACCATTGCCCTTCAAAGGTATTTACTACCGCCCAAAAACCCGGCTTATCTAGGCTGCTTGGGTCATTTGAAATCTCAACACAATTAGTGGCAAGTCGACCTGCCATCCAAAAGGTAGCTTGCGATAACTCCATGTTTGAACGCTACCCTCCTGCGATAGGAAAGGTGTGAAAAAAATACAATTGTGCCAAGGGTGGCAGAATGCGATAGATTTCACCCCGCACTTACGCGGACGTAGCGCAGTTGGTAGCGCGGAACCTTGCCAAGGTTCAGGTCGCCGGTTCGAACCCGGTCGTCCGCTCTCTAGGAAAGTTTTCTTATCTGGGAAAAGCAAGGTCGGATGGCCGAGAGGCGAGGCTCGGGACTGCAAATCCCGCTACACGGGTTCAAATCCCGTTCCGACCTCCACTAAGAATTAAACAGCAGGTGGTCTAGATAAAACTCCAGAACAATCACTTAATGTAAATCCACCAGCACTGTATGGAATCACTACCGCATCCCCTTGCTTAATCTCTAACGGTTGATCATTATCAAAAATCATCGAGCCCTCACCAGAGAGTGCTAAAAAGATTCCAAAACCTGATTCAATCTTCGCATGATCGGCAGTTAAATAGTCAGCTCTAAAAAATGGATTAGCTACTGAATTAAATATCGCACCACTTCTTTGCCCACCAATATCAAACTTTGTAATTATCACTTTCAATTCATCCATGCTTAAGGGTGTAAGCCGGAGTGCGTCTAGAGCAGTATCAAAGCCAAGATTTAAATGCCCATCCTTATCACCATCAACTGCAAATCCATCCCACTCAAGCAGAATTGATAAATCAGTTGGCTCTTGCAGCTCTAAAACAAAAATTCCAGACTCAATTGCATGCACGACTCCGGCAGGCACAAATATCGCATCTCCTGCTTTAACCTCTTTGAAAACTAAAGATTTCAATAAGCCAGCCGAATCATGATTTGCCACCATTGCTGCGACATCAGCCTTGTTCATCTTCTCTTTAAAACCAATTCCAACTTTCGCGCCCACTGGTGCATCCAAAATTATCCAGGCTTCAGTTTTACCGTGGTTCATATGCAGATTCTCTTTAGCAAAACTCACATTTGGATGGTAATGAACCGGCAATCTTTGATCCGGATCTAAAAGTTTGACCAGAATCTCAGTAGACGCACCGAACTTGGCAATGTGTTTTTCGCCTAACCAATTATTAGGATCAGATGCGATTACATCCCGTAGTAATTGCCCATTCTCTAATTTTGAGAGTCCATTAACTGTTTCACCAAACCTGGTGGTGGTAGAAGCTATCCACTCCTCTGGTCGCATTGGTCCGCCCGGACCGTTGCGCAATTTTCCGATTCGGTTTCCCCCCTTATAGAAATGATCAAACTGATTTGAGGGTAATTTCGATGCTTTGGCGATGTAATTGCTCATCTTGCTAGTTTAAGGGTTAAAGTATTTCCATGCTAGAAAAATCAGAGCGCCCGTGGGGTCGGTATGAGGTGTTGCAGGAAGCTGCCAATTACAAAGTTAAATCCATTCATGTCTCCCCTGGGAAAAGACTTTCATATCAACGTCATCAAAAACGTAGTGAGCATTGGTATGTAACGCAAGGAAGTGGTGAAGTCACTTTAGATGGCAAGATCCAACCAGTAATTGCAGGTTCAATTATCCAAGTTCCCCAAGGCATGTTGCACCGAATTAGCAATACCGGCAGCACCGAATTAATTTTTATTGAAGTTCAAACTGGTAGCTATTTTGGTGAGGATGATATTGAACGTGTTGAGGATGATTTCGGTCGCTAGTAGACTTTAACTTAACGGACGATTAGCGCAGCGGTAGCGTACTTCCTTGACATGGAAGGGGTCACTGGTTCGATCCCAGTATCGTCCACTTACATTACAAACTAAAAGGTAACTTTTACTTTATCGCCCTCTGTAGTTTGAGATATCACTTCGATAGTAATTCCCTCAACAACAATTTTGTCGCCAGCCTTAAGGGCAGCATCAGTGAAATCCTTTGCACTTGAACCTGGGCGTCTCTGTGTTTCCCACCCACCTTTAATTGATCCGATCTTCATATCTACTGTATAGACCAAGGTTCCAGCCTGTGATGAGCTCAAAACATCAAAGCCTTCACTTCTTCTAGATTCAATAACCACAATTTTAGAATCACTTATCTTCACAACAATAGCTTTGGTTAATTTGTTAATACGCGCTATTGGATCAAGTGTAATAGTCTCATTGGCGCTCTTACTTTTATCTAAACAATTGATCTGATTATCATCAAGCCAACCTTGGATGTAACGATTCCATGCATTTATTTCAATTGCAGCGGTAGACCAATTATTAGACATTAAGTCCCATGATCCATAAGTGGCAGGTTGCGGATCAACTGTGTACAAATCATGCAAGCCAAACAAATGCCCGGTTTCATGAGAGATCCACTTCCATCCAGCGCCAGGAAAATTCTGATAAGCATCCGCGCCTGAAAAACTAGCATTTCTTAAAACACCATCTTGGGTTTTCAAGTCGGTAACAAAAGCTGGTCCGTAAGCAATTGAGCTAGATGGAATTGATTTAGGCGATAAGAAATATGCAACATCATATTTACTAAAATCAACTGTTGAATCTGATGCGCTGATAAGTTCGTTCATATATCCACCTGCATCACCACCTGACCATTTACCCAGTCCGTAGTGATCAGACTTTGATGGCACTCTGATGTATTTATCAAGTATCGTAAATTTAAATGAGACTCGACCACCTGAAATTGCTTTATAGAAGGTATCCATCCCCTGAGTCATCTCGCTGTATTCAGTACTTGGTGATCTTGTTCCAGGAACATCACTGAAATCAACTGGAACTACAACAGCATTTATTACACCATTACTTTTTAATCGGTTAACTCTTTTTGGAAAACCCACGTTCATCGACGGATTTCCGTCTTGTCCAACTAATTGGCAAGTGGTCGCTGGAATAAATTTTGATCCTATTTTTTCAGAGTCAGAAAACCACTCCCAAGCACCTGGTGCAAATAATCGCCATCGAATTTCATCTCCTACTTTTAAGGTTGTATTTACATACGGCACACCTGGGTTTGTTGAAGGGCATGAGCTAACCGTTTCCCAGCCATCAGCAACAATAAGATCTTTCCATACGTTTGCTTCAAATATTTGCAAGTATGCTGAAACTCTCGCATGACAACCACTGGCTTTAAATTTATCCGTCACAGAAGTTTGGGATGAAACTGGTGTTGAACTTTGGTTTATAGTTTTACTTAATGCAACGCCTTTATTCCATACCAATTTCTTGCCAGACTTAATACAAGTAAAGGTTTTATTGGCTGCAGTTGCAGTACTGCCAATCTTTGTGCATTTTCCACCTGATTTAGCGGCCGCATAGGATTCTGGGATGACACCCACTGATAAAACCATTACCGCAACCAGGAATAATTTAATTCTCACTACCCGAAAGTACCAACTTAATTAGAAAATATGTGTATGAGCGTTAAATTCCTCTGAAATACACTCAAATCTCTTTACTCTAAATCAAAGTAAACCGTTACTACCTTAGTTTCAGGCTTAACATCAACCCCAACTGAATTCCAAAATTTCGAATGGCTCTGGCGGAAATCATCCCCTGATAAATCCCCTTCAGCTTCTGCTAATGCAAACTCCGTCGGCACATCCTTAAACTCCAAAACTTCAACTCTTGTTACTTTAATGATGCCAATCTGCTTTTCATCGTTATCCAAAATGGCAAGACGCTCGCCAACAAATTCAATCTCCTCACCCTCAGCAATGTAATCCTCTTTTAATAGACCAGCAGTTGCTCGTTTATTGCCATTGATAATCAAATCATTTAAGCGATTTCGCATTGGCCCAGGGGTGCCAAACTCAACACTGCGTAATCCATTTATTCGAAGAAATGCCATATTTATCGCCCCTGTCCTGATCTAACTTCATTACCTATTAGACTAAAACCTATTGTATTGAAGGAGAGAATAATGAATCAGCAAATGTTTGACCAAGTAAAGGCTGGCAAAGGTTTCATAGCAGCATTAGATCAAAGCGGTGGTAGTACCCCAAAGGCACTAAAGCTTTATGGCGTTGAGGAATCTGAGTACTCAGGGGAAGCTGCAATGTTTGATTTGATTCATCAAATGCGTTCCAGATTAATTAAATCCAAAGTTTTCACAGGTGATCGAATTGTTGGCGCGATTTTGTTTGAGATGACTATGGAGCGCCAGATTGATGGCATTGGTAGCGCTGAGTTTTTATGGAATAAGAAGAAAATAGTTCCATTCTTAAAGATCGATAATGGTTTAGCTGCAGAAAGTAATGATGTGCAATTAATGAAGCCGATTCCTGAGTTATCCGCTCGAATTTCAGCAGCTAACAAGCATGGAGTTTTTGGCACCAAAATGAGATCTGTAATTAACCTTGCTAACGCCACTGGCATTGAAGCGGTAGTTGCCCAGCAATTTGAGATAGGTAAAGAGATCATTGCCGGTGGTTTAATTCCAATTATTGAGCCTGAGGTAAATATTAAGAGTGAGCAAAAGGGGCAAGCGGAAGAAATCCTCAAATCCTCTCTAATCATCCACTTGAATAAATTAAAAGAGAATCAAACGGTGATGCTCAAACTGTCCCTGCCAAATAAGCCAAATCTTTATCAGGATTTAGTAAACCACCCACGAGTGCTTAAAGTAGTAGCCCTCTCAGGTGGATATAGCAGAGATGATGCCAACAAAATGCTCGCTGAAAATAATGGTGTAATCGCCTCATTCTCAAGAGCGCTTACTGAAGGTTTATCTGCCAAGCAAAGTGATGATCAATTTGATGCATTGTTGGATTCAACTATCCAATCAATCTTTAATGCTTCGGTAAATAAAAAATAATCTCCCCGATGAAGCGTTACTCGGCTCAAGAAAATGGTGCTTGGGTCTCTGAATTCATCTCATCTCGCAGAACCACGAGGGATTTTCTTCCAACGCCAGTACCTCCTGAGTTAATTGAACAGATATTAAAAGATTCATTAACCGCGCCAAGTTGGTCAAACACCAGACCATTTAAGGTGGCAGTTGCAACAGGTGAGGTAAGAGATCGAATTAGCAATGAGTTTTTATCTCGCTGGCAATCACTTTCTGCGGCAATGCGCGGCGGCATCTGGAGCAAAATTAAATTATTTATCAAGCGCCATGGATTGCCAACTAGTAATCGCATAATTCTTAAACCATACGCTGCTGAGTTAAAACCAAGAGCGCAACGTGTTGGCAAAGAGCTATATGGCTCATTAGGTGTGCAAAGAGGCGATAAAGCTGAACGAGATAGACAATGGGGGAAAAATTATGAATTCTTTGGCGCACCAGTTGCGATGTTTGTTTATATCCATAAAAGCTTGCATATCTACGCAGCAGCTGATGCTGGCTTAATGATGGAAAATTTGATGTTATCTGCTCATGCCCACGGTCTTGGCACATGCGCCCAAGGCGCGGTTGCCTTTTGGGATGATGCGATTAGGGATGAGTTTGATGTATCAAAGGATTACCGATTGCTTTGTGGCATTGCCGTTGGTTACCCGTCGGATGCGCCAGTGAATTCATTTGAAGCAAATCGAATTGGATTAGATGAATTGCTAGTAAAAGCTAAACAGAAAAAGAAGTAAGCACCCAATTCACATCTTTGTTACTAGGAAATACTGGGTAATGCTTCTTGATGATCACACCATCTTTAATTATCAAGGTCAATCGCTTTAATAGCTTCATCGAGTTTGCTTCAAATGTTGGTAGATTCAAAGAATTAGCGAACTTAAAATCAAAGTCAGATAAAATCTGATAAGGCAGCTCTACTCGATCCTTTAGCTCCTTTTGATACTCACTGCTTTGCACACTCAACCCAAATAGATTATCAACATGTTTTTTTAACGCATCATAATTATCGCGGTAGGAACATGCCTGTGGCGTGCAACCCCTGGCACCAGGAATATCATCCCAACCATCAGGAAGTGCCACCCCTGGCACACCAGTTTTTGGATAGATGAACACAACTGTCATTCCAGAAAGCTTAGATAAATCTACTTGTGAGCCATCTGTAGCTTTTAGAGTTACTGAATCTAACTTTGTTCCCACTAAATGATCTGCTGCGCCATCATCTTGTGGAATAGGTAAATTATCAGGCAGATCTAGATAGCTACTTTGCGGTGTCTCGCTCACAAAGCTTCTTTCTTTGAAAGAGATAGAAGATCTAAAATTAGGATAGACCCCAGGATAACTAAAACTGCGCCAAATAATTGAATTAGGGAGATTGCCTCATTCAAATAGAAAGCCCCGATTAAGACAGCCACAACCGTTACCAAAAACTCAACTGAGATTGATTTAGTTGGCCCAATTTTTGCAACAAGTGAGAAGTAAATTACGTAGCAAAATGCGCTACAAAATACTGCAAGGCTAACCATATAGAGCCAATCCATCGGTACTAACCCAGCCTTAATTGGAACAATTAACAAGATAGGCGCGGTGAATAAACCGCCAAAGAAAAAGGCGCCAATTACCTGCTCCCAGTTACCTGCTGCTGACATCTTTAGTTTCGAGTAGTTACTACCAAAGGCGGCGCTAATACATCCAATTACGCAGACAAAGAAACCTAAAAAGAATTGATCACCAAGTTGCCCACTTGGAAAACCAACTAAGAAGATGATCCCAATAAAGCCTAAAACCAATCCAGTAAAGCCAAAGCCATCAATACTTTCTATCTTCATCAACCGGCCAATAACTGAGGAGAACAATGGAATAGCTCCAACCAAGATTGCCGTTAAGGCAGTACCAATTCGCGGTACCGCAAGGGATAATCCAATTAATTGCAATGAAACTGATGTAAAACCCAAAACTGCAAAGTGTTTTACGCCAATTGAAAAATCTAGTTTTCGTCTAATGATCAATGCAAGTAAAGCAACACTGCCACTGGCAATAAAAGCTCTAACGCTAATTGCAGCAGCCCAATCAAATGCTTCAACTACTCTAAGTAGTAGTAGGAATGAGATTCCCCAAAGAAGTGAGAGTATAGAAAATTTTGTAGAGATCTCAGCCTTCATTTGATAAGGCTAGCGCAACTATCCTTTTAGATTAGGTGGAGCCAAACGATATTCAACCGGAGTTTTACTAAATGTAATTGGATTGGCAACAGATTTAACTCCATCCACCTCAACAACTGATTTAAGCCCTACAGATTGAGCTAGATCAAATGCTTCTTTGATGTTGTTAATCGCTCCTGCTGGAATATTCACCTTGGCTAGGGTGCTAATCCAATGATCGGCTGTCTTTGTTGAAAAGATGACTGATAGTTTGCTATTTAACTCATCTCGATTTTCAACTCGTAATTGATTAGTTGCAAACCGTTTATCACCAATTAGATCTGATGAGATCACGCCAGCAAACTTAACGAATTGTGGATCACTGCCCACGGCTACGATGAATTTCTTATCCTTTGCATCAAATACTTGGTATGGCGCAATTGATGGATGGGCATTACCCATCGCCTTTGGAATTACGCCAGCTGAGATATAGGCGGATGCTTGGTTAACTAATGCCGATAAAGTTGATGACAGTAAATTTAATTCAACCTTTTGCCCAATACCTTGTTCATCTCGTGCGCGAAGTGCTGCCAGAATTCCAACAACTGCATGTAATCCAGTAATCACATCAACTAGAGCTACTCCAACTTTGGAAGGATTACTTTCATCACTGCCGGTAATACTCATTAATCCGCTCATTCCTTGCAATAAAAGATCATAACCAGGAAGTAATGCAGCCTTTTCAGAGGTGCCAAATCCTGAGATTGAGCAGTAAATTAATTTTGGATTATTTCCAATTAACTTTGAGTAACCAAGGTTGTACTTCTCCATGCCACCTGGTCCAAAGTTTTCGACCACAACATCACAAGAATTAATTAGATCCAAGGCAGCTTGTTGATCTGATTCCTCAGCTAAATCCAACTCCAAACCCTCTTTATTTCGGTTTACCGATAAAAAATATGTTGAATTTCCATCCTTATCAAATGGTGGCCCCCAACCTCTGGTGTCATCGCCAACTAAAGGTCGTTCCACCTTAATTACCTGCGCGCCAAGATCAGCCAATAACATCGTTGCATAAGGGCCAGCTAAAACTCTTGAAAAATCAGCAATCTTTATTCCTGTTAATGGCGGTTTCATTTTTTGCCCAACCAGTCAGAAAATACATTTAGCAGATGGTCCACATCAGATTTAGCAAGAATCAATGGTGGCTTAATCTTGAGCACATTGTTATCTGGGCCATCGCAAGAAAGTAATACTCCTTTATTTAGAGCAAACTCCATTAAATCAGCAACCTCACTTGTTGCTGGTATGTTTTTATCTCGCATCATTTCAACACCGATAAACAAACCACTTCCCCGCACATCAGCAATAATCGAATGATCTTTAGCTAATGAGCTAACCCCATCCCTTAGATACTGACCAACATTTTTTGCATTTAACTGCAATCTTTGGTCATAAATGACCTCAAGAACTGCTTGGCCAATTGCAGAACTTACTGGGTTTCCACCAAATGTATTGAAGTACTCCATGCCATTGTTAAATGATGCTGCAACCTCAGGTGTTGTAACCACAGCTGCTAATGGATGACCATTACCAAGTGGTTTACCAAGAGTGACAATATCTGGCACCACATCATGTAATTCAAAACCCCAGAATTTATCGCCAACTCGGCCCATACCAATTTGAACCTCATCACTAACGCAAAGGCCACCAGCTGATCGCACCATTTTAAAAGCAGCTGCTAAATAACCTGGTGGTAGAACTATTTGGCCAGCGGTACTAACAATTGATTCGGCAAAAAATGCTGAGATCGGTTGCTTTAAGGAAGAGATACTTTTCTTTAAATTACTTAAGTATTTTTCAGTAGCACCTTTACCGGTGTATTTACCACGGAATAGGTCAGGCAACTCAGCAACTGCAACATGTGAAGGCGCACCTTCCCCACCTTTACCTAAGAATTTATATGGACTTATCTCCACCACTGATTGGGTGTGGCCATGGTAGCCATGACGAAGAGCTACAACGCCTTTTGATTTTGTGTGCGCTCTTGCCAATCGGATTGCTAAATCATTTGCCTCACTACCACTATTAACAAAGAAAATTACGGAGAGTGGATCTGGCATGGTGCTAGTAATAGCTTTGCCATACTCAACGACGCTTTGATGTAAATATCTAGTATTGGTGTTTAGTAGTGACATTTGCGAGGCTGCGGCGGCTACTACTCGTGGATGGCTGTGTCCTACATGTGCAACGTTATTGACTAGATCTAAGTAACTCTTGCCCTTTTCATCAAATAGGTAAGCACCTGATCCCGAAACTATATTTATTGGGTTTTTAAAGTTAAGTGAGAGATTTTGAGAGATAACAACACGTCGATCACTTCTAATGCTTGCTGGTGAAATTTTTGCATGAGCGTCAGTACCGCTTTCAATTCCTAAAACTAGATTTGGGTTCAGGGAAATACCGCGCCAAAGTGCAATCTCATCCCTGGGCGCAACTCCATAAATATCGATGCCCATGCCACAAAGATCAGTTAATAACTGGAAATGTGTATGAGGAGGCCAGCCAACATTTTCTTCCTCTTTACCCATACGGCCAATTAATCCACCAGCCTTTATCTCCTTGCCTATTTTCCAATCGGGCATGGAATCAATTGAAAGATGCCCATAGAGAGTCCAGAAAGGAATTCCTTTATCTGTCTTATGTCGCAAAATAACAACCGGTCCATAATCAAGATGTGTTGCATTGTTATTGAAAATTTCAATCACACCATCTAACGGAGCAAAAATTGGTGTGCCAGCTGGCATGCCAACATCAACGCCTAAGTGAAAGGTTCTTGCACTAGCAGCAGCTGGATTAAATGCCTCACCCTGATAAACATTTCGATTCTCACAGTAGTAACCAATAGTTACATCTGCCCCAGTCTTAGCCATTAAATCTTCAATCGCCTTAGTGGAGCGAGGTATCTCTGGGTTATCAAATGACCAATTTATATATACCCGTTTTAAATCAGAGAATGATTTCTCCAAAAGATTGGCAGGCTTAACTGATAACAAATAATCTCTAATCGGTTTTGCATTTGGATTTGCCTCAAGCCCAATAGCATTTCGTAGCCTGAAGAGTGCAAAGTTGGTATCAAATTTATCTAAAGCATCTAGGCATCTAGGCACATCGTTTTGGGAAATTGATAGGTAATCATTATCTGGATTATTACCTCTTTGAAGGGCAGCATTGGCCACACTTGAAGCTAATCGCACCTTAACTAACTCAATCAGTATTGCTATTTCCTCTAAAGACAGCGGATAAACGCTGTGATATCCACGAATGAATTGAGATATCTGCTTTAGAGGATCATCAGATTTCAATCCAACATAAGCTGCGGCAACAGCTGCGCCAACTACTTTAGGAGCAAAAATCATGTCACCAAAATCAATAAGCACTAATTTCTCGCCATTTTCAATTATGTTGTAATCATTTCCATCATTATGAATAACCTGCATCGGCATTTTCTTAAGCTTAGGCAAAACATTCTTTTTATAATTACTTAACGTAGCCTCAACTACCTTTCTGGAATTTGCATCTGAGATTTTTGAACTCCAAGAAAGCAATGATTCTGCTTGCAACATATTCCAAATGAAAGGAGTGTTAAGTGATTTTCGCTCTTCTTTACTAATTTTCAATTGATTTAGATTTTTATCCACTGTGGCAATTAATCGACCTAGTTGCTCGATTTCCTCACCAGAATGCTCATTCTTAGCACCCCAAGCCAAACCTTCATGAAAGGTAAGGACTCTAGCGGCTGAACCCGTGCTTGGATTGATTAACAATTTCTTATTTTTTGTTGGCACCACAAATGGAGAGGTATTCACTTTCTTCTCTTCCAAGAACTTTAAAACCTTGTTTTGCAGATTCAATCTGCTCTTCAAGGTTGAATCCACTTTTGGATAAATCTTTAAGACGTAGCTTGTTTTGCCAGATACTTTAAAATTTATATCTCGTTCACCGGGTAGTGATGAAATTTCTCCATCTATTCCCCAATTTTTCTTAAGCAGGGATTTAGCCTCTTCACTACGCACTTAAATCCCCCGTGTCATTCTAGAATTTTCCATTCGCGAGGATAAATTCAGCCAAAGCTGCATCTTGGATGCCAAGTCCGACTGAGAAATAATAAATAACCTGTTCCTTGTTTTCTCTACCAATAAGTTTTTGAGCATAAACGCCACCAATAGATTGTGCTTGATCCCAATTGCGCTTTGTATTTTCCAGCGTTTTAACCACTGAACCAGATTGTTCTGAAATAGTTTTGGAATCATCACCAAAAACCTTATCAGCCTTGGAGAGTGCTTCAACTGATACTTCAAGTCGATTGGGCGCAAATGAGCCAATAGAAATGCAGGTGGAACCAGAATTTAACGCAGAATTAATCACTGGATCTTGAGAGTTTGTGCAAATGAAAATTAGGTCACAACCATATGCGGCTTTAATATCCTGTGTTAGATCAATGCCTGATTCATTTTTTTTAACATCTTTATCAATACCAATAATCTGCTCAGGTTTAAAGATGTGTTTCGCAGCTATCGCATGAGCAGTTCCCTGATGGCCCATTCCAATAACTGCGATTTTTTTAACAGGATTTGCTAACTCTTTTGCTGCTGCCATGCTTGCACATACTGTTCGCCATTTAGTTACCGCTTCACCATCTAAAAACAATTTAACGCTACCGGTGATTGCATCAATTACAGAGACAGTGGTTTGTACTACTGGAATATCTCTACCGGCATTACTCGGCACAACTGTTCCGAACTTAACAATTGTTGGACCATCTTTTGAAGCTCGGGCAATATAGGAGAACTGGGCATTTTCTCCCTGCGATAAAATGGCTCTTGGTCCCATGACTGCTTCATTTAAATAAAAGTTCTTGAATACTTGGCGTTGATTTTCAATTATTTGTTCATATGAACACAAGGCGTTTATTTGCTCAGCTGAAACAAAAGGAGTTTGTGCAAGTGCCATAACCCCTAGTGTAGATAGGAATTGGCTCATTCGTCAGATGTAAATGGTCACATCAATGCCCGTATGGGTAAACTATGACAATGCGTTCTGGTTTTATGTTTTTTTGGGCAATATTGGTCTCTGCCTACATGATTATTTCCTATCGCAATAAGGTCAGAGCTGATAAGAATTTAACAAAGGTAAATTGGGAAACTTATAAACTTAAGCTGAGCATGAGTTGGTGGACTGGCTTTTTATGGGCTTCAGTGATTTTTACTATTTATTACTTAATTATTTCAGCAGGTCTTACTAAGTAATTTACTACTTCTCACTCCACCTTGGACTTGTACTTTTTGGTGGGTAAATTGGGTCTTGAATTAAAACAATTCCGGGGGTGCTGTTGACTGAACGTTTGGCTAAAACCTCTGACAACTCTGCAAGATTGGTTTGGATAAATTCAATACCAAACGACTTAGCTAAAACCTGCCAATCAGGATTATAGAGATTTACTCCGCGTTCTGGATGTTTCATTACTTGTTGATCAAAGCGCAACATTCCATAACCACCATCATCATGTAGCAAAATAGTCAGCGGCAATTGCTCCTGAGCCACCGTTGCTAATTCACCCAAACCAAATGCAATTCCCCCGTCACCACAAATTACTAGTGTGGCAACACCTGCTGAAGATGGACCAAGGCTTGCAGGTAAGCCAAAACCTAATGTGCCCCAACCAACTGGGTAAGAGATTTGTCGCGCACGTTTTGCTTGCAGGTAAACACCTGTCCAATATCCTGAGATTGCCATGTCGCAAACAATGTAATTCTCACTTGGCCAACTCTTTTCAATCGCAGTAACTAAGGCCATTCCTGCTTTTCCTTTATCACTTGCGGCAATTCGTTTACGTGCTTGAGTGGAAATTTCAGAAACTTCCGCCCAACTACTCCTTGCTGGTATTGATTTAAGCGCTGTGATGACTGATGAAATATCTGATGTCTGAAGTACTAGATCAGCTGAAACATTGCGCAATGCAATCTTTGGATTGGCATCAACTAAAAGAATCTTTTTGGGAAACTTAATACTCCAATTTTTTGTATTCATTCCATCTAGTTGTGAGCCAAAAATCAGTAAAGCTTCACACTCTGCCAATAACTGCTCGGCTTCAGTTTCATGAATAGGGATATTCAAATAGTTCTTACTCACTGCACCCACACCACGTCCTGCAAAGGAGGTAAAGATTGGCGCGCTTAAATGATCAGCCAGGGCTGCTATCTCACCACTTACATTAGTTGCGCCCCCGCCTGCCCAAATTCCAATTTTGTTAACACCAGCCAGCAAATCTTTAGCAAGATTAAAATTAATTTCTCTATTTTTCTCTTGGGCAAGGTAGGCAACTGCTTTATCACTCAAATCTGGTACTGCTTGATTGAACTCTTGATTTAAAACATCAGATGGCACTCCGATGTAACCAACACCAGCTGGTGCTACGGAAAGAAATTGAAGAAAGTCCACAACTGTTGCGACAGCATCCTCTGCCGATTTACAGCTTTTTGCTAGAACTAAATCTTCATTTCCAATCTTGATTCGCTTAGCCAATGGAGTAAAAAGAGCACTTTGATCATCCATCTCATGCAAAATTCCCCTTGCGCCATCAGCAGATCGATTTTTAATCGGTGCTTCGGATGAGATTAATAAAAGATGTGAACCCGAAATTGCAGCTTCTCCAAATGCACCCAAAGTATTTGCGGCCCCTGGTCCAGTTGTAGTTATCGCTACAGATAATTTTCCAGTTGCTCTTGCCAATCCATCGGCGGCATAAACACAGCTTTGTTCGTGGCGCACGCTGACTATTTCTGGTCGATCTTTAGACAAAGCGTTCCAAAAACCTAGATTGTGGACACCGGGTATGCCAAAAGCTTTCTTTACGCCTTCATTCGCCAATAAATCTAAAATTACTGCGGCAACGGTCCGTGTTGAGCCTTCCATGTTCAAACCATATCGGCATTTTCCAATTTTGCTTATCTAGGAGAGAATGCCTCTATGTTCACATCAACTAATCCATCAGATACCAATGAAGTAATCGCAACAGTTCCAGAGGCCACTGCAGCTGAAATCCTTACAGTTCTACGAACTGCAAAAAATGCACAAAAAGGTTGGGCAAAACTTCCAGCCCCAACTCGTGGTCGAATAATTGCAAATGTTGGTCGGTTAGTTGAGAGTAATAAAGAAGCGCTAGCAAAATTGATTACCAAAGAAATGGGAAAGGTTTACAGCGAAGCATTAGGTGAAGTTCAAGAGGTAGTTGATACCTGTGATTTCTTCCTAGGTGAGGGCCGTCGTTTATACGGTCAAACAGTGCCAAGTGAGATGCAGAATAAGAATCTATTTACTTTTAGAATGCCAATTGGAAATGTATTTATCATTACGGCAGGAAATTTTCCAACCGCAGTGCCATCTTGGTACATCGTTCCAGCTTTATTATCTGGAAACTCAGTAGTTTGGAAGCCATCAGAATTTACCCCAGCTGTAGCAAATGCTTTGACTGCAATTTTCCACGCCGGCGGAGTTCCAAAAGATATTTTGATGACAGTTATTGCAGATGGAGGTCAAACATTTGCAGCTCTAGAGTCTGGCTTAAAAGAAGGTGTAATAAATAAGGTGGGTTTCACTGGATCTACTGAAGTTGGCAGAAAGATTGGCGCAAAAGCTGGTGAGTACATTCAAAGTGCTTGTCTTGAGCTTGGCGGCAAGAATCCCATGGTTGTTATGCCAGATGCCAATATTGATCTAGCACTTGATGGTGCATTGTTTGCTGGCTTTGGTACTGCTGGTCAACGCTGTACTTCGCTAGGCACACTTTGGATTCATGAATCAATTTATGACAGCGTGCTAGCAAAATTTGTAGCGCTAGTTGAAAATGCTGCTGTTGGTGATCCATTTAAAGATGTTTTGTTTGGACCCATGATTAGTCAAAAATACCTAGATAATCACTTAACCCACCTGAAGATGGTGCAGAGTCATCATAAAGTTCTTGGATCCACTTCTACTGGACGCATCACAGCCGCTAATCCGCGCAAGGGATTTGTTGGCGATCCAGATAAAGGTGTCTTTGCTCATCCAGTGATTGTCGCTGGAATTACTAAAAATGATGAGCTTTATTCAACTGAAACCTTTGGTCCTCTTGTAACAGTTGGAAAATTCTCAACACTTGATGAAGCGATAGATCTAGCTAATGGTCACGGCTATGGCCTTTCCTCTGCGATCTATACAAATGATCCACAAAATGTTTGGCGTTTTAGAGAAGGAATCTCTGCTGGAATGGTTTCGATAAATAATTCAACCTCCGGCGCTGAGGCACACCTTCCATTTGGTGGAAACGGCTTAAGCGGTAACGGATCACGCCAAAGTGGAATTTGGGTGCTTGATCAATTCACAAGATGGCAATCTATGAATTGGGATTGGTCTAACAAATTGCAGAAAGCGCAAATGGATCTAATTGAAATAAAGCATGATCCAAACTTCGTTCTAAAGATCTAATAATGGCTCTGCCCGACCAAGTAGATGTAGTAATTGTTGGTGGCGGTGTTATGGGTGCATCTGCTGCTTTTCATTTAGCTGAAGCAGGAGTTTCAGTTCTACTCTGCGAGAAAAATGAGTTAGCCAGCGGCTCAACTTCAAAGGCTGCAGGTGGTGTGCGGGCCAACTTCTCAGATGAATTCAATGTTGCATTAGGTGCTAGATCTTTGGATCTCTTTGCTGATTTTAAATCTCGGCCAGGTTATGAGATTGATCTACATCGCTCAGGTTATCTATTCGCACTAACTAAGCAAGAAGATGTTGATCTTTTCGAAAAATCTACCAAAATTCATAACCAGTTTAATGTTGAATCAAGGATGCTAACTCCGGGAGAGGCCGGAAAGATCTCACCTTTGTTAAATACATCTGATTTATTAGCAGCCTCATTTACCCCAAATGATGGACACTGCACTCCAGAATCTGTGGTTCTTGGATATGCAGGTGGAGCCAAAAAACTTGGCGCAACCGTCTTAACAAATACGCAAGTAACTGGAATTAAATTAAATGGGGATGAAATAACTGCAGTAACTACCTCTGCTGGGGAAGTAAGAACTAGCACTGTTATAAATTGTGCGGGAGCTTGGTCGCCACAAATAGGTTCGATGGTTGGACTAGATTTACCCGTAACACCATACAAGCGTGAGTTGGTAATTACTGAAGCATTAAGTGAATCTTTCGCTGACTTACCTGCAAATATGCCAATGACAATTGATTACTCAACCTCCTTGTACTGGCACCGCGAAGGAAAAGGTTTATTGATGGGATTTTCAGATAAATCCATACCAGCTGGCTTTGATTTAAAACGTGATCCAAACTTCTTGGAGAAGTTAGGCGCTATCGCGGCCAACAGAGCGCCAAGACTTATGGATCTAGGAATTGGTAAAGGTTGGGCAGGTCTCTATGAGGTAACACCTGACCATAATGCAATTCTTGGTGAGTTTAAAAAGATTTCAAGATTCTTTTATGCAACAGGTTTTAGTGGTCATGGTTTTTTACAGGGGCCTGCAATCGGGGAAATCTTGCGTGATCTCTATTTGAATAAACAACCTTTTGTGAAGATAGAGCAACTAAGTGCTGACCGATTCCTCACTTCAGGTCAGTTAAGGCCTGAGTACAACATTGTTTAAAATGAGATTTATCACCAAAGAGGTAGATATTGCAGTGAAAAGTTTCGACTTAAGAAATGCGGTCGGTAGACTTTACGCATGAGCAAGCCAGCTGCAGCCCCAATTCACCCACTTGTATTGATGCAGGTTGAATCACGTCTAACTGAGGAACAAAAAGCTATTCAAACTGTTGTTAGAGATTTTGCTGCAAAAGAGTTAAAGCCAAATATTGCAACCTGGTATGAAGATGGACAACTTCCCGCCCGTGAATTAGCAAAAGCACTAGGTGGTATTGGCGTTCTTGGCATGCATCTTAAAAATTATGGTTGTGCTGGAACGGACGCAATGTCTTATGGCCTTGCCTGTCTTGAATTAGAAGCGGTTGATTCTGGACTTAGATCTTTAGTTTCTGTTCAGGGCTCACTTGCAATGTTCGCTATTTATAAATTTGGAAGTGAAGCCCAAAAGCAAGAATGGTTGCCAAAAATGGCAAAGGGTGAAGCAATTGGTTGTTTTGGGTTAACTGAAGCAGATCATGGATCAAACCCATCTGGTATGGCGACCTTTGCTAAAAAAGATGGATCTGACTGGATAATCAATGGTTCAAAAATGTGGATTACAAATGGCAGCGTTGCCGATGTAGCAATCATCTGGGCACAAACCGATGAAGGCATCAGAGGATTCTGTGTGCCAACTAAAACTGCTGGCATAGTAATTAATCCAATTAAACATAAGCTCTCCCTCAGAGCATCCATAACCTCTGAATTAGTCTTTAATGACATGCGAGTTCCTGATTCTTATCGTTTGCCAGAAGCAACAAGTTTGCGTGCTCCACTTCTATGTTTGGCCGAAGCGAGATACGGAATTATTTTCGGCACAGTAGGTGCTGCTCGTGATTGTTTTGAAGTTTCACTTGCTTATGCCACTACTCGCGAGCAATTTGATGGTCCGATCTCAAAGCATCAATTAACTCAAGCAAAGTTTGCCGATATGGCAACCAAAATCACTACCTCGATGTTGCTTGCGTATCACCTTGCAGATTTAAAGGATGCTGAAAAAATTCAGCCAGAACAGATCAGTATGGGTAAGTTTCACAACGTAAATGCTGCACTTGAAATCGCAAGAAGTGCTCGCTCAATTCTTGGCGGTGCTGGCATCACCTCTGAGTATTCAATTTTTAGACACATGAGCAATCTAGAGACAGTTTTAACCTATGAAGGAACTCATGAGATTCATATGCTGGTGCTTGGTCAGGCTTTAACTGGAATCGCAGCCTTTAGATAAGTATTAAAGCACTAGCCTTTTCTGCATTAAATCAATCCTTCTATTCTCTTTATTTAAACTCTCTAAGTACTCGTATCCTCGTTTCGCATAAAACTCACGCTCACCTTCAGTCCAGAGATAAACCAATTTGATTCCGAAAGCAATTGCCTTAGCTTCAATTAGTTTTAATACTTTTTCCCCAACGCCTTGGCCCCGTAAATCTTCCCGAACAATAAAGGCCGCGACCCAAGGTTTGAATTTTCGAAACTCCTCTAAATCATCAAAATCACATAAGGCAATAGAAGCAACCACCTCTGACTTTCCATCAATTTCTCTAATTGCCATAAAAAGCAATTCTTGATCGGTGCCATTGTGATCCCAACATTCATAATTGGCAGACTCAGATCTTTCATAAAAATCATGCCAATCTTGAGCTGAAAATTCGGATTTACCTTCTCCCCACAGTTTTATACTCCAGCTCAGTGGCTGATTAGCAAAATCTAAAGCTTGTGGAATTGGTAGAAGTTTAATTTCAGATTGCATTAAGAGTTCAGTAAGTTTAAAGCTTGGTTGATGATTTCTTGCCGATAACTTTGCACCAATGAAATATGCCCATGCCCCGGAACAAAATTTAATTCTGCAGTTGGAATGTGTTTAGCAAGCCAATTACTATGTTCGCGCGGCACCATAAAATCATCATCACCTTGCCATACAAGAACAGGCTTATCTATTTTGCTTAACTCAAATCCAAAAGATTGCACAAAAGCTAGATCATCATCTTGCCAGCCGTAGTAACCCATAGATAAGGCTCTGCGGTAGCAGGCAGCATCTTCCTCTGCAACTGCAGGTGTCAGTGCTTTTTTGTCAGCATCCCCAATAAGCCCACCAAAAGAGGTGATCAAATCTGCGCCAGTAACAGCTTTAAAAGCAGGCGAGTACTTAATCATCCAGTTTTCAATTTCAGTTTCACCAGCTAAAGCTGCTCCAAACTCTTCATGATTTTCTGGGCCCATACCTGCAAGAAAATCAAGATCATCATTTCCCCACTCACCTACACCGGCCAAGGTAATTGCACCGAAGTTTTTAGGATGTCTAGTCATATTTAATGCATGCGGTCCCCCGCCAGACCATCCAATTGAAATAAACTTTTCTATACCAAAATGATCAAGTAACTCAGAGTTGTTATCAATATCAGATGCAACATTACGGCCACGACGTCTACTGCTTAAACCGTAACCAGGTCTACTGGCAGCAATAGCTCTAACTGTTGATAGCCCAGATACCCAGGAGGACCAAACTGTGCAATCACCTGGCGTGCCATGATGAAAAAGAATTGCTGATTTACTCTCTACATTATTCGCAATGTAGTCGTAATCTCTGCCATCTTTTAACTTAAATATTGAGTTAGCCAATTAATTCACCACACATTTTGTCGAAAGCCTGAGTATGGGCATCAACATCGGCAGCAGTTGTGTCTGGTGAAATCAAAGCCATGTTATGAAACGGTGTTATCAAAAACCCATCATTTAGCATTCTAAGGTGGATGTACTGCTCTAATTCAAAATCACCAGCGTCAGCAGCTTCTCTGCCAGTTGTCGGTGACTTAGCACTAAACATGTACTCCGCCCTTGCCCCTAATCGATTTACACTCCATGGAAGTTTATATTTTTCAATTACTTTTTCAACACCATCGGCCCACCTAGTGCCCAATTTGATCATCTTTTCAAAGTTTTCCTCAGTTAAAACTTTTGTAAGCGTGGCTCTCATCGCAGCAAGGGAGAGTGCATTTGCAGCTAATGTGCCACCAACCCCACCGGTATCAATCACCTCAAGTTCAACTTGGGATTTAATTTCTTTCGCAATCTCAGCACTCATACCAAATGCTCCCGTTGGGAAACCGCCGCCAATCGCTTTGCCAATTGTTAGAAAATCAGGTTGTAACCCAAGTTGTGCGGTCATTCCACCAGGACCAACTGAAATCGTATGTGTTTCATCAATAATTAATTTTGCGCCAAACTCTCTTGCAAGTTTTTCAACAGCCTTTAAATATCCCTCCACTGGCAGCACAATTCCAACATTAGTCATTGCTGGTTCCATCAAAATTGCTGCAACATCATTTTTTTGTAATGCTTTTTTCATTGCATCTAAATCATTAAAAGGCACTACCCGAGTTGTTTTATCTAATTCAATTGGAGCTCCAATATTGCCCTCTCTGGAGACAGTTTTTCCAGAAGCATCTAAGGTTGCAAAGGTTTCATCCACGCTACCGTGGTAGCAGCGATCAATTACAATAATTTTAGATTTCTTAGTAATCAATCTGGAATAGCGAATTACATGACGATTTGCATCAGTTGCTGAGACTGTGAATTGCCAAAGCGGAACTCCAAACCTCTTAGTTAATTCAGTTGAAACATCTGCTGCATCCTTTGTAGGCAACATTACTGATAGTCCTCGACCTACTTGCTCTCTAATTGCAGCCACGGTTGCCTCAGGTGAGTGCCCGGTCATTGATCCGGTATCTCCTAAACAAAAATCAATATATGTATTGCCATCTACATCAACAAAACTTGCACCCTTTGCTTCCGCCACAAACACTGGATAGGCACCAGGCCACTTAGACATCCAAGACATGGGAACACCATTTGGCATCGAATCTTTAGCTATTGCAAATAATTCACCGCTTTTTTTATGAGTTTCTAAAAAGCGTTGATCTTCTATTTTGCGCAAAGCGATGAGATTGCCGCGGTTTATCATGGTTAAAACTTACTGGTTAGCAAGTAAGAAACCCACTTACATGACAGGAAGTGCGGCTAGTGCAGCCTCGAAATCCTTCTCATTAATCGCTGAATCAACCATGTTTCCATTTAAGAATGCATCATAGGCAGCAAGATCAAAGTGTCCATGTCCGCACAGTGCGGTGAGAATTACCTTCTCTTCACCTGTTTCTTTAGCCTTTAATGCTTCAGCAATGGCAACTGCGATTGCATGCGTTGGTTCAGGTGCTGGAACAATGCCTTCAGTTCTTGCGAATTGAACAGCTGCTGCAAAGCACTCTTTTTGACCAACACTTTCTGCAGTCATCATTCCTAATTCATAGATGTGTGAAATAAGTGGCGCCATACCGTGATAGCGAAGACCGCCAGCATGAATTGGATCTGGAATAAAGTCATGACCCAAGGTGTGCATCTTCATAAGCGGTGTCATACCTGCAGTATCACCAAAATCATAAGCATATTTTCCTCGAGTTAATGATGGACAAGATGCTGGTTCAACAGCGCGAATTTCAGGATTCATCTTTCCTTTTAACTTCTCACGAATGAATGGGAAAGAAAGTCCAGCAAAGTTTGAGCCTCCACCTGTGCAACCAACCAATAAATCAGGAGTTTCTCCAACTTTAGCAAGTTGCTTTAATGCTTCTTCACCAATAATTGTTTGATGCATAAGCACATGGTTTAAAACAGAACCAAGTGCGTAAGCGACAGTTGGATCAGTGACCGCTGCCTCTACCGCTTCTGAAATTGCAATACCTAAAGATCCAGAATGATTTTTAGGATCCAGTGCTAACTTGCGACCAGCTTCTGTTAATTGTGATGGTGAGCGATGAACATTCGCGCCAAAAACTTCCATCATCAATCGACGATACGGCTTTGCATCATAGGAACCGCCTACCTGCCAAACCTCACACTCCAAATCAAATAATGAACAAGCAAATGCCAATGCAGTTCCCCACTGTCCAGCACCTGTTTCAGTTGTAATTTTCTTAATGCCAGCTTTTTTGTTGTAGTAAGCCTGTGGCACAGAGGTATTGGTTTTATGAGAGCCGGCTGGTGAAACTCCCTCATACTTGTAATAAATTCGTGCTGGTGTATCTAGCAGTTTTTCTAATCTACGTGCTCTAAATAATGGTGACGGGCGCCAAGTGCGGTAAACATCTAATACCTCTCCTGGAATATCAATATATGAATCAGTTGAAACCTCTTGCATAATTAAATCCATTGGAAACAGTGGAGCCAGATCAGCTGGTCCAACTGGTTGATGTGTACCAGGATGCAATGGTGGTGGCGGTGGTGATGGAAGATCAGGAATTATGTTGTACCACTGGGTGGGCATTTCACTTTCATCCAAAGTAATCTTGGTAAAGCTCTTAGCGTCCTTACTTAATCCCATTTTTTTCCTCCAGCAGTTATTTCGGGTAAGGCTAGGGGCTCAGGTCAATCGGTGGCAAGTAGTTTAAAGACACTTTTTCTTTATAATTATTAAAGATTAATCAAGATGGTTAATATCCCCTTATGGCCATCGCAAAGTTCTCACTCACCGCTTTAGATTGTCCAGATCCTGTGACACTAGCCAATTTCTACGCCAAGATCACAGACTTTGAAGTGGTGGTTGCCCATCTATCTAAAACTGGCGATCCGCTTTGGGTTGAGTTAGTTGATGATGGTGTTACAAAAATTGCATTTCAGAGAGTTAAGAATTATGTAAAACCCACTTGGCCAGAAGGGCCTATTCCGCAACAAGCGCATCTAGATTTTGATGTTCCTAATTTAGATATTGCGGAGGAAAAATTACTTCAAATTGGAGCAATAAAATCACCAATTCAAACCTCATCTAATCCTGCTGATAATTTCAGGGTTTATTTTGATCCTGCAGGCCACCCATTTTGTTTAGTAAGCAACGCCGCAATAACTGATCTTTAAAAGTTTTAAATCAGTTAGGATTCGATTATGAACGATGCAGTCACCCTTTCAGCCTTAACATTTGGCGCGCAGGCTTTCGTAACATTATTTGTTATTTTAGACCCACCTGGAGCTGCCCCAATCTTTTTAGGCCTGGCCTCTGGCAAATCAATCAAGCAACAACGACGGCTTGCTTGGCAGGCAGCTGCGGTATCGCTTTTTGTAATTGTCTCGTTTGCGCTCTTTGGAAATGCAATCCTTGATTACCTAAATATCTCACTAGCCGCACTTCAAGGCGCAGGAGGAATCCTGCTGCTAATCACTGGACTTGGTTTACTTACGGGCTCTCTTACCGATAGTGATTCAGCTGCGACTAAAAATATTGCATTAGTACCACTTGGCACACCTTTACTTGCTGGGCCTGGCGCAATTGTGACCACCATGCTTTATGTTCAAAAAGCAGATGGTAATGATCAACTAACCGCTTTAGCACTGGCGATATTTGCAGTGCACTTCATTATTGGTTTGACCTTCATGTTCTCGACCAAGATATTGGCACTGATTAAAGATTCTGGCGTGGATTTACTTGCAAGGATTGCAGGATTACTACTTTCAGCAATTGCTGTGGAGATGATTGTTAGCGCAATCAAGGCTTTTTTTAATCTTTAACACGAACTGATACCACTGTCAGATCTGGCTAGTATCTTTTAGCCATGAGCACATTGCTGCAGGAAACCACCTTTGTAGTTGTTGATCTAGAAACCACCGGTGCTTCACCAAAAAAAGGTGCAGCAATTACCGAGATTGGAGCAGTTAAAGTTCAAGGTGGCCAGATCATTGGTGAGTTCAAAACCTTTGTAAATCCGTTGGCGCCAATTCCTCTCTACATAACTGAGATGACTGGCATAACTGATCTAATGCTGGCGAAAGCACCAATAATCGATGAGGTATTTCCGACTTTTCTAGAGTTTGCAGGCAGCCACAATCAAACTGTTTTGGTGGCACATAACGCTCCATTTGATTTAGCCTTTTTAAAAAGCGCCGCTAAAGATTTAAATTACGCATGGCCCACTTATAAAACCTTGGACACTGTTACGGTGGCCAGACAGGTGCTCACCAAAGAGGATGTACCAGATTGTAAATTGGGAACTCTTGCGCAATTTTTTGGAACTAAGACAGAACCCAATCACCGAGCTCTAGATGATGCCAAAGCAACGGTTGAGGTTTTACATGGATTATTTGAGCGACTTGGTTCACTTGAAATTACTACATTAGAGGGATTACTGGATTTTGCTAAAACTGCTGCACATATCCAACGTAAGAATTATTGGGGTTTATCCTCTATCTAGCTGAAACAATCTCATTACTTAGTTCAACCCATTTCTTAAGCACAGACTGCGCAGCTCCAGAATCAATCGCTTTATTGGCCAGAACGAATCCATTAGCAATTTGAGTTTGCAACGGTAAATCAAAATCAGCCTTAAAGGCTGCAATTGCAAAGGCCGCATTTAAAGTCACCGCATCACGCATTGGTCCAGATTTGCCAGCAAAAATTTGATTTGTCATCTGTGCGTTGTATTTGGCATCCCCGCCAGCAAGAGCAGTAATTGGCGCAGTTGCGATTCCCAACTCAGCTGGATTGAAGACCTCCTGCTTTAACTTGCCCTTACTAATTTGGATTACGGTGGTAGTTGTTGAAAGTGATACCTCATCTAATCCATCATCGCCTCTGAAAATGAATCCCTCTTTACCTTGATCTAATAAAACCTGAGCCATTAGTGGCAATAATTCAGCTCTTGCAACACCAATGGCTGCTGCAATTGGCTTAGCTGGATTTGCAAGGGGACCTAAAATGTTAAAAACTGTTGGCACGCCCAACTCTTTTCTAGCGGTTACTGCATGTTTCATGGATGAGTGAAAGATTGGCGCAAAACAAAAACCAATACCAATTTTGTGAACAGTTTTTTCAACTTCAGAACCGGTTAGATCAATCTTTACTCCTAGAGCTTCTAATAAATCAGCAGACCCAGATTTTGATGAAGCAGCGCGATTGCCATGCTTAACCACTCTTGCGCCGGCAGCATTTGTGATGATTGCTGCAGTTGTTGAAATATTTATTGTGTTAGCACCATCACCGCCTGTGCCAACGGTATCGACAGCTCGTTCAGTAATGTTTATCGCAGCAGAGTATTTATACATCTGCGCTACTAAGGCCTCAACCTCCTGCGCACTTTCACCCTTTGCTTTTAATCCAGTGAGAAATGCTTTTATATCTTCATTGCTGGCAGCACCTTCTAAAATCTGGGACATTCCCCAGGTGACTTGTTCATTTGAGAGATCTTTTCTATCTGCCAATGCGGCAAAGATTTGATCCCACTTCATGCGATCTACCTAATTAATTGGCGAGCGCAGAATTAGCTTTTAACAGCGATGCGCACTTATTTGCAATAGTAAATGGATCAATTGGATGTAAAACAGTTGCTTCAGCCTTTGACCAAGTTGCTAACCAATTATCTGAAGTTCGAGCGGTAATTAACAAAACTGGCGGGCAGTTAAACACCTCATCCTTTAATTGCCTGGCAACTCCCATGCCACCTTCTGGAACTGCTTCACCATCCAAAATAAAAAGATCAACCTGTTTTTTACTATCAACATAAAGTCGAAGGGCATCTGCGGTAGCAAACTCTTTAATCTCATGTATCGGCAAATCCTTATCAAGCTGTTTCCCAAGGGCTGCGATCACAGATTTTCGAACTGATGAATCATCTGAGTAAAGGGTGATTACCAACTTTTGCATGGTGATAATCCTACCTAGCCAGCAAAGTTGGGCTCCCATCGATTAATGCCCGCCTTGGGTGATCAGATTCACCAAATAGTAGGGCTGCTCCCCCATACCTAAATGAGGCATTCGCCTGTATTTCGGGAATAATCTGCTCCGTGAGTACCTACGCCAGCCCAGTGGTTAAAACCAACCGACCTAACCTAGTTGCAGTTGGCACCATTGTCTGGCTCTCTTCAGAGTTAATGTTTTTCGCCGCACTATTTGCGATGTACTTCACCACCCGCGCAGTACAAGGTCCAAAGGTATGGGCTGAATCGACTGAATTATTAAACATTCCATTTGCTGCAACCAACACAACTGTTTTAGTTCTCTCCTCCGTTACCTGCCAATACGGCGTCTTTGCTGCCGAGCGTTTTCAAGCCCGACGCGAAGGAAGCTTGTGGCAATTTAGTAAGTGGGGAATGCGAGAGTGGTTTGCCGTCACATTTTTAATGGGCGCCTTCTTTATCGCCGGCCAAGTTTATGAGTACGCGGTGTTGGTGAGTGAGAATCTATCGCTTTCATCAAATGCTTATGGCTCTGTTTTTTATATGACAACTGGCTTCCATGGTCTGCATGTAACTGGTGGATTGATCGCATTCTTAATAGTTTTAATTAGAGTATTTCGCGCCCAAAAATTTGGACACTCCCAAGCAACCACAGCAATTGTGGTCTCCTACTACTGGCACTTCGTGGATATTGTGTGGATTGCACTATTTTCTGCGATTTACCTGATTAAATAATTATGAAATTTTTATCTAAATACCGTCGCCACAAGTTGGCTACCCCGCTACTTTTATTCTTCGCACTCTTTGGCATCGGCTTAACCTTCTCTGTTGCAAGTGCAACTGAAGCACCAAAAGCTGTAGATGCTCAATCAAAATCAACTTTAATTGAAGAGGGCCAACAGATTTTCTTAAAAGGTTGCTCCTCATGTCATGGATTAAATTCTGAAGGCGGCGCGGTTGCACCATCTCTAATTGGAGTAGGCGCAGCATCCGTTGATTTTCAAGTAGCAACTGGTCGTATGCCAATGCAGGATATGAGCCAGCAAGCAATGCGAAAGGCGCCGGTTTACAACGAGGAAGAGGTAGCTGCCCTGGCAGCATACGTCGCATCTTTAGCACCAGGACCACGTGCTTATACAAATGAAGAAATAACTTGGGAGCGAGATGGCAACACGGCAGAAGGCGGTGAGTTATTTAGAAATAACTGCGCGATGTGCCATAACTTTGCTGGCCAAGGTGGTGCGCTAACTCAAGGAAAGTATGCACCAACTGTTATGGGCGTAGAGCCAAAACATATTTATGAAGCATTGATTACTGGACCACAAGCGATGCCAGTGTTTTCCGACAAAATTATTACCCCAGAGGAAAAACTTTCAATTATTAAATGGATAAAGGCAGCAGAGAGTGAGCCAAACTTAGGTGGAGCTGCCCTTGGTCGAGTAGGCCCAGTAACTGAAGGTTTATTAGTGTGGACATTTGGACTTGGTCTTTTAATTGGTATTGCTGTTTGGTTAACTGCGAAGGCAAGGTAGGGATAAATGTCTAAAGAGTTAGAGCCATTAGCAGATCCAGGATTGCCTGAACACATTCATCGCAAAGCTGATACTGATCCAATTGCAGCTAAAAGAGCAGAGCGTCAAGTTGCCGTTTTATTCTCACTTTCAGCCTTTGGCACATTGTTATTTATTTATTCATACTTTTTTATCAAAGAAGATCAATTTATTTTCATTCCAATTATGGGAAGTACTAACGCCCAACAATTAGGTATCGGTATGGGTATGGCGATGAGTCTTTTGTTTATTGGTTTTGGCGCAGTGCATTGGGCAAAAACTTTGATGCCAGATCAAGAAGTAATTGCATACCGTCATGAGATGCGATCTGATGATTCAGATCGTGGTGAATTTGTTAAAGCTGCTAAAGAGGGCGCAGAAATAGCAGGTCTTGGCAGAAGACCATTGATAAAACGAAGCTTGGCTGCAGCCGCTGGCCTTGCTGGCTTACCTGCAATTCTTTTACTTCGAGATTTAGGACCACTGCCAGGAAATGCATTAAATGAAACAAATTGGAAAACTGGTACTCGTTTAGTCACTGATCCAGGTGATCGTCCAATTAAAGCTAGTGATTTAGAAGTAGGCGGTGTTGCTCAAGTAATGCCAGCGCTGCCTACTGGCAAAAAGCGCACCTTGGAAGATATTGCAAAGGATGCTGTGCTTTTAATCAGATTACGTCCTGCTGAGTTTCAATTAGATCCAGAGCGCCTATCTTGGACACATGAAGGCATTATCGCTTTCTCAAAGATCTGCTCACACATGGGTTGCGCAGTCGCTCTTTATGAACAAACAACTAAACATCTACTTTGCCCATGTCATCAATCAACTTTTGATGTGACGCGTGCCGCAAAGGTTATTTTTGGTCCGGCAGCAAGACCTCTGCCACAATTAGCCATTACCGTCGATGCTGACGGTTACTTAATAGCTAAACAACCATTTACTGAAGCAGTTGGACCTAGCTTCTGGGAAAGAAAATCATGAGTGCACGGGAGAGAATTGCTGGCAACGTAGCTAACTACGTTGATGAGCGAACTGGCGCTGCTGCTTGGATGAAGAAAAACCTGCAAAAGGTTTTCCCAGACCACTGGTCATTTATGTTGGGTGAGATTGCCCTTTATTCATTTTTAATTTTATTGCTTTCTGGCACATTCTTAACATTCTGGTTTGATCCATCGATGCGCCATGTGGTATATGAAGGCAGCTATCAACCATTAAAAGATGTTGAAATGAGCGCGGCCTACGCCTCAACTCTTCATATTTCATTTGATGTTCGTGGTGGCTTATTGATGCGCCAAATTCACCACTGGGCAGCGTTGATTTTTATGGCAGCAATTGTGGTTCACCTACTTCGAGTTTTCTTTACTGGTGCTTTCCGCAAGCCACGTGAGTTCAACTGGATTTTAGGAATCGCGCTTCTTACTCTTGGAATTGTTGAAGGCTTCCTTGGTTACTCACTACCTGATGATTTACTCTCTGGAACCGGCATAAGAATTGCACACGCGATTATTCAATCTATTCCAGTAGTTGGTACTTATCTCTCATTCTTCGCCTTTGGTGGGGCATTCCCAGGTGAGGTATTTATCCCTCGAATTTATATTGTGCACGTCTTGCTATTGCCGGGAATCTTCCTTGCATTAATTACTGTGCACTTGATGTTGGTTTGGTACCAGAAGCACACTCAATATCCAGGTCCAGGTAGAACTGAGAAGAATGTTGTTGGTTATCCATTAATGCCTGTTTACATGGCAAAGGCTGGCGGGTTTTTCTTTATCGTATTTGGTATCACCGCATTCCTTGGCGCTGTAGCTTCGATTAACCCAATTTGGCTTTACGGCCCTTATACGCCAGGTCAGATCTCGGCTGGCTCACAACCTGATTGGTATATGGGTTGGCTAGATGGCTTAGTGCGTATGGCTCCCCCTATAGAAACTTATCTATTTGGTTACACAGTCTCATGGAATATTTTGCTTCCTGGATTAATTATTCCTGGAATTATCTTCACCGGTATGGCACTCTACCCATTTATTGAGAGCTGGCTAACTGGTGATAAACGTGAGCACCACCTATTAGATCGTCCACGAAATGTGCCAAACCGCACCGCACTAGGTGTTATGTCATTAACATTTATGTTGGTTGCGTTGATCAATGGTGGAAATGACATTATTGCAACCCACTTTGATTTAACAATCAATCAGATTATGTGGTTCTCACGTATTGGCATCATTGTCCTGCCACCACTTGCCTTCGTAATAACAAAGCGAATCTGTCTATCTTTGCAACGAGCAGATCGTGAATTGGTTCTACATGGAAAAGAAACTGGACGCCTTGTAATGCTGCCGCATGGAGAGTTCATTGAGATTCATGAAGAACTCTCTGATGCCAAGAAGTTCACACTTACTCAACATGAGCAACCAAAGGCGATTGCATTAGTTAAAGAGGATGCTCGTGGCGTTTTAAATCCAAAGGGAATCCGGGCAAAACTACAAGCCCGTTTTAGCGCGGCGCATGCTGAAAATATTGCAAAACCAACTGCTGCTGAAGTTAAAGAACTTGAAAGCGGACATCACTAAATTTAGAAATTAAGAAAGTCCCCTGCAAGCCGGTTTTGGTCCTGCATTAGTATTGCCGTAGCGATGTTGAGTAATGGAAACACTTTGCTCTAAGAACCACCTAGATAATTCAATATCTCCTCTGGATGTAACTGGCCTGCGATCACATGAGATGCCATTCATCATCAACTGATGCACTGGTGGCACTTCAGCTGAAAGCCATCTAACTCGATCAAACTCTTTTGCATGATTGGCAAATTCATCTGCGCTTTCTACGACTAAGTTAGCCAAACCAGGAATTAATGAATCACTGCTCAAGCGGGTAATTACCCCGAGATCCATCTTGAGCCAATTTAGAAAATCTAATTCATCTTTGCTAGTGCCACTTTCAATTCTTACGAGAAAGCCCTTTTTGAATCGGCGATATCTTTGTATGTTTTGTTCAACACTTAGGCCTGAATGATCAATCGCTAATTCTCCTGTTGATTTCAGCCACTTATTCGCTGCCTCTTTCATTGGCAAAAAGTGTTTCATTTGATTCCAGTTACGCAAGGTGGCAACATAATTGGCACCCCCTGCTTTGGCTGTTGCGCCAACTGAGCTTCTCTTCCAACCACCAAATGGTTGCCGGTTCACAATCGCACCGGTTACGCCACGATTAACATATAAATTTCCTGCCTCAACATTTTCAATCCAGTACTCACATTCCTTTGGATCAAGTGACTGAATACCAGCTGTTAAACCGAAGTCGGTTGCATTTTGCCAATTAATTGATGTTTCTAAATCAGGTGAGATCATGATTGCAAGCACTGGACCAAACCATTCATTAAGGTGAGACCAAGAACCAGGTTTAACGCCTGTCTTAACTCCAGGCGACCAAAGCAAGCCTGCTTCATCTAATTGTTTAGGCTCCAGAAGCCACTGCTCACCCTCATCTAGTTGAGTGAGGGCGCGGCGCAGATTACTTTCCGCGCTCTTGATTATTGGTCCGACCATTGTTGAATAGTTATAACCTGGACCTACCTTTAGTGATTTAACCGCATCAATTAACTGCTTTCTAAAGTTTGGATTTTCATAAATGTTTTTATCAACAATTGCTAATGATGCAGCAGAGCACTTCTGTCCAGCATGGCCAAACGCTGATTGCACCAGGTCTTTTACCGCAACATCAATATCACAACATGCAGTTAACACCATGGAGTTTTTACCACTGGTTTCAGCCAATAAATTCAATTCATTCTTCCAGGAGGAGAACAACAAAGCTGTGCTGTAACCACCAGTTAAAATCACTGCATTAACATCCTCATGGGATACCAAAGCTTGTCCAACCTCGTTATCTTCTGTTGAAACAAATTGCAGCACATTTTTTGGTACGCCAGCTTTCCATAATTGATTTACTAGCTGCCAAGAGGTCGCCACTGTTTCAGGTGCTGATTTGAAAATTACAGCGTTACCTGCAGCCAACGCAGCACATATACCACCGGTAGGAATTGCATAAGGAAAATTCCATGGTGGTACTACTAAAACAACTCCAACTGGTGATGATTGTCTTTCTAAATCCAATGAAATAGCAGAAAGTGCGTAGTAATTGGCAAAATCAATTGCTTCTGAAACCTCTGGATCAGCTTCTGAAACTGTTTTGCCAGCATCACGGGACATAATTGCAATTGTTTCTTCTTGTTCATCATGTGCTATCTGGCCAAATTTTTTAAGAATCTCGCCCCGCTTATCTGCACCAATCTGATTCCAATCCTCAACAGATTTTTTGGCTACTTTAACGGCAGAATCAATGTCAATTAATTTAGCAACACTGTATTTATACCAAACCTTGGCATTATCACCAGGATCATTTCCTTCGATCTGAATGCGATCAAAAATCTCTTTCCCATCGATAACCAGCGGCATCTCCTCGATCGGAAGTTTTAATACGGCCGCGATCTCTTTATCTAGTTTGTTGAGGAAATCCAACTTGGTGATATCGGCATTTGGTGCATTTTCGAATTTTTGATCGATCTGAAATTTATGATTTTTATGACGGATGCTTTTAGTTGAAATTTCGTGGCGCTGTGAAGCACTATCAAGAAAGCGATTAGATTGCTCCCTAAATTTCTCTGCGTTAGTGCCAATCTCAAAAGAGGAGCGTAGATAGTTTTCAACCGCTGTATTTTCATCCAATCTTCTAACCAAGTAGGCAACAGCTGAGGCAAAATCATCTGCTCGAGTAACTGGTGCGTAAAGGAGTATTCGCATTGAACGTTTAGCAATCGCTAAAGCTTCCGGATTAGCCATACCCTCTAACATTTCAAGATCCAATTGCTCCATTACATTACGCTTTTTTGCTATCTCAAGTGCGAAGGCAATGTGGAAAAGGTTGTGACTAGCTACGCCAATTCTTACCGCTTTGGCATGCTCTGGACGGAGTGCGGTGTCGAGCAATCTTGAGTAAGAAGCATCAACATCTGCTTTTGATTTATAAGGGGCTGCAACCCAGCCATGTAATTCAGCCTCTGCCTTTTCCATAGCTAAATTTGCACCTTTTACTAATCTTATTTTTATTACTCCACCAGATTGTTTATGGCGTTCTAATGACCATTCAACTAGTTCAGCAAAAACTTCATGTGATTCTGGCAAATATGCTTGCAGTACCAAGCCTGCATAGAGATTCTTAAACTCACCTTCATTTAATACAAGTTTAAAAGCATCAACAGTTAAGCGAAGGTCTCTGAACTCCTCCATATCTAAATTAACAAAGGTATTAGTTGCAATCGATGTGCGATAAATATGGCGAAGCTTCTCACTTACCCGCTCTAATGTGCCTTTGCGGTCCAATGAAATGATTTGACTGGCAACTGAGGAGAGTTTTACTGAAACATAATCAACTTCAGGGCGCTGCATCATCTGCATTACTCGTTCAAATCTCTCATTCGCCTCATCTTCACCTAATACCGCTTCACCTAAAACATTGATATTTAATCTAATTCCTTTTTTCGCACGTTTTTTAATTTGCCTAGAAAGTTTTTTGCTCTCAGCAGGCAAGATTATTCCCTTAGATAAGAGTTTTACTTGGGTGTGGACTGCGAATAAAACCGGTTTTGGAAGCGCTCTCGAGATTGCGGCGATTAGTTTCAAACCAAAAGTGTTAAACAAACCAAACCCAGCAACGGTTGAATCTTTAGCAGCTTTCCTTAAAATTCGAACTGAATCCTTTGCAGAGGTGATTCGCATAACCTCATCAGTTAATGAAACAGTTACTGAGATTGCCTTTGGATCTTTAAATAATCGAGTAAATCGCTTTCTGCTTGCTTTGTCATAACGCTTTAAATTCGGTAGTGATTCAGCAATTAATGCCCGAGCATTTTCAACAGCCGTATCTGCTAATTTATCTATGCCAGGATCTGTTTGGATAATTTGATTCATCCTTGCATTAATCCTTTTAACTTGACCAATGTTTTAGCCATAGCTTTAGGTACCCAAGTGCCTGAATCATCAACCCACCATTTCCAGCGAGCATTACGCCCATCCCAGCTTTCGGTAACCAAAGTTGTGTTGGCATCAATTTCAGTTAATTCATACCGCCAGACATTGTGTAACAAATGCTGCCAAGCAATTACTTTATTTTCTTGAAACTCAATAACTTGGCTTTTTATTACATATGGGATTCCAAGTTTCATTCTCATCCCAAATTTAGCGCCAAGATAGAGTTGGGATGGTCCTGTTATAACTCCCTTAACCATGCCAGAACCATCCATCAGCGAGTGGTTGGTGGGATTTGCAATGAAATCAAAAACCTTTTTTACTGGTGCCTTTATTTCAATTTGGGCTTTAAAGAAAAGCGGAATACCAGTTTCTAGTATTTGCGCTCTTTCTTCCATAATTAGTGTGCAGTATTTGAGGGGCGCTCGTATTGTAAAACTAAGCCAAGAACTGAAATCAATAAACTTCCGACTCCAATTAGTACTAGCCACCATCCGATAATCAGACCTAATCCAAGTGTGCAAGCTGAAAGTGCTACTGGAAGTGGCCACCATGAATGGGGTGAATAAAACCCTAATTCACCAGCAGAATCTGCGATCTCTCCTTGCAGATTATCCTCTGGTAACACGTTTCCTAATCGGCGGGCTGTAAACCAAAGATAAAAACCAATAATTAAAGCTAAGCCACCGCTAAGTGCAATTGCAGTAACTCCTACTGGCTCACCACCTAGCTGCCAATAAATCACAGTCATGATTGCATAAAAGATTGATAAACCAATAAAGAGCAACCAACTGGTTTTCATTAGTGATTTTCTTTCTGAGCCATGTGTGGATAGTGAAGATCAAATGCCGGACGCTCAGATCGAATTCTAGGAATAGATGTGAAGTTATGTCGTGGTGGTGGACAAGAAGTTACCCATTCAAGGGATGAGCCATACCCCCAAGGATCATTACTAGTTACCTTTGGTGAAGTTCTAGATTTCCATACCGCCATAAAGAATGGAATCATTGAAAGTGCTAGCAGGCCAGAACCAACAGTTGAAACCATATTCATAAAGGTAAATCCATCAGAGGCTAAGTAATCTGCATATCTACGTGGGAATCCCTTAATGCCCAACCAATGTTGAATTAAGAATGTTAAGTGGAAGCCGAAGAATAAAGTCCAGAAATGAATCTTTCCAAGGGTTTCATCTAACATCTTGCCAGTCATCTTTGGCCACCAGAAGTAAAACCCAGCAAACATTGAAAACACCACTGTGCCAAACAAAACGTAGTGGAAGTGTGCAACTACGAAGTAGGAGGCAGAAACTGCAAAATCAAGTGGTGGGCTAGCCAAGATAATTCCAGTTAAGCCACCGAAAAGGAATGTAATCAAAAAGCCCATCACAAACAACATTGGTGTTTCAAATGTAACAGAGCCGCGCCACATGGTTCCGATCCAATTAAAGAACTTAACGCCAGTTGGTACGCCAATTAAAAATGTCATAAAGGAGAAGAAGGGCAGTAAGACCTGACCGCTTGCATACATATGGTGAGCCCAAACCGCAACAGATAATGCTGCGATTGCAATCGTTGCTGCAATTAATCCCTTGTAACCAAAGATTGGTTTACGGCTAAATACCGGCAAAATTTCTGTTGCGATTCCAAAGAATGGCAGCGCCAAGATATAAACCTCTGGGTGGCCAAAGAACCAGAAAAGATGTTGCCACAACATCGCACCACCATTTGCTGGATCAAAAATATGAGAACCAAATAATCGATCAGATTCAAGAGCTAGAAAAGCTGCTGCAAGAGGTGGGAATGCAATTAAAACTAATATCGAAGTAAGCAGTACGTTCCAAGAAAAGATCGACATTCTAAACATCGTCATACCTGGGGCTCGCATGGTCAAAATAGTGGTTACAAAGTTAACGCCGCCAAGGATTGTGCCAAGACCACCAATTGCAAGTCCTACCAACCAAAGATCAGCGCCAATTCCAGGTGAGTACTGTGCATTAGATAATGGCGCGTAAGCAGTCCAACCAAATGATGCTGCGCCCCCTGGTGTAATGAATCCAATGAATGCCATGGTGCCACCAAATAAATACAACCAATAAGAGAGCATGTTTAATCTTGGGAAGGCAACATCTGCTGCGCCAATTTGCAAAGGCATAATTACATTTGCAAAACCAACAAATAATGGGGTCGCAAACATCAACAACATGATGGTTCCGTGCATTGTGAAGATTTGGTTGTACTGCTCGTTACTTAAAAATTGCATTCCTGGACGGGCAAGCTCGCCTCGAAGGAGCAGGGCTAAAAGTCCGCCTATTAAAAACCATGCAAAAGATGTAATCAAATAAAGGTAGCCGATTGTCTTGTGATCTGTTGAGGTTAACCACTTAACTAATAATCTGCCCTTCGAAGTTGGCGCGGGCGCTGAAGGCGAAGATGAAATTACTGGTCGTTGGGCGTAAGTGGTCATGCGGTTGCTGCTTTCTCTTCGGCGACTAGATCATCAAGATATTTTTGATACTCACTTGGTGTTACAACTTTTACCGTAAATAGCATCTGAGCGTGGTTTCGTCCGCAAAGAATGTTGCATCTTCCAGGGTATGTACCTAACTTGTTAGCAGTGAACTCAAGTTGATTGGTTACTCCTGGCAGATTTTGCATTTGGATCATAAAAGCTGGGATCCAAAAACCATGGACCACATCATTTGCATCCAAGGTAAATCTAACCTTCTCCCCCTGCGGCAGAACTAAGGTCGGCGGTTGCGCTGGAGTACCTGTAACAATGGCGCTCTTAAAGTCGCCAGCATCCTTGTACTTAAACTGCCATGACCACTGAAATCCAACCACATCAATGAAGTGTGAAACTTGCGCGTCTGGAGAAATCTTCACAATCTTTGATTCTCGTTGGACTGTGAAATAGAAAAGAACTGCAACGATGATGAAAGGAATTACGGTGTATGCAACCTCGACTGGAATGTTGTACTGAGTTTGATTTGGAAAGCTTTCATCTTTTTTACGATGGAAAATTGCTGGCCATAAAATTAAAATTAGAGTGAATACGCCAACTACACCTGCTGCAATCCAGGCGCCTTGCCAAAGAGATAATGAAGCATCATTAACGCTTGTAATTCCCTCTTCAAACCCAAGTCCAGGCACATCTTCTTTCGCGCAACCTGCCAATAATGGGCTTAATGCCAGCAAAGGAATCAGAGATTTTCGGTAAGGCATACGCATAGGCTTAAGGATAACCTTCTGCCATAGCAATGTCGCATGCAGGCAGTTGGGGGTAGAAGGTGGTTCGCATCACAGCCGATTTTCAGCAGGAAAGAGTGCTACACCCTGCAGCAATGGCCTTGTTAAATCAGTTCTTTTCTAAAGGATGGGCTGACCCAAATAAGTTAAACAACAATTCAAGGCAAACAGCAATTTTGCTCCAACAGGTTCGAGAAAAATTTGCTGAGCTGCTAAAAGTTCGCCCCGATGAGTTGGAATTTTTAGGTGAGAGTGATCTGGGTTTTCAATTAGGAATTTCTGGATTGTTAAAAGCTGAAAGTGAATTATTTTATTCAAGTATTGATCGCCAACGTGTTTTTGCTGTTGCATCTAATGAAGAAAACAAAGGTAGGCAGGTTACTTGTCTACCAGTTGATAACAATGGCCAGATAGGTGCTTTTTCAGCAACAGCTAAGGATGTAGTTGTTTGGCAAGTGGCCAATGGTGAAAGTGGAAATATTCAAACAAAGCCTGCTACTGACGGCGCGATATTTGCTGACTGCACTGCAAGTGGTATCGATTTACTACCTACTTTTGATTATCAAACCGCGCTATTTGATAGTGCTAGCTGGCAAGGACCTGCTGGCTTTGGCATATTAGTTATTAAACAGGCAAAAGATTGGCGAAATCCTCTGCCACATAATGACCACACCAGAGTGCCTGGTGGTTTTTCAATTCCACTTGCGATCGCAAGCTCAGTTGCTTTAGAAGCTTATTTAGCAGATAGTGATATCAGGGCTAATTTAAAAGAGCAGATAATTAACTTTATTAAATCTGAAATTTCTGATGTAGATATTGCTTCTTCCCTTAATGGATTATCAAAGTTTTTATCATTTTCCGTCTCTGGCGTAGAAGCTGATCGCTTATTACTAAGCCTTGAAGATTTAGGATTCGCCGTGGACTCTGGTTCGGCATGTAAGTCAGCAGATATGCAGCCAAGTCATGTGTTGGCAGCCATGGGCAGACCAATCGCTGGAAATATCCGATTAACGCTTCATAAAGATATTACCGAGCAAATGGTGAGAGAGTTTTGCCAATCATTAAAGAGTTGTGTTGAAAAATTGCGGAAGTAACTAACCAGCTAATCGCACATTTAGATGAGGCCTAACCTCATCAGCTGCAGCCTTTCCATAAGCAATTTCAAATCTACTTAGGAATTCATCCTTAGTGAATCGATACTCCTGTGTGCCAGTTGTCTCTATACAGTAGGTAGCGAGCAATGAGCCAAGTTGGCCACATCTTTCATGACCTAATCCCCAAGAAAGCCCGGCGATAAATCCAGATCTGAAATTATCTCCAACGCCAGTTGGATCCAACTTCTCTTTTTCTTTTGGCACTCCCACATAAATTGTTTCCTTGCCATGCTCTTCTATCTGCGCACCTTTTGAACCAAGTGTTACAACACGAACCTGCACACGATCAAATAATTGGCGGTCAGTCCAGCCAGTTTTTTGAATTGCTAGTGCTAACTCATACTCATTTAAGAACAAATATTTAGCACCTTCAATTAACTGCGCAATCTCCTTGCCATCCATTCTTGCCATTTGCTGTGATGGATCTGCAGCAACTGGAATCTTTAAAGCTCTCGCCATCTCTGAGTAGCGCATCATTGCTTCAGGATCATCTGGTGAAATAACTAGGAGATCAAATTTTCCAGTCTTTGCCATTATTGGTTCTAACTCAATATTTCGCGCTTCACTCATTGCCCCTGGAAAAAATGATGCAATTTGATTTAACTCAGTATCAGTAGTCACCATAAATGTTGCGGTGTGAAGTTTGTCTGATACTAAAACATGTGAGGTATCAACGCCATGGCGCTTTAGCCAAGCTTCATAATCAACCCAGTCACGTCCAACCGCTGCAATTAGAACTGGATCTAAACCAAGGGCGCCCATTCCAAAAGAAATATTTGCACCACACCCACCACGTCTGATTTCAAGAGTATCAACTAAGAATGAGAGTGAAACTTTGGCTAATGAGCCAGCCACAAGTGAATCGGTGAACTTGCCACCAAAACTCATGATGTGGTCGCCACCGACTGAGCCGGCAACTGCCACCTTCATATTGTTTATTTAACTTAGATTAGTTAAATGAATCGCCGCAAGCACAAGAGCCTTGGGCATTTGGATTATCAATTGTGAAGCCTTGCTTCTCAATTGTGTCTACAAAATCAATTGTTGCACCCATTAAATATGGCGTACTCATTTTGTCAGTTACAACCTTAACTTTTTCGGCACCAAACTCAGTAATGGTGTCACCATCAAGGGCTCGATCATCAAAATAAAGTTGGTAGCGAAGTCCAGAGCAACCACCAGGTTGAACTGCAACGCGAAGACTTAAATCATCTCGGCCTTCTTGTTTTAGCAGTGATGAAACCTTTTGTGCTGCAACATCAGATAGTGCAATGCCAGCAGATGTTGTCGTTGTTGTTGTCTCTGTGCTCATACTCACCTACTCTCCAATACCTAACTTAGGCTCATAGGCTACTAGTTCTAGCCAAGGATTTCTGCACCAAAACCTGTGAGCGTTTACACTTGCCCACATGGGAACAAGTGATCTGCTGCTACTTGGCAGTGAATCTGATCTAAATAGCGAGCGGGGCGTCTCATGCGATGGCCAACTGCCTGCTGCAAGTGATCCGCAATTAGTAGATCGAGCCCAAGTGGCCCGAAAAGCTTTAGGCGCTAAAGCGATGGTGCTGGGCCATCATTACCAGCGAGATGAAGTAATTGCTTTTGCTGATATTAGAGGTGATTCATTTAAATTAGCGCAAGCAGCAGCTGAAAACTCTGCGGCTGAATTTATTTTCTTCTGTGGTGTTCACTTTATGGCAGAAAGCGCCGATATTTTAACTACCAAAAATCAAAAAGTTATTTTGCCTGATCTTGCTGCCGGCTGTTCCATGGCAGATATGGCAACTGCATCTCAAGTGGCTGATTGCTGGCAGGTTTTAGAAAAACTAGGTGTGGCAAAGAAAACTATTCCTATTACTTATATGAACTCATCAGCTGCAATTAAAGCCTTCACCGGCAAAAATCATGGAGCGGTATGCACCTCTTCAAATGCTGCCAGAGCGATGAAGTGGGCATTTGAAAAGGGTGAAAAAATATTGTTTTTGCCAGATCAACATTTAGGAAGAAACACCGCTGTTTTATCTTTAGGTCTCACACTTGCCGATTGCGTTATCTACAACCCATGGAAACCAAATGGTGGCCTAACTGATGATGCGATCAAGAATGCGAAGGTAATTCTTTGGCGGGGTCACTGCTCAGTACATGGCAGATTTACCGTTGGAAATATTGAAGATGTTCGAGTGAAGTTGCCCGGCGTTAAGGTATTAGTTCATCCGGAGTGCCAACATGATGTGGTTTCAAATGCTGATGTGGTTGGTAGTACGGAGATGATAATCAAAACAGTTTCCCAATCCCCGGCTGGCGCTAAATGGGCGATTGGAACTGAATTAAATTTGGTCCAGCGCCTTGCCAATGAGAATCCCGATAAGCAGATAGTTTTCTTAGATAAAGCTGTGTGTTATTGCTCCACAATGAATCGAATTGACCTACCCCACCTTGTTTGGGCGATGGAATCTTTAGTTAGTGGTCGGTTAATCAACCAAATCAAGGTTGAAGATGAGGTGGCAAAGTATGCCAAAGTTGCATTAGACCAAATGTTGGCCCTACCTTAATCTCATGAGCGAAAAAAAAGGCAAGCCAACTCCAAAGCGTAAAGAGAGTGAAGCGAAATCAAAGCTTTCACCACTTTCACCTAATGCCAGCAAAGCAACGAAAAAAGTATTGAAAGAGCAAACCCGCCAACGTCGCCTGGAAGCAAGAGCGGCTTACATGCGCGGAGAAGAAAGCGCGCTGCCAATCAGAGATCGCGGTGAGGCAAGAAGATTTGTTAGAAATTATGTTGATGAGCGAAAATCAGTTACCGAATATTTCTTAATTATCATCATGGTGGTATTAATTTTGACCATCATTCCAATCCCAGCAGTTCAACTAGCTGCGGTTGCAGTCATGTACTCATCCATGATCTTTATAACCCTGGATGGAATTTTGTTATCCAGACGTATTAAGAAAATGGTTAAAGAGAAGTTTCCAAGTGAGCCGACAAGAGGTATTGGAATGTATGGCTGGATGCGGGCTACTCAACTACGTAGATTACGAGCACCAGCGCCGCAGGTTTTAATCAATAAGCGAAAAGGTAAGTAGAGACTAAGCCCTTGGTTTTGGGCTAACCGTCTTACTCGGATCGGTAGTAACAACACCAGTTAATACGCCATCAATCTCATCCATTATTGATTTATCTAATTTAACGCCAGATGCCTTCACATTCTCTTTAATTTGAGAAGGTTTAGTTGCTCCAATAATCGCACTAGATACATTTGGATTTTGAAGAACCCAAGCAATTGCAAGTTGAGCTGGACTTAAATCAACCTTAGCTGCGATTGGAATTAACTTTTGCACCTTCTCTAAAATCTCATCCTTCATAAAGCCGGAGATCATATTTGCGCCACTTTTTTTATCAGTCGCACGAGATCCAGCTGGAGCTTTCTTACCTGGTAGATATTTTCCAGTTAATACGCCTTGGGCAATTGGCGACCAAACAATTTGGCCAATCCCCTCTTTTTCAGAAAGTGGCACAACAGCAGATTCAATAACCCGCCACAGCATTGAGTACTGAGGTTGGCTAGAGATAAATCGGTAGTAACCCTTTTGATCTTGAATCTTTAGCGCTGCTGCTATTTGCTCAGCATTCCATTCAGAAAAACCAATGTATAAAACCTTGCCGCTTCGAATTAAATCATCAAAGGCTCCAAGAGTTTCCTCAAGTGGTGTTTCGTAATCAAATCGATGTGCTTGGTATAGATCCACATAATCAGTCTTTAAACGTTTTAATGAAGCATTGCAAGATTCCATGATGTGTTTGCGAGATAACCCGCGATCATTTTTTCCAGTACCAGTTGGCCAATAAACCTTGGTGAACAACTCATATGACTCTCGCTTAACGCCTTTAAGTGCCTTACCCATGACCGATTCAGCACGAGTACCGGCATAAACATCAGCAGTATCTAAAGTTGTTATCCCAAGATCTAATGCAGCTCGCACACATTTAACCGCTGCTTGCTCCTCTACTTGGGAACCATGAGTAATCCAGTTTCCGTAAGTAATCTCTGAGACATACATTCCAGTACTGCCAAGGCGTCTATATTCCATATTCCAACAATAACTCGATCAGGGCACGCCTGCAATGTGCGTGGTGATTTGCTATTGACCCCATTTGCCAGCAAAATCCGCCTACAACTTAATAAAGGAATGCAAGAAGAGTGTGACTGGGGGAAGTCGGTGTAAATCCGACGCTGTCCCGCAACCGTGAGAAAGATTTCTTTTCAAGTCGGATTACCCAACACATTTTATTTAGTTACCACCCGTCGAGGATTGCGGGGCGGGAATTCTCATTTAGATGAGTTTTTTCGCTTACGTGAAACTCTCTACTTGAGAGGCATTACATGTTCAGTAAGTACTTTACGGCAGGAAAGAAATTCATACCTGCAATCGCAGTTCTAGCACTGGTAATCGGTGGCATCACCTTTTATTCAGCGCAAACCACAAAAAATTGTGTAAATGTTGTAATTGATTATGGCGTTTTAGATCCGCAAAATGAGCCATATGAGAAATGTCTAGCCACCGATAATGAAATCACAGCGCTAGAACTCATGAAAAGTGCAAACTTTAAATTAGAGGGCACTGATAAATATGGCGATGCAATTGTTTGCAGATTAAACAACCTGCCTAACGCTAATGAACCGATAGGTATTAAGGGTCATGAGGATTACATTGAAAGTTGCAAAGATATGCCAGCTGAGTTTGCCTATTGGGCGGTCTTAGAAAAACGCAAGCAACCACTGCCAAATCCGGCCGATCTAAATGCCAAGTGGGCATGGGCTCAGGTAGGTGTGGCGGAGTTGGCATTAAACCCTGGTGATTCACTCGCCTTTGTTTTTGCCGATAATGGTAATGTTAAGTTTCCTGAGTAGGAGTAATAATGTTATCTAGCCATCAAGTGCCTGTGATTGTGTCGGTAAAGAAAACCACCGCCACTAAATCACTGTTTGCAAAAATCTTGGGACTCTGCGCTCACATCGGAATTCTCTACATCGGCACAACTATCGCTGAGTACGCCTGGCGTCTATGGGGTGCTTGCTAAAAAGCCTGTTTTGAAACTGGCTTGGCTTTATCGAACTTTAGATGCAACTAATGGCAAGGAAACGACCGTAAAGGTTGAATCATTGCCACGGATATCAATCACAACTTGATCATCCTTTTTCACATTTGAATCGATTAAAGCCAGGCCAATTCCCTTTTTTAATGCTGGTGAAAAAGTTCCGCTGGTGACTACACCGATCAGCTGCCCAGTTAAATCCTTAACCTGCATATCTTTTCGCGGAATGCCGCGGTCTGTTGCAACAATCGCTTTTAACTTTAATTTACTGCCGCTCTCTTTTTGCTTCAGTAAAACATCTCTGCCTCGAAACACTTCTTTACCCCAGCCAACTGCCCAACTCGCCCCTGCTTCAACAGGTGTGATTGTTAGAGATAACTCATGACCATGAAGTGGATAACCCATTTCAGTTCGAAGTAGATCTCTTGCCCCAAGACCGCAAATGGCACCTGATAATTCACCAATAGCTAAGACCAATTTGTCCCATACCTGCTGCGCATCTTTCCAAGCTGGGATAATTTCAAAACCAAACTCACCGGTGTAACCAGTACGGCACAAAATAACTGGGCAATTATCAATTTTTGTGTGAACAAATGACATGTAATCTAAATCTGTAACTATTCCAACCTTACTTAAAACCTTAGCTGAATCTGGCCCCTGCACCGCAAGCACCGCGTAATCATTATGCAGATTTGTCACCTTGATACCAGCAGGGCAATTACTATTTAATATTTCAAATACGGCAGTTGTATTTGATGCATTTGGGATAAGGAATAGATCTGAATCTGAATTACGATAAATAATCAGATCATCGACTACCCCACCATCCTCATTGCAAAGTAAGGTGTATTGGGCCTGCCCAGTAGCAATTTTTGTTAAATCATTTGTGACCATTTTGTTTATGAAATCAACGCTTCCCTCACCTATTACCGAGATTTTGCCTAGGTGTGAAACATCAAAGATCCCAACATGTTGTCGAACTGCTGTGTACTCTGCAATTGCGCCAGTTTGTGGATATTCAATTGGCATCAGCCAGCCACCAAAATCAGCCATCTTTGCATTAAGAGCTAAATGACTATCAGCCAGTGGTGATTGGTTCATGGCCCAAACCTACACGCCTTATTTATGGAAATCACTCATTGGTAATACCCATAATTATCACCTTTTATGAGAATCCTTTAGGCTTATCCCAGATCTAAAAACTGCGATTTTGATAAAACAGGAGTGCAATGGCCAAGGTGAAATTAACTTCTAAAGTTGATAGTGAAATATTAGTTGTTGGCCTAGCTATCTCCAATAAGAAGCTTCAGATTGAATCTGGTTCATCCCAAATAGATAGTGCTTCATTGCTAGCAACATTAAATGCAATGGGCGCGACTGGAAAAGCAGATGAAGTTATTAAGTTGCCTGGCAAAAATACAAAATTAGTGGTCTTCACCGGATTAGGTGAAATTAACTCCGCATTTGATCCTGAAAATTTAAGGCGCGCAGCAGGGGCTGCAGCCCGTGACCTAAATGGAAATAAAAGCGCAACCTTTTCACTGCCCCATAAATCAGTTGTTGAATTAGCAGCCATTGCTGAGGGTGCTGCTCTTGGCGCCTATACCTTCACAGAATTTCTAGGTAGCAGTAAGCAAGATCAAAAAGAGCCACTTTCGCAGGTAAGTGTGATCTCTAAATTTGCCGATACCGCTCAAGCTAAAGCTGCTGCAAAGCGCGCTGAAATCATTGCTGAACAAACTTATTTAGTTAGAGATTTAATCAATACCCCGCCAAGTCATTTAACGCCAGATTCTTTCTCACAACAGCTTAAGAAACTTTCTACCAAGTATGGAGTTAAGGCTGAAATTTTCAATGATGCCTCACTTAAAAAAGGTGGCTACGGCGGAATCATTGGTGTTGGTCAAGGATCAGCAAACCCACCACGGTTACTACATGTTTCATACTCACCAGCTAAAGCCAAAAAGCGATATGCATTTGTCGGCAAAGGAATCACCTTTGATACCGGAGGCCTTGCACTAAAGCCAGCTAATGGCATGGAGGCAATGAAATCAGATATGTCCGGGGCAGCTGCAGTAATCGCAGCAGTCTTTGCCATCGCACAACTTAAATTGCCGATTGCAATTGATGGCTGGGCGCCACTAGCTGAAAATATGGTTAGTGATAACGCCACCAGACCTAGTGATGTCATAACAATTTACGGTGGAAAAACTGTTGAAGTGTTAAATCCTGATGCTGAAGGTCGCTTAGTTTTAGCAGATGCACTAGTTAAAGCTGCTGAGGTAGGCAAGAAAGCTGGTGGATTAGATGGAATTATTGATGTTGCCACATTAACTGGCGCACAAGTTGTAGCACTTGGTACAAGAACCTCTGCAGTCATGACGAATAATGATGAGTTTAGTAATCAGTTTTTAAAGGCTGCTGAAATAGCAGGTGAATCTTTTTGGCCAATGCCACTTCCTGTAGAACTTCGCGCTTCTCTTGATTCACCAGTTGCAGATCTTGCAAATATTGGTGATCGAATGGGTGGCATGTTAGTTGCTGGAATATTCTTAAAAGAGTTTATTGATCCGCAAACTCCTTGGTTGCACTTGGATATTGCAGGTCCTGCCTATAACGAAAAAAGTGCACATGGATATACACCAGTTGGTGGAACCGGAATCGCCTTGCGCTCACTTGTGCAATTAGCTGAGTTGGCTTCCTCACAGTCATAGTGTCGATATTTTCATTGGTTTATCAAGGGCAACGATTCGTGGCAGGATTACCTCATGGCCGATTTTGATCTAGTAATTCTCGGTGGCGGTAGTGGTGGTTACGCAGCAGCACTTCGCGCATCCCAGTTAGGTCAAAAAGTAGTTTTAATCGAGAAGGAAAAACTCGGCGGCACCTGTCTACATAAAGGTTGTATTCCAACTAAAGCTCTCCTGCACGCCGGTGAGATTGCAGATAACACCAGGCATGCTGCAGATTTTGGCGTTAAAGCAGATTTTCACTCTATGGACATGGCAGCAGTTAATACATATAAAGATGGTGTGATTGCAAAGCTTCACAAAGGTTTAGAAGGCTTAGTTAAATCAAGAAATGTTACCTATGTACAAGGTAGTGGAAAGTTAGTTTCCAATAACACTGTTGAAGCCAACGGCACAAAATACACCGGCAAGAATGTAATCCTTGCAACTGGTTCTTATCCAAAAACTCTTCCTGGCCTTGAAATTGACGGCAAGCAAATCATTACCAGCGAGCAAGCGATCAAACTTGATTACGTTCCAAAATCTGTAATAGTCCTCGGTGGTGGAGTAATTGGCTGTGAGTTTGCATCAGTGTGGAAATCATTTGGTGCAGAGGTAACAATTATTGAAGGACTTAACCATTTAGTGGCGTTAGAGGATGAATCCTCAAGTAAGCAATTAGAGCGCGCGTTCCGCAAGCGTGGAATTAATTTTGAACTTGGAGTTAAATTCAAATCTGCAGAGCGTGGCAAGAAAGATGTAAAGATCACCCTAGAAGATGGCAAAGAATTCTCAGCTGAAATACTTCTAGTTGCAGTAGGTCGCGGACCAGTATCAGCAGGCCTTGGTTATGAAGAGGCTGGCATAAAGATGGATCGTGGTTATGTGCTCGTTGATAACAAGTGTCGAACCAATGTGGCTGGAATTTGGGCAGTTGGAGATTTGATTCCAACATTGCAATTAGCCCATGTTGGATTTGCTGAAGGAATTATGGTGGCGGAAGAAATTGCTGGGCTAAATCCAAGAGCAATAAATTACGATGGCGTCCCACGAGTTACCTACTCAGAGCCTGAAGTTGCCTCCGTTGGACTAACCACTGCCCAAGCCAAGGCTGCTGGAAATGATGTAGTTGAGTTAAATTATGATTTAGCAGGAAATGGCAAAGCTAATATTCTAAAAACTGCTGGTTCAGTTAAATTGGTAGCAAAGAAGAATGGCCCAGTATTAGGTATTCACATGGTGGGCTCTCGCGTAGGTGAGTTACTAGCTGAGGCTCAGTTGATCTATAACTGGGAAGCAGATGCCGCCGATGTTGCCCAACACATTCATGCCCATCCAACCTTGTCTGAGGCAATGGGTGAGGCACACTTAGCCTTGGCCGGTAAGCCATTGCATGCCCACGGATAATTTGAACATGGTTAATAGAAAGGTTGAAAGATAAATGACATTTTCAGTAACCATGCCAGCACTTGGCGAATCTGTAACTGAAGGAACTGTTACACGTTGGCTTAAAAAAGAGGGCGATTCAATTGCAGTAGATGAGCCATTACTAGAAGTTTCAACAGATAAAGTCGATACTGAAATTCCATCCCCAGTTGCCGGCGTATTACAAAAAATTGTTGTGCAAGTTGATTCCACAGTTGCAGTTGGCGCAGAGCTTGCTGTAATTGCTGAATCTGGTTCTGCTGCTAAGCCTGCTGCGCAAACTTCAGCACCCGTTGCTGCGCCGACACCGCCGCCAGTAGCAACTCCTGCTCCAACTCCAGTTGCACCTGTTCAAGTTTCAACTCCAGCGCCAGCAAGTAGCGGTGCCACAATTGTTTCTATGCCAGCATTAGGTGAATCTGTAACTGAAGGAACTGTTACAAGATGGTTGAAGAAGGTTGGTGACGCGATAGCTGCTGATGAGGCATTGCTGGAAGTTTCAACAGATAAAGTGGATACTGAAATTCCTTCTCCAGTATCTGGCACCGTATTAAGTATTGATGTTCCAGTTGATTCAACTGTTGCAGTTGGTGCTCGCTTAGCCTCCATTGGAGTCTCTGGCACAACCGCACCTGCTGCTAAACCAACTCCTGTTGCACCTGTTGCAACACCTACGCCAACTCCAATACCAACACCTGCGCCTGTTGCACCTGCTGTTATGCCAGCGCCAGTTATTGCTCCTGCCCCAGTTGCAGCTGCGCCTGTTAGCTCATCTCGCGCAGATGATGCGTATGTAACTCCTATTGTTCGAAAACTAGCTGCAGAAGCTGGTGTAAACCTTGCAACAATTAAGGGAACCGGTGTCGGCGGAAGAATTCGCAAAGAAGATATTTTGGCAGCAACTCCACGCGCTGCCGCAACACCAACTGCAACTGTGATGGCATCAACTGCTGCCGCTCCTCGTGGACCACTTGCCGTATCACCACTTCGTGGCACAACTGTGAGCATGTCAAGACTTAGAAAAGTTATTGCAGATCGAATGGTTGAATCACTTAAAATCTCTGCGCAGTTAACAACGGTAGTTGAAGTCGATGTTACAAAAATTGATCGGTTACGAAATGCTGCGAAGGCCTCTTTTGAATCACGAGAAGGTGTGAAACTAACATTCCTACCATTTTTTGCAGTTGCAGTATGTGAAGCATTAAAGCAACACCCAGTTTTAAACTCCTCAGTTGAGGGTGATCAAATTACTTACCATGGCTCTGAACACCTTGGAATTGCCGTTGATACTGACCGTGGATTACTGGTGCCAGTTGTAAAAGATGCTGGTGATTTAAATATGGGTGGTGTTGCTCGCAAGATTTCCGATGTGGCAGCTAGAACTAGAGAAAATAAGATTACTCCAGATGAATTAGGTGGTGGAACATTCACCATTACTAATACCGGATCTCGTGGCGCTCTTTTTGATACACCAATCATTAATCAACCACAGGTAGCAATTCTTGGATTAGGTGCAGTAGTTAAGCGCCCAATGGTTGTAAAAGGTGCTGATGGCGGAGAAACAATTGCGATTAGATCTATGGTTTATCTTGCACTCTCCTACGATCACCGAGTTGTCGATGGCGCAGATGCAGCGCGCTTCTTAGTTACATTAAAAGAAAGACTTGAAGAGGGCCGCTTCGAATCTGATTTAGGTCTGTAATTTGCCACGTTCTAAAAAAATAGCAGTCACCGGTGCTTCTGGATTAATTGGTAGCGCACTTTGTGCTCAACTAAAAAATGATGGCCATCAAGTTTTAAAGTTAGTTAGAAGACCAACTCGACTATCTGATGAGGTCACCTGGAATCCTGTTAAAGGTGAGATTGATTTAAAGCCACTAGAGGGAATAGATGCGGTATTTCATTTAGCTGGAGCTGGTGTTGGAGATAAAAGATGGTCTGCGGCATATCGATCAGAGATTTTGAATTCCAGATTACTTGGCACAACCACAATTGCTAATGCCTGTGAACAATTACAGCCAGAGGTTTTCATTTCATCTAGCGCAATTGGATATTACGGTGAAACTGGAAATCGCGCTGTGGTGGAAACAGATCGAGGCGGTGAGGATTTTCTATCAATTGTTTGCCGTGAATGGGAGGCAGTTGCAAACCTGGCGCCAAGTGTTAGAACTGTAAAGCTAAGAACCGGTTTAGTGCTTGACCCAACTGGTGGCGCTCTTGGAAGAATGATGCCGATATTTAAATTTGGTTTAGGTGGCAAGTTAGGTTCTGGCAAACAATGGTGGTCTTGGATAACGCTGCATGATCAAATTCGGGCGATGACATTTTTAATGAATTCAAAAATTGAAGGAGCGGTTAATCTAACTGCTCCAAATCCAGTGACTAATCAAGAGTTCACCGCCGCATTAGCTCGGGCATTGAAGCGACCAGCATTTTTTCCTGCTCCAGCTTTTGCAATCAGAGCAGCTCTAGGTGGATTCTCAACTGAGGTGCTTGGATCTAAAAAAGTTATTCCTAAAGTATTAATGGATAACAACTTTGAGTTTGATTACCCACATCTGCTTGCAGCACTTACCGCATTAGTTGATTAATCGCCCTCGCGGCTAAATAACCACTTTTCATCGCCCCTTGCTGAGAAGGCGTGGCCATGTGATCTCCGGCGACATAAACACCCTCTGCCAACTGTAAATTTCTAGATTTACTCTGTCCTGGTAAATGTGCTGGCAATGATTGTTTGATCTCATAGTTAGCAACATATTGCCACTGCTGAGTATTCATCTGCCAAATACTGGATAACTCTTTTCTAAATACACTCTCTGTTATTGGAGAAAGTGATGTGGCGCTAATTAAGTGCTGACCTACTGGAGCATACTTTGCAGACACCTGACTGATAACAATTGAATTCACTAACTTTGAGTTAGATGAAATAACAAGATTTTTACCATCCATCGGCAGATCAGAGGTGGCAAAGTATGCGGTAGTTGATTCAAACATTTTAGGAAGTGCGCTACCGGTAACTAGCTGTGCGGCAGTCGTTGGATCAGTCGCCACAACAATGTACTTAGCGTTGTATTGCCCTGCAGTAGTTACAACTTTGCCCTTAGTGATCATCTCAACCCGCTCATTTAATTTCAGATTCTTTACTGATGCTGCCAACCTTTGAGAGAACTGGCCAACTCCCCCAGCTGGTATGCCAGGTAGTGATTTAACAAAGCTGCGCAAAATCTCTTGGGCAACATCGCCGGCAATATTTTTTGGATCACTCAGAAATACACCAGTCAAAAACGGTTTTAAGACTCGCTCATACAGCGTTGGAAATGAGGTGGTGTAGTCACCAAAACTTCTTAAATTACTCACCTTCGGATTAGCTACAAATCTAAGCAATTTTAACTTCTCGCCAACTGAACCGAATTGGGATGAAAATGTCGAAAGAGAATAACCAACTTTTCTTTGATAATCAGCTAATCTAATTTGACCCGAGAAGTATTTAAAATCTAAATCCTTTAACACTCCACTTTTTGCAACTTCTGGGTATTTTGGATTGATTACTTGAAAGCCACGATCACAAATGAATCCATCAATGTAATCACTTCTAACTCGGCCGCCTACAGAATCGCTGGCCTCTAGGAGTATTACAGATCGACCAGATTTTTCTAGCTCTCGCACAGCGCTTAATCCGGCTAACCCTGCGCCAACTACTATGCAATCAAAACTCATTCTTATCTGAAAGAGATCTCTCTAGCTTGATCGATAATTTTTGCTACCGCTAAAGCTTCATCAGTACTTACCGGCCACTTTCCACCAGCTAACGCATTTTTCACCTCTACGTAATACTGGGTGTAATTTCCATCAACTGCTTGATATTCAACTACTTGATCTCCTGCATGGATGTATGCCGCACTCTTTGTGCTCTGCTGCCATTTTCCATCCTTTGGTATCACCCCACTTCGTAACAAACTTTCTTGTGGATCTAAATCTTTGATTACCAAGGTGGCTTTATCGCCAACTAATCTGATGCGAGGACCAGCAGATCCCATAATCGCACTTGCTGACAAATATGAATCAACACCGTTTTGATGTTTAAGAGTTAAAACAATGTCATCATCAGATCCGCCGCGGATCGCTCTAACAGAGGCACTTATTAATTGTGCTGGACCAAACCAATCTAATGCGGTTGAAATTAAATGTGGCTGCAAATCAAGAAGGTTTCCACCACCCTGCTCAACATCCTTATTCTCTCGCCACCCTCCCTTTAATTGTGGACGGAAGACTTCAAATCGAGATTCTAAGCGAAAAATTTTACCCAACAAACCTTCACTAATAATCTTTTTAATAGTTGAAGCATCTGAGTCCCATTTGCGATTGAAATATGTTGAAACACCAACTCCAGTTTGCTTTGAAACTGCAATTATCTCTTCAGTCTCTTTTAATGTCCTCCCCATTGGTTTATCAACCACAACTGGAATACCCGCTTTTAATCCGGCGATTGCTTGTTCGGCATGAGACTGATTTGCAGAAGCCACAACTAATAAATCAATTTTGGTTTTAAGTAGATCTTCAAGTGAATTACAAATTTGCGAATTTGGAAAATCAGTTTTTGCATCCAGAATTCTTTGTTCATTTCTGGTTAAAATCGATGCGATCTCAAAGCCAGCACCAACTAGTAAGGGTGCGTGAAAATATCTCCCCGCTAATCCGTATCCTGCGATACCAACGCGGGGAGCCATCTTTAAATCCTACTTCTTATTTTCATATTGCAGCTTTGAAGGCCACCAGATCTTTGGTCCAATTACATGAACTAGCGCTGGAACCAACAAGGATCGAACAATAATTGTGTCCAGCAAAACTCCAAAGGCAACTGCAAAGCCAAGTTCGGCCAGGAACACCAGTGGCAAGACACCTAGAACTGCAAAGGTTGCTGCCAAAACAATTCCAGCAGAGGTAATAACGCCGCCTGTAACCGTTAAGCCCTTGATAACACCTTTTCGCGTACCAATCTTCATTGACTCCTCGCGAACTCGAGTCATCAGGAAGATGTTGTAATCAATACCTAATGCCACCAAGAAGATGAAGGCAAAGAGTGGGAATGATGCATCTGCACCAGCAAAACCAAAGACATGCTCAAATACAAGTTGGCAAACGCCAAGTGTTGCCATGAAAGAAAGCACCACCGTTAGCAAGAGAATGCCTGCTGCCAAAATGCTTCGAAGCAATAGACCTAGAATGATTCCGATAATCACTAGCACGATTGGAATGATCAATCGATTGTCATGTCGTGATGCCACATCGGTGTCATATTGAACAGCTGTTCCACCGCCGACCAATATATCTTTGTCGACCGCTTTTACAGCATCACGAATCAAAGGAATTGTATTTCTAGCATCAACTGAGTCTGGTGCAACCTTTAACGTAGCATTTAAAAGTACTTTGCCCTCTACCACTTTGATTGGCGGAGTAGGTTGTCCTGGAATCTTTTGACCAGCAACAATTGGTTCAACAAATGCCACATTAGAAACACTCATTAGTGCTGCAGTTGCTGCGGCAACATCATTTTCCTTTACAACTATCTCAACCGGTGATCCTTCACCACTTGGGAAGTGCTCCCCTAATTTTTCAAGTCCAATTACAGAATCAGTTCTAGTTGTGAATGCCTCGGTATTGGCCAATCCATCTGCCTTAAGAGTGAATGAAAAGCCTGCCAAAATTGTTAGTAGCAACGCCGTTGAAACCCAGATTCGCTTTGGATTCTTTTCAACTGCAGCACCAATTTTTGACCAAGCACCACTTAATTGTTCATCCACATCATCAAACCGGGGAACTTTTGGCCAAAAGATCCAGCGGCCAAAAACAACTAGAAGTGCTGGTAAGAAAGTAAGCACGGTGATCATTGCTGATGCGATTCCAATTGCACCTACCGGACCTAAACCTCTGTTCCCAGATAATTGGCTAAGCAGAAGTACTAATAGACCGGCAATAACTGTTGATCCTGAAGCAAGAATTGGTTCTACTACACCTCGTAATGCAATTCTCATTGCGTCATATCTTGATTCATGATGGTGCAACTCTTCTCGATACCTGGCAATCAGCAACAAGGCATAGTCAGTTGCTGCGCCTAATACCAAAACTGAAAGGATTCCCTGCGACTGTCCATTCAAATCTATTGTTCCTGCCTTCGCTAGGAAATAAACCACAGTTCCAGCTAATGACAATGCAGTCACTGCGGTAAACAGAGGCAAAATCCATAGGAATGGTGAGCGATAAACAATAATTAAAATGATAGAAACAACAATCAATGTTGTTAAGAGCAAGGTTGTATCAATTGAACCGAAAGCACCAAACAGGTCAGCAAAAATTCCACCAAAACCAGTTACATGGGTGGTGAGATTTTTGGCTTCAAAATTTTCCTTTAAATCCTCACGAATGAATTCAACAAGAATGGGTAGAGTCGGCTTCTCTTCAATATTTTCTTGTGCGATATCAGAATTAAGTGCGATATTTGCCAGCGCCGCCTTGCCATCCTCGGATGGAATAGCTTGGATTGGAAATCCTGGGACTATATAGGTGCTAATTGGTTTGCCTGATTCTGGCAAAATCTTCTCGCCCAATTTATTTAAATAATTTTGAATTTCACCCAGTTTGGCTGGATTCTTCTTTGGATCAACATCACCTAGAAAAACCAATAAGGTTGGGATTTGATCATTTGAGCTGTCTGAAAATTTAACAGTTACCTTGCTAGCCAAAGTAGATTCGGCGTTATCTGGCAAAAATGCAGCGTTATCATTTTCTTGAACCGTTGAAAGTTTTCCAAATGTTGGTCCTGCAACTGATGAGATACCTAACCAGGCGATGATGGCCACGATTGCAATCCAAAGTGGTTTACGACCCTTAACTGAGCCTTTTGATTTGGTTTTAGTAGCCATAGGAAAATGAGCCTTTCAAGGTGTTTGGTGAGGGGTGAAATCTATCAGCGATGCCATTTTGCTCACACCTGCCCTGCGCTTTTTATGCAAACTTTCGCTAAATATTAAGGTGGCAATTAGGCTAGGTGTGTGAGTTCAACCATATCTATTGTTAAGAGCCTTAAGGTTGAAGAGCTTGGTGTCATTGATTACCTAAGCGCTTGGGAATTGCAAAAACAAATCCAAGAAAAAGTTGCAAATAATCAAACTGAAAATAGATTGCTTATGCTTCAACATCCATCGGTTTATACAGCAGGGCGCAGAACGCAATTAGCTGACCGACCAATTGATAACACACCTGTAATTGATGTTGATCGTGGTGGAAAAATAACCTGGCACGGTCTTGGACAAATTGTTGGTTACCCAATATTGAGATTAAAGAATTCAACTGATGTGGTTGGCTTTGTGCGAGAGTTAGAAACGACGTTAATTCAAGTGTGTGAACTTTTTGGAGTTAAGGCTGATCGATACTGCGAGCGAAGTGGAGTTTGGGTAAGAGATCAAAAAGGAGATCGAAAGATTGCCGCTATCGGATTACGGGTTGCTAAAGGTGTAACCATGCATGGCTTTGCTTTGAATGTGAATCCAGATCTTTCTGCTTACTCCAAAATTATTCCTTGTGGCATTGCCGGTGCGCAGGTTACATCATTAGCAAAAGAACTTGATCGATCAATGAGCGTTGATGAAGTTATGCCAACTTTAATTAAAGAGATAACTCCTGTTTTAGAAAGATTATCCCAATGAGCATTGATCCAAATGGACGCAAGCTGCTTCGAATTGAAGCTAGAAATGCTCAAACACCAATTGAGCGAAAGCCAGAGTGGATTAAAACTCGCGCCCATATGGGTCCTGAGTACACAAAACTTCGATCCCTTGTAGCTAAAGAAGGTTTGCACACAGTTTGCCAAGAAGCGGCCTGTCCGAACATTTTTGAATGCTGGGAAGATCGAGAAGCAACATTCTTAATTGGTGGTGAAGCATGTACAAGAAGATGCGACTTCTGCAATATCGATACTGGTAAACCATTACCGCTAGATCGTGATGAACCTAGAAGAGTTGCCGAATCGGTAAGAAGTATGAATTTAAAGTATGCAACTATCACCGGTGTTGCTCGCGATGATTTAGATGATGAGGGCGCCTGGTTGTATGCCGAGACCATTGCTCAAGTTCACCAATTAAATCCTGGTGTTGGAGTTGAAATGTTGGCCCCAGATTTTAGTGGCCACCCACATTTATTAAATCAGGTCTTTGAAACTAGGCCAGAAGTTTTTGCGCATAACCTGGAGACTGTGCCAAGAATTTTCAAAGAGATTAGACCTGCATTTAGATATGAAAGATCTTTAAATGTAATCACCCAGGCACGAGATTTTGGTTTGATTACAAAATCAAATTTAATTCTTGGAATGGGTGAAACTCGCGAAGAGGTCACGCAAGCACTTGTTGATCTTCGTGGTGCTGGCTGTGATTTGATTACTATTACCCAGTATCTGCGGCCAACTGCAAAACATCATCCAGTGGTGCGATGGGTTAAGCCAAATGAGTTTGTGGAGTTGAGTAAAGAGGCGGAAGAAATAGGATTTCTTGGTGTTATGAGTGGTCCATTGGTACGTTCTAGCTATAGAGCAGGTCGTTTGTATAACCAAGCGATGGCTGCCCGGGCAGTTAAGTAAGGGAGAGATATGTTTGGTAGAAAGAAGAAAAAAGAAGAGGCAGCGGCAAAAGGTGATGCCCCTAAGAAGCAATCGCAATTAGCTGTTGTTAAAGATGCTTATCGCTTAGTTAAGAAGGACTCCCCACTTGCCGTAGTTTGGTGTTTGGTTATATTTGCTTTGGTTTTAACTTTTGGCATAATTATTGGCAATAACTTGGGTCATCCAATTTATGCCGGTTTCATTACATTGCCAGTTGCTTTCTTAGCCGCATTCTTTCTCTTCACTCGTTATGCCAACACTGCAGCCTTTGCTTCTATCCAAGGACAATTAGGAGCTGGCGCAAGTGTTTTGATGTCAATTAAACGAGGCTTTGTTACCACCCCTGCTGTAAATGTTAATCGCGATCAAGATATGGTCCACCGAGTATCAGGCAAGGCCGGCATTATTTTGGTTGGTGAAGGCGGATTTGGTGTTAAATCACTTATGCAAGATGAAAAGCGCAAGATGGAACGTTTCCTATCTGGTGTGCCAGTTACTGAAGTAATGGTCGGTGAGAATTCAGGTCAAGTTTCGATTAAAAAATTGCATAAGCATCTTAAGAAACTACCAAAGAAATTAAACACTGCTCAATTGCGTGAAGTGCGAGCGAGATTGCGATCAGTTGGTGGGTTAAATCTTCCAATGCCTAAGGGACCAATGCCTACAAATGTAAGGATGCCACGCAGGTAGGAAAGTTAGTATCTCTCTCTTACAGTTTGGCTATTTGCAAAGTGATCATGAAGAGGTCGGCCGTTGTTTGTAAAAACTGCCGGTAGCACTAAACAAATTAACAAAGTTCTCAACACAATTCTGCCTACCTTGACCCGCTGTTGATCTGGATATGTCACAACTTTAATTGCCATTATCCGTTGACCAGCTGATGCGCCAAATGCAATGGTGAACAAACAAACTTCAAGATAGAAAATGATCAAGGTTGAAAAGGTATTGTCTGGAATCACCGCAGGACTAAGTAATCCAGCGATCAGCCGGCACATAGTCCAATCAATAACTAGGGCTAATAGCCGTCTGCCTAGTGAGGCCTCCGGCAGTAAATTTGGCGTAGCTTCCCAACTCATGCGGGCAACCCTAGCCCAAAGGGGAGAAAGTGAAACATAGATGTAACACGTGCTTTACGGCTTTTTCATTATTTTCTACTAGGTTTTACCTATCTGAAGCGGAGCAAAGTCGCCCTACTTTCAGCAATATTTATCTTAGGAGAATAGATGTTTAAGAATTCCGCAGAGATCTTCGATTACATCAAGAAGAATGATGTGAAGTTGATTGACGTTAGATTTATTGACCTACCAGGCATTCAGCATCACTTTAATGTGCCAGTTGAATCATTTGATGAAAGCGTATTTAAAGATGGATTAATGTTTGATGGATCCTCCATTAGAGGTTTCCAATCAATTCATGAATCAGATATGAAGTTACTTCCAGTTCCCTCCTCTGCATACCTTGATCCATTCCGCAAAGAGAAAACTTTAATAATTCTATTCTCCGTTCATAATCCAGATGACAACACTCCTTACTCAAGAGATCCTCGTGGAATTGTTGCTAAAGCTGTTGATTTCATGCGAAGCACCGGTATTGCTGATACCGCATTCTTTGCACCAGAGGCAGAGTTTTATGTCTTTGATCGAATTAGATTTCTAACTGGAATGAACCAAGCATTTCATCACATTGATTCATATGAAGGTGCTTGGAATACTGGAATTGAAGAGGATGCTGATGGCACACCAAACCGTGGTTATCGCACCCGAATCAAAGGCGGTTACTTCCCAGTTTCACCAACTGATCAATTTGCCGATCTGCGCGATGAAATGGTTATGAATCTTGGCAAGGTTGGATTACTTGTTGAGCGTGCTCACCATGAAGTTGGTACTGCAGGTCAGATGGAAATCAACTACCGCTTCAGCGATATTTTGACAGCTGGGGATGAGTTAATGAAGTTTAAATACATCATTAAGAACACTGCATGGGCAGCTGGTAAGACTGCAACCTTTATGCCAAAGCCTTTGTTTGGCGATAACGGTAGCGGTATGCATGTTCACCAATCACTTTGGAAGGATGGCAAGCCATTGTTCTGGGGAGATGGTTATGCAAATCTTTCTGACATGGCTCGTTGGTATATCGGTGGATTGTTAAAGCACGCACCATCACTCCTAGCATTTACTAACCCAACAGTTAACTCATATAAGCGATTAGTACCAGGGTATGAAGCACCAGTTAACTTGGTGTACTCAGCTAGAAATAGATCAGCTTGTATTCGTATTCCAATTACTGGATCTAATCCAAAGGCTAAGCGAATTGAGTTCCGTTGCCCAGATCCATCCTCTAATCCATATCTAGCATTTGCGGCGATGTTGATGGCTGGTATTGATGGTATCCAAAACAAAATTGAACCACCAAAGCCAGTTGATAAAGATCTGTATGAATTAGAAGGCGATGAAGCCAAAGCAATTCCACAAGTTCCTGGCTCACTTGATGCCGTTCTAGATAATCTAGAACGCGACAACGAGTTCTTAACTCGTGGCGGCGTATTTACAAAGGATCTAATTGATACTTGGATTGATTTCAAGCGCAAGCAAGAGGTGGATTACGTGAGATTGCGTCCACATCCAGCTGAGTTTGAACTTTATTACGATCTCTAAGATCTAAACTTAAAAAGCCTCAGTCAAAGACTGGGGCTTTTTACTTTTTACCTGCGGTCGCAGTTGTCATCAATATTCCAGTTATGGCAAATATGCCGGCCATGATTATCCAACCTAATTGGCCAAGTCCGATGGCAAAGAAAATTACCAAAGAAGGCCCGATTACTCCCATGCCACCAAATCCCATTCGCCACAAACCTTGATAAGCACCTTGGCGATTTTGATCAGCCATCTCAAATGCAATTGACCAACCACCAGTTGAGCTAAGTAATTCACCAACTACATGCACCATCATGGCCAAGATCAACAAGGTTGCCGCTGCTGGCGCTGATAATCCCTTGGCTGCGCCATATAACAAACATGCAAGTGCAATGTAAAAACCTGCTTTTCTAAATTGCGCAGCTCCAATTTGGGCACTTGCAATGCCTTTACTCATTCGCACCTGGAATAAAACAATGGCAACGGTATTAACAAACATAATTACTGAAACCCACCACCTTGGTGCATTGGTTTCCTGGACAACCCAAATTGGAATTGCAATGTTTTGCAAGACAAAATGCATTGTCATAATTCCATGCAAGGTTGCAGCCTTAATATATGGAATATCTCTTAGGATCGTCCAATCAAACTTTTCATGTTCTGAGAGGCTTGGCTTCACATTTGGCACACGTAAGTAGGTAAAAGCGGCTAAAAAGAAGGTGAAAGCATCAATTGCGATCATAGTTTTATAGGCGGTAACGGTATTAATCGCTAAAGCAAAACCTGCCACAACTGTGCCAAAGGCAATTCCAAGATTTGTAACTGCTCTGGTGTAGGCACGTATTTTCACCCGCTCCTCCCCTTCACCAATTCGAGCAATTAATGCCATTCTGGCATTTTGACCAAATACATCAAATATTTCCCAGAGTGATAAAACCAAAAGAAGTGGCCACCAACTTTGCACAAAAAGTAATGAGATTGAACAGATTCCAGATCCAATTAAAGAAACAAATGCGATCAACCTTGGCGGATATCGATCTGCAAAATGTCCAGATGGAATACTTAGACAAAGAGCTAACGCACCTGAAAGTGAAAAAGCGAGCGCAACTTTCTGCGCCCCCAATCCAACAATCAGCGAGAAATAGATAATTCCAGTGGTCATAAAGACCCCGTTGCCAAATGTGTTAATAAAGGAGGAAAGGGTTATCTTTCTAATTACTGGATCAGGTGAAACAACATTCTGGTAATTCTCTTTTAGAAATTCCTTTAGTTTTTGGGTTGCTAAACTCAAAACTATCTATTCCTGCGTCGGTATGAGTAGATGGCAAAAAACAAACCTGAGATTATAAAAATTGCAGATGCTAAATAAATCCCAATTGGATACTCAGCCTCTTTGTTATCTTCCACCCCTTGGGCTGTAACCTCACCAACGCCATAGGTGAACTTGTACTCCCCCTCAACTGGATGGCCATCACTTGAGACCACATGGTAGAAAACAAGGACTGGTCCTTTAACTTCATTGGCAGATAGGGTGACTGTGATGGTATTTCCAGAAATCTGCTCATCTGTTTCACTAACCTGATCACCGACCGCATTATTAACTACGACAAAGTTTGCTTTCTCATCCCCTAGATTTTGTAACTCCTCATCAAATTCAAGGGTTATCGAGGTAGGCCAGCTTTCAATCTCACTTGCGATATCTGGAGTGGCAAGAAGCAACTTGGTGTGAGCCATGGCTTGTGGCTGCTGAGTGAATAGAAGTAGAAGTAAGGCTAAAAGTAATGCTGGGATTGTTTGCTTATTACTTTTAATTCCCATGTAGACACCTTATCAACTCTTCTTCCAAGGTATTTGCAGATGCAAATCGTTTGCAATAACCTTGCGAGGTGAGTAAATCAAAGCAATTACGCCAACACCTGCGCTTTACCAAACAGGAGATCCCCACCCTTATTGGCGTCTTCTCCGTAGTCGCCTTTTTGCATATTGCAGGTTGGGGCTTATTCATTCACTACAACTCAAATCCTGCTTATAGCTCACTAACTAATTCAACTGGCGCATTAGTTTATGCAGGAGCTGGTGCCTTGGCCTACTCATTTGGCTTACGCCACGCATTTGATGCCGACCATATTGCCGCAATTGATGACACCACCAGATTAATGCTGGCTAAGGGAAAGAATCCATTGGCACTTGGCTTATTTTTCTCACTCGGTCACTCAACAATTGTTTTAGCTCTCTGTGTTGGCGTTGCATTTGCAGCCAGGCAAGCTGCTAAATTTCAAAAAGATTTCGCAGAGACCGGTGGACTAATTGGCGCCTCAGTTTCAACAATATTTTTATACCTAGTTGGAATTCTGAACTTAGTAATTTTGGTTGGAATTATTAAGGTTTGGAAGCAGGCTAAAACTGGAAAATTCTCCCATGAACATTTGACTGAGTTGTTAAATGAGCGAGGGTTAATGCGCCGAGTATTTCGTGGAGCTTTTAAGAAAGGCTTTGATCACTCTTGGCAGCTATACCCTGTTGGTGTTTTGTTCGGTCTTGGCTTTGATACCGCAACAGAGGTTGCACTCTTGGCGCTCTCTGCTACCGCAGCCGTTGGCACAGTTGGAGGATTCCTGCCACCACTTGCAATTATTGCTCTGCCTTTAATATTTGCCGCCGGTATGTCTTTAATGGATTCATTAGATGGAATTTTCATGACTAAGGCCTACGCCTGGGCATTTACCTCACCCCTTCGAAAGATCTATTACAACATCACCACCACTGGGCTTTCAATATTTGTTGCATTTGTGATTGGCACAATTCAATTTATTGGGGTGTTAGCTGATAAGACAGATATTGAGAACTACCAGCCATTTACCGTGATCGCAGAGGTTGATTTAAATCGAGTTGGTTTCTTTATTGTGGCATCCTTTGTGGGAGCATGGATGCTCTCAGTTTTAATCTGGCGAGTTGGCCGCTACGAAGAGCGCTACTCCTCAGGAATTGCTGAGACTGAGCACCAACATACTGAATTTAAGCTTTAATCAACGTATAGATCGTTTATAAACTCTTTCGTTCCAGGAACAACTGCATACTTATCTAAATCAACAATTCCTTCACTGGCTAACACCTCATCATCAATAAAGAAGTTTCCGCTGCACTCTTTGCCAGCTCGATTTAAGATTATGTAAGCCGAGTCAGAGATGATCTCAGGTGTACGGCAAAAGTCAGTATCTACGCCAGGAATCATCGCAAGAGCTGCTGTATCGATAGCAGTTCTTGGCCAAAGTGCGTTCACGCCAATGCCATCTCGCTTTAACTCATCTGCTAATCCCAATACACACATGCTCATTCCATACTTTGCCATTGTGTATGCAAGGTGGGGCTTAAACCATTTGCCCTTCATGGAAAGCGGTGGTGAGAGCATCAAGATGTGTGGATTTCCTCCCTCCTCGGCGCTCTTTTTTAAGTAAGGAAGGCATGCTTGTGAGGTTAAGAATGTGCCACGGGTATTAACACCCATCATTAAATCAAATCGTTTAGCAGGGGTATTTTCGGTATTAGTTAAATTAATCGCCGATGCATTGTTAATTAAGATATCAATGCCACCAAACTCATTTGCAGCTTGCTCTACTGCTTGTATTATCTGATTTTCATCTCGAATATCGCATTGAATCGCAAGTGCTTTGCCACCTGCTGCCTCAATATCTTTTGCTGCAGTAAAGATTGTGCCAGGCAATTTTGGATGAGCTTCAGCAGTCTTTGCAGCGATTGCAATTGATGCGCCATCTTTTGCTGCCCGTAACGCAATTGCAAGTCCAATGCCGCGAGAGCCACCGGTAACAAAAATTCGCTTGCCAGCTAAGCTCATTACTTGACCTTACTCTTTTTCGCTAAGAAATTCATAAATGCTATTTGGGCTTCATCTGATTGAGTTGCCATCTTAAACAATTCACCCTCTGCCCGAATCACCTGATTTAAAGCTTCATGAGAGCCACTCTTTAATAATGCCTTGGTGTTAATTACTGCAGTTGGTGGTTGCTCAGCAATCTCTTGGGCAAATGCCATCGCAGCTGATAACTCATCCTCTGAAATTTGATTAATCAAACCCATGCTTAATGCCTCATCGGCAGAAAATGTTCGCCCCGTAAAAAATATCTCAGCAGCCTTTGCATGTCCGACCAGGCGAGGAAATAGGTAACTAGAACCACCTTCTGCTACTAAACCAAGGGATACAAATGGCATAGAGAACTTTGTATCTGGATTTGCTGTAACTAAATCACAGTGCATCAACATAGTGGTGCCAATTCCCACCGCTCTTCCCTTAACTGCAGCGATCAATGGCTTTGGAAAGTTATGAATAGCGAATAGAAAACTAAAAACAGGTGATCCTTCATCCATCTGTGGATCATTTGCAAAATCATTGATGTCATTACCGGCAGTAAATGAGTCACCATTTGAACAAATAACAACAGCCCTAATACCAAAATCTGAAGCCGCTTCATTAATTTTATTTGCCAAGCTTTGATACATCTCTTGGGTAATTGCGTTCTTCTTTTCTGGCCTATCTAAGGTAAGGCGCAGAACGGCGCCGATTTGCTCTGATTTGATAAAACTCACGACGCAATAGTAGGCGCAAATCGCCAAACTTTGCATCTAGTTGTGAATTGCCATCAGCAGGTCCACAATAGCGATCAGATCATTGGAGAGTGGCCTTGGAAGTAAATATTTTATTGCGGGAGTTAACCCCCTTTGAAAAACTGGTCTGCGAACATCTATGTGATGGTTTAACAAATGGCGCGATCGCTAGAACTACCGCCCATACCGAAAAAGTTATTGAAAATACTGTCTCACGTGTTGCCCATGCTTTTTCTATTAAATCAAATGGTGAGGTTAATGTCAGAGTATTACTTGCCTTGGCATATCGAGCCCACTTTGGTGACAAAGCATTTGATAAATTAGGTGTTGCTTGCTCTCACCTAACAGTTGGACCAAATGGTGAGCAAATTTGTGCAAGGCATACTCAGTAGGTATTTCTTTTAATAGGGCAAAAACCCCTAAGGCTTAAAACACCTTAGGGGTTTTTACTTGCTAACTTTTTTTATCTTTCGATATTTCCTTCAATGAACTGCTCAACCTTTTGGTAGGCCTGCTCATCTGTGTATTGAACTGGTGGGGATTTCATAAAGTAACTAGATGGTGAAAGTAATGGACCACCGATTTTGCGATCTAGCGCAATCTTGGCGCAGCGAAGTGCATCAATAATTACACCAGCTGAGTTTGGTGAATCCCATACCTCAAGCTTGTACTCAAGATTTAATGGAACATCTCCAAAGGCACGACCTTCCAAGCGGACATAAGCCCACTTGCGATCATCTAGCCATGGGATGTAATCAGATGGGCCGATGTGAACATTTTTCGCACCCAAGTCATAATCTAATTGGCTAGTTACAGATTGAGTTTTAGAGATCTTCTTAGATTCAAGACGATCGCGCTCTAACATATTTTTAAAGTCCATATTTCCACCAACATTTAATTGGTAGGTGCGATCTAGGTGAACACCGCGATCTTGGAATAGCTTGGCCATAATTCGGTGAGTAATAGTGGCGCCAACCTGAGATTTAATATCATCGCCAACTATTGGCAGGCCAGCCTTTGTGAACTTATCCGCCCACACTGGATCAGATGCAATAAAGACCGGAAGTGCGTTAACAAAAGCACAACCAGCATCAATTGCGCATTGGGCATAAAACTTTGCGGCCTCCTCCGAACCAACAGGTAGGTAGCAGATAAGAACATCTACCTTGCTCGCCTTTAACTCTGCAACTACATCAACTGGGGCAGCATCAGATTCTTTAATAGTCTCTTTGTAGTAGCGACCAAGACCATCTAATGTAGTTCCGCGCTTTACCGTCACGCCAGTTTTAGCAACTGTGGCAAATTTAATTGTGTTGTTCTCACTGGCCCAAATGGCATCAGCAAGATCTAGGCCGACCTTCTTGGCATCAACATCTAGTGCTAATACGAAATTAATGTTTTTGATGTGATAACCACCAAGGACTGGGTGCATCAAACCAGGAATCTCGGATTCGTTAGTAGCATCCTTGTAATAGGTAATCCCTTGGATTAATGAGTTGGCGCAGTTTCCTACTCCAACAATTGCTACCCGGATTTCACCTTTATTTTCTACGCTCACGAGCTCTTCCTTTCGGTATTTATCATCTTTTCCAGCCAAGCGATTTCGCGCTCTGCTGATTCCAATGAGTGACGGCGCCACTCAACTAAGTAGGTATCGATACCTTCTGGAATTTTTGATAGGTCTTTGCGGATTACCTCCGCCTTTTCAACTAAACGCCGGTGGCGTCCTTCTAAAATTCTTACGCGATTATTTCTAGGTGTTGGACCAAAGAATGCGAAGCGAACCTCAAAGCCTTCATCCTCAAATGAATCAGGTGAAGCATTTTGCATAAGCGATGAAAATCGCTCACGCCCCTTTGCAGTTAGCTCATAAACAATTCTTGATCGTCTAGATAATCCGCCGGCGTCGGTGAAAGATTGTTCAATTAATTTTGCTTCCACCATTTTTCGAAGCTGGGGATATAAAACAGAAAAACTTAACGCACGAAATGGGCCATAGATCGCACTCATTCGCTTACGTAATTCATAGCCATGTAGGGCACCTTGTGAGAGCAGGCCAAGGAGAGCGAACTCAAGGGATTCAGACCGAGAACGCATCGCCAGCTCCTATCTACTAGATATATCGAATCGATACTATCGAGTATTAAAACCTATCAACCCCTAAATAGGCAACCCATAGGACCATAGGATTAGCGCGTGTTCACCTCAGATGCCATCCCCTCACGCCTCTGGGAGTACTTAATAGCCACAGTTTTGATCATTCTGGCGCCTGGGCCTTCAGTGCTCTTCACCATTGCTCGGGCGATCGCCTGGGGCAGAGTGGCAGCAATTGCCACTGTGATTGGCAATGCCTTTGGAATGTTCTTAGTTTCAGTCTTAGTTGCATTTGGTTTAGGCCCACTTTTACAAAGCTCAAAACTTTTTTATAACGGCATCCAATGGGCAGGTGGTGCCTACTTAATCTATCTAGGTTATGCCGCGATCGCAGCGAGCAGGGTTGACGCCCAAGGAATGCAAAAAACTGAAGGAAGTAAGCCCTCTTTTTTCACATCGCTAAAAAATGGTTTTTGGGTTGGCGTATTAAATCCAAAATCAGTTGTTTTCTTCGCCGCGATCTTGCCTCAATTTGTTGATCAAGAGAAAAATAATGTCACAGCGCAATTGTTATTGCTGGGCGCAATTTTTGCCACAGTCGCCTTGATCTCAGATGGTAGTTATGGCTTACTGGCGGGCACTGTGCGTAGTTGGTTGGCTGGAGATGTTAAGCGGTTAATTTTTATGCGCAGATTTGGTGGCTTAGTGATGATTGGCCTTGGCGTATTCACCATCTTCTCCGCCTTAGTTATTGGCTAACTAGCCACTCGTGGCGTTAGGCCAGATTGTCAGTGGCAAGGGGCAGACTTACTCCTTAAGAGGAACAAACTAGGGCACTTACTAAGTGCGTAACGAAAAGAGAAATCATGGCTTCATCAAATGCAGTTGGAAATGCTAGAGAGTTTATTTCACCTTCAGATTTAACTTTTTCTTGGGGTTCATGTCATCGCTGTCTTTGGCTTAATTACAACCACGGCTTGCGCACTCCAGGCTTTATGCCATTGGTTGGGGATCTAGCAAATATGCAAGAGAATTACTTTGCTGCTAAAACAACTGCAGATATCGCACCTGTGCTGCCTGAAGGCAAGGTGGCAGATCTTGGTGGTTGGGTTAAATCCTCTTTTATTAATGTAAATGGCGCTGCTACAAAATATGCCATCCGTGGAAAGTATGACTTGTTAATTGAGTTTGCCGATGGCACATATGGAATTATCGATTGTAAGTTCCAAGCAAAAGATTCTGATAAAACAGATCTCTACCAGCCACAACTTGAAGCTTATGCATTTGCTCTAGAAAACCCAGCCTCAGGTGCGCCAAAGAAAGTTTCACTGATGGGATTGCTGGTCTGGTCACTTCTTGAGCCAGCAGGTGATGTAACAAAGGGATTTGGTTTGAAATTAAAACATACTTGGCGGCCAATTGAGCGAAACCCAGCAGCACTTGCTAGCAGACTTACTGATTTTATTACGGTGGTTAGCTCAGATATGCCAGCGGCAAAAGATAATTGCGATATGTGTAATTACTTAAATCAGCGCCGGCAATTTATTGGCGCTCAGTAGTTAAGCATCATCCTCTTCAAAATCAATCTTTTCCTTTAAGCTTTTCTTGATTGCATCCTTTGCATCAGATGCGTACATATTGGGCACGTACTCTTGTTTAGATAACTCCGCTATTTTTTCCATTAATTCATTTGTGGCGCTCCTTAAAACTGCTTGATCAGATGAATCACCAGAGAAGTACATCGGCTCACCAAATACCATCTCAACTCTTCTAACCTTTGGCACCACCTGCCCAGTAGGTTGAATTTCAGCGGTGTTAAACATCGCCACTGGAATAACTGGCGCACCTGACTCAATCGCCATTCGAGCGATTCCAGTTCGTCCTTTATAAAGGCGGCCATCTGGTGATCTAGTTCCTTCAGGATAAATTCCCACACAATGATTCTCACGAAGTAATCGAAGGCCGGTCATAATTGCAGCCTCACTGCGTTTGCCGCCAGAGCGATCAATTGGAACCTGTCCTAAAGCGATGAAGGTAATTTTCTTGATAAATCCTTTAAGTCCTGGGGATGTGAAGTACTCACTCTTGGCTAAAAAGGTGACATTACGAGGAACAACTAATGGCATAAAGATCGAATCACTAAATGAAAGATGATTTGAAGCAATTATCACCGGCCCATTGCTTGGCACATGGCGCAGCCCAGTTACCTTGGGCCTAAAAATAAACATCAACAGCGGGATCAAAAAGGATTTCAAAATCTTGTATGGCACGGGTCTAATTTAGTGGCTAAGCCAATCTATGACACCATTCAAGCGTGAATTCCATTCCAAACTCAGCTGGTTTCACCCTACCGGGTGGAAAAATTGGAGTCTTGGTTATTCATGGTTTCACTGGCTCACCAGTAAGTATTGCGCCCTGGGCAAAGTTTTTAAATAAATCTGGTTACACCGTTAGTGCGCCATTACTTCCTGGCCATGGCAGCAGTTGGCAGCAGATGAATCAAACTACTTGGCAGGATTGGTATGAGCAGGTTGAAAAATCCTTTTTAGAGTTAAAACAAAGTTGTGATCGAGTATTTATTGCAGGGTTTTCTATGGGAGCAGCCCTAGCACTTCGCTTATGCCAGATAAGAGGCAGTGAGGTTGAAGGGTTAATAGTTTTAAATCCATCCGTGCATGATAGAAGATGGTTTATGAAATATGTTCCAGTATTAAAGTTTTTAATTGCATCAGTAGCAAAGGGTGCAACTGATATTGCAGCACCTAATCCACCCGTTCATGCCTACGATCGCACACCACTTAAGGCATTGGATTCACTTCGTAAGTTATGGGCGTTAGTTGAGCGAGATCTTTATCTAATTGATCTACCCATTATGGTTGCCTACTCCGTAAATGATCATGCTGTTGATCCAGAAAATGCAATGACTGTTATAGATAATGTCTTTTCCGTTGATATTCGCGAAGTAGTCTTTGAAAACTCCTTTCATAATGTGGCGCTAGATTTTGATGTTGAGCAGCTAAATATTGAAAGTAAGATATTCATCGAAGATGTTTTAAGTGGGGCGGTTAAACGAGGCTCTGATTTTAATGAGAATGATTTAGTAAATGCTGAGTTTGATTCAATTGTTTCAGGTCTCTCTCTTGATCAATCATCGCCCACCACTTATTTAGATGAATTGGATAAATTCAGCCAAGCTGATCGATTTAGGCAGCCAAATCCCGGCAAGATAAATCTAGATCAAATGCAACGGTTCTCAGCTGTGGCTTTTGTTGGCTCATTTACCTATCTAATTTTGTTTTGGTTAACTGATTTCGAATTCTTTGGCGTGTGGCCAGCCGTCCTTGGCTTTATCTCTTCAGTTGCCACAATCATCTGGCGTACTGCCCGCAAAGAAGGTGATTTAGATGACGGCGCTAGCCTCTAACTAAATCTGCTGCGCCAATTAAGCCAGCATCATTTCCAAACTTAGCTGCAATAATTTTTGGCAATAAATGCGTGCCAGCAAATGGCATGTATTTTTCCATTGCACTTCGCACAGGTGTTAAAAATAATTCACCAGCATCAACTACCCCACCGCCGACCACAATTGCTTGTGGGTCTAGCAATAATGTGTAAGAAGCACAGGCGCTACCTAACCAATCTGCCTGTTTGTTAAAGGCAGCTAATGCCATCTCATTACCTTTTTTCGCAGCCTCTGTTAACGCCGAACCAGTTAAGTTAGAAAGCTCTACGCCACAAAGATCTAATAACTCTTGGCCCGCTGCTGGGTTAGCTGTGATTGCTTCTTTGGCATAACGCATTAAGGCACTTCCTGATGCGTACTGCTCAATACAGCCATTTGCCCCACAACCACACTGCACGCCATTTGGTTGCACAATCATGTGACCAAACTCAGCGCCAATCCCATTAGCGCCTCTAAATAATTTGCCATCAATTACTAATCCACCACCCATGCCGGTGCCAATAATGAAAAACATAACCGGATTTAAACCTTGCGCGTTACCAAACTTATACTCCGCCCACATCGCAGCATTTGCATCATTTTCAGCAATCACTGGCAGGTTAAATACTTTTTTAATCTCGGCAACAAAATTTAATTGACTCAAATTTGCAATATTTGGAGCGCCTACGATTGTGCCCTGATCTTTAGAGATTAATGCAGCAACGCTGATTCCAATCCCTGCTATCTCATGTTTGGCTTGAAACTCTTTTACTAAATCAATTATGGTTGCAACCAACTCTTTGCCACCAGCTAATGGTGTTGGCCTTCTGGCGGAATCAATTATTTTGCCGGTGCTATCAACTACCCCACCTAATACTTTGGTGCCACCGATATCAATCCCAATTGTTAATGCTGAGCTATTAATTGTGGTGCTCAATTAGTTTTCCAGTTTTTCCTTTAACTGTTTTAAGGTCAAATCAATTGTGGCTTTTTCAGCCTTTGTGCGCATCATCTCTGGCACTGGCATGGAAAGTGCAACGGTTAATTCAAAGGTTACCTCAGTTTCATCGCCATTATCTTTAACAATGTAAGCACCAGTCATATCAGTTAACAAATCAGCATCCTCAAGTGAGTAATCAACTCGATCTGGGTAGGCAGACCAATCAAAATTTAAAGTTGGCTTATCTTTTAAAGCGCCGGCGTCAACGCTGAGTTTCACCTGAGTAGGCCTGCCCTCTCCATTGGATGCAAGCACTGTTACAGATTTAAAAGATGTTGACCAGGTTGGAAAGTTTGCGATATCAAATAGCACAGCTCTTACATCATCTGCGCTAGCGGCGATAGTTACCGTGGAAGAGGTTGGATTAGACATGGGGGTAGGTTACCCCGAAGTAGCATCACTTTTTTCCCAGCCCATCTAAAAAATGGGGTGGGTTCTAGCGCAAATAAGTGTGAGCCAGTAGCGTGGGGCCATGAACGAGATAACTATTCCAGCCATCATTCCAGCCGCAGTTGCGGGCAACTTAACAAATCTAATTTCTGAGCGGGCTCACTTTGAGCCAGAGCGAGTCCTAGTTTCAAGGCCGATGGGTGATCGTTGGCAGGCAGTTACCGCTAAAGAGTATGAAGAAGAAATCAAAGCGGTTGCAAAAGGATTTATTGCAGCCGGTGTTGGTTTTGGTGATCGCGTTGCGATTATGGCAAAAACTCGTTACGAGTGGACAGTTTTAGATTTTGCAATTTGGTATGCCGGCGCAGTTCCAGTCCCAATTTATGAAACATCAAGTGCTGAACAAGTTGATTGGATTTTAACTGACTCAGCAGCGGTAGCAATTGTGGTTGAAACTCCAGCACTTGCTGAATTAGTTCAGCCAGTTATGCCATCCACCTGTAAAAATATTTGGAATATTACTTATAACGCTCTTGCCACCTTAACCCATGAAGGAAAGAGTGTTAGTGATGATGAGATTACAAAGCGACGAGAAAAGTTAAAACCTGAAACCTTAGCTACTTTGATTTATACCTCTGGCACCACTGGAAAGCCAAAGGGAGTACAACTAACCCATGGCAACTTCTTATCTGAGTGCGGAAATGTTGTTAATGGCGCAAGTGATCTCTTCTTAAAGCCAGGTGGATCTACTCTCCTATTTTTACCTGTAGCTCACGTCTTTGGTCGTATGGTGCAGATTGGTTCAATCACCGCAGGTCTACATCTTGCTCATTGCAGTGATCTAACTAAATTACCGGCAGATCTTGCATCCTTTAAACCAACCTTCGTACTTGCTGTGCCACGCATATTTGAAAAAATCTTCAACGGTGCCGAAGCAAAAGCAGATGCTGCTGGTAAGGGAAAGATTTTCCATAAAGCAGCTGAGGTTGCAATTGCATACAGCAAAGCACTTGATACTAAAAAGATTTCACCACTTCTTAAATTACAACATGGCTTATTTGATAAATTGGTTTACGCGAAAATCCGCGCTGGTTTAGGTGGTCGCGTGGAAGCTGCAATTTCAGGTGGAGCGCCATTGGGTGAGCGACTTGGCCACTTCTATCGCGGCGCAGGTATTCGCGTATTAGAAGGATATGGTTTAACTGAAACCACCGCAGGTGCAACTTTAAATCTAACTTCATCCCACAGAGTTGGCTCTGTTGGTAAGCCAATTCCTGGAACAACAATCAAGATTGCCGAAGATGGTGAAGTTCTAATTAAAGGCCCAATTGTTATGCAGGGTTATTGGCAAAATGATGCAGCCAATAAAGAAGTATTTGACTCCAATGGTTACTTTAAATCAGGAGATCTAGGCAAGATTGATGAAGAAGGTTATCTATCTATTGTTGGCCGAAAGAAAGAGTTAATTGTTACCGCAGGTGGTAAAAATGTTGCACCAGCTGTCTTAGAAGATAGATTGCGATCACATCCATTAATTAGCCAATGTATGGTTGTTGGCGACAATAAACCATTTATTGCCGCACTGATCACTATTGATCCAGATGCAATTAAGCCTTGGGCAGTAGCAAATAAAAAAGAAGGTGCATCCATAGCTGATTTAGCAAAGGATCCAACACTGCAAGCTGTTATTCAGACCGCTGTGGATGAAACTAATAAAGCGGTTAGTAGAGCAGAATCAATTAGAAAATTTATTATCTTGCCTGTTGACTTCACAATCGCTGGTGGTCACTTGACTGCCAAACTTTCCGTGAAGCGACATGTAGTTTCGCAGCAGTTTGCTCGCGAGATTGATGAACTCTTCGCCTAACACTGAACGAACTCGGCTAGCGCGAGAGCTTCATGATGGTTTGGCCCAAGAGTTGGCTGCCTTTGGTTACCGTCTTGATCAAGTAATTGGGGATGAGAATCTAGGAAATTCTAATCGTGTCAGTTTGCGTGAATTACGCCTTTCTTTAAGTTCAATTATCAATCAAGTCCGCGATGAAATATATGAATTAAGAAGTAATAAGAGTAAAGAGTTTCACCAACAGTTAACTGAACAAATAGATGCAGTACTCGCTGGATCTGAGATCAAGTTAGAAATTGATGGGCAAATTAGTATTAAATCAGAACATAAGTTTGAGTTATTAAGAGCAATCAAAGAGTTGGTTCTAAATGCAAAGCGTCATGCCAGCTGTTCACTAATCTCCATTCAATTAAGGCCAGATTTGATTACCATCGAAGATAATGGCTTAGGTGGGGTTATCAAAAAAAGTAACTCATATGGCATAGATGGTGTTAAAGAGCGGCTTAATTTAATTGGATTTACAATGCAAATCACTTCAAACACATCTGGCACCATAATCACAATTTCAATTTAGATCATGAAAATTCTGATTGTAGATGATCATGAATTAATTAGATCAGGCCTTGCCAATCTGCTATCCCAACATAAATATGATGTTGTTGCAGAGGCTGCTACCTCAAGCCAAGCATCAGCGCTAATTAACACACATAAACCTGAAATTGTTTTGGTTGATATAAATCTTGGGAGTAGTAGTGGAATTGATCTGATAAAAGAAATGAAGAAATCCGGGTCAAAGAGCAAGTTCGTAGTGCTAACAATGCAAGATGACAATCAAACTCTTGAATCTGCGAAAGAAGCTGGCGCTATAGCCTTTATTACAAAATCTGCCCCAACTGATAGCTTGCTGGAAATACTGCAGGCAATTACCACCGGTTCTGATAAGTTCTTAAAAGCTGGAAAGATAAATCAAATTAAACCTTCTAAGGATTTTGATTTATCAGCCAGAGAGTTAGAGGTTCTAGCCCTACTTCCTACCGGGGCTACGGCAAATGCAATTGGCGCTGTGCTATTCCTGACGGAGGCAACTATTAAAACTCACCTTGCTAATATCTATCGAAAATTAGCGGCAATTAATCGTGCCCAGGCAGTTAGTATCGCAATCGAAAATAAACTAATTATTAATTAAAACTTTATTAAACTTTGCAGACCAATTACTTAGCTGCCAATTTTTAATTACCCATTCTCGCCCAGCTGAGCCCATTTGCTTGGCTCGTTCTGGGTTGGCAAGTAATTCACAAATTGCATCCGCAATTTGATCACTCTTTGTGCCATCAACTAACAAGCCTGTTTTTTTATCCAAAACAGCATCAACTGCTCCCCCTGAATTACCAACAATTACCGGAAGGCCGCAGGCACTTGCCTCTAAGTAAACAATTCCTAACCCTTCAACCTCTAAGCCAGAAAATCGGGAGCGAACTGGCATGGCAAATATTTCACCTAGACATATGTAATCGGGTAAATCATGATGAGAAACGCGGCCAGTAAATAACACTTTATGTAAAACTCCTAATTGTTTTGCCGAGTTAAACAGCATCTGCTTAATTGGACCCTCACCAACAAAAAGCAAAATAGCATCTGGAAATTGTTCTAAAATTTTTGGCATCGCCTTAACTAGTTCATCTTGTCCTTTGCGATGAACCAACCTGCCAACACTGACAATAACTCTGCGTCCATCTAGACGATACTTCTCAACCAAATCACCCCTCACTTTTTTGGGAGCAAAATGTTCGGTATCAATGCCGGGTGCTATTTGTAGAAACTTTTGCGGCTGATTACTTATCTTGGCAATTTCACCTTTTGTGAAATCTCCTAAATAACCAAGATGATCAATATCTTTGATGATTTTCTTTAACAAAGTTTTAAGTATAGGAATTTTTGCCCACCACACCTCATGACCATGAGTTAAGGCAACAATATTGCTAGCTCCGGCAGATCGTAGTTTGCCTGCCATTAAGGCAAGTGGAGCAGCAGCGCCAAACCAAACATTTTTAACCTGTGATTGCTTAAGTATTTTCACTGCCCTCCTACTTATTCGTGGTGTTGGCAACAAAATCTTTGCTCTATCTCGAATTACCACTGCGCCGAATTTTTCTAGCAGTTGAGCATCAAATGCCTTATCCCCTTTTTGTGAGGAGGTGTAAATGATTAGTGAATTTTTCGGTAATCCTTCAATTAAGCCAAGTACAAATGTTTCAATTCCACCCGCACGTGGTCCTAGATCATTTGTGACTAGTAAAACTTTTTTATCGCTATAAACGGCGTGCTCCAATATAAGGTTTTCTTCCCATATCCATATTGGCAATCTTGACTCGACTTCCAGATCTTGGAGCATGCAACATGCGGTCTGGTCCTAAATAAATTGCCACATGTGAAATTGGTTTTCCAAAAAACACTAAATCACCCGGTTGTAAATCTTTCCTAGCGATCGCTTTGCCATATCTATATTGCGCTCTTGATGAGTGCGGTAGTGATACACCAGCTGCGCCAAAAGCTCGCATCGTCAAACCAGAGCAATCCCAGTAGGTGAGGCCATCTGCGCCAAAGACATACTTATCGCCAATTTGAGCTAGCGCATATTTAATTGCAGTACCTCCCCGGCCTGAAACACCTGAGTACTTTCCAGCATCACTTAAAGATTTTTGTTGATCGGCATCCTCTTGATCATTAGTTAGCTTGGCCAAACGCTCTCGTTCAGCAGCGGTTAATTTAGCTAACAATTCTTCAGCTTCTTTAAGTTTTGAGTTTGCAAGCGCTAGCTGTCTGGTGAACTTGGCTTCTGCCGCCTTAACCATCGCTAATTTGTCTGCAACAGTTAATGAGGTCGCAGTTAATCTTTGGGTTGCAACTGAAAACTTCTTTAAATCTGCAGTTTTTTGTCTTGTTACTGCTTCTAAAGATCCGGCAGCAGATAGATATAGTCCTGGATCAGTTGAGAAAAGTAACTCTAAGGATTGGCTAAGTGGACCTGACTTATAACGCTCATTTGCAATCGCGCCGATTGTTTTATTAAGAGCGGTAACTGATGCACCCTGCTGGCTAGCTTGCTGTTGGACTGTATCTAAAGTTTTCTTTAACTTTGCTAATTGCACCTTGGCCTCTTGTGCGCCTTCGGCCGCCTCTGTTGCCTGCTCTTGTAAATCTCTAACTCTGCCCTGAACTTCAATTAAATTAGGGGCAGCGTTGGCCGGAATTGGATAAAGAATTCCTGCGCCAATTACTAGGGCAAAAAACACCCGAGACATACTTCTCATTTTCAAAGGCTAACCGCCATCACGTCGCCAACTCAAGCCAACTTAAGCGTGATGTGCTGAGAATTATCTAAATTTCCAACCTTTTTTCATGATTTAGCCAATTTTCTTCACCTGTTTTTGATTTGGTGGATTTGGCACAAATCGCAAGGGCGGCACCAATCCAACGGAAGAGAGATTATTTATTGCAGCTTTATCAGCATTACTTAATTCAGCTTTTTTACCAGCAGCTGGCTTGATATCAAGCAGCACTGATACAACACAATCGCCACAGGCGATCTGGCGCATTACACAACTATCACAATCGATGATCATGATAAAAGGTTAGGTGACAGCACTGACACTTGGGTAACCTGTGGGGTATGCGCTCTGTAATCACCTCCGCCAATTTGATTGTTGGAGCCGATGGCTCAACCACCCTAGCTGGCTCCTCTATCGGGCTATCAACTGAAGAGGATCGAAGAAGATTTCATGATCTTCGATCAAAAAATGATTTAATCCTGATTGGAGGCAACACTGCAAGGCGGGAACCATATAAGCGAACTCCGATTCCCCTTTATATCCTCACCCACACAAAAGTTAGGTTGCAACCAAAAAATCAGTTGGTAAAACAATTTGCACTTACCCCAGCCGCCATGATCGAAGAGATTAAAAGTAGTTTTAACCCAGAACAAAGCGCAACAATAAATTTATTAGTAGAGGCTGGCCCCGCTCTATTAAAACAGATGATTGAAGCCGGATTAATAGATAACCTTTATCTAACGGTAAATCTAGAAAAAACTGGTGATAATTCAATCTCCATGACAGATCTAACTAAAGGTTTTGAATTAATCAGCCGTGAAAACATCACCCCTTGTGATTTTCTTTACTATAAAAAAACTAACCAAGTGAGATAACTGCAACTCCTACGATTGCAAATCCAATTCCAACATACTGGATTTTATGTAATCTCTCATGCAAAATTTTAAAAGCAAGCAATGCGGTAACAATTGGATAAAGGGAACCAAGAACCACTGCGAGAGAAACTAATCCCTTAGTAGTTGCAACTCCTAGTAACAAATTAGCAATAAAATCTGCTCCACCAATCCCTATTAAAACTGGAAGATCCTTCTTTTTAAATCCGCCAAGTGTGCGAAAGCGAGCAAATAAAAATAAGGCAATAATGAAGGTTGAAAAGCGCATGGTCGTCATGGTCATAATTGCACTACTCGCCGAGCCTTTAGCAATAAATGCAACTGCTGCGCCAAATCCAAAAGCTGCGATAACTGCAAAAACTATTGGCTTAACCGCTAAACCACCTTTTAACTCAGGACCACTTGCAAATACTGCGCCAGTTAACGCAATGCCCATACCAAGTAATTGAGCAGAACTTGGTTTTTCACCATTTATGAATGCGATTGTTAATGGAATCAAAACACTTAAGGCGCTAATTGGTGCAACTACACCCATTCGACCAGTTGCAAGGCCAGAGTAGAAGGCAACCAAACCAATAAAGCCAAGTAAGCCTGCGCACACACCAGATAAGAAATATCCATCCCAAGAAAGATTTGGTCTTAGCCAAGATGAGCTAACTAGAATAATTGTTATTCCAATTAATAATCCAAATGCTTGTGAAACGGCAGTTACTGCAATTGCTTGATATCGCTTGGACAATTTGCCGCCAAAGAAATCAGCACTACCCCAAAGTATTGAGGAGAAAATTGCTAAAAGTGATGCCATCTGCCAAGCCTACTAGGTTGCATTTGAACTTATTTATTTTCTACTTCGCTCGTGGCTTCACCTGCTTTTGCCAACGGCAATTTATCCTTAGACAGTGAAAAAAACTTTTGATCAAGTAATTGCACCAATTTTGGCGTTAAAGCCAAGAGGTGAAATTTTGCTTGAATCAGTTCCGGCTCCCCAAAAACTTGCACCCCACGCATTAGCAATGACCGCTGATGTTTTAGAGGATGCAGCAACAGGCAGATTTGTATTACTGCATGATCCAGCCGGCCAAGAAGGTTGGGGTGGTCAATGGCGATGCGTAACTTTTGCTCGGGCTGCAATTGATTTAGAGATGGCATCTGATCCGCTACTGCCAGAAATTGGTTGGGCTTGGCTGCTTGAATCACTCAAGAAAAATAATTGTGATTTTATAAATCCAAGTGGCACGGTAACTAGAGTTGCCAGTGCATCCTTTGGGGAATTAGTTGAACGAGATGAAGATTCTGAAATTGAAGTTCGTGCATCCTGGACACCTACTAATGAAGAAAACTTAGCCGAACATGTAAATGCCTGGCTTGAGCTATTGGCAATTTCAGCAGGTCTAGAGCCAATCCCCCATGGAGTTAGTTCAATCTCTCGTAGCAACTAGAATAAAGTAATTCATGCTTACCCCTTTGCTCTCACCTCGCCATGGCACACCAGAAATTGTTGCCACTGAAAGTGATTTTGAAAAAGTAATCACCGCTCTCTTAAAAGGTGAGGGGCCAATTGCAATTGATGCCGAACGCGCATCTGGTTATCGATATAGCCAGCGGGCATATTTAATTCAGATCTATCGCAAAGGCGGCGGACTACATTTAATTGATCCAATTCCATTAAAGGATTCAAAACTTTGGCAGCGGTTTAACACTGAATTTTCTGATATCGAATGGGTAATTCATGCCAGTACTCAAGATCTTCCTTGTTTGATTGAGGTTGGATTAAAGCCAAAACAATTATTTGATACTGAATTAGGGGCAAGAATTGCCGGTTGTCCAAGGGTTGGCTTAGGTGCTTTGGCTGAAAGTTTGTTAGAGCTTCAACTCGCAAAAGAACACTCCGCAGTTGATTGGTCCATCAGACCTTTAAGAACTGAGTGGATTACTTATGCGGCGTTAGATGTTGATATCTTGCTTGATATCAGAGACAAAGTTGAGCAGCTATTAACTGAGCAGAAAAAACTTAAGTGGGCAGAGCAAGATTTTGCTTCGATCATAAAAAACTATCAAGATTATGAATTCACCGATTCGCCAAAATCAGATAGATGGCGGCGAACCTCAGGTATGCATAAGGTGCGCGATCGTTTGAGTATGACCATAATTAGAGATCTTTGGCTCTCGCGAGATGAGTTAGCTCGTGAGATAGATCTTGCCCCAGGTCGAGTTTTAGGTGATGAAGCAATAGTGGAGTTAGCAATTAAGCGACCAGATAATTTAGAGGAGGTCGCCAAGGTAATTGGGTGGCGAACTCGGTTAGAAGCACCACCTTTTAGTCGTTGGTTAAAGGTTTTAACTGCATCACTAAAAACTCCGATTGAGGATCAGGTGGAGCTTCGGGTGGCATCCCAATCCATGCCACCAATTAAGATTTGGAAGGAGAAAAATCCGCTTGGCTATGCCCGCTTAACCCACGCCCGCGCTGCCTTAATTGAATTATCAAAACTATTACAAATTCCAACCGAGAATTTAATAACACCTGATTATGTAAAACGTATTTGTTGGCAAGAGCCACCTACCAATATGAGTGAATATGAAAATTTTGTCGAAGGTGAGTTAACAAGATTGGGTGCCAGAAGTTGGCAGATGGAGCAGGTGGTTAGCGTTATCGCCCCTCACCTATCTGCCACAGAAGCCCTAGTAGTACCTGAGATCGCAGAAGCCGAAACCGAGGCGCCAGTAGCCCCTTAAGTATGTGATCGGAATTACGCAACACTTAAGTTGCGTAATTCAATCCCCTTGGAATATGCTCAATCCATGCTTAGCACCTTCTTAATCGCCCTTCGTGAGGGGTTAGAGGCTGCCTTAATCGTTGGAATCTTGGTCGCATACGTTGTTAAGACTGGTCGACGTAATCTTCTAGTTCCAATTTGGACTGGTGTGGGTATAGCACTTGCTGCAAGTTTTGCACTCGGTGGATTTTTATCATTTACCTCAGCTGAGTTAAGCGAGCGCGGTGAGCAATTCTTTGCCGGCACCACCTCATTCCTAGCAGTTGGTCTTGTTACTTGGATGGTTTTTTGGATGAAGCGTGCGGCTAGAACTTTAAGGGAAGAGCTACATGGCAAGGTAGATAACGCATTATCTGCAGGCCCATTTGCACTTGCTGCAGCTGCTTTTTTCGCAGTTGCACGTGAAGGACTTGAGACTGCCCTTTTTGTTTACACAAATTTTAAAACAGTTGCAGCCACCTCATCTGCCTCAATCGGTTTGGTTGCAGGGCTAGCACTTGCGGTGATCTTGGGTTACATGATTTATAACCGCTCGATTAAATTGAATTTAAGTAAGTTTTTCACTATCACTGGTATTGCCTTAATCATTGTGGCAGCGGGCGTACTTTCCTATGGTGTGCATGAGTATCAAGAGCTGGGTTGGATTCCAGGTGATGGTTCATACGCTTGGGATATCTCATCGGTAATGGCAAAGGATTCAATTGCTGGCACAATTCTTGCCGGCACAATTGGCTTTGATGTGAACACCTCTTGGGTGCAACTCTTCTTATATGTGAGCTACCTAGCGATCGTGCTGCGCCTGTATACAAAATCAACGCCTGCCAAAACATTAGTTAAATAAGCACTCTCCCACTACCCATTTTCTCTACTGGCGGGTAACCTAGCCTTATATCCAAGCAGTGAACTAGCTAGGGGCTAAAAATGAGTAAAACTGCAAGTGCAAAAACCAATGTTGTCTTAGTTGACGCAGTTCGTACTCCATTTGGTAAAGCAGGTTCTCTTTACTCCCAAACTAGAGCTGATGACATTATGGTTCGCTGCATTCGTGGGTTATTAGAGCGAAATCCAAATCTTCCGTTAGATCAAATTGATGATGTAGCAATTGCTGCTGCAACTCAAACTGGTGATCAAGGCATGAATATTGGTCGATCAGTTTCAATTTTAGCTGGCATTCCAAAATCAGTTCCTGGTTACTCAATTGATCGCTGGTGTGCTGGCGCGCTAACTGCAGTTACCACAATTGCTGGTGGCATAAATATGGGTGCTTATGATTTAGCAATCGCAGGCGGCGTTGAACATATGGGAAATCACCCAATGGGTGATGGCATGGATCCAAATCCAAGATACTTAGCTGAAAAAATTGTTGATACTGATGCACTGCAAATGGGCGCCACTGCTGAGCGATTACATGACAAATTCCCTCACCTTACGAAGGAGCGGGCAGATAAGTACGCATTAGCATCACAACAAAAAACTGCTGCCGCCTATGCTGCAAATAAAATTCAACCAGATTTAATTCCAGTTGCAACAAGAAATGTTGAGGCTGGTTGGGGTGTGGCAACAGTTGATGAACCGCCAAGACCGCAGACCACACTTGAAGCATTAGCTGCACTTAAAACACCATTTAGAGCAGCAGGGCGAGTAACTGCTGGAAATGCTGCCGGTTTAAATGATGGCGCAACTGCAGCAATCTTGGCATCTGAGGAAAAAGCTAAAGAATTAAATCTGCCAATTAAAGCTAAGTTAGTTTCTTTTGCATTCGCCGGTGTTGAGCCAGAGATCATGGGTTATGGACCAGTGCCAAGCACAATTAAAGCTTTGAAAAAAGCTGGCTTAGATATTGCCGATATTGGTTTGTTTGAGGTTAATGAAGCATTTGCAATCCAAGTACTTTCATTTTTAGATCACTTTGGTATTGCCGATGATGATAAGCGAGTAAATATTTATGGTGGGGCGATTGCAGTTGGTCATCCCCTGGCTTCATCAGGAGTTAGATTAATTTTAAATCTTGCCAATGGCTTTAAAGAGCACCCAGAGGTTAGATACGGAATAACCACTATGTGTATTGGCTTAGGTATGGGCGGCACAATAATCTGGGAAAACCCTAATTACAAAGGTAATAAATAATGTCTGATGTTTTAGCAGCCGCACCTGATGAAGTAGTAACCAATGCAATTGTGCAGATGGTTTCACTCTCTGCCTTTGGCGCTACCGGTAACCTTGCCTTAATCACACTAGATAATGGCGCAGACCATAATCGCCCAAATACTTTTGGACCAGCATCCTTAGCAGCACTTTCTGCTGCAATTGATGAGGCGCAAAAATCAGATGCAGTAGCAATTGCCGTAACTGGTAAGCCATTTATATTTGCTGCTGGCGCTGATCTTTCGGCGATGAGTTTTCTAAAGGATAAATCTCAAGCAGTTGCAATCGGAGATTTAGGCCATGAGGTCTTTCTAAAATTGCATGAGAGTAAGAAGCCAACCTTTGCTTTTATAAATGGATTAGCACTAGGTGGTGGCTTAGAGGTTGGACTTAACTGTCACTATCGAACCTTGGCAACAACTGCCTTCACCGGCTTACCAGAGTGTTTCCTAGGTTTAGTTCCAGGTTGGGGTGGGGCAACACTTCTGCCAAAACTAATTGGACCAGAAAATGCGGTTCAAGTAATTATTTTAAATGCACTAAATAACAACACAATGATGAAAGCAAAGGACGCACTTTCATTGGGCGTAGTAGACGCTGTTTATGAACCATCTGATTTTATTGAACACTCAGTTAAATTTGCCGCTGATGTTTTAAGTGCAAAGAAGAAGATTGAACGCAAAGATTTTAGTAAGGATTCTGCTGGCTTTGAAAAAGCAATCGCAACGGGTAAAGCAGCGATTGCCAAGAAATATAGTGGCGCCCAGATCCCATCCCCACTTGCAGCCCTTGATTTAATCAAAGCAGCGCAAAGTAATTCAGTAAGAGATGGCTTTGCTGCTGAAACTAAGGTTCTAGCTGATTTAGTAATGAGTGATTCATTACGCGCATCCCTTTACTCATTTAATCTAATTCAGAAAAAACGCAAGAAGGTTGAAGGAGCTCCAAAACCAGCACTTGCTAGAAAGATAACTCGAGTTGGCGTCGTTGGCGCTGGTCTTATGGCATCTCAATTGGCATTGCTAATGCTTCGAAATCTTAAGGTCCCAGTTGTAATCACCGATCTTGACCAAGAGCGAGTTGATAAAGGATTGGCTTGGATTAAAAATGAGATTCAAAAATTAGTTGATAAGAAGCGATTATCCCCTGAATCAGCAGCTAGATTGTTAACAAATATCTCTGGCTCAGTTGATAAGAAGATCTTTGCAAATGCTGACTTTGTAATTGAAGCAATCTTTGAAGAGTTGTCATTAAAGCAAAAGTTATTTAAAGAGCTTGAGGCGATTGTTACACCAGAGTGCATCTTGGCAACAAATACCTCTTCCCTTTCAGTTGAGGCGATGAGTGAAGGATTGAAGAATCCAGAGCGAGTTGTTGGATTTCACTTCTTTAATCCAGTTGCAATTATGCCGCTGCTTGAGGTGGCAAGAACTACTAAAACAGATGATGCCACCACAGCCACAGCAATAAATATTGGTAAAGATTTAAAGAAGACAATGGTGATTGTTAAAGATGCGCCAGCTTTTGTGGTTAATCGTCTATTAACTCGTTTTATGGGCGAGGTAACAGATGCAATGGATGAAGGCACGCCATATGAGGTAGCAGATGCTGCAATGGCTCCCCTAGGTTTTCCAATGTCATCCCTTGAATTACTTGGTTTAGTTGGCCCAGGAGTTGCATTGCATGTGGCTGAAACTTTAAATAAAAACCTTGGTCCACGTTACAAAATTTCGCCAACTATGCAGCGGTTTGTAAAAGATGGGGTAAAAACATTTTATGTAAAGGATTCAAATGGTGTTAACACGGTTAATCCTGCAGCACTGGCTCTGCTTGAAAAAGGAAGCACACCATCAACAGCTGAGCAGGTCAGAAAGCGCGCTCTTGAAGCATTAGCAACTGAGGCAAAGATGATGCTGGACGAAGGGGTGGTTTCAACTCCACAAGAGATTGATATTTGCATGTTGCTAGGTTCAGGATGGCCAATGCACCTTGGTGGAATTTTGCCTTACTTAGATCGAGAAGGAATTAGCGAAGCGGTTTGCGGCGCTCGTTTTCATCCAAAGGGCGTGGCATCACTTCCTTAATATCCATGCCAATCTCACTGCTATTCCAGGCAACTAAAGATCTGGTGATGTTTTGAACTGTAATTCCTAAATCTTCTAAAATTTCAGCTCGTTTTGAGTGCTCTAAGAACGCTAGTGGTAAACCAATTGAGTGCACCGGCACATTTAACTGCGCATCTCTAAATAATTCAGAAATCGTGCTGGCAATTCCGCCATGTTTAATACCATCTTCTAACACAACTACATTTTTATATCGTTGAGCCATTGTTACTAATGATTTTGGAAGTGGCTTAACCCATCTTGGATCAATAACGGTAACGCCCACACCCTCTCGGTAGGCTTGCGCCGCTGCTTCAACTGCGATTGATGCAAAGGCACCAATACTCACTAATAAAACATCCGCGCTCTCGCCACGATATAAAACATCAATGCCATCACGACGTTCAAATGCTGGAATGTCAGCATTTACCGCACCCTTTGGAAAACGAATTAATGAAGGAGCATCAGAGATATCTAATGCCTCGCGTAATGTTTCTCTTACTCGCTCAGCATCTCGGGGGGCTGCCACATGCAAGGTTGGCACAATTCCAGTTAAAGCTAAATCCCACATACCGTTATGAGATGGGCCATCATCACCGGTGACGCCTGCTCGATCTAATACAAAAGTAACCCCAGCTTTATGAAGTGCAACATCAAGTAATAACTGATCAAAGGCTCTATTTAAAAATGTGGAGTAAACCGCAACTACTGGATGCAGGCCTGCAAATGCCATTCCAGCTGCTGAAGTTGCTGCATGTTGTTCAGCAATGCCAACATCAAATGTTCGATCTGGGAATGCTTTTTCAAACTTATCTAAGCCAGTTGGCCCCATCATTGCTGCAGTAATTGCCACTACATCACTTCTTTCGGCGCCAATCTTTACTAACTCATCTGAAAACACAGAGGTCCAACTCTTTCCACCCTTACTTAAAGGTTGACCTGTTTCCGCATCGACAACACCGACGGCATGAAACTTCTCTGCTTCATCATTGATCGCTGGTGCATGGCCTTTACCTTTTTCAGTAATTACATGAACTAAAACCGGCTGGCCATAATCTTTAGCAATCTTTAATGTTTTTTCCATTGCAACCACATCATGACCATCTACTGGGCCTAAATACTTAAGACCTAAGTCCTCAAACATTCCTTGTGGAGCGACAATATCTTTAATACCTTTTTTAACGCCATGCAGGGTTTCATAAATTGGCTGACCCACAACTGGTGTTCGCTCTAATACACCCTTGCCCCAATCTAAGAATTTCTCATAACCACTTGTGGCACGCAAGGTTGAAAGATAGGTAGCTAATCCACCAATAGTTGGTGAGTATGACCTCTCATTGTCATTAACAATTATTACCAGACGCTCATTTTTACTTGTAGAAATATTGTTTAAAGCTTCCCAACTCATTCCGCCAGTTAAAGCGCCATCACCAACTACGCAAACTACTACACGATCTTTTTGATTTGTAAGGGAAAAACCTTTGGCAATTCCATCACTCCAAGAAAGGGCGGTAGATGCGTGTGAGTTTTCAACAACATCATGCTCGCTCTCACTTCGATTTGGATATCCAGCCAAACCACCACGTTGACGAAGTTTTTCAAAACCAGCCATTCGCCCAGTTAATAACTTGTGGACATAGCTTTGATGACCAGTATCAAAGACCACAACATCCTTTGGTGAATCAAAAATTCTGTGTATGGCAATAGTTAACTCAACTACTCCTAAATTTGGACCAAGATGACCACCAGATTTTGAAACCTTTTCAATTAGGAATGATCTAATCTCTGCAGATAAGTGATTTATCTCTTCAGCAGAGAGTTTCTTTAGATCCGCTGGCGATTTAATCTGACTAAGCATGGCTATAGTTTAAAGGGTAGTTAAAACAATGGCGATTTACTTGCTCAATAATGAGCGTAATACATACTGCATGATGCCACCATGGCGATAGTAATCTGCCTCACCTGGGGTATCGATCCGAAGCTTTGCCTTAAATTTCTTTCCGCCGGCGGTTACTTCGACCTCTTTTGGTGTTTGGCCATCATTTAATTTGTCTACACCGGTAATTGAGAATACTTCACTGCCATCTAAACCTAATGATGCTGCATTCTGCCCATCTTGGAATTGAAGTGGCAGTACTCCCATGCCAATTAAATTAGATCTATGAATTCTTTCAAAAGATTCTGCAATTACTGCGCGAACTCCAAGTAGTGCTGTTCCCTTTGCTGCCCAGTCGCGAGAAGATCCTGAGCCATATTCTTTGCCAGCCAAAATTACTAACGGAATATTTGCTTCAATATAGGCACGAGATGCATCATAAATTGTGGCTTGCTCACCATTTGCTAGGAAATTTTTAGTAAATCCACCCTCTACGCCATTTAACAATAAATTCTTTAAGCGAATGTTTGCAAATGTTCCTCGGATCATTACCTCATGATTGCCACGACGTGATCCATAAGAGTTAAAGTCAGCTCGATCTATGCCATGTTCTGCCAAGTACTTACCAGCCGGTGAATCAACTTTGATATTTCCAGCAGGTGAAATGTGATCAGTTGTTACTGAATCTCCTAGAACTGCAAGCACTCTGGCAGATTCAATATTTGTGACTGGCTTTGGATTTCTTGGCATACCATCAAAATAAGGAGGTTTTCTAACATAGGTTGATTTAGCATCCCATTCAAAAGTATTACCAGTTGGCGTATCTAAGGATTTCCATCTTTTATCACCTTCAAAAACTGATGCGTAATCTTTTGTAAACATATCTGATGAAATTGAAGAAGCTACTACCGATTCAATCTCCGCACTTGTTGGCCAAATATCTTTTAGGAAAACTGGATTACCATCACTTCCAGTTCCAATTGGATCCTTTTCAAAATCATGATTCATAGATCCAGTTAACGCATATGCAACCACTAAGGGTGGTGAAGCTAAGTAGTTCATCTTTACATCAGGTGAGATTCGACCTTCAAAATTTCGATTTCCAGAAAGGACGGCGGAGACAGCCAGATCATTCTCATTAATGGCCTTACTGATCTCAACTGGAAGCGGACCTGAGTTTCCAATGCAAGTAACACAGCCATAACCAACTAAGTTAAAACCTAATTTCTCCATATAAGGAGTAAGTCCTGAGCGATCGTAATAATCAGTAACTACTTTAGATCCTGGTGCTAATGTGGTTTTCACCCAAGGTTTACTGGTTAAACCCTTCTCTACCGCCTTCTTGGCCAGTAATGCAGCTCCAATCATTACTGAAGGATTAGATGTATTTGTACAAGAGGTAATTGATGCAATCACTACATCACCATTAGAAACTGTGGTTGGCTTGCCATTAACCTTTATATCAATCTTATTTTTACTTGTTTTATCGGTGAAGTAACTTGGTGCCACAGCTGCATATGAACTCTTAGCATCACTTAAGGAAATTCGATCTTGTGGACGCTTTGGACCTGCAATTGAAGGCACAATTGTTGAAAGATCTAACTCTAGCTTTTCTGAGAATCTTGGAGATGCTGAAGGATCATGCCAAAGTCCATTTACCTTTGCATACTTTTCTACCAACTCTAATTGCTCAGCGCTTCGACCAGTAAGTTTTAAATATCGAATTGTTTCTTCATCCACCGGAAAGATTGCACATGTTGAGCCATACTCAGGTGACATGTTTCCGATAGTGGCGCGATTAGCCATTGGCAGCGCGGTAACTCCAGGGCCATAAAACTCCACAAACTTTCCAACCACACCATGCTTTCGCAGCATCTGAGTGATTGTTAAAACTAAATCTGTTGCAGTGGTTCCCACTGGCAGTTGGCCATTTAATTTAAATCCGACAACTCTTGGAATTAACATCGAAACTGGTTGACCTAGTAATGCAGCCTCTGCCTCAATGCCACCAACGCCCCAACCAAGCACACCCAATCCATTAACCATGGTTGTGTGTGAATCAGTTCCAACTACTGTGTCTGGGTAAGCCCGTAAGGTGCCATCTACTACTCGACTCATCACAACTCTTGCTAAGTACTCAATATTTACTTGATGAACAATTCCTGTTCCTGGTGGCACGACTTTAAACTCATCAAATGCTGTTTGTCCCCAACGCAAGAAGCGATATCTCTCCTTGTTTCGTTGGTATTCAATATCAACATTTTGTTCAAAAGAATCCTTAGTTCCAAATAGATCTGCAATTACTGAGTGATCAATTACTAACTCAGCAGGAGAAAGTGGATTTACTTTTGCTGGATCTCCTCCTAAATCTGCAATTGCCTCTCGCATTGTTGCTAGATCCACTACGCAAGGCACGCCTGTGAAATCCTGCATAATCACACGTGCTGGCGTAAATTGAATTTCAGTGTCTGGTTCAGCAGCTGGATTCCAACTAGCTAACTTCTTAATTTGATCAGCAGTGATATTGGCGCCATCTTCAGTGCGAAGTAAGTTCTCTAGCAAAATCTTTAAGCTAAATGGAAGATCTTTTGCTTCAGCAAAGCCAGTGATATCAAATATTTCATAGCTCTTACCGGCTACTTCCAGTGTGGTTTTGGACTTAAATGAGTTCTTACTCAATGCCCCACACCTCTTTCCTGTGTAATTCTGTCCTAATCCTATCTGTTTGCTGGTGAAAATCCAGCCACGCACTCAATGTGCTGGGTCATTGGGAAAAGATCAAAAGCCTCAATGTGATCCAACTTATAACCAAGGTCTGCCAAAGTTTTTGCATCTCTTGCCAATGCAGCAGGATCGCATGCAACATAAACAATTTTTCTAGGTTTGAATTTAACCATCTGTTTAATTACAACATCACCAGCACCTGTTCGTGGTGGATCTAATAAAATCAAATCTGCTCGCTTCACAATTGGCAATTGTTGTGCGACTAATCCTTGAAAAATCTTCACATTCTCTTTGTTAAGGAAAATTCTTCGAGCATCTGCGACCGCAGTTTTATCGCTCTCAATTAAGGTAACAAAACCACGGTCACTAATCTCTATTAATATTGCTGCTGCAAATAGGCCAACACCTGAGTAAAGATCTAAAACATGATCTGCTGGCTTTACGCCAAGTTGCGATAGTGCAGCTTTTACCAACTCAACTGGTGCGCTGCGATGGCTTTGCCAGAATGCAGAGGGTGAGATTTTAAATGAGTTACCGGCTACTTGCTCAACAATCTGAGTAGGACCGCTAATGCTTCTGCCTGATCGCATAACTGAAACTTCATTGGTACTAGAAACTGCAACCTCAACTCTGGCATCAGATTTCCATTGCCTACTGGATAATTCACCCACATTCATTCTTTCATCAGCAATAAGGCAATCCTTAATTTCAACCACATCATTGCTACGAGCGCCAAAAAAACCAATCTGGCCATTAGCTGAAACTGCAAAATCCATTCGAGTGCGCCAATGCAATCCATCAGCAGGTTCTACTGAAGTTACCTTTAAATCAAAGCCAAGTTGAACTAAATCCATTTTGCCAATTCGCAAGAACTGTTCCTTAATGATCTGAGCTTTTAGTTCACGTTGCGTGCTGATATTTATATGCTGGAAATCGCAACCACCACAACTGCCGGCATACTGACAAGGTGGTGAAACTCTGGAGGCCACTGGTTGTAATACTTCTACAACATCTGCATGTGCAATCTTTGAACTAACTGAGGTAATTTTTATATTAACTAACTCATCGGTGATGCCATGGCGCACAAAAATAACTTGTCCGTTATATCTTGCAACAAAATGTCCGCCATGTGCCACTGGGCCAATTTGGACCTGGACAATCTGGCCTTCTTTTAACCGCTCCTGAGCGTTTGATTCCATAGTGCGGAGCCTATGGGTGTAAGTTGTACTTTGTGCACGTCGTAATAATGGGTTGTGGTCGAGTCGGTTCGACCCTTGCGGTAGATCTTGAAAAGTCTGGCCACACAGTGGCTGTAATAGACCAAAACCGCGAAGCCTTTAGACGTTTAGGTGCAAACTTCAATGGTCGAACAGTTGCTGGTGTCGGCTTTGATCGTGACACATTATTAGAGGCAGGAATCGAAAAAGCTGATGCTTTCGCAGCAGTTTCAAATGGTGATAATTCAAATATTTTGGCAGCACGAGTGGCTCGCGAAACTTTTGGCGTAAAAAATGTTGTTGCTCGAATTTATGATCCAGGTCGTGCTGAGATTTATCAGCGCCTTGGCATTCCAACTGTTGCAACAGTTCTTTGGACAACTGACCAGATTATGCGACGACTTACTCCCGATGGCACAAAATCAGAGTGGCGAGATGCCACCGGAACAATTTTGCTAGTTGAAGTGAGCCTGCACAAAGAATGGTATGGCGAATCAATACTTTTAATTGAGAAAAATACTAATGCCAGAGTTGCATTTATAACCAGACTTGGTGAGGCTGTATTGCCAGATGAACACACAGTTTTGCAAGAGGGCGATTTAGTTCATCTTTTAGTTAATGAAAAACAAGTTGCTGAGACTGAAAAAATGCTCGCTAAATCTCCGGCAGGTGCTTAATGAGAATTGCGATTGCAGGAGCTGGAAATGTTGGCCGAGCGATTGCTCGAGAATTGTTAGAAAATGGCCATCAAGTGCTTCTAATTGATAAGGATCCAAAGGCGCTAAAGATGGATTCAGTCCCCGCCGCTGAGTGGCTACTTGCTGATGCTTGTGAAATTACTGCGCTAGATCAAGCGAAGTTAGATGGCTGCCAAGTTTTAGTTGCCGCAACTGGTGATGACAAGGTAAATCTTGTTGCCTCCTTACTTGGTAAGACTGAGTATGGCGTGCCAAGAGTTGTCGCAAGAGTAAATCATCCAAAAAATGAATGGATGTTTGATTCATCCTGGGGTGTAGATGTTTCAGTTTCAACACCAAGAATTATCTCAGCCCTAGTAGAGGAGGCAGTGAGTGTTGGTGATGTTGTCAGGTTATTCTCATTTAGAAAAGGTGAAGCAAACTTAGTAGAAATAACCTTGCCTGATACCGCTGCTTGTTGCGGTAAAACTGTTGGCGAAGTTGAATTACCAGAGGATGCCAGCCTGGCTGCAATTGTTAGAGATAGCCATGTAATAACACCAAAGGATCATGATGTTTTCGCACCTGGTGATGAATTGCTATTTGTAGCATCAGCTAAAGCTGAGGAAAAACTAAAGTCCTGCTTTATCTAATTAACTTTAGTTGTAGGTGTTTTTCTTAAGATTTGCCAAGTTCCCCAGGCGGTTAATATAAATAATGGGTATCCCATCAATAACCTAGCGGTACCTAAAACATTAATATTTCCACTCTTATAAAGTGGATACTGAACAATTAACCTGGCAGCAAACATTGCTACCCAAAGCCAACCAGCTTTTATATATGCATTTAAGCGGGCAGGATCTTTTCGCCACAACAAGTTCTCTCCCAAAATTGGTCCAAGCATTACGCCCAAGATTGGCCACTTAACTAAATTTGTAATTGCATAAAGGAGTCCATATCCAGCATTGATCCATAAGCCTGGTAGGTAAAAATCTGCGGCATTGCCAGTTCGTTTTGAAATTAGCGCACAAATACCAACACCAATTAATCCAGAAAAAGCATGTTGAATCGTCTCTCGCTTTAACAAGCGAAGCAGCGTTAATACTACAGAAAGTGCCACAGCTGAATAAAGGGCAGCATTTACATCTTTGCCTGAGAGGTTAAAAACTATTAAGAAAACTAAGGCAGGAAGACCTGAATCAATTAATCCACGTTTTCCACCTAAGGCATTTAATACTTTGTCTTTATCCTCATTATGTCCCTGATAACTCATGCGCCAGTTGATCCAAATCCCCCGGTGGCACGTTCTGAACCAGGTAAATCAGCAACTTCAACAAACTGGGCTCGTTCAACTTTTTGAATTACAAGTTGGGCGATGCGATCACCTTTTTTAAAGGAAACAGACTCAGTTAAATCATGGTTAATTAAAATAACTTGAAGTTCTCCGCGAAAACCAGCATCAACAGTTCCTGGTGTATTAACCATCGATATGCCATGCTTTATTGCCAACCCTGATCTTGGATGAACTAATGCAACATAACCATTTGGCAGTGCGATACTAATTCCAGTTGGAATTAACATCCGCTCACCTGGCTTAATCGTGAAATCAATTCTGGTTGCCAAATCCGCGCCAGCATCCCCACCTTTTGCATAAGAAGGCATTGGCACAGTTGGATCCAACCGTTTAATTAGTACCTGCGTCATGGATTTATATCAAAATCTGGATCAACAAATGCCATTAACTCTGGATGCTCAACCAAATGATCCTTATATTGCTCAGTTAAATTCTTAATAAAATGCTCCATTGGAACTGCAATAAATAAGGCTGATGCTTGAACTGCAATTTCACCCGTTGGTGAATCCAACCTGCCTTCAGCTTGTGTGTAAACCTTTCGACCAGATTGTCCAGTAATTCTGGCATCAATATAAAGTGTGCGGCCCATTGGTACGGGTAATAAGAAATCTGTTTCTAATCGACCAGTAACAGCTGGGGTTCTAATTAACCACATCAATTTACCAAGCGCTTCATCAAAGGCAAGAGAGAGTAAACCGCCATGGGCAAGGCCGGGAGCACCTTGGTGATCTTCAGTTACAGTGAATTTTCCAGTTAGATCTAATTCTTTTCCAGCAAAAGCTATTAAGTGCAATCCAGTTTTATGTAATTCACCACACCCAAAGCAATATCCAAAGTGAGAAGGAATCTGTGAACCAATTGCTGGCGCCTTTGGATGGCGCACCGGCATCACCGCATCTGCAGGTGGAGTGGTGGATGCAATACGTGCCATTGGTAAAGCGTATCCTTTATCTCATGTCTAGATCTAATTCTAACTCTGAGTTTGCTGAGCGAATAAACTGGCCAGTTTGGTTGTGGTTATTTCTAGCGATGATGATCGCCTCGATCTATCTAACCTTCTGGGCACCCTTTGGCAATCTGCTCGCGGCTACTATCTCCATCTTAATTTCTATCACTTTGATTTATAGCGCAAGAAAATCAGTACTTGAAATTGTTGTAATAAATAATTGGCTCTATGTTGGAAATGCCAAGATTGAGTGCAAGCACATCAAGAAAGTCACCGCATTAAAAAGGGAAGAATTCTTAAAACTTCGTGGTCAAAATGCAGATCCGGCCGCCTTTAATGCAACACGTTTTTGGGTTTCAACTGGTGTGAAGGTTGAATTAAAAGATAAGAATGATCCGACGCCATATTGGCTTATTGCAACTAGAAAACCAAAAAAACTTGCAGCAGCTTTAGATTAATCGCAGTCGCGACAAACAGCCTTCAGTCCTTCACCTCGTGCACGTTGGTTAACATGCTTAACTAGGAAACAGCGACTACAGGCGAATTCATCCTCTTGCTTTGGTACAACCTTTACCGTTAACTCTTCACCAGATAAATCGGCGCCAGGCAACTCAAGATTTTCAGCAGCCTCTGCTTCATCAATATCTACCTGTCCAGATTGAGCATCAGCACGTCGAGCTTTTAATTCCTCTAACGATTCTTCATGTAACTCTTCATCGGTTTTCCGGGGGGTGTCGTAATCGGTTGCCATCAGTCACCTCCTCTTAAAAATTAAGTAAAACTATTTCGATCTCTGTTGGTGTAAGGATTACTCCAACTGGGCGGATAATCCCCTATTGGAGATAGATGTACCTAATCAACGCTAGGCGTGTCGGGATTATTCCTTGTTAAGTTGCTGGGTGCGACGCTCAGCCTGCGCTTTGCGCCACTTCGCGATCTCACCATGATTTCCAGACAGTAAAACCTCTGGCACTTCCAATCCTCGCCAGTTGGATGGCTTTGTGTAATTTGGATACTCAACTAAAAGTGAATCATTATTTCCAGAAATTGAGTGTGATTCCTCTGTTAATGAATCAGGATTTCCTAAAACACCAGGAATTAATCTAGTGGTTGCCTCAATTATCACCATCGCTGCTACCTCACCGCCACCTAATACATAATCACCAATTGAAACTTCATGAACCTTGAAATTACTTTTAGAACTATAAAACTCACCAACTCTGGCATCAATTCCTTCATATCTTCCGCATGCAAAAACCAAGTGATATTTCTTTGAAAAATCAGCTGCCATCTGCTGATCAAATTTCTTTCCCGCTGGGGTTAAAATAATTAGATCCACTAGCTCCTGATCATTTGTAATTGCATCAATTGCATCACCCCATGGCGCAGCCGTCATAACCATTCCAGCACCGCCTCCATAAGGAGTGTCATCAACTGAATGGTGGACATCATTTGTTTGCTCGCGCAGATCATGAATATCAATTGAAACTATGCCTTTGTCCTGTGCCTTACCCAGCAGTGATAATTTAAGTGGAGTTAGGTAATCTGGAAAGATTGAGATTAGATCAATTTGCAACATCTAATAACCCTTCCGGTGGATTTACGACAATTTTCTTAGCCAAAACATCAATCTCAATAATAATCTGCTTAACCATTGGAATCAGCACCTGAGCACCTGCCCTATTCACCGATAGGAGATCTTGGCCAGGTAATTTAACAATCTCATCAACTGCGCCAATTAACTCACCATTTTGTTGAAATACTTCACAGCCAATTAATTGTTGAAAGTGATACTCCCCTGGCGCAAGTGAATCAAGATCAACATCGGATGAGATCAATTGATCTCGTAGCTCTTCAATTTGATTTCGATCGGTGACTCCATCAAAAGCTAGCAGCAGAATTTGGTTATGCCAACGGCTTGATCTAATTGTTAATTGCTTGCCATCATCTAAGGTTAATTTGTTACCAATTTGAAAGCGGATATCTGGATCATCGGTTTGAACCTCGATGGTTGCTTCGCCTAACACTCCATGTGCGCGGCCAATGCGACCCACGACAAGTTGCAAATTAACGAACCTCGTCAGCCTCGATTAGATCTACGCGAACTGAGCGACCAGCAAGTGCGCTAATTACAGTGCGCAGTGCTTTAGCAGTTCTGCCATTGCGGCCAATTACCTTGCCAATATCTTCTGGGTGAACTCGCACCTCAAGTGTGGTGCCACCACGTGAATTTTTTTCAGTTATGACAACTTCAGCTGGATTATCAACAATCCCTTTTACTAAGTGTTCTAGAGCTTCATCAATCATTCTTACTCGCTTGCTGTTGCATCAGCAGCTGGCGCGTCAGTTGTTACCTCTGGCGCTTGTGCTACTTCTTCAGTGGTTACTTCAGTAACTGCGGCAGCGGCAGCAACAACTGCAACAGCCTCGCCCACTACTGGAACCTCAACCTTTTTAGAAACTACTGGTGGAACATAAGCTGGCTCAACAATAATTTCACCATCTGCGCCACGACGCTCTTTAATCTTTGTTGCCTTACCAGTTAACTTACGTAGGTAGTAAAGCTTGGCTCTACGAGCTGATCCATGACGAACAATTTCAATTCTTTCAATTACTGGAGTGTGTACTGGGAATGTTCGCTCAACACCAACACCGTATGAAATTTTACGGATAGTAAATGACTCACGAATTCCAGAACCAGATCTTGCAATTACAACTCCTTGGAAAAGCTGAATACGGCTCTTGGTACCTTCAATAACTCGAACGTGAACCTTTAGTTCATCGCCGGAACGAAATGATGGGATGTCTTTGCGAAGTGAGGCGGCATCAACTACATCTAACACGTTCATGTTTTGTCCTAATCGTTAAATTTTATGGTCAATCAGTTATTTTCCAATGAGTGCGTATCTTGCCACAGCAGGGGTGATTAGATCAATTTGAGATCAAATCAAGGGCAAAAGCTGAGCATGTAGGGATGGACCAGCGGCAACCACCAGTTCACTACTCGGCGCCCCGCCGCCAGGACCAGAGACAACTGCTCCAGCCTCGGTTGCGATTAATCCACCTGCTGCATGATCCCATTCTTTAAGTGATGCTTCAAAGTAACCATCTAATGCACCCATCGCCACATAACAAAGATCAACAGCTGCTGCGCCATTCCTTCTTAAATCTCTAATTCTTGGTAACAATTTTGCCATGGTATCGCCTTGGCTAATTCGTAAATTTAAATCATAAGCAAAGCCAGTTGCCAGCAGTGCCTTACTTAACTCAACTGGTTCATTACATTTAATTTTCTCACCATTATAAAAAGCCCCACCGCCTTTTATCGCGCTCCAAAATCCATTAATGCTTGGTGCGTAAACCACACCAGCTACTACGCCATTTTTATCTTTAGCTGCAACTGAAACATTCCAACCAGGTAATCCATATAGGTAATTAACGGTGCCATCTAATGGATCAATTACCCAAGTTATTCCAGATTTACTCTCCTTGGCCGCACCCTCTTCAGCAATAATTCCATCATCTGGGCGAAGTGCGAGAATTTGTTTAACAATTAAAGCCTCTGCTTGTTGATCCATTTGGGTTGCAAAATCAACTGCAGAACTTTTCTCAGTAAAGGTAAAGGTTGCTGGTCGTTTCATCAGATGTGAACCTGCGGCTTTGGCCACTGATTCAGCAATTTTTAATAACTCTGCGCTCACCAGGTTATCTAAGCATGAAAAGTGAAGGCCTGAGCGTGTGTGGCAGATTTATCCCGCCGATTAATTGTGGCAATCTACTCTCATGAATGAACCAACCGATCTACGTTTAACCGGGCGATCTGCCGATGGCGCAGAGCTTGAGTTGGTTGATCAAGTTGGAAATCAGTTCTCACTTCGTATCTCCGACACATTGCGCGCCACAGTAAATCAACCACGTCTTTCTGCTGTAAGTAATATTGATGAGGTTGTAACCACAACTGTTAAAGAGGTGCAGGCAAGGTTACGAGGTGGTGAATCTATTGATTCCATCTCTCGCACAACCGATTGGTCAATTGAGAAAATTGAAAATTACGCTGGTCCAATTTTGCAAGAGCGAGCATTTATCATTTCTCAAGCACTTGCCACCCAAATTCGTCGCGAACCGCATGCACCATATTTAGAGACAGCAGTTGCTAATCAATTAGCACCAAGAGGTGTTGATATGAATACGATTGAGTGGAATACATTGCGCTTACCCGATGGCAATTGGGAGTTAACTCTTTACTATCCACTGCGTGATGGTTCACCGAGTGAGGCAATGGGTGAGGCAGTTTGGTTATTTAATTTAGGTCGTAGAGCACTTTCAGCTCATGATGATGGCGCAAGATGGATTGGTGGCGAAGCTAAACCAAAGGCAGCTACTCAAACCTTTGGAAATATTCCACAAACCGAAGCACCACGTTTGGTATCAATTAAAGAAGATGTTGCACCTTACGCGCCAACACCATTAGTTGCAGTTGATGATGTTGAAGATGAAGAAAAACGAGATGGTGTGACTAGGAGAATTAAGATTCCATCTTGGGATGACATTATGTTTGGCAAAAAGGATGAGGACTAACCAAGTAAGAGCGGTATCTCAACTTCAGTATTTGTAACACCACCATGATGGCCAACCATTGAACTCTCTTCTCTAATTCGATCAGGATCTATCAAGATCAAATCATTTTGGGCAATCGCAATTAGATCTCCCATTCGCTCAGTTGAATCTTGCGAAACTACTTCACCAAATAAACCTGAGGAGATTGCAGACTCCTTACTTAAAACTTGCGCCCTACCCGCGAGCTGTTCTTGCCATTGCGAAATAGTTTCACTCTCAGCACCTTCTTTAATATAAATATGTCTAGCCCTTGGCTCACCACCAATTAAAGTCACATTCTTTAGTAAGTCATTATCTTGACCCAGAATAAGTTGCTGGGTGCTATTTACCATTCCATGATCTGAGGTCACCCACACTCGAGTTCCCGCTGGCACGGATGATTTAACTTTAGAGATAAATTCACTCACTTGAGATAAGGCATTGAGCCACTTATCTGAACCAACGCCATCGCTATGGCCTGCTGAATCTAAAGTATTTAAATATGTGTAAACAAAAGATGGTTGTGCCTTTAATGCCAAAGCAACTGCTAACACCATCTCATCAATGCCATTAGCGCCAACATACTTTGCTCCCCGCAAAGCCGCTTGAGTGAAACCACTTCCTTCATAACGCTTTGCTGCAACATGAGTAACGCTAACGCCATCTGCAACAGCGCGCTGGAAAAGAGTTGGAACTTTTTGCCACATTACTGGATCAACACGTTCATCCCATTTAAGGGCATTTAATAATCGGTTATCACTTCGTGGCACCCGAACTGTGTAGCCAAGCATTCCATGCACGCCAGGTAATACACCAGTTCCAAGAGTTGAAAGACTAGTTGCAGTAGTTGATGGGAAATTTGCCGATAGGTTTTTAACCTGTTTTAGCTCGCTAAATATTTCAAATTCATCACCATATCGATCAACAGCATCTTGACCTAGGCCATCAATTAAAATTAAGCATTCACGTTGTTCTTGCTGGCCAATACCTAAAGTGTCAGTTGTTTGGCTTACTGAAAGTGAATTAAAGATTGAATTAGTTAGATCTGCTAAACCAAATGTTTTATTGCTCAATTGGGCATTTTCTCCCAAGAAATAATCGCTGCCCTAAATGATGGAAAATATCTAAGAAGCATGCCTAAAGATTAGCATTTTGTTAATTCATCGATGAATCTGGCTTGTCGGTCGCTATAAATCAACACTTCTATTGGCAAGATACGCTCTATGGCCAAAACACCAAAGGTAGTTGCACCAAAGGCGGGTGAAAATCCTGGTCGCATAATTGATATTGATGTTGCTTCTGAGATGTCAGAATCATTTTTAGAGTATGCCTATTCAGTTATTTACTCTCGCGCATTGCCTGATGCACGTGATGGATTAAAACCTGTGCAGCGAAGAATTTTGCATCAGATGAATGAGATGGGACTTCGGCCAGAAAAAGGCCATGTGAAGTGCGCAAGAGTTGTTGGCGATGTAATGGGAAAGCTTCACCCACATGGTGATGGCGCTATTTATGATGCGATGGTTCGTATGGCGCAAAGTTTCTCAATGCGTTTGCCATTAATTGATGGTCATGGAAATTTTGGTTCTCTAGATTCAGGTCCAGCTGCGATGCGTTATACCGAATCCCGCTTGGCTCCATCGGCCATGATGATGGTGGATGAATCTGATGAGGACACTGTTAATTTTGGCGCCAATTACGATGGCCAAATTCTTGAGCCACAGGTACTGCCGGCAGCATTTCCAAATCTATTAGTAAATGGCGCCACCGGTATTGCAGTTGGTATGGCAACAAATATGGCCCCTCATAATCTTGGCGAAGTAATTGCTGCTGCTAAATTCTTAATGGAAAATCCGAAGGCAACCTTAAAACAATTAATGAAGATTGTTCCAGCACCTGATTTTCCAACTGGTGGTTATTTGGTAGCCACTGAAGGAATTGCAGATGCATATGCAAATGGGCGAGGCTCTTTTAAGGTTCGAGCAACTGCGGTAATTGAGAAGGTGACTGCTCGTAAGCAGGGAATTGTAATTACCGAGCTGCCATACAACATTGGACCTGAAAAGATTGTAGAAAAGATTGCAGATCTTGTTAAAGCTAAAAAGGTGCAGGGCATCTCAGACATAGTTGATCTATCAGATGGCCAATCAGGCACCAAGGTTGTAGTTGAGATTAAAAATGGTTATGAGGCCGATGAAGTTCTAGAAAATCTCTATCGCCTCACCCCAATGGAAGATGCCTTCTCAATTAATGCGGTGGCATTAGTAAATGGCAAACCTTTAACTCTAGGGCTTAAGGATTTATTGCAGGTCTTTATTGATCACCGGATTGAGGTAGTCCGCCGTAGATCTGCCTTTAGAAAAGCTAAAGCGCAAGGTAGATTAAATCTAGTTGATGGGTTGTTAAAGGCAATTGTTGATATTGATAAGGTAATTAAGTTAATCAGGGCCAGCGAAGATGCAACTGTCGCAAAGGCGGGCTTAATTAAAACTTTTAAGTTAAGTGATGAACAAGCCACCTATATTTTAGATATGCCACTTCGCAGATTGACCAAGATGAGCAAGATTGAACTTGAAACTGAGGCGAAGGAATTAAAGGCTACAATCGCCACCTTAACCGCAATCCTAAAAACTGAGGAGAGCATCAAGGCCAAAGTGTCTGAGGAGTTATCTGAAATTGAAAAGAAGTATGCCTCCCCTCGTCGCACGCGCCTTGTTGCATAAGCAACTTTGATATCAACTAACGCCCTAGAACTTCGTGCTGCCGCCAAGCTTTTGGTTAAAGATGTAACTGTTCGAATTAATCATGGTGATCGAATTGGTTTTGTTGGAAGAAATGGTGCCGGCAAATCCACACTTGCAAAGGTACTAGCTGGTGAAACCATGCCAGCAGGAGGTGCGGTAAACCGAACTGGAAAAATTGGTTATCTGCCTCAAGATCCTAGAACTGGTGAAGATCAAGGCAGTGTGATTGATCGAATTCTTTCGGTGAGAGAGTTAGATCTAATTTCAAAACGGATGCGCGCTGTTGAAGAGGAAATGTCTACTGCGCAAGGATCTGAGTTAGAAAAAGCAATGGAGCGATACACCCGCGTGGAGCACGAGTTTTCAACCGCAGGTGGCTATGCCGCAGCAGCAGAGGCAGAGGCAATTGCATCCTCCCTTGGTGTGCCAAATAATTTGTTTGATCAGCAATTAAGCGCTTTATCTGGTGGTCAGCGGCGAAGAATTGAATTGGCCAGAATCCTATTTTCTGGTGCTCAAACATTAATTTTGGATGAGCCCACCAACCATTTAGATGCCGATTCCATAGTTTGGCTACGGGAATTTCTACTTAAGTACCCAGGTGGATTGGTAATCATCTCTCACGATGTTAATTTGATTGAAACTGTTGTTAATAAGGTTTTCTACCTTGATGCCAATCGCAACGTTATTGATGTTTACAACATGACTTGGAAAAACTACCTTCAGCAACGCGAGGCGGATGAGCACAGAAGAAAGAAAGAGCGTGCGATTGCTGAGAAGAAAGCAGAGATACTGCAAAAGCAAGCTGAAAAGTTTCGTGCGAAAAAGGATAAAGCGGCATCAGCAAGAGCTATGTTTAGAAGGGCAGATCAACTTCTCTCCGGTTTAGAGGCTGTACGAAAGAATGACCGAGTTGCAAAACTAAGATTTCCAACTCCCTCTCCTTGCGGCAAAACTCCTATAACAGCTTCAGAGTTATCAAAATCTTATGGCTCACTTGAAATCTTCACCGATGTTGAATTAGCAATTGATAAAGGCTCTCGAGTTGTAATTTTAGGATTAAACGGCGCTGGTAAGACAACTTTGCTTCGAATTCTGGCCGGTGATTTAGAGCCTGATACTGGTCATGTTGAGGCTGGCCATGGTTTGAAGATTGGTTACTACGCCCAGGAGCATGAAACTTTAGATTATGAGCGAACTATTTTAGAAAATATGTTAAGTGCAACTAAGGAGATTCGTGAGCCAGAGGCGCGTAATGTGCTCGGTTCATTCCTATTTACTGGTGATGATGTGCATAAACCAGTTAAGGTTTTAAGTGGCGGTGAGCGAACCAGATTAGCGTTAGCTTTATTGGTGGTTAGTGCGGCAAATGTATTACTTCTAGATGAGCCAACAAATAACTTAGATCCAGCTTCGAGAGAGGAAATCTTAGGAGCATTGACTGAGTACCAGGGCGCCGTGATTTTAGTTTCGCATGATGCTGGCGCAGTTGAAGCATTAAAACCAGAACGAGTTCTACTTCTACCTGATGGTGATGAAGATCTTTGGAAAGAGGAGTACTTCGATCTAGTTACAATCGATTAAGCGTCGATTCGCTCCCGATCAATATCTGCATTTGAAATAAAGTCTTTTCGAGGTGCAACCTCATTACCCATTAGCAATTCAAACATCGCCTCAGCTTTTGTAACATCCTTCATGGTAATTCTTCGAAGCGTGCGATGGTTTGGATCCATTGTTGTCTCACGTAGTTGATCAGCATCCATCTCACCTAATCCTTTATAACGCTGGATTGGCTCCTTCCATCTCTTGCCATCCTTCTTTAACTGGGCAATGACTTTTTTCATCTCATCATCTGTGTAGGTGTAATGAAGCTCGCCCTTTTTGCCACCAATTACATCAATACGGTGCAGTGGTGGGATAGCAGCAAATACTCTGCCCGCCTCAACCAATGGACGCATATAAGAATTAAAAAGTGTAAGGAGTAAGCAACGAATATGGGCGCCATCAACATCAGCATCTGACATCAAAATAACTCGGCCATACCGGGCATCATTAATATCAAAGGATTTTCCACTGCCTGCGCCGATTACCTGAATGATTGATGCGCACTCATTATTTTCCAGCATCTGCGAAAGTGATGCCTTCTGAACATTTAATATCTTGCCGCGAATAGGCAAGATTGCTTGAAACTCTGAGTTTCTAGCAGCTTTGGTAGTGCCCAGAGCGGAATCACCCTCAACAATAAATAACTCAGTTCTTGTTGGATCATCTGATCTGCAATCAGATAATTTGGTTGGCAAAGATGAGCTCTCCAGTGCGTTCTTTCTGCGCTGCAAATCTTTATGTGCTCTAGCTGAAATTCTAGTTCTTGAAGCATTGGCAATTTTTTCTAGTATTAGGCGACCAGTTGCCTTATCAATTCGCTTGGTCGTGTTGAAAAATGCCTTCATCTCATCGGCAACAACTTGCCCAACAATCTTGCTTGCTGCAGCTGTTCCTAATACTTCTTTAGTTTGTCCTTCAAACTGCGGTTCTGACATTCGAACTGTGACAACAGCAGTTAAACCTTCTTGCACATCATCTTTGATTACATCTGCTTCATTATTTTTTAAAGTCTTGGTGGCACGAAGTGCGTCATTAACAACTTTAGTGATTGCCTTTTCAAACCCAGCAACATGGGTACCACCCTTTGGTGTTGAAATAATGTTTACAAAGGATGCAACAGTTGCGTCATAACCATTGCCCCACTGCATTGCAATATCAACGCCCATCTCACGCTCTACCTCAGTTGGGGTCATATGACCCTTCTCGTCCAGTACTGGAACATTTTCTGTGTATGCACCAGTTCCAGAGATTCTAATTACTTCACCAACTGGATCATCAGGACGCAAGAAGGTGCAGAACTCAGATATGCCACCCTTATGGAAAAAAGTCTCAGTAGTTTTCGCCTTAGTTCTACTGTCATTAACAATTAAGGTTAAACCCGGAACTAGGTAGGAAGTTTGTCTGGCTCTGGCATAAATATCTTCAATTGCAAGCTCTGCTTCCTTTAAGAAAATTTGTTTATCAAACCACCACTTAATTCTGGTGCCAGTTACCTTGGCAGAAACCTTGCCAATTACCCGCAACCCTGATTTTTCAGTAAAGGATGCGTTAATTCCTTCACCTTCAAATATTCCAGCATGACCACGTTTAAAGGACATCCAATAAATTTTTCCATCGCGATCAACCTCAACATCAAGACGAGAGGCAAGGGCGTTAACAACGGAGGCGCCGACACCATGCAAGCCACCAGAGGCTGCATAAGATCCGCCACCAAATTTTCCACCAGCATGTAGTTTTGTCATTACAACTTCAACACCAGTTAATCCAGTCTTTGGTTCCTTATCAACTGGAATACCACGACCATCATCATGCACTTCAACTGAACCATCTGCTTCTAAATTAATTTCGATTTTTTGGCAATGACCTGCTAATGCTTCATCAACTGCGTTATCAATAATTTCCCAAAGGCAATGCATAAGACCACGTGAATCAGTGGTGCCGATATACATACCCGGGCGTTTGCGAACTGCATCTAATCCTTCAAGGACAGATAAATCCTTGGCTGTGTAGCTGCTGATAATTGCAGCTGAGGTGCCATCATCAGTTTTTGCGCTTTTGGTTGCCACGGGTGAGAAGATTATCGGCGCTAATACCACCTATTGATGATCCTCGCCGAGTAAGACCCATATTTATTGCTAATCGATATGAAAATGAGATATTTGCAACATATTCTCAGCATTTGAGCACAAAAAATTTACTTAATTGAAACCAAATATCGAGCGGGGAATAAAGTATTCATGGTTTGATGTTCCCCTGATGACACAAGCAGATGGAGAGATGATGAGTAGCCAGATCACAATGGAGCAAACCCCATTGAACTCACTAGATAGGTGTGACCGTTGTGGTGCACAAGCCTATGTTCGTGCCATTTTAGTTTCAGGTGGTCAATTACTATTTTGTTCCCACCACGCAAAATCCTACGCTGAAGGTTTAAAGCCAGTTGCGGCCGTCATCCAAGATGAAACCCAAAAACTAGCTAATCAAGCAGCTAACTAACTTATTCTGCAACAAACCCAGCGTCGCGGTGGCTACCATCGCAAAATGGCTTCTCCTTGGAGTGACCACATCGGCAAAGTGAAAAATCTGTTTTAGTTTCAAGAACTTTTCCATCGGCATCAACAAAATCAACCTCGCCAGTTACCCGAATTGATCCATTTTTCTTAATCTGCATTTTTGTTTTATCGCTCATAGTTTTAATCCAATTCTTAATCTAGGTAATCGCGTAGTACTTGAGATCGGGAAGGATGACGCAGTTTAGACATTGTCTTAGATTCAATCTGGCGAATACGCTCACGAGTAACCCCGTAAACCTTGCCAATTTCATCTAAGGTTTTTGGTTGACCATCAGTTAATCCAAATCGCATTGCTACTACCCCAGCCTCGCGCTCAGATAATGTATCTAGCACTGAGTGAAGTTGCTCTTGTAATAAGGTGAATGAAACCGCATCAGCTGGAACGATTGCCTCAGAGTCTTCAATTAAATCACCAAACTCAGAATCGCCTTCCTCACCAAGTGGGGTGTGAAGTGAGATTGGCTCACGGCCATACTTTTGTACCTCAACAACCTTTTCAGGTGTCATATCTAATTCTTTTGCTAACTCTTCAGGTGTTGGTTCTCTTCCTAAATCCTGCAACATCTGGCGCTGAACTCTGGCTAATTTATTAATAACCTCAACCATGTGTACTGGAATACGAATTGTTCTTGCCTGATCTGCCATCGCTCTAGTGATCGCCTGGCGAATCCACCAAGTTGCATAGGTTGAGAACTTGTAACCCTTTGTGTAATCAAACTTCTCAACGGCTCGAATCAAACCTAAGTTTCCTTCTTGAATTAGATCTAGGAACAACATACCTCGACCGGTGTAACGCTTGGCAAGGGAAACCACTAACCGAAGGTTTGCCTCAAGTAGATGGTTCTTATCTCGGCGGCCATTAATAACTATTTGTTGCAGCTCCCGCTTTACCTTCTTATCCATCTTCTTATCTTTAGCAATCCGCTCTTCAGCGAATAAACCAGCCTCAACAGATTGAGCAAGGGATACTTCAAGTTCAGCGTTAAGAAGAGGAACTCGGCCAATTAACTTCAAATAATCCTTAACTGGATCAGCGGTTGCTCCAGCTGTTAAAACAGTCTGTACTGGTGCGTCATCCTCTTCAGAATCTTTAAGTACAAATGAGTTCTGCTCATTTTGTGACTCTTCGGCAACATTTACAACTCTAATTTCAGAGGCACCCTCCTCCGCTGGCGCATCTTCTTTATCATCGATTAAGCTTTCAAGATCTTCTATCTCAACCTCTTCTAACTCAACCTCTTCGCCATCAATCTTTACCTTCTCAACTTTGCCGCCCTTTGCAGCAGGTGCTGCCTTTGGAGCAGGAGGCGCCACGAGTTCTAACTCAGTTTTCTTTAACATTCTAAATGGTGAAAGTCCAAGCTTTCGAAGTTTTTCAACCTGCTTAGGAACTGATTCCTCTAACTCACGAGCAATTAAAACTAAATCTTGATCAGCCTTTTTTACAATGCGATGAATGTTAGAAATACCACGGCTATCTAGCTCAGCTAAAACAGATTTTTGCTGAATTACTAACTCTTTAACCTTTAATATTTGAGAAACATCTTTGGCGTCTAATACTGCCTTTTGCGGAATTTTTATCGGCTTCTTTGCAGCCTTTACCTTTTTTGCAACAACTTTTTTCGCTGAACTCTTTTTTGCAGCAGGTTTACTCTTGCTCTTTCCTGCTTTACCGCCTTTTTTGGGCGCACGAGTTACAGCCACAATTCATCCTTTGTTTTTAGGTCTTTAACTTTTTGCGATTTCTTTAAACCGCTTCGACCCTTGGCTATATTATAAATTGTCCACAGCCCTAAATGCACATCCATTTTGGCTAATTTGAGATTTTTTGAAGTTTAAGCGCATTTTGGATGATCTGCCCCACAGATTCCACCTCAATTAAGAAGCCATCATGACCAAATGGGGATGAAATCAGGTGAAGGCTAGCTTGGCTTGGGGCGAGCTCGGCAATCTCCTGCTGCAATCTAGGTGGGAATAATCGATCAGTATCAATTGAAACCACATGGATTGGTACTTTGATGGTGGCAAGTGCGGCCGCTACTCCACCACGATCTCTACCAACATCATGGGAGTTCATCGCCTCTGTTAATGCAATATAGGTATTGGCATCAAATCTTTTTGCCAACTTCTGTGCTTGATGATCTAGGTAGGACTCAACTGCATATCTTCCAGTTTCATCCCCCTGTAACTCACGGCCAAATCGCACATCCATCTCAGATTCTGTTCGATAGGTTAAATGCGCAATTCTTCTTGCAATTCCCATTCCCTCAATTGGACCAACACTTTGTTCATAGTAATCACCATTATTAAAATTTGGATCACTCTTTATTGCTCGAATCTGAATTGAGGCTGCGCCAATTTGATCCCCAGTTGCAACAGCAGATGAACCAATAGTGCAGATCGCCCCAACTAACTCTGGATAATCTATTGCCCACTCCAAACTGCGCATGCCACCTAAGGATGGGCCAACTGCTAATTGATATTTCTTAACACCAATCTTTTTAGTAAAGGCAAGCTCAGCTTGGACCATATCTCTAATTGTTATTACTGGAAATCTTGAGCCCCACCTTTTGCCATCCGGTGCTAACGAGGATGGACCAGTTGAACCTTGGCAGCCACCAATTACATTTGGGCAAACTATGAAGTATTTATCAGTATCAAATGGCAAACCTGTGCCAACCATCTGTGGCCACCAACCATTAACATCGGCCCAGCCAGTTAACGCATGGTTCACCAAAATTGCATTATCTCCTGATGAATTTAATTCACCCCAGCTTTGATAAGCAATTACTACATCAGGCAATACCTCACCAGATTCCAGAGTTAAATCACCAATATTTAAGAATTGGCGGTCCCCCGGGTCATGACTTTCAAGCCACGCCCCGGTAACTGCTGGATTTACTTCACTCATTATTTACTTAGCAGCTGCAAATGCTTTTTCAAGATCGGCTTGAATATCTTTGATATTTTCAATACCAACAGATAAACGAACCAAACCTGGGGTAACACCAGCAGTTAATTGCTCAGCAGGTGATAATTGTGAGTGAGTGGTAGATGCTGGGTGAATTGCCAAGCTTCTAACATCTCCAATGTTTGCCACATGTGAGTGCAGATTTAGCGCTTCAATAAACTTCTTACCAGATTCAATTCCGCCCTTAATTTCAAAAGAGAGAACTGAACCACTTCCCTTTGGCGAATACTTCGTCGCTAACTTATTCCACTTTGAACTAGTCAGGGATGCGTAGTTAACCGATGAGACCTGTGGGTGTTTTTCTAAAAATGCTGCAACCGCTTTAGCATTTTCAACATGGCGCTCAATACGTAGGGATAATGTTTCAAGTCCTTGGGCAAGTAACCAAGCATTAAATGGTGATACTGCAGCGCCAATATCGCGAAGCAGTGTCAATCTAATCTTGAAGATGTAGGAAAGATTTGCCCCAAAGGCTGAGCCAACGCCAAGTGCTTGGGCGTAGATGATTCCATTATAGGAAGGATCTGGTTGATTAAAGTTTTTAAACTTCTCTGGATATTTGGCGTAATCAAACTTGCCAGAGTCAACGATGGCGCCAACGACTGCGTTTCCATGGCCAGATAAGAACTTAGTTGCGGAGTGAACTACAACATCTGCGCCCCACTCAATTGGTCTAATCAAGTATGGCGTAGCCACAGTGTTATCAACAATTAATGGCACATTATTTTCATGGGCAATCTTTGCCACCGTTTCAATATCCAAAAGATCATTTTTTGGATTAGCAATAGTTTCACCAAAAAAGGCCTTGGTATTTGGCTTAACCGCTTTGCGCCAGCTTTCAGGGTCATCAGGGTTATCAACAAAGGTAACTTCGATGCCAAATTTAGGCAAGGTGTAGTGGAAGAGATTATAAGTTCCACCATAAAGGGATGGGGATGAAACGATGTGATCGCCCGCCTCTGCAACATTTAAAACTGCAAAGGTTGTAGCAGCAGAGCCAGATGCAAGTAGAAGTGCAGCAACGCCGCCTTCTAGAGCAGCAATTCTTTGCTCCACCGTGTCTTGAGTTGGATTCATGATGCGGGTGTAGATATTTCCAAGCTCTGCTAATCCAAATAGATCAGCTGCATGTTTGGTATCGCGGAATTGATATGCAGTTGTTTGATATAACGGCAGTGCGCGAGCGCCCGTAGTTGGATCAGCAACTTGACCAGCGTGAATTTGTTGAGTTTCAAATGAATATGACAAAGCATCCTCCTTATAGAAAAAAGGGGGTTGAAAAAAATAATTAGGGTTATCCCCTAAATTCTTTTAGCGACCCACACTTGCCGATGGCACCTTGCTATCGACCTGGTCTTCACCCGGAGCACCCCACCGTGGTGGAGGGTTGCCGCTTAGTTAGCCGGGGCTATGAACTAAGACTCATGACCTATGGGAAAAAATACTAGAGATTGTGCGCCTTTGCAACCGCCTCATACATAATCTTTCCTTCGTGCACATTTAGTCCCTTAGCCAAGTTGGCATCATCGGTGAGCGCCTTTTCCCAGCCCTTATTAGCCAGGGCTAAGCCATACCCAATTGTGGCGTTGGCGAGAGCGTAGGTGGAGGTGGCAGGAACTGCCCCTGGCATATTTGCCACACAATAAAAAATTGCATCATGGACCTTATAGGTTGGATCTTGATGAGTCGTCGCCTTTGAATCCTCAAAGCAGCCGCCTTGATCAATTGCCACATCTACTAATACTGCTCCCGGCTTCATCTTTTTAACCAAAGCATTACTTACTAACTTTGGCGCTTTGGCGCCATGAACTAATACTGCGCCAATTACTAAATCAGCTTGGCTTACCTCTTTTTCAATCTCATAACCACTAGAAGCTAATGTCTTAACATTGCCAGCAAAAATCTGATCAATTTGAGCAAGACGTTTTAAATCTAAATCCATAATTGTTACATCAGCTCTCATGCCATGGGCAATAGTTGCAGCAGCAACGCCAACAACTCCGCCGCCAATTACAACTACCTTTCCTGGGCGCACTCCTGGAACTCCGCCAAGTAATACGCCAGCTCCACCCTTACTTGCTTCAAGGGCGGAAGCTCCAACTTGAATACTCATTCGCCCTGCTACCTCACTCATTGGTGCTAGCAAAGGAAGCGCGCCATCAACTTCAACAGTCTCATATGCAATTGCAGTTGTTCCCGATTTCATTACCGCCTCGGTGCATGCTTTATTAGCAGCAAGGTGCAGATATGTATAAAGGATCTGACCTTTGCGCATTCGCTTGTACTCAACCTCAATTGGCTCTTTTACCTTTTGAATTAAATCAGCCTTTTGCCAAACCTCATCAGCGCTATCAATTATTTGTGCTCCCGCTTTGATGTAATCCTCATTTGATATGCCAGAGCCAAGACCAGCATTTTTCTCAACAAGTACTTGATGTCCGGCGCTTACATATGCGTGCACACCAGAGGGGGTTGCTGAAACCCTGAACTCATTATTTTTAATCTCTTTTGGAATACCAATAATCACAAAATTTGCCCGATCTACTAAACCACCCTGTTTAGTAATTAAATACTACTCCCAAAAAGAGATGCACAAATCTTGGGGTGAAGTTGGGCTCGCATCGCAGCAAAGGAGTCTGGCGGCCAATTAGCGAAAAATACCCGCCGCAGCAGGATTGCTAGTGGATAGGTTAGATCATCTGCAAATGCTTTATCTAAAGCTATCTGCGCTAAATCTGCTTCCCCAGATTCATAAGCTGTGGCAGAAAATAAACAAGCAACTGGTGCGATAAAACCAACGGGGGCTAAGTTCATTAGCCAGTGCCAGAGATTAAATTGTTGATCCATATTTTCTGATGTGCTCAAACCCATCGCATAATCTCTAACCTGCAAATCCTTAAGCCGAATTAAGACAAGTGCGATTAATTCAAAATCTTGCTCATGGGATGAAAGGGTGAAAGCATCCACCAACTGATTTACCGCTATAGCGCCTAATCGTTGCTGCTTTAATACATCATCTGCTTCATAATTTATTTCACTTACCTTATTTAATTCTTCATCTAGTAATAGGTTATTTGTCATTTGATTAGCCTTGCAAAAAGTGTGAAGAGATTTCTCACCTGACTATAAAACTGTGGATAGCTGCTTTATTTAGTAAATCTGCCCACCGCATTAATAACTGAAATATCTCTAGTAATACTTTGAGTAATCCCATTGCCACTGATCGCAGTAGTTACACCATTTACCGACCAGGTGCCCCGCCAGGTGATCTTTAAATTAACTGGGTAATTATCATTTGATTTATAGGTGTGAGTGATTAAGCCAAGTGGGTAGGCCCCTCCCTGCATCGTGGTGGTAATAAATTTGCCATCCCCAAAACTCCAGGTAAAGGTTGAATGTAGATTTACATAAACAATTAGATCAAGAATTGGAACTACCGCTTGAAAATGTTGCGGTGTTTTAGTCCAAAAGTAAACCGGCATATTAACTAGCGCATCTTGATCTGGTTGAAAATTAACATCACCAATTGGTAGAAGTTTGATTAGTCGATCAGATAAGGAGGCAGTAGCGGCCTTTTTAACTGGCGCCAGCTTTGGTTTTGGTTTTAGCACCACCTTTTTAACAATTGGTTTACTAACTGGTTTTGGAGTGATCTTCTTACTCACCACCGGCTTTGGTTTTACCACCGTCTTCTTACTTGGCGCAGCAGTTGGCTTCACCCCATTTTTAGCAGCGGTAATTATTAATTGATTATCTTGGGTAAAAACATCAACACAGGTCTTGTCCAGGCATTGATTATCAGCTGCTGCCATGGTGGCAGGAAGAAGAGTTAAGAGGATCAGAATTACTTGGTATCGCTTAATAACCACACTCCATCTACTCGTTTAACGATGAAGGTATTTTTTATTGTGGAGGCACTCCAAAGAATTGATTGATGATTCACCTTATCTATCTTTCTAATATCACTTCGATCAACAACAACTAAAAAGCTTTTTTGATTAGTCCCATCTTTTTGCAACTTAATACTTTTTAGTTGATATTTGCCACCGATTAATGAGGCTGATTTAAATAAACTTTCTAGCCGGTTAGCAATCGCAAGGCAGCCACAGCTTTCGATCGCAGTTGATCTTAGGTATAAAAACTCACCAGTTAGCGCCAGATTTAGCCCATCAACATAATTAATTATTGGCTCAAGTGAGGCAGGTAATACATCTGGTAGGTACTGCTCATTACCTTCTTCAATTGGCGCGTATCCCGCACTTTCTGACTCCACACCATTTGGTGCTAACGCCCCTTGCGCCCGGGCGCAACTAGTTAGTAAAAGTGGGAGAAGTGAAATGATCATTAATTTTTTAATCTTTAACATTGGCTAAAGATAGGTATTTATCACTTGCCTCTGCTTGAAAAAAACTGTTGGCTGTGAATTAAGTAATTATGTGTAAAACTTCTCTTATGGCACACCGTGATGGCGATGGATGGATTACGTGTGGTTGTGGTGGCAAACATTGGGGCTTACATGGCGCAGCAGGATTACTGTTAGTAAGAGGAAAAACAATTTTGATGCAACACCGAGCGCCTTGGGTTCACAATGGTGACACTTGGGGAATTCCAGGAGGAGCCCGTGACTCACATGAGAGTCCAATTGAGGCAGCAATTAGAGAGGCTCATGAAGAGGTTGGCATAAGTGGTGATCAACTAAGTACTGGTGAGATATTTACCGATGATCACGGAGTGTGGGCATATCACACCGTAATTGCTAGCGCACATGATGATTTAGTTGCCCATGAGGCAAATGATGAATCTAAAGAGGTCGCATGGATTGATATTGATCAGGTTGTGAATAAAAACTTACACCCAAGCTTTGCAAATACTTGGCCGCAATTGCTGGCTAAATTAAAAGCTTAATTACCTAAGTACTGCGCATCTAATCTACGTAGTGCCTCTTTTATAACTGCGCCATCACTAGTTCGCCAAAATGGTGGCATAGAGTTTAAAAGTATTGAGCCATATCGTTTATTAACAATTCGAGAATCTAATATTGCCACCACACCGCGATCATCTAAGGATCTAATTAATCGACCAGTTCCTTGAGCAAGAAGTAAGGCAGCCCTTGGGAGGGAAATCTGCATAAAGCCAGAACCACCGGCTGCATCTGCCTCAGCCGCTCTGGCAGAAAGAACTGGTTCATCAGGACGAGGAAAAGGAATGCGATCGATTGCAACTAATGTGCAGGCAGGCCCTGGCACATCTATTCCCTGCCATAACGAGATTGTGCCAAGCAAAATAGATTTTTCATCCTTTGCAAACTTATCTACCAACGGCCCTACTGAATCACCTCGCCTTTGCGTAATTATTGGCAGTTTTAACTCAGCTAATACTTTTCGCAAATGTTCGTCCGCTGCTTCAACTCCCCGCCAAGAAGAAAATAAAGCCAGAGTTCTACCCCCAGCTGCTTGGATTAACTCCCCTAACTCAGTTAGCGCCTCAATTGATGGGCCATCTCTGCCTGGCTCTGGTAAATCCTTTGGCAGATAAAGCATTCCTTGATTAGCAAAATCAAAGGGTGAACCAACATCTAGTATCTGCAGATTTGCTGGATCCATTGCACCTTTTTTCTTAAGGTCATCTTCATCTACTTCCTCTTCATCTTCAGCCTCATTTTTACTGCCAATTACAAATCCAATATTTTTGGCAATTGCATCAAATGATTTGCCGACAGTTAAAGTCGCACTAGTTGCAATTACCGGTGTTTGAGTTAGTAAATTTCCACGCAACACATCAGAGACTGCTAAGGGTGCTAAATACAAAGTTGAATACGTTGGTTCAAACCAAAGCACATGGGTATGTCCTGGCTTTAATAATTTAGTTGCAGTTTGGCTAATCTCATTTAGCGCACCCTTCACTCGGGCTCGCTCTGCCATTGAGTTTGGATCAATTATCTGAGCATCCGCAGAAATTAGCGCTGTAACTGCCGCCACCGCCTCTTTCACTGCCCTAAGTGGTGCTTCTAAAGTGGCAGGTAATTTATCTAATCGACCAGCTCTAGTTGGATCTGCTTTTAAATCATCTGCGTACTCACCGAGGGATTTAGAAAATTTCTCACTTGCTTTAAAGAGCGCGTCCCCTGCTTTGCCAGGCATATGTTTTCTTGCCATATTGGCAGCTCTTAAAACCCTAGCCGCTGTTATCTCCTCCGTCACCGCCTGGGTTGTGCGATCCATAAACTCATGTGCTTCATCTAAAACAATTGCATCTCGCTCAGGCAATATTGGATGTGAATCAACAATCTCAATTGCAAGCAAAGTGTGGTTTGTAACGACAATATCTGCTGTTTGCGCCTTTGCTTTTGCTAAGGCTGCAAAACATTTTGATCCAGATGGACATTCATCCGCCCCCATGCACTCACGCCCTGAAACAGAGTTTGCAGACCAAACTCTTCTATCAACATCTGGCGCGTCATCTCTATCCCCGGTTGCATTTGGTGATTGCGCCCACGCCCTTAATCTTTTGGCATCCCCCTCTAATGTTGAAACTTCAAGTACTGCTTGGGCCTCTGGATCATTTGGTGCGTTATTCATTTTTTGCAAGCAGATGTAATTACCAACTCCTTTATAGATTGCAAATGAGATATCTCGCTTTAACTCTTTATCTAATGCTGCCTTTATCTTTGGTAAATCACGTTCTACTAACTGTCGCTGCAATGCCAAGGTGGCAGTTGCCACCAATACTTTTTTGCCATGGACTAAGGCCGGTACTAAATAAGCGAGGGACTTTCCAGTGCCAGTGCCAGCTTGAACTAATAAGTGGTGGCGATCAGATAAGGCGTTTGCAACCGCCTCTGCCATCTCAATCTGGCCTTCCCGAGGTGAGCCACCAATTGCAGTAACAGCTGCATCTAGCGCACTCCTTACTTTTTTTGAATACTCACTCACTAGGGCAGATTATTTGATAAAGACAAAGGGCCCGCAGTTTTACCTGCGAGCCCTTTGGATTTAATTTTTCTTATCAGGAGCAACCTGAGGTGTTTCCGCAACCTTCACAGACGAAGCATGAGCCAGCCATTCTCATCTTCACACCACATGTCATGCAAAGTGGTGCATCAGATTTAACGCCTGCCATCTTCTCAAAGAGCTCCATTGATGAGCCAACAGTTGAGTTATCAACTGGAGCTTTCTCAATCTTTACCTCTTGTTTTTTGCTTTCAGTTTTTTTTACTGGAGCTGTGATTGCAGCAGATTTTTCATCCGCTGTGTACTCACCACTTTCAAGGGCGCGAGCGCGCTCTGCCGCTGAGTGAATACCAAGTGCTGAACGTGACTCAAATGGTAGGTAATCAAGGGCAAGACGTCGGAAGATGTAATCCATTACTGATTGCGCCATTCTGATATCAGCATCATCAGTCATACCAGCTGGTTCAAATCTTTGGTTAGCAAATTTTTCCACAAATGTTTCTAGTGGAACGCCGTATTGCAATCCAATTGATACTGCAATTGAGAAGGCATCCATTACACCGGCAAGAGTTGAACCCTGCTTGCCAAGCTTTAGGAATACTTCAGCTAGAGCGCCATCTGCGTACGCACCGCTGGTCATATAACCCTCTGCGCCGCCCACTGCAAATGATGTTGTTTGCGCAGGACGTGTCTTTGGCAAACGCTTTCTTACTGCGTTGTGTGCAACTTCAGTTGTGGTTGCCTCATCTTTTTTACCCTTTGAATCAGATAGAGGTTGTCCTACTTTGCAATTATCACGGTATACGGCCAATGCCTTAAGACCTAGCTTCCAACCTTGGTAGTAAACCTCTTCGATCTCAGCCACTGTGGCATCGGCCGGCAAGTTAACTGTCTTTGAAATCGCACCAGATAGGAATGGTTGGCAGGCTGCCATCATGTGAACATGTCCCATTGCGCTAATTGAGCGAACGCCCATTGCGCAATCAAAGACTGAGTAATGCTCTGGCTTTAAGCCAGGTGCGTCAATTATGTTTCCATTTTCAGCAATGAAAGCAACGATTGCTTCAATAGTCTCATCTGTGTAGCCAAGTTTTTTAAGTGCTAGTGGCACAGTCTGGTTCACAATCTGCATTGAACCTCCGCCAACCATCTTCTTAAACTTAACAAGGGCTAGATCTGGCTCAATACCTGTTGTATCGCAATCCATCATCAAACCGATAGTTCCAGTTGGTGCTAGAACGGATGCTTGCGCGTTGCGCCAGCCATTTTTCTCACCCAGTGCGTTACCAGTTGACCATTGCTTGATTGCTTCAGTCCAAACATCTTTATCAAGAGTTGAAACTGATTTCGCTGAATCAGTTGCATTTTGGTGTTTGCGCATTACTCGGGTGTGCGCGGCAGCATTTCTGGCATAACCGTTGTATGCACCAACGATGCCGGCTAGCTCTGCGCCTCTGCGGTATGAAACACCAGTTAATAGTGATGTGATCGCACCAGCAAGGGCGCGTCCGCCATCTGAGTCATATGCAAGACCTGATGCCATAAGTAGCGCGCCGAGGTTTGCATAACCAATTCCTAATTGGCGGAAGTTTCTTGTGGTCTCACCAATTGGGGCGGTTGGGAAATCTGCGAAACAGATTGAGATATCCATTGAGGTAATTACTAACTCAGTTACCTTCACAAAGTTTTTAACATCAAATGAACCATCAGCTTTTAAGAACTTCATTAAGTTCAAAGATGCCAAGTTACATGATGAGTTATCTAGTGACATGTACTCAGAGCATGGGTTAGATGCGTTGATGCGGCCAGTCTCTGGGTTTGTGTGCCACTCATTGATGGTGTCATCGTATTGAATGCCAGGATCCGCGCATGCCCAAGCAGCCTCTGCCATCTTTCTAAATAATTGTTTAGCATCAACGCTCTCCACAACCTCACCAGTTGAGCGAGCAGTTAAACCAAATGAATCTCCTGCTTCATAAGCTCTCATGAACGCATCGGATACTCGAACTGAGTTATTAGCATTTTGGTATTGAACTGAAACGATATCTTTTCCGCCCAAATCCATATCAAAGCCGGCGTCTCTAAGGGCGCGGATCTTGTCCTCTTCACGAACCTTGGTCTCAATAAATTCTTCGATATCTGGATGATCAACATCTAGAACAACCATCTTCGCAGCGCGACGTGTTGCACCACCTGATTTGATTGTGCCAGCGGATGAGTCAGCGCCTCTCATAAATGAAACTGGGCCAGAGGCTGTGCCACCTGATTTTAAAAGCTCCTTTGATGAGCGAATTCTTGAAAGATTTAGACCAGCACCTGATCCACCTTTGAAGATAAAGCCCTCTTCTTTATACCAATTAAGAATTGATTCCATTGTGTCATCCACTGAGAGGATGAAACATGCTGATACTTGCTGTGGAGCATTCGTTCCCACGTTAAACCACACTGGTGAGTTGTAAGAAAAGATTTGGTGCATCAGCATATGGGTTAATTCATGTTCAAAAATTTCAGCGTCCGCTGGAGTTGCAAAGTAGCCATGCTCTCTACCAGCTTTTGTATATGTTAAAACTACGCGATCAATTACCTGCTTTAGTGACCACTCACGATTTTCTGCTCCCAACGCGCCACGGAAGTATTTGGTGGTAACAATTGTGGAGGCATTTACTGACCAGAACTCAGGGTATTCAACACCTTTTTGTTCAAAGATAACCTCGCCAGATTTCCAGTTGGTCTGAACAACATCACGCCTTTCCCACTTGACTGTGTCATATGGGTGAACTCCAGCGGTTGTATAGATACGTTCGATTGTTAAACCTTTTCCAGTGCCGGTCTTAACCGCTGCTGGCTTATTTACTATAGACATTTACTTATCCCCTTAACTAGTTGTTTAAATTCTTTTTAGTTTTATTCTTCACTTCTTTGGTGCAAATCTTTTTCTACTTATCTCTTCGCGCTACTTATCTCTACTTCTTATCTACTTAAGGGGTTACTTAATTAACTCGTGCTGGTTGGGAAACTTTTAATGCTTTTGAATTTCTGGAAGGTTCGGCACGGAGAAGTGCGATCTCACCTTCAAAATCTTCTAGGGAGGAAAAACTACGGTATACCGAGGCATATCGTAGGTAGGCGACCTCATCGAGTTCTCGGAGTGGCGCTAGTACTGCCATTCCAACCTCTTGGGCCTCAACCTCTGCCACACCATCGGAGCGAAGAAACTCTTCAACTCTTTGGGCAAGCAGTGCTAAATCATCATCATTAACTGGTCTGCCTTGGCATGCCTTGCGCACACCATTGATTACCTTCTCGCGAGAGAAAGGCTCAGTAGCACCTGATCGTTTGATGACTAGAAGAATGGAGCTCTCAGCGGTGTTAAACCGTTTGCCACAGCTGGTGCATTCGCGCCTTCTGCGGATCTGATTGCCCTCATCAGTTGGACGTGAGTCAATCACTCTGGAGTCTTCAAAACGACAGAATGGACAGATCACGGCTTTGATTCTCCTTTTTTCCTAGCTAAGTGGGGGAAGAGCACACTAGCGGAAAACCACTACTTATGGAAGCCATAAGCGTAATCACCCCTATATGTTGGGTGAACCATAGACCCGCTCTTTAGGGTTTAAAAGCACCTGAGTCGGCGTGTTTTATGAAATCTTTTCTCTACTGGATGCAAACAGCCTAGGCGGGTTATAAAACTGGAACTAACAACTTACTGCCCGCGCTCACATCGGCGCTCTTTAGTGCATTGACCTCAACGATCTCAGCCACCACTGAGGCGATATCACCTTGACCTGCCACTAATGCTGCGATCGACCAAAGGCTCTCACCAGGGGTCACAACAACTTGAACATACTTACTTTTAACTTCACTTTGATCACCGCTTTTTTCACTGGCTGATGAAATAGAGCTAAAACCAGCGCCAATTACTACTAATAAGGATATGGTTGAAACTGTTCGTGCCAATCGCTTGGCTTGTCTTGCCTTCATTTTCTACTCCTTGATAACAGTATTCGAGGGGATTCGAACATCTGTTCTATAGAGTATTAAACACTACCCCACTGACATTGTCTACTTTAAATCGAACATATGTTTGATTTTTTTCATTCCCCCTGCTAACCTTTATTTATGGCAAAAAAGAACGTATCTGAGCTACCTGATGGTCCAACCGATGATCATGGACTGACCCCGCGGCAGCTAAAGATTTTGTCGGTAATTAAAAAAGCAGTTGAGGATCAGGGTTACCCACCCTCTATGCGCGAGATTGGCCAAAAAGCCGGCCTATCCTCCACCGCATCCGTCACCTACCAACTGCAGATCCTTGAAGAAAAGGGCTGGATCCGCCGGGATGCCTCCCGAGGAAGGGCCATTGAGATCACCTTGCCAGGTGAGGATGGCGGGGCCGCCCCACAAGGAAAGACTCGTCTAATTCCTTTGGTTGGAAAGATCGCAGCTGGAAATCCAATTTTGGCAGAGCAGTTAGTCGAAGAGGTATTACCACTTCCTGAATCCCTAGTTGGTAAGGGTGAATTATTTATGTTGCAGGTAAAAGGTGATTCCATGATTGATCTTGCAATCTGTGATGGTGATTATGTTGTGATCCGCTCCCAAAAGAGCGCGGAAAAAGGTGAGATTGTGGCAGCGATGATTGATGGTGAAGCAACTGTTAAAACTTGGTCTAAAAAAGATGGCCACTTTTGGTTACTTCCTGCAAATGATGATTTTCTACCTATCCCAGCGGACGACGCACAGATTCTGGGCAAGGTAACTGCTGTTCTTCGCAGCGTTTAAACTATTTTTTTGGTGTAAATACCACTTGGGTAATTGAGTTTTTAATAATCGATCTTCCTTGAGCTAAAGAGTTAATCAATCCAACAGATTGCATCTGCACCAAAATACTTCCAAGAACTGTTGCCTCAGATGGGCCTGCATAAACAGGAACTCCTGTGGCATCAGCGGTTAATTGATTTAATAATCTATTAGCACTGCCACCGCCCACAATATTAATTGCATTTATCTTCACCCCAGCCGCACTTTGTAATTGTGCTAATACCTTCACATAGGCATCCGCTAATGAATCAAAGATGCATCTGGCATAGGCTGCCGGTGATTGTGGAACTATCTGATTACTTTTTTCACAGAGCATCGCAATTCGCTCTGGCATCGCCCCTGGCTTTTCAAAGATTGGATCATTGGCATCAATTACCGCTGCCTTTGGTAGCTCTGCTGCCGCCTTTGCTAGCTCGGCTGCGGTGTAATGCTCACCCTTACTTGCCCAGTAATCTAAAGATTCCTCTAATAACCACATGCCAGCCACATTTTTAATAAATCTAATCCGATCAGCAACGCCCATCTCATTGGTGATATTAAATTCCATCGCCTTTTTATCAGTAACTGGCTTTGTTAACTCAAGCCCAACTAAAGACCAAGTACCACTTGAGATATAGGCAGTTAAGCCATCCTCACCAAGGGGGGCGCCAGCTACAGCGCTCGCTGTGTCGTGTGAGCCAACTGAGATCACCTTGATTGAATCTAATTTTCCATGCCCGACCACCTGACCTACTTGCTCACCTGGCTTGTTTATCTTGGCAAATAAGCTCTTTTTTATTCCAAGTTTTTCAATCAACTCCCAATCCCAATCCTGGGTGTGAACATTAAGCAATTGCGTGGTGGAGGCGTTAGTGATCTCTGTACTAATTGAGCCACAAAGTAGGTAGTTAATTAGATCTGGCACCATTAAAAACTTATCCGCACGCCCATATATTGATGAGTTTTTCTCAACAAATAATTGATACATAGTGTTGAAGAAGATAAATTGAATTCCAGTTTTGCCGTAGATGTAATCAACACCTAGCTCATTTTTAAGCTTTGCCATTACGCCATCGGTTCGCCCATCTCGATAGCAATGAGGTGGGGCTAGTAGCTCACCCTTTGCATCAAGTAATCCATAATCAACTGCCCAGCTATCAACACCTAGGGTTTCTACCTGACCCATTTCACATGCCTTATTCAGACCAATTTTTATTTGATCTAATATAAATTGCCAATCCCAAAATAAGCCATCATTGCTTTGAATTGGCTCATGTTTAAATCGGTGCAGCTCAGTTAGAACTATTTTTTCATTAACTAACTCACCAACGGTCACCCGCCCTGATGAGCCACCTAAATCAATCGCTGCGTGTAGCAAGGAGAATTTGCCTAACGAAGGAAGGCTGCGGCCACACCACCATCTACTGGAATGTGAAGTCCAGTAGTTAGGGTTAAATCTCCGCCTAAAATTACAAAGACGGCAGCGGCAATGTGTTCAGGCAAAACCTCTTTTTTCAAGATAGTTCGCTGGGCATAGAACTCACCTAATTTAGATTCCTCAACGCCATACTGCTTAGCGCGGTTAGCTCCCCAACCACCAGCAAATATGCCAGAGCCCTTAACCACACCATCTGGATTGATGCCGTTAACTCGAATACCAAACTCACCTAACTCAACTGCTAACAATCTCACCTGGTGTGATTGCGCAGCTTTAGTTGCACCATATGCAACATTGTTAGAACCAGCAAAGACTGAGTTCTTAGATGAAATATAAATAATATCTCCGCCCATGCCCTGCGCCTTTAGCGCCTTAGCAGCCTCACGAGATACTAAAAATGAACCTCTTGCCATAATATCTAATTGCAAATCCCAATCTGCAACTGTGGTTTCAGTAATTGGTTTAGCAATTGAGATACCAGCGTTATTAACAACGATATCAATACCGCCAAAGGCAAGCATGGTTTGCGCCATTGCATCTGCAATCGCATCCTCACTTGTTACATCCATTGCAACAGCGATCGCCTTATCTTTGCCACCTAGCTCAGTAGCAAGCTTTGTAGCTCCCTCTAGATCACGATCTGCCACCACAACACAGGCACCTTCAGCCGCTAATCGCTCAGCAGTTGCTTTACCTAAACCTGATGCAGCCCCAGTTACCAATGCGATCTTGCCCGCTAGTGGTTTTGGTTTTGGCATGCGCTTTAGCTTTGCCTCTTCTAAATCCCAGTACTCAATTCGGAATTTTTCAGATTCTGCAATTGGGGCATAGGTTGAAAGTGCCTCTGCTCCGCGCATTACATTGATGGCATTGATATAAAACTCACCAGCAACTCGGGCCGTTTGCTTATCTTTGCCATAAGTGAACATGCCAACACCTGGAACTAAAATAACTAGTGGATCAGCTCCCCGCATTGCAGGTGAATCCTTTTTTGCATTGCGGTCATAGTAAGCGGCGTAATTTTTACGATACTCCGCATGCAACTCATTTGCTCGCTTAATTACCTCATCCAGTGGTGCATCTGGCTTTGTATCTAAAACCATTGGTGAGATCTTGGTGCGCAAGAAGTGATCAGGACATGATGTGCCAAGGGCTGCAAGTGCCATTAGCTTTGAACCTTGCAAGAAATCTAAGACAACATCATTATCGGTAAAGCTGCCAAGCATTCTTACATCCTTTGATGCAATACCGCGAAGGTATGGCGCAAGGGCTGCTGCTCGCTCTTTACGTTTTGCACTATCTAAAGGTGCGTACTTTGATTCCTTCTTACCAAATGGATCGGCTTTGCCCTTTGCCTTTATGAACTCTTCAGCTTTTGTAATTGCCCAAATAGATCGCTCTTCACACTCTTTACTTGTCACACCCCAAGTTGTTAAACCATGTCCGCCTAATACACAGCCTTTAGCCTTTGGGTTTTCCTTTGCAATCTTTGCCATATCAAGTCCTAATTGAAAACCAGGACGTCGCCAATCCACCCACAAGATTTCTTCGCCAAAACATTCAGCGGTTAACTTCTTACCACCCTTTGAAGTGGCCAGGGCAATAATTGAATCAGGATGTAGGTGATCAACATGATCAAACTCAACTAAACCATGCATTGAGGTATCAATTGAAGGAGCTGCTCCACCTTTACCAAATGCACAGTAATCAAAGAGTGCGACCATCTCATCTTCACGCTCTACCCCTGGATATACATTTACTAAATCTTTAAATTTTTCTAGATCAAGGGCAGCAAGACCTGCCTCTTTTAAAGTGCCAAGATCTCCGCCTGATCCTTTTACCCACAGCACTGTTGTGTCTTTACCAGTTGCTGGATTTGCTAGGACACCTTTTGCTGAAGTATTTCCACCAGCGTAATTTGTAAATCTAGGCTCTGCGCCTAATTTATTACTGCGGGCTAATAACTCAGAAACTACTTTAGGTGTCGACATTAAGCTCCCCATCCGGCTTGTGCGCCACCGACTCGTTCGGCAGCAATCTTTTCAGCATAACCACTCTTTGCATAAGCCAACTTAGGATCAGTTGCTAATCCTTGCTCACTTCGCAATTCACCAAGCAAATCACGAACATCAGTGTTGTAGGCGTCCATCAAAACATCATTAGCACCTAGAACATCTCCTGCTAATTGTGCTTTCTTTAACGCGTCAGCATCAACGATCAAAGCTTTTGCAACCGCCTCCTGCACATTTGTAATAGATCTAATCTGTGCTGGAATCTTTGGCTCAATGTTGTGGCATTGATCTAATACATAGGAAACAGTTGTTCCCTTATCAAAGCCGCCACCTTGATTAACTTCATGCATAATTCTAAATAATTGGAATGGATCTGCTGCTCCAACAATTAGATCATCATCTGCGTAGAACCTTGAGTTAAAGTCAAAGGCACCTAAGCGCTTTTTACGAAGTAAGAAGGCAACGATGTATTCAATGTTGGTTCCTGGTGCGTGGTGTCCGGTATCAACACAAACAGATGCCTTAGGTCCAAGCTCTGTGCAATGCACATATGAAGTGCCCCAATCTGGCACATCTGTTGAATAAAATGCTGGTTCAAAGAATTTATACTCCAAAAGCATTCTTTGGTTATCACTAAGGCGAGCATAAACCTTTTGCAAGCTTTCAAATAAGCGATCTTGTCTTCCAGCCAGATCATCTTGGCCTGGATAATTTGTACCATCAGCAAACCAAAGCTTTAGATCTAAGGCGCCAGTGATATTCATAATCTCTATGCACTCAAATAAGTGATCAACCGCCTTTTGGCGAATCTTCTTATCAAAGTGGCAAACAGAGCCATATTTATAATCATCATCTTGGAATGTATTTGAATTAACTGTTCCAAGTCTTACCCCAAGCTCTTTGGCATGCTTGGCAAGCTTTGCGTAATCATCTGTCTTATCCCATGGAATATGCATTGCAACAGATGGGGCAGCGCCAGTGAACTTATGTACTTGGGCTGCATCAGCAATTTTTTCAAATGGATCACGTGGCACACCAGGTTGAGCGAATACTTTAAATCTAGTTCCAGAATTTCCATACGCCCAAGAAGGAGTCTCAATCCAAAAACGCTTAAGTACTTCCTTAGCCTCTTGCTTTGATGCCATATGCGTTGCTCCTTTGGTTTGGGTTAACTTTTTTATTTAAGGTAGAAAACTTCTTCTAGTTGTAAAAATCCTTCATCAGGTCGCTTGCCATCTAAGGCTACAAAAAATGGCGCCATATCTGCCTGCCACTTGGCATTGATCTCGCGCTTTTCCATTCCAGCTTTAGCATCCTTTAATGATGGGGTTTCAAAGTAGCCAATTAAAGTTCCATCGGAGCGATCTAAATGAAGTGAGTAATTATGCCAACCAGTTTCAGAAAGTGCGTTTAACATCTCTGGCCAGACGGATGCGTGGCGCACCACATACTCATCCATCATCTCTTTTCGCACCTGTAATCTAAAACAGACTCTTTGCATTTAATTAATACCTTGCCTTCATATAATCCAATGATTTCTTAGCTAAATCATCTGAATCACTCCAAAGATTTCGCCAAACACATAGAGTGTTAGAAAGAGCTGGATCTACTACAGCGGAAGAGAATGATTCAAAGGTGATTGGTCCTTGGTATTTAACCTCTTTTAATGCAGCAAAGAATGTATCAAAATCAACATTGCCACTTCCTAAATATCCACGATGGCTCTCACCAATATGAACAAAGCCCAATCTATCTCCGGCTTCGATAACAGCTTTTCGCATGCCATCCTCTTCAATATTCATGTGATAGGTATCAAGATGAACATAGGCGTTGGCTCGGTTGACCTCCTCTAAAAACTTTAATCCTTCAGCGCCGGTGTTAATAATGTTTGTTTCATATCTATTTACTACCTCAAGATTTATATTAATTCCCTTATCGGCTGCATAATCTGCCAATCGTTGCATCGCACCAACTGAGTTAGCTCGGTTTTCTTTAGTAGCTGGATGTGGATATTTAGCTAAAGATGAGTAAATAACTCCACAAAGCTCAGTTCCACCTAGTGCGTGAAGTACATCAGTTGCTTGGCGAAGTAACTCGTCCCCTTTTTTAACAATTGATTGATCAAGGCTAGTCACATCAGTTTTGGCAGATAGGCCAAGGGATGCGTGCGCTCTTAAATTATGTTGTTGCAGTAAATCCTTTGTCATCGCAATATCCACATTCCATGGATCTAATAATGCGATTTCTATGTAGTCATAACCGGCCCTTGCGGCCCCACTTATGGCAGTGGCTGCGCCCTTTGCGCTCCAATCCCCCGCCCAAACAAGTGCGTGACCACCATACTCAAGACGTTTGGTAGTTGGCATTTTTCCTTACTTGTTAGCGATAAAAGGATTCTTTACGCGTATCTTTCCACTCTTTAAAGGCGGTGTCCAACTATTGGTAATAAATATCAATATATAAACAAGTTGTACAAAAAGAAGATAGGGCAGCCTCTTTACGAGGCTGCCCTATCAGCAGATTAATTAAAGCTTCTAAAATTAATTAGAAGTCGAATTGATCTACGTTGTCCTTTGTGAACACAGTTGCTGGGCCAAGGATAATTTCATTTCCTACAGCTCCTGCAGTAACTGTGCGCTCTGCATCACCCTTATCGCCAGGGCCTGAAGCGACCTTGTCGCCAACAGCTACAGCGCCACCGTCACGTACGTGCTTAGCTACGTAAACAGCAACATATCCAAAGTTTTCAACATCCCATAGTGAAGCTTGGGCGTTTGAACCATCTTTGATGTATGTCTTCATGTCATTTGGAAGACCAAGACCAGTAACAGCAACCTTGCCCTTTGCAGCTGAGCCAGAAACATACTTAGCAGCAGCAACAATACCTACAGATGTAGGAGCAACAATCGCCTTGATCTTTGGATACTTCTGGATAAGTCCTTGAGTCTCAGTTGTTGACTCTTCTGGCTTATCTAGACCGTAAGCAGTTGCAACTACCTTAACATTTGGATACTTAGCTGCAAGCTCCTTCTTCATGAAGTCAATCCATACATTCTGGTTTGTTGCATCTGGAGTTGTTGAAAGAATTGCAATATCTCCAGCGCCACCAGCAATGTCAGAAGCAGACTTAGCTAATGCTTGTCCGATACCTTCTGATGAAGCCTGGTTTACGAATACTGAACGACCATCTTGTGCAACATCTGAATCGTAAGTAACAACTGTTACACCCTTGTCCATTGCATCCTTAAGAGCAGGAACTAGAGCATCTTTGTCGTTAGCTGCAACGATTAATACGTTGTAACCAGCTTGTACAGCTGCGTTAATTTCTTTTACCTGTGCGGCAGCAGTGATTTCAGTTGGGCCCTTGTAGGCACACTCTGCACCAAGCTCAGCACATGCACGTTGAACACCCTTATCAGCTGCTTGGAAGTAGCCAATTGTTCCTAATTTAGGAATGTGAGCGATCTTTAGTGCATCGCCTGAACCACCGTCAGATGATGAACTGCAACCAGCAAGAAGAACTGCTGCTGCAAGTACGGAGAGAACTTTTTTCAAAGTATTTCCTTTCGTTGATAGTTACAAAATTATTTAACTTTGCAACACGTGCCTAGGAAAGTAGCTACGACTCCTAGGACCGCTGGGCAAACTTAGTATTGGCTGGGAAGTACTGGCAAGTTGAATTTATAACGATTAGGCGTCGAAAGCCCTAACCCATCACCAATCCGCCGTTTACGTTGATGGCAGCCCCAGTTATATAGGAGGAGGCATCAGAGGCCAGGAAATTGATCATGGCCGCCACCTCATCGGGGCGGCCCAATCGATTTAATGGAGTTTGTGAAAGCCACTCATCTAACCTGCCAACGGAGCGATCTGCAATCATTTTAGTTTCAATTCTTCCTGGCAATACCGCGTTCACTGTCACACCACTTGCGCCATACTCTTTTGCAGCAGAGTAGGTAAGACCAAGTAAACCTGCTTTAGCAGTTGCATAGTGCGCGTGATTTGCAGAGCCTGTTAATGCAACTTGGGATGAAATATTAATTACTCTTCCCCACTTCTTACTCACCATACTTGGCGCGCACGCTCTAATTAATTTAAAGGCTGCTGTTAAGTTAACATTTATCGCTTCATCCCAAAGATCATCACTCATTTGGATAATGCTTGCATCACTCATAACACCTGCGTTATTAACTAAAATATCTATGTCACCAAGTTTTTGCTTAACTTGGGCAACTAAGTTTTCAGCTGCTCCCTTTTGGGATAGATCTGCTTGAAAGATTTCAACTTTAAAGCCTTGAGCATTTAATTGATCAGCAATTTGTTTAGCTTCTTTTTGGCTACTTGAGTATTGCAATGCAACGCTCGTGTCTTGCGCAGCTAAGGATTGGACAGTGGCAGCGCCAATTCCTGTTGCACCCCCGGTTACTAATGCAACCTTCACTTTATGCCACCGCTCTTCATAAAATTATCCATAACCTCTTTGTTTGCAACCCGGTTTGGTATCTGACCATTTAGTAAGCCTAATAGATCATCGACCACCATTTTTGAGTGATGGGCAACAACCTGTCTAGAAGCACCTGCAAGATGTGGGCTTAAGACCACATTTGATAATGATCTAAATGCTGAATCTCCGGGCAGTGGCTCAGTTGGATAAACATCAAGGGCTGCTCCTGCAATCGCACCAGATTTTAAAACCTTTAATAGCGCCTCATAATCTACTAATGCCGCCCGTGCAGTATTTATAAAGTAAGCAGTTGGCTTCATAAGATCAAAATACTTAGCGCTAAATAATCCAGTGCTTTCCTTTGTTACCTTGGCTGCCATAACCACAAAATCACTGCTCCTAGCTAATTCATCTAACTCCACACTTTTTATTGAAAGCTTTGCTAATTGATCAGCCTTTGCATATGGATCAAATGCAATTACCTGCATACCTAAAGCAATAACTCGTCTGGCGATTTCTTGGCCAATAAAGCCGGCGCCAACTATGCCAACTGTTTTGCCCATTAACTCATCGCCTTGAAATCTTTGAAAAGGTGCATCTGGATCAAGACTCCACTCAGAGGTGACGCCTTTTCTATCCCCTGCCTTATCTGAATAGGAAACAGAGGTTAAATCATCGGTGTAACGAAGAAGATGATGAGTAGTTGGAATACTTCTTGCAATTGAGATCATTAAACCTAAGGTGTATTCAGCAACTGCAACTGCATTTCTACCTGGAGTAAACAACACTGGAATACCTTTAGCAGTTGCAGCAGCAATGTCGGTATTTGCAGCTGGCTCATTTCTACAAGCTGCAATTATCTTCAAGTTTTTGGCAGAGTTAATTACTTCATCAGTAATACTTTCAAACTCAATGATTGCAACTTCAACATCTGCTAATTTACTTATTAACTCACCCTTATCCATCTTCTCACCCGTTAGTGCAAAGCCGCCTTGCTCAACCTTAAAACCGGCAGCAGTTAATCGATTGATCTCAGATTGATCCATTCGGGCAGTGATAAAAGTTTTCATTTACTTAAGCCTATAAGAAGCAGATGGCGCGCTCTTATCAAACTCATCCTTAATAGATTCATATAGGGAGCGAAAGCGGGCGTAGCGTTCCTGGTAATAGGAATGAACCTTTATGTCTGGTGAAAACCTTGCCTCGATCTTCACATTTGTTTTTATAGTCTGCCTAATATCTTTAAACATGCCAGCGCCCATGCCAGCTAAATAAGCATCACCAACTGCTGCTCCTACTGAATCCTCTAAAACAGCAATTGGCATACCCAATACATCTGCCTTTATTTGATTCCATAACTCACTCTTACTTCCGCCGCCAATACTTCTTATCTCATCAATTTTTATGCCGGCTGCTTTGCCAATCTCAACATTGTGCGCGAGAGCAAACGCGGTTCCTTCTAGTACTGCTCTAAACATCATGGCTGGTGTTGTAGTTAAAGATAAGCCAAAGAAAACTCCACGAGCATTTGTATGCCAGATCGGGGACCTCTCCCCCATCATGTATGGCAGGAAAATTACTCCTTCACTGCCGGGTGAAACACTTTGGGCATCCTTTGATAACTGCTCAACTGATTGTTCACCTTTTAAAATATTTTGTTGAAGCCAGGCCACACTCGCACCTGATGCCACCATGGCGCCTAAGCGAAGTTGTCTGCCTGCTATTGCATGTTCAATTGCCACGAACGCGTCATTAAAATTATTTCCATCAGTTGGCATTAAGAGCACTGTTGAGGTGCCAGTCATTTCAGCCACCACACCTGGATCAATTACTCCTGCCTCAAGGGCGGCTGAGCAACCATCAACGGAACCAAAGTAAACAGGTGTGCCAGCTGCAATCTTTGAATCATTATTACTTAACACCTCACCTTGCAAAATAATTGAGTTAGCAATTTGGGGAAACTTATCCTCACTAACTCCAACAAATTTCATTACCTCATCCGCCCACTTTGAGTTATCAGCGCTTCGAAGTTGCAAAAGTGATGCATGTGCTGCGTCAATGCCAAATTTGCCGGTTAACTTAAAGTTTAAGTAGCCTGGAATTTGTAAGAAGTACTTTGTCTTTTGATAATTAGCTGGCTCATTTTTAATCAACCATTTAATTTTTGCAGCAACATAATATGGATCGGCTCGATTACCAGTTAACTGGGAGATATTTGAAAACTGATTTGCTAACTCATCTGCTTCAGCCTGGGCTCTGCGATCCATCCAAATCATCGCATCCCTCACCGGCACACCTTTTGCATCAACTGCAATTAATGTCGGTGCTTGCGCACTGATTGCAACACCAATTATTTGCGCACCAGCCGCGCCAGCTTGGGCGATCTCAACCGCCTTACAAAAACTTAGCCACCAATCATTTGGATCTTGTTCAACCCAACCAGCTTGTAAATATTTTGTTGGATACTCAGCTCTGCCTTGGGAGATGATGTGGCCAGCGTTATCAACTAGTACCGCCTTGGTCGCAGTTGTACCAACATCTACGCCAAGTAATAACTGCTGCATTTGCTAGCTTTTTAAAGCTTTAAGCTCTCTTCGTGCTTTACCTTTTTGCACCAATACAGGGGCTGCAACTGAGATCAAAAGCAAAATACCGGTAACAATTGTTCGCCATTGTGCGTTGATCTCTTGCAGTGTTAACCAAGATTCAACTGAGCCAGCAAGTAATACACCTGCGACAACTCCCCACATGGTTCCAATTCCACCAAATATTGAAACTCCACCTAACAAGATGGCAGAGATAACTAATAACTCAAGACCAACACCATTATCAGCTTGGGCAGTTGAGAAGCGGAATGTGTAGATAACTCCTGCAACACCTGACATAAAGCCAGTGAAGGTGAAAACAATCATCTTGTGTCTGACCACGTTAACACCAGCAAATTTGGCTGCCTCTGGGCTTTGACCAATAGCTAATGTGCGACGACCAAATGGCGTCTTGTGTAGAAGTAGACCAAATAAAATTCCAAAGATAATAATTAATGGCAAGGTCTTTGGCATAAATGACTTACCAATGGTGTCAAAACCAAAGCTTGTCCAAAACTCTGGGAACTCATTTACGGTGTTCTCACCAAGTAGACCATTTGCAATACCGCGGTATAGCGCCAGTGTTCCAATGGTTACAGCCAATGAACCCAAACCTAACTTTGTAACAAGGAATCCATTAACAAAACCACAGGCTGTTCCAACCAAAATACAGATAAGTATTGCCATCCAAATCGGTGCTCCCTTGGCATAACTCCAACCAAGCATTGAACTTCCTAGTGCCAAGATGGATGCAACAGATAAATCAATCTCGCCCAAGATAATCATAAATAACATAGCAAAGGCGATGATCATGATCTCTGAAGTATTAGAGAAGATGTAGGAGAAGTTAAGTGGAGTTAGAAAGTTTGAGGTGGTGAGTGAGGCAAAAACCCAAACAAGTAGAAGTAGTCCAATAATTGCAGTATCCCAACTGCGTCTTACTGAACCTAACTTGGCAAATTTTGACATGACTAAATCCTCTCTCTTATTCGTTGCGCCAGCAATTGTTTCTCATTTCTTACCGCCAGTACTCGATCGGCGTAGATTGCAATAATTAATAGCAAACCATTAATCGCTGCCTTCCAGAACGCATCAACGCCAAGGGCTGCTAAGCCACCTTGAATTGTCTGCACAAGTAATGCGCCAATTACAGCTCCTACTACAGTTCCAGATCCACCCATAATTGTTACGCCACCAATTACAACGGCTGCAACAACTGCTAACTCCTGGCCATAAAAAGCGGTGGAGTCAACCTGGGCAAATCGCATTAAATAAAACACGCCAGCAATGCCAGACATAACACCTGAGAAAACAAATGCTAGGAATGTGCGACGGAATACCTTTAAGCCAACAAGGTCTGCAGCCGGTGGGTTAGATCCAATTGCATAAGCATCTCTGCCTGACTTTGTGTACTTCATAAAGAGGGCCATCAAGATCATTGCAATAATTACCATTAAGAATGTGAAGGGCAGCAGACCAAAGTAAACCTTTTGGCCAAGTGCTAACAAGCTCTCTGGCATCTCTTGTGCGTTGTAATCAACTGAGTTTGATACAACATAAACCAAACCGCGCACAATATATAAAGTTCCTAGCGTTACCACCAATGAAGGCAATCTAAGCCCTGCCACAAGTAAGCCATTTACAATACCTACTGCAAGGCCAATAACTGAACCAATCACAAAGCATTGCACCCAGGTAAAGCTTGGATTTTTTGCACAAAAATCTGCAACTGTCCAAGCAGATAAGCCAACGGTAGAAGCGATTGATAGATCAATATGGCGCATAACCACAATTGGTGCGATCCCAATTGCAAGGAGCGCCACAACAGAGGTTGAGGTTAGAAGATCTCTAGTGCCATCACCTGTTAAAAATCGTGGGTTAATTAATCCGGTGCCGCCAACTGCGACAAGCAAAATAATGAAAAGACTTGATTCCCGGCTTGATGGACGAAGTTTTTTTAAGAAGTTCATATTAAGCACTTCGCTTTCCGGTAGTTGCAGCCGCAATTATCTTCTCCTGCGTTGCCTCTTTACGAGATAGCTCGGCAACTTGCTTGCCTTCACGCATCACAATAATTCGATCTGCCATTCCTAATACTTCAGGAAGTTCAGATGAGATCATCAAAACTGCTTTACCTTCACTGGCTGCTTGATTTACCAAGCGGTGAACCTCTGCCTTTGTAGCAACATCAATACCGCGAGTTGGCTCATCAACAATTAATAGATCAGGATCCGTTGCAAGCCACTTAGCCAATACTGTCTTTTGTTGATTACCACCTGAAAGACGATCAACTGGATCTGCTTGGTTTGCAAACTTAATACTTAGTTTTTCCTTCCAAGTATTAGTCAAAGTTTTCTCGCGCTTAAAGTTAATTAAGCCACGATCAGTTAATTTATCAAAGGACTCCATTGAGATATTTCGATTAACTCCAGCCACCATAAACAATCCTTGCTGCCTGCGATCCTCAGGAACTAATGCAATCTTGCGCTTCATCGCTTCAACTGGTGAGCCAGCAGGAAGGGCTTTACCATTTAAAGTTACTGAGCCACTTTCATACTTATCAACACCAAAGATTGCTCTTGCAACCTCTGATCGGCCTGAGCCAACTAAGCCAGCAAGGGCCACAATCTCACCTTTTTTAACATTAAATGAAACATTTCTAAAGTAGGCAGGATTTGTTAGATCTTTAACCTCAAGTACTACTGCGCCAATCTTGTTCTCTGTCTTTGGAAATAGCTCAGTTAACTCTCTTCCCACCATCTCTTTAATTACCTTTTGCAGATCAGTCTTACCAACTGGATTCTCACTCACAGTTGCGCCATCTCGCATTACGGTAATGAAGTCAGAGATTGCAAATACTTCATCCAACCTGTGGCTAACAAAGATAACCGCTTTATTAGCAGCTTTAAGTGATTTCATAACTGTCATCAATCGCTCAACTTCAGAAGCTGAAAGGGCTGCTGTTGGCTCATCCATTAAAATAATATTTGCATTCATGGATAACGCCTTTGCAATCTCAACAACTTGTTGATCTGCAATGGAAAGACCACGAGCTTGCCGCTTTGGATCTAACTCCACACCTAACTCTTTAAATAATCGCTTTGCCTCACTTTGGGCAAACTTCCAATCAATCACCATTCCCTTTTTAGGTTGGCGACCAATAAAAACATTTTCAGCTAAAGATAGATCTAAGAAAAGGGATGGCTCCTGATAAATAACTGCCACACCTTGATCAATGGATGCTTGCGGGGATCCGGTAATAAAATCTTTGCCACCTAATTTGATTGAGCCACCATCATTGACATGAACGCCAGACAAAATCTTAAGCATCGTGGATTTACCCGCGCCATTTTCACCAAGGAGTGCGTGAATCTCACCTGCTCTAATTTTTAGATCTGTTCCCTTTAATGCAACTGCGCCACCAAAGCGCTTTTGCACTCCACTCATTTCAAGTAGTAGATCACCCTTAGCGGCCACCGAATTACCTCATTCCTAATAGATCAATAAATCATTAGCTCTTAAGCAAATTCTCTCGCTGACCCTACCTTCACTTTCCTATTACGGCTAGGTAGGGCCGCCACCGCCCAGATAACAAAGAGGTAACGGGTGGCTGAGATCTTAGGATCTGGGATTACCCCGCACTCCTTATTACCTATACATATCTATATAGCAAGATCTCTTATCGGTGTTGAACTTAGGTGCCAACTTAGGCAAGAGTTAAGGGTATGCACCAATACCTCGCCCTAGATATGGGGGCAGAATCTGGCCGCTTGATGGCGGTAAGTATTGGAAATCAAATCACAACCAATGAGATCCATCGTTTTCAAACACCAGTTGCTACCGATCGCCATGGCAGGCGGTGTTGGGATCTGCCAAAGATAATTGATGAGATAACAACAGCGTTAAGTAAGGCAGCAAATACTGGTACCTACCTTGGTTTAGCAGTTGATACCTGGGGATTAGATTTTGGACTAATCGATCATGATGGAAAGGTAATTGATCTTCCTGTCTCACACCGTGATCATCGAACCGATGGGATGTTAGAAAAAGCTTCTTCCCTTGTAGGAAGAGAACGATTACACAATGAGAGTGGATGCCAATTACTTGAAGTCAACTCCATCTATCAGTTACTAGCAATCACAAATCAAACACCGGATGAGTTTAAAAAAGCAAAGCACTTGTTATTTATGCCAGATCTTGTTTTATACGCCCTAACTGGTGTTATTGGTACTGAGTACACAATTGCCACAACCTCAGGTTTATATGATGTGGTTAATGATCAATGGGCGCTAGATCTTGCAAAGGATTTAAATATTCCCTCCCATATTTTTGGCAAAGTTGAAAACCCAGGAAGTATCAGGGGCGTAATAAGTAAATCACTCCAAGATAAAACAGGTATTGGCCCAATTACATGTATTGCAACTGCAAGCCATGACACAGCAGCCGCTGTATTTGCTACTCCTCTTTCATCCCCAGGGAGTGCTTACATTTCAAGTGGCACTTGGTCGTTAATGGGAGTAGAGCTTGAAAATCCTGTTGTTAACAAAACAACCTTAGAGGGGCGATTAACTAATGAGGGTGGTTATAACCGCTCCATTAGATTGCTTAGAAACATTATGGGGCTTTGGTTAATCCAAGAGGTGCGCCGTGATCTAAAAGAGTCTGGCTTTGATTTAACCTACGCGCAGTTAGTAGAGCAAGCACAGGCAGTGAAGGATCCCTTTGCATCCCTGATTTATGTTGATGCCTCAATTTTTATCCACGCCGGCGGGATGATTGAGCGAATTCAAAGATTTTGCAAAACAACAAATCAAAGTATCCCCACTACACCAGGTGAGTTAGCACAAACAGTTTTTGCATCCCTTGCCCTGCAATACACAAAAACTTGTGATGATTTAGCGCAGTGTTCAAAGCTTGAAATGCCAGCAATACATATTGTTGGTGGCGGCTCACAAAATCAACACCTATGCCAATTAACCGCTGATATCTCAGGCAAAGAGGTTATTGCTGGCCCTGTTGAGGCAACTGCAATGGGAAATGCGATGGTGCAGGCAATTGCTCTCGGCAAGGATTCCAACTTAAAGGATACAAAATCTGCAAGAGCGCTCATCTCTAGATCTGATTTAGGCGTGAAAAGTTTTAAACCCACCCAAGGCCAAGATCAGAATACAATTGCACAAATCCGCGCTCGTTATCAAAAGCTAACTTTGGAGGATATGCGATGAGTGATTTAGTTTCCCAATTAACATCTCTCGCCATCGCAGCCGGAGACCCATCAGCTGATCTAACTATTGTGGCAGAAGGTAATGCTGCAGTCTTTGAGCCTTCCACAAATCGCTTTTTAGTTAAAGCAAGTGGTGTGGTGATGGGCAAAGCAACAATAGAGGATTGGGTTTATCTTGATTTAGCAAAGTGTGCTCAAGTTTTAGTTGATGCTAATAAACAGGGAGTAAGTAAAAAGCTAGATAAAGCATTTGATGCAATATTAAAAGAGTCTAAGACGCCAAATGGTGTAGTAAAGAAGGCCTCTATTGAAACTATGGTGCATGTAGTTGCCTTTGATCTAATGGGTGCTACCTGGTCACTACACACCCACCCAACTCCAGTTGTGGCCCTGGCTGCAAGTAAAGATGGCGCTAAACATTACAAAGCAACAGTTTTCCCAGATGAAGCAGTAGTTTGCGGACCAGTTCCATTATTTCTTCCCTACGCAGACCCTGGTCTTTCACTTGGCTTAGGTGTTTATCAAGGAGTACTTAAGTATCAAAAGAAGCATGAGAGGTCCCCTGGTCAAATTATTTTAGGAAACCATGGTCTTTGCACCTTTGGTTCAGCAAGTTCTGAGGCACTGTCCACAACACAGATTGCAGTTAAAGCTGCCAGAGTTAGATTGGGAGCACTAAGTGCTGGCGGTATTAAGTTTGTTGGTAAAAGAGAAGCAGCATCAATTGCATATAGGCCGGATGAAATCTTGCGTCGCAAGATGTTGTCGCAAGGTAAGTAAAAAGAGTTAATGAGAGTAAAAGCTGCCACCTTTGATATTGGCGGAGTTTTATACTCAGATGATGCCTTTAAGCGAGCAATATTTTCTGCCCTTAATCAATTAACTTCAGTTTCCCAAGAAAGCTTTGATCAGATTTATCTTGCTCACTTAAAGTCACAATCTGGCTCACTTAGATCTAAATTATGTGAAGCCTTCTTAGGCTCATTAGATAAAAAGAGTGAGCTAATGGCGATAGCCAATAAAGAATGGTTATTTAACGATAATGATCAATACCAAGATGGCAAAGATTGCTTAATAAAGCTAAAGCAAGCTGGCTTAAAGATTGGCATCATCGCCAATCAACCAAAAGTAGCAGCAGATCGTTTAAAACAAGATGGCTTATTTGAGTTAATAGATTTCCTTGGCATATCTGCCATCGTTGGCTTTGAAAAACCAGATCCAGCCTTTTTTAAGTTAGCAATCAAAGAGTTATCACTGCCTGCGCAAGAAATAATTCATATTGGTAATCGAATCGATACCGATGTTAATCCAGCCAAAGCATTGGGCATGAAAACAGTTTGGGTAAGAAGAGGGGAAGCCAATCCTGATCCTTCAAAGGATGATTTAGCAGCGGCTGATATTACGGTGAGTGATTTAAAATCACTGCCTGAATTAATAAATGCTCTATGAGTAAATCTGTCTTTATTGGCATTGATATTGCCACCTCAAATGTTAGAGCAGTTGCAATTGATAGGACAGGAACACCTCTTGCCAGGGCAAGTGAGCCACTGGCCCAAGTTATAAAGAGGGAAGATAAATCTGCCACCCAAGATAGTAAAAGTTGGATCACAGCCGTTGATAAAGTTTTAACCCATCTTTGCAAGCAATTAATTGAAGAAGGGTTTATCCCCCAATCTCTTTTAATCTCAGCGACAAGTGGCACCTTCATACTTTGCGATAAAAACTACGCACCAATAGCACCAGCTGCTATGTATAACGATGGCAGGGCAAGTGACCCTCTAGGAAGAGCTGCTGCGGTAATAGAAGCTTCAAAACAAAGCGGGCCATTTCATTTCGCAAATACGCCTGAAGTTTTAATCGCGCATTTATCAGAGCAACCACTCCCCCAAATCCCAACCGATAGTAGCCATGGGTTAAAGATGGGTGTTGATTTTAAAAGTAGCGATTATCTAGTTGCTACTAAAGAGCTCGCTAACTCATTGAACATAACTCTTCCTAAAGTGGTTCTACCTGGCACAAAGATTGCAACAATAAGTAATCAGATCGCAGCAAAATTGGGTATTCCACCCATTCCAATTTATGCCGGTATGACAGATGGCTGCACCGCACAAATCGCAGCAGGTGGTGCTACTGGCTCTGTTACATCCCTTGGCACAACAATGGTGATCAAAGTAGTTGCAGATAGCAATATCTCAGGGGATGGCTTTTATTCACACCTTCTGCCATCAAATCGCTATTTATTAGGGGGTGCTAGCAATATAGGCGGAGTTAGTTATCAAAAGTATGAAGCAGAGCTTGAAAGCTTAAATAAGAAAGCAGCAGAAATTGGTGCTGCAAACTTTATTACCTATCCATTGCCCGTTACCGGTGAGAGATTCCCAATTAAATCATCCTCAATTACAAATCTGATGTCAGCAAAGCCAGAGAGTGATGTTATGGAGTACCGCGGAATATTAGAAGGCATCGCCTTTACCGAAAAGTATGCCTATGATCTTTTGCAAAAGGCTGGCGCTAAGTTGTCACAAACTATTTACACCACCGGCGGTGGCGGTAAGTCAAAGGTCTTATCTCAAATTAGAGCAAACATATTAAATAGACCAGTTGCTATTACCAACACCACTGGCTCTGATATGGGAGCAGCATTCCTATCTTTGGCTAGCCATATAAAATCAGGTGATGATCTGACAGCTGAGTTGATGAAGATAAATATCTCACAAATTGAGATATTCAAACCGCAGCAAGATGAGGCGTTAAGTAGTAATTATCAAAAATACCTAACGCTGATCTCCCCCTACATTTAGTAGTAGCCTTATCGATATGCGCAAGGTATTAGTTCTAAACCCAGCAGATAACATTGCAATCTGCCTTGCTGATATGGCTGCTGGCACAGTTATTGATCAAGATAATTTAAAGTTAACAATCACCCAAAAAATACCAAGAGGCCACAAAGTGGCATCAAAGTCAGTTAAAAAGGGTGAAGGAATTATTAAGTATGGCGAGCGAATGGGACATGCCACCAAAGATATTACTGTTGGAGAGCATGTTCACACCCACAATGTTTTAGGAGATCGCCTCTCCACTGAGGCGAGTTAACTTATGAGTATTACCGGCTTTGCCCATAAGGGTCGTGGTGTTGGCATAAGAGATCATCAATTGATCTTGCCTTCAGTAGTTTGCTCAACCCATGTAAGTCGAAAGATTGCCAATGAAGTTGGCGCATTAACCTTTGCCCACCAAAATGGATGCGGAATTATTGGTATTGATGTGCCAGGAGTGGATAACTTCTTCATTGAGTTAGCAAATCATCCAAATGTGCAATCTGTATTGGTGGTTTCCCTTGGTTGTGAAACTATTCAAGGACCAGAGTTGCTACCAAAGATAAACCGAGAGTTATCAAGATTATTAGTTATTCAAGAGTCAGGCGGCGCCACTGGCACATATGAAGCAGGTGTGGTGCAGGCAAAAGAGCTTCGAGATAACTTTAAGAGTGAGCCAAAAGCTGTAGAAAAGTTAGTAGTTGGTTTAGATCTAGCCCGCAATGTTGAGAACTTGGGCGATATTAAGAGCGCACTTATTGCAGCAGGATTTGCAGTTGAGATTGAGGATAAGCAGGGCGTAAGTGAACATAACTTGGCAAAATTAATGAGCAAGAAAGTTCATATTATTTTCTCCTTCGCAGATGAGAATCAACCACCATCTGGCTTTCCATTAATACCAGTTATCAATATTGCATCAAGCTCCCCACTACACACCGCCCTATCTGCTGAGTTTGATCTGCCATCAACTGCAACAGCTAATGAAATGATTGCACTTCTTACCAAGGTTGGTAACGGTGAGAAAACAAAGAGTGAAGTATCTGGCATTGGTGAGATTGTCGCACCCCGTGCGGTCAGGAGTGTGTGATGAGCCTTACCGGTTATAAACGCAGTGATGGCAGATGGGGTTTTAGAAACCATGTTTTGATCCTGCCACTTCATCAAATTTTGTCCGCTGCAGCAAGAGATATTGAAGACCAATCAAAGGGCGCAGTTGCAGTGAGCCATGATTGGTCGCAGGTAAATGAAAAAGATCATGAGCGCATCATTCACTCATTGGCAGGGAACGCGACAAATCCAAATCTCTACGCAACAATATTGTTGCGCCTTGGCACACCAATTGAGGATGAAGTAATCAGCAGGGCTAAAAGTTATGGCAAAACAAAGCTAATTGAGATATCACTCTCTGATTTAAAATCCTTAGATAAGTTAACCCAAGCTGGCATTGTTGAAGCTAATAAATTACTCACAGAGGCCAAAGGTGAGCAAAGAGTTGCAGCACCTATTTCTGCAATAGTTTTAGGCCTTGAGTGCGGTGGCTCGGATGCCTACTCTGGAATTACTGCCAACCCAGCGCTGGGTGTAGCAAGTGATGATTTAGTGGCGCAGGGCGCCACATCAATACTTGGTGAAACAATGGAGATCTTGGGCGCAGAACATTTATTAGCAAAGCGTGCAATTACTAAAGAGGTTGGCCAACAAATAATTGATGTGGTGGCAAGGTATGAAGCAAGTATTAACTATGAAGGAATTGATATCAGAGGCGCTCAACCATCAAGAGGAAATATTGAAGGCGGACTATCAACATTGGAAGAGAAATCATTAGGAGCTGCTAAGAAGGCAGGCAACGCCCAATTTACTGGCGTACTTGAGTATGCAATTGCGCCAACAAAGGCAGGCCTTTACTTCATGGACACACCAGGTCATGACATTGAACAGTTAACTGGCTTTGGCGCAGCCGGTGTAAACATAACTGTCTTCACAACAGGTAGGGGAACTCCTACGGGCAGCGCCGTAATGCCAACAATTAAGGTGGCAACTAATACTGAGATGGCAACTGCTATTCCAGATATTATCGATTTAAACTCCGGCACAATCGCTGATGGCACCCAAACTTTGGAAGAAAATGGGCAAGAGATCTATAAGTTAATTTTAGATGTGGCCAATGGTCAATTAACCAAGGCAGAACTTGGCGGCCATCATGAGTTTAATCTCTCAAGGCTTTATGGCTCTTCTTTGTAATCAGAGTAGGTAAACTCCCCCAAATGCGCGCCTTATTCATCGAACATGATCACATCTCGCTCGGTGGTCCAATCTGGCGATCTCTAGAAAAACATGGCTATGAGATTGAAAGGTTTTTGATTGTGCCGGAGGAGAATTTTTCAACTCCTAATGTGCATGCAAATTTTCCAAACTTTTTAGAGTATGACCTACTAGTTCCAATGGGCGCCCCCTATGGAGCCTATGAAGATGATCGAATTGGTAATTGGCTCAAGCCAGAGCTTGAAAAACTTAAAGAAGCTCACAATGAAGGAGTACCAATTCTTGGTATTTGTTTTGGTGGTCAATTAATGGCAAGAGCGTTAGGTGGCTCAGTTGCAAGAGCGCCAAAGGCTGAGGTTGGTTGGTATGAGATTGAATCTAATGACACAACATTAATTCCAACTGGTCCCTGGTTTGAATACCACTGGGATAGATGGACAACTCCAAAGGGTGCTACTGAGATTGCAAAAACAGCTGGTGCTAACCAAGCATTTGTAATGGGTAGAACTCTTGGCCTGCAATTTCATCCAGAGGTTGATCCTGAAGTACTAGAAGCATGGCTAAGCCGGCAAAGTGGTTGTGTTGAGATTACTGGTGAAGGAGTTGATCTTGATCTCCTTCGCAAACAAACTAAAGAGCTTGAAGCATCATCAAATAAGAGAGCATCAGATTTAGTAGATACCTTCTTACGCAGAGTAGCAACATCTGAGGTAGTAAAGGAGCAGGTAAGCATTAGATCAAAACTTGCTGAGCAAGTAAGCAAATAATGATTGGCGAGATTTCTTCTTTCTCAAATGCTTTAGCAAATGCCTTCACCAATACCCTGGGTGGTAAATCAACTCAAATAAGTAGCTGGCGCAACACATTACGTGCCTCTAGCTCAATTGCAATGGCAATTATTTCTGTAGTAATCCTCTTTAATCTAAATACCATCACCTTAAGAGTGATCTTAATTGGTATAGCCGCCGGCTTTATCGGCGGACTAGGCCTTCCCTTTATCTACCAAGCATTCTCAATTGGATCAGTCTCATTTGTATCCCCGGTTGTGGCATTGGTGCAATCATTTAACTTAATCCTCTTTGCTGTCCTTGTTAAAGATGAATCAATCTCCTGGACCTTTCCAATTGCAACAGCTTTAGGCGCTCTTGGTTTGTTTCTAGCTTCTCGCACATCAGCAAGTCATCAGAAGGCGACATTAAAAGTATTTGGTCTAACAACAGCTGCTGCATGTTGCTTCACCGGCTTTTCAGTATTGATGACAGAAATAGATGAATCCCAAATTATTGCCGCCCTCTTTGGCGCAAGAATTGGTGTATTACTTGTTTCACTTATCTTTTCTCCAAAGAGTAATCAAAAACCACAATCGAGTAGTTGGAAGAAGTACGCACTTCTTTCTGGCTCATGTGAGATGCTGGCAAATCTATTTTTCATGATTGCCATTACAAACCTAGAGTTAAGCAAGGTTGGTGTCTTTATGGCATCAGCCCCTGCCCTATCTGCCTTAATTGCGATAAAGCTAATGAAGCAAAGACCATCTATTGCCAACTGGTTAGGAATTGCAGCGACCTCATCGGCGCTGGCGATAATTGCGTTGAATTAAATTAATCAGCCAAACGTACAAAAAGTAATGAATTTCTCTACAGAAATTATTGGTATTCCCCAACCCTTAGCCTTTTTTGATTTTCCAGACATGGAAGACTCATCAGCTGTGACAAGAACATCACAACCTCTTTTAGTCACATCATTAACTGGGTGTAGGCCAACCTTTGCTGCAAGTGCTTCAAGATCTTCCCTGCTTATCTGTTCACCATTGAATCCAACAGCCGCACCAGTAAAACATACTTTTTTACCTACACTTAAGTTATCGCTGTTTGCCTTAATAGGTTGAGCTGTCTCAGGAATTACTACAGGTAGGCGAAGTGCTGCACCAACTTTTTCAATCATCTCTCGCTCTTGAACAGTGATTACGCCATCTCGAAGAGCAGCCTGAATAAATGAATCAAGATAGCCAGTATGTAGTTTTAGAACATCTTTCTGACTGACACCAAGATCTTCTGCCCACTTATTAAGTTCACTCTCTTCATCACTACTAATGATTAAGTCCTGCATCGCCATATTAAGCAGCAATAAATATGCTATAAATTTTTCATCTGATGTAGGGAAAGGTATTTTCTTAGTAAATGCTTGAATTCGCTCTAAAGCATCATCTTTTTTATTGCTAAAAGCAGTTCTTACTAAAATTCTTGCTGGATTGGTATCTGATGAATAATCAACCATTGCCGAACTGACCTCTTGCTCGTCCTCTGAAAGGTGGTTAAAAAGCTCCATGGTCATTTTGCAGTCACCAAGTGCACTGTGTGCATCAACAATTTTAATTCCAACCTCATCGCATGCATCAGAAAGTGAAGATTTTCCAGCTGGAAGCAATCTACGTGCAGCGGTCATCGTGCAAAATCCTTTACCAATATCACCTTGAGTGTTGGCTCTATTAAATTCTTGAATAAGCATTCGAGCATCAAAACCTAAATTATGTGCGACTATAACCCGATTGTTAATCATTCTAAAGACATCGTTGATTACATCTCCAAAAATTGGAGCTGATGAAACCATTGATGCGGTAATTCCATGAATATTTGTTTTACCCACGTCACGTTGGGGATTAATCAAAGTAGACCACTCCTCGATTACTTCATTACCTTTAAACGCAACTAAGGCGATTTCAACAATACGATCAGCTTTCATCGTGCCCGTTGTTTCAGTGTCTAATACAACATATTCAATCTCACTACTTGGCATCATTAACTTTTTAGATGCAGAATTCAATAGCGACCATGGTCCTTTAATTAGGTCGCCCATATTTAGTCTTCTTTCCAAAACACATTCTTTTCACACTCCATAATCTTTATGCAGAGTGCATTTAGAGACATTGCTCCGTTGTATTGCTCATCTATTTGGCCGAAGGTGTTTGTACCAACCACATTTCCTTCATTATCAACAAGTGGTCCACCACTGTTGCCGTGAGATAAAGGCGCAGTCATAAGGATTTCTAACTTTGTGCCATTTAAAACATTACCGAATGCAACAGAGCCTTCATAACCATCAGCACTTCCAATAGCTGCTACCCAGTAACCTGCATAAGGTTCATACTCAGATAGCTTTAATGGAGTTACCTCAAGGGCAGAAGCAATTGATGCTAAGTCATTCTCTTCATCCCAGTTATCAATTACTGCTTGATACTTATCGCCGTAAAGTGAGGCTACTCTGACTTTTCCTTTGCCATCTAAGCATTCATCAATTACATGGTGGTTAGTAATTAAAGTTGTTGGATATCTCTTGCCTTGACTATGGTCTAGATCAATTGCCCAGCCAGAGCCAAAGCTACCTAATACTTTAGGGTCATTAGGTTCACAAAATATTGTGACTGTGGATTCTTGGACCTTTGTTATTAGTTTTTCAATTCCTCTGGGTGGCACATAACCATCACCTCTTGGATCACTTAAATAAAACTGTTGGGCAGGTGCCCAGGTGAGAATAAATGCACCGAGTGCAAATGGAAGTGCAATGATCGTGGCAAATGCGGTGATCTTCTGAGCTATGTTGTTTTCCATAGTTATAACCTACTCACGTCCTGTGTGATTCTTAAGAGTTGGCAGTGAAGGCGCTTGTGTATTTACCTGCTTTAAGAAGTAATTCTTAGAAACATCTAACACCTGCCACTCTCGATCAACCTCTGCCCACTTATCAAGGTGAATATCATTGGCAAACAGCTCTGCCTCATCAGAATCTTGGGCTTGCATGATTATCTGAAAATCTATGGTTAATCTTCCTGTAACTCGATATCTATTCTCTTTTGGCTCCATGGCAAGATCCTGCCCCCCACCACTGACAGTGGCTAGGGCCTGTAAAGGTCTTCAAAATGCTTCTAAAAGTGTGAACATCAATCAATTTTCTGTTATTCACCGTAGTCGGAACTTAGAATTCTGGCTCTTAAACTGTCAGTGGACTGACTCATACTTATTGAAATGGAAAACTTCCATAGACTTTCAAACAGGGGGCATGAAAAAATGAGGCTTACGTTACGAATGATGAATCCTGTGCAAAATCTAACAATTAGCTTAGGCTGCGCCAATGAGCGTAGATAAGGATACTCCAGAGCAAGTAACTATTAGACCAGGTATTGGCTTATATGCATTATTCCCATCACTAAGGTATTCGCCTTGGGTCGCGCTGGGCGAGATGGTTGATAACTCAATTCAATCTTATCAAGAGCATAAAGAAGAGTTGTTTGCATTGCACGGGCCAGAATATAAATTAAGGATAGAAATTAATTATAGCTCCGGAGATAACCCAACGATTCAATTAATTGATAATGCCGCTGGAATATATACAAAAGATATTGAACGAGCATTTACACCAGCAATGCCACCTGCTGACAAAAAAGGAATCTCCCAATACGGAATTGGCATGAAAAGTTCAGCTTGCTGGTATGCCAATTTTTTCACTATTCGAACCAGGGCCCTCGGCGAACCAATCATAAGAACAGTAACTTTTGATATACCTAAAATCATTAAGAATGAAATTTACGAACTTGATATTGAAAAGGAAGAAGCGACAAACCCGAAAGTTCATGGAACCAGGATAATTTTAAAAAATTTAAACCAACCAGTACCTGTGGCTGGAGCAGCATCTAGGTTGCGAAGTTACTTACGAAGCATGTATCGCGACTTTCTTCGAACTGGCGAACTGGTTTTACTAATTAATAATGAGGTTCAAGAAGCGCCTATGACAAATTGGCTTTTAGCCCCCTACTGGCCCACTGATATGGGTCCCTTAGACGATAAAAACTATGAATGGGTAAAAGATTTCGAAATTGAACTTAATGAATCCCATAATCCAATAAATCCTGCGGACCCAGCACCGAAAATTCGTGGGCGGATTGGAATATTGGAGAAAGGTGATACTAAGCGAGCAGGCCTAGCATTGCTTTGGCGAAGAAAAGTGGTCCAAGGTGCAGGAAACATGGCAGATAGTCCGGATGATCTTTATAGGCCGGGCAGGATTTTCGGTGGTGCCAACAGTTTCGAAAGACAAAGGGTTGTTGGAGAACTTGATGTTTCTGAACTCAGTGTAACTTCATTTAAAGATGCAGTTGTATGGCGCGAAGGTCAAGAAGAAGAGGTATTGAAAAAAATAAAAGAGGCTTTAAATACAGAACCAAATCCATTATTAAAAATGGCAAAGAATTATCGAGCAAGTGACAACTCAAAAGCTGGCAAGGCAAAACTTCAAGGATCTTTGTCAGATGTCGTTGATTCAGCAACTAGAGCCCTAATTGAGAACAATGCATCAGAACAACTAGGAGATGGTTTTGAAATCACCAAAACAACTGAGGTTCCAGAGCCTCCTCGAACAGATGAAACAAATGTTGTCCAAAAAGTTATTAAGCTAATTCCTCAGTTTAATTCTGACATAATTCTTGAAGTAAAAGATCAAATTGCAGATACAAGTTGGCTGCGAGTAAGACAAATTCCTGATTTAGATAAGTGGGTAATTACCATAAACCGGGAGCATCCATTTATGAAGTCATTTACCGTCGCAGATCCAGATTCTTTGGATCCAGTACTAAGAATTGCTTTGGCAATTGGCATTGCTGAAATACAAGGTTTAAGTTCAGGATTCGATACTGCTGGATTCCTGCGACTAAGTATTAACGATTTATTGAGAAATTATCTTTCCTCAAGATCTGATGTTATTGAAATGACAGATGAAGAAAATGGTTAAAACAGGAGGCGAATTTAAAGAATTTATTGAGCGACAAAATTTGGATGCTTCCTCACAAGAACGATTGAAACTAACCACGACTAAAATACTTGAAAGAAGTGAACTTTTGAACGGAAATATAAGTTCAAATTGTCAATTGGTTGTAGGTGAAGTTCAAAGCGGCAAAACAATGTCTTTTACGGCTTTAACCGCACTGGCTCATGAAAATGGGTTCCCATTAGTAGTTGTGCTCGCAGGTACCAAAGACCAATTACTAATCCAAACGGCAGATAGGTTAACCAAAGATTTAAGAGCAGAAGGCAATGGCGGAGCTAATCCATGGGTAATGCTAGTTAAACCAAAGCGGCGCGACCATAATTCAAACTTAAGAACTATTCAACGCGCTTTAAGTATTTGGAGCGAAGTTGATGCACCTGAGTCTTTCAAGCCAACAGTTGTAATTACAGTGCTTAAAAATCGTGCTTGCTTGGATGCTACCACTTTGCTAATTGAAGGATTAAGGTCGAAGATAAATTTAAGTAATTATCCTGTTTTAATCATCGACGATGAAGGTGACCAGGCCGGGTTGAACTTAAGTTGGTTAACCGGTGAAGAGTCAACGATTTATTCAGCAATTGGTAGATTACGTAATTCATTGAGCCATCATAGTTATGTTATGTACACAGCTACTCCTCAAGGTCCGTTACTTGTTAACATTGAAGACGCACTTTCACCGAAGTATGTAACCCTTTTAGAATCAGGGGCAGATTACTTAGGGGGAAATGAACTATTCAATGAATATGATGAATACACAAGATCTATTCCAGACCAAGAAATAAATCAAGTTTTTGATACTTCTTCGACGGCAGGTATTCCAAATAGCCTTAAACAATCGGTTGCGTATTATTTAATCGCACTATTTGTGGCTCAAAACAGGAGTTATCCAAAACCTATTAGCATGTTGGTTCATCCATCTGCGCAGGTTAGCTTGCATGGCAAATATGAAGTTTGGATCACTAATCTTTTGTCCGCATGGGAGACCATCCTGAGAGAACCAGAAGAATTCCTTTATGAAAAAGAGAAAATTTCTTTTTTTCAACCTGCTCTTGAAGAATTGAAAAAAACTTGCACAATAAAAGATGATTGGGATCTAGATGCTGCGTTAAAAGAGATTCGCTGGTGGATCTCTAAAATCGAAGTACGTGTAGTAAATGCCGAAACAAGTAACATCCATGCTAGCGAATGGCTGAGTAAAGCTGGTTGGATTTTAATTGGTGGAAATAAGCTCGAACGTGGATTTACAATTGAAAATTTAGCAGTGACGTATATGCCTAGATCTACTGGGGTTGGAAATGTAGATGTAATTCAACAAAGAGGTAGGTTTTTTGGTTATAAGCGAAAATATAAAGACTTGCTGAGGGGATGGTTTTTTCAGGATCATATCCAAGCTTATGTTTCTTACGTAGACCACGAGAATTCTATTCGAACTCAACTTAGATCTATAGATCTTGGGAACCAGAAACTGGGCGATTGGAGGAGAAAATTCCTTCTGGATCCAATTTATCAACCAGTTAGAAATCAGGTAATTTCTCTTGGAATAAGTCACCGTAGGCTTGCAACTTTTAAGCAGCACATGCTTTTCGACCCCAGTATTCTAAGTTATCAAGAATCCTTCAAAAAGAAGTTGTATGAATACACGAATTCATTGATAAAACTCCCACAAGACAATCGAAACGACCATGCAAATTATTACTGTCCAGTTAATTACGAATTAGCACTCGAACTCTTAGCTGACTGGCCAATGTCTCCAGAGAATAGGGTGGAGCTTGATGATTTGATATGGGCAATTCAATCCCTTGCCGATAAGGATGAATTAAAAGCGGCCAATTTAGTATTTATGGATTGGGATCCTAATACTCGAAAACAAATAACTCGTGATCGATCCATGCTCCAGTTTAGAGCTAATCCAGAAAGATCACCTTATGAACAGGTAATAGCTAATATATTTCAAGGTCGCTCAGGCAGGCCTGGAACTGGATATCTGGGAGATTTCGAAATGACAATACCAAATGCGATTACAATTCAAATACATTTAGTTAAACCATTTTACGAAAAAACTCCAAAAGAGCCTGTTTACGCGTTGGGCCTGATTTTCCCCGGTACTAACGATGGTTTTGTAATTGAGAATAAACGTCGTCAGTAGTGAAACCTTTAAGAAATTTCTTTAATTTTTAATGGTTCTTTTGTTATTTTTGAATTGCTTTTCGGAGCCTTTCGCACAGATTTAAGTAACTCAGCATTTGTTTTAGAGAGTATCTCAGAATCTCGCTCGACAGCAGCTTTGATAACTTGATATACGGCGCTAACTGCTACTCCATTGCCCAATTGTTTATAACTTAATACATCACTTTGATTTCCAAATGAAAAGTTGTCACTAAGCCCTTGCAGTCTCGCAGCTTCTATTGGAGTAATTCTACGTTTATAAGGACCAATAATAGTTGTTTGCGTGATTGCAACGAGAGCTGGAACATAATTTGGTCGCTTAACTCTAATTCCAGATGGCCTGAAATGAATTAAGCCTTCCCATAGTGACTTCATATTCTGTGCCTGCCATTCAAGCTTCCGTTTAGAAGGATTAACTTGCCTTACCACCGGAAAATTAGAAAACCAGCTGTTTATAACTTTCTTATGTTCGTCATAGAACTGTTCATTTTTTGCCTCAAAATCTTTTTTCCAATCAGGTGCTTTTCTATCTTTTTCGTATATCGGCTTCTTTCCCCATAAGTCAGACCAGAGGGGAAACCCAGGCAAGCGCAGTCCTTCTCTGTGTGCGAGCATTTCCCGAACAAGATTATCCCAAGCATTTAATAATTCTATTTCATCATTTGTTATTCGATATTTCATTTTTATTGCAGGCGTATTTTCTTGTAATGGTAAATCTTTAAATAAATCCCACTCATCTGAATCCCATCTATCAAAATCTGTAGGAAACTTAAGTGGAGTATCATCATTTTTTAGTCGATGATTTTTTGATGGAAGTCTAGTTCCAACTATGAAAACTCTTTCTCTTGCTTGTGGGGTTCCTCCATAACTTGGCGGAATTTTGTGCGGTGAAACTACAAAAGGTTTTGATGAAACTCTGTAACCTAATGTTCTCAATTTTGCTATTATGTAATTCCATTCGTGCGCATGTCGAGGCCCTGCTATGTTGCGAACATTCTCAAGAACAACCATAGATGGCTTATGTTTTTCCAAAATATAAGCGATATCGTGAAAAAGTGAGCCCCTGTCTTCTTCCATGCCCAGTTGCTTCCCGCTCTTTGAAAAAGGTTGGCATGGAAATCCTGCGAATAGTACATCGTGCTTAGGAATTGATTTTTTTCGATTATTTCGAGTGAAGTCATGAATATTTCCGAGAGCTGGTTTCTCCCAGTTCAGTTCGTACACCGAAGCTGCCGCAGGATCTATTTCGTTTGCAAAAACACATTTCCAGTCAAAAGACGCGCCTGCTGCATGAAATCCGCCAATACCAGCAAATAAGTCTATGAAGGTTACGCTCATACGGATAACATATCGGTTACAGGAGACAATCTGCCGCAAATGACTCGATCCCTACCGACCAAAAATCAAATCATGAAGGAAATTACCGAGTTGCTTGGTCATTCAGAGATTGAAACCACTGTTGGCTCATCAATACCCAGCGTGTTTTTTTCAGATATTGCTGCTGCAATGGGACTTCCAATTACTAGCGGAATGCCATCGATGGCCAAGCGAATAATTGAAAATGCAGGATTAGTTTGGATGCCAGAATTTTCAAGTGAAAATGCGCCCTCTGGCGGAGGTGGCACAGTAACAACTCTTGGCTTGATCCAGATAAAGAACGCAGTTTTAATCTGGCTGGGTCATGATTCACAAGGCATTCCAGATCAGTATTTAGACTGGGAACCGGATCCGAAGTGGAAAGAAAAACGTAGCAAATTACCTCGGAATTTAACGGAAGTAATTGAAAGGCCAGATGCAAATGAATTTCGAAAATATGTACTTGGTATTTACAACAATACGTGTGCCGTTAGTAAATTTACCGCGACGCAAGCCATCGAAGTAGCTCATATTGTTCCCTATTATGGAACTGAAAGTGATCATATAGAAAATGTGATTCCACTAAGAACTGATCTTCACAAACTTTTTGATAAGGGATTGTTAAATATAATTTATAGCGACAGAGACAAAAAATATAAAGTGAAAGTACACGACACTATCAAAAATGATTATGGAAATTTGCATGAGACAGAATTGAGTCTACCGAGCGATGAAAACTTCACTCCAAGTAGATTTGCTCTAAACGAGCATCAAGAATTATTCAAGCATTTATGGCAAGTCATTTAAACTGTTAGATGCAAATGTTCGGGGAACCATTGATCAGGTAAAACCGTAGCCAAATATCCCCAATGATCTTCAAAATACGCTGCAATGGTGCCGCTGTGAGTCAATCTTAGCCGCCCACCATTTGGTTTTCGTGCAATTAAAAGTGCTCCAATACTTTCTGAATTTTGGGGATTTACTTCACTGAGCAACTCATCCGTTTTACGATTACGTATCTGGCCAGTTAAATGCAAAACATATGAATATTCCAAGAATTCACTATCTATTAGTGTTCCAACAGTTAACTCATCTTTTGAAATAACTTTATTAAGTGTTTCGACAATTTGCGATGGCGCTAGCGATTCAGCTTCAGGCATTGCAGCATCTTCATTTTGAGCAATATCTGGTATCACACCATCTAATCTGCTCAACAAAAAATCACACTCCAATTTAAGTCCTAAATTCAACTTAACTCCTATGGGGTAAATATTCAAGATCAAGGTTTTAAGGTGCTCACTTGTGTACTTCGAATTATGATGGACCCAATCATTTCTATCATCTAAAATTATTTGAAGCCTATTAAAAAAAGCCACAGAATCCTTCATTTCGATCAAACTTTTTATCGGTTTTCTCAAAGGTGACGTGCTAACGCGCAGTAACTCCTTCAATAAATTTGATGGATCAATAAAATTATAATTAGCGTATACAAGATTAGATTTTCTGTAAGTTGTTAACCAGTCACTACCATCACTTTTTTCTAATGATGCGTCAATAAATTTGAATAAATCAACTCCTAATAAATTTATCAAAGCGACCCCAGTTTGATGGACCTGTTCTTCTTGATGGAGATCGGGAATTGCTAGTCGCATTTAATAACTCATTTCGCTAAAGACGCAATTATAGTTGGCAACTGAGAATTATTCAAAGAGTGCTGGTTGTGTATTTTGAATCTTTTTAGCACTTCTTCGTCGAAAAGTTGCCAATCGCAGGTCACCTCTTGTTAGAGCACTTTCTAAGTTACTTGAAAAACTTAGTTAGCCTTTCTTTCTTATCTCTACCCCACTTGCCCAGAGCGCCCAGATCACCAGCAAGGGCTGGAAGAATAATCTGATTAATCGCTTTTGATCTGTATCTAAGCCAAAGGCATCAATGTTATTTACATACTGATTTATATTTCCTGGAAAGATAAGAATGAAAAATATAGCAACCACAATGCCAACCTTTTTGCGGTATTGAGTGAAAATAAAGGTAGTAGTAATTAAAGAGATACCTAAAGTGATCTCAACTATGCCGGAGGCAACAACGACAAAATCAGCGTTTAATGGCAACCAAGTTGGTACTTGGGCTAGAAACTCTGTGCGATTTGATCCAAGGTGGGAGATGCCTGCTGAGGTGAGAAATGCGCCTAATGCGATAGATGCGATTCGTTTTATGACCAACATAGGAACAATTAAACCCTACAAATGCTTAGGCCTCCCCAAAACTTGGCTGCCTCTAAAGTAATCTTTAATTATGAGTAAACAAATAACAGCTTCATCATTACGGAAAGTAAATATCTACGCAGCCATCTTGCACGCAGTGCAGATGATTATTGTCTTGGCCTTAAGTAGTGATTTCTCGCTACCAATTAATGCAACCTATATGTCAGGCCCACCAGGAAGTACTTATGCCCCTCCTGTTACCTTATTTGAAACCCCAGTTGGCTTAACTGTGGCAATCTTCTTAGGGCTTTCATCTTTAGCTCACATCATTGTTGCCTCCCCTAAGTTTTTCCCAAGGTATTCAGCAGGATTAGCAGCCCAACGTAATTACTTCAGATGGGTTGAGTATTCAATTAGCTCATCAGTAATGATTGTCTTAATTGCTCAGGTAACTGGAGTTGCAGATATCACCGCGATTATTTCCATCTTTGGTGTGAATGCTTCAATGATTTTATTTGGCTGGTTGCAGGAGAAGTATGAGAACCCAGGAAGTGGTGGCTGGCTGCCATACATCTTTGGTTGCATAACTGGAATCATTCCTTGGCTAGCACTTTGCTTTTATGTATTTGGCATAGGAGGCGCTTCTGAGACAAAGGCGCCAGCATTTGTCTATGTCATCGTGCTAACCATCTTTTTGTTCTTTAACTCATTCGCACTTGTGCAATTTTTGCAATACAAAAAGGTTGGTAAGTGGAGTGATTACCTACGTGGTGAGGCGACCTATATAACCTTATCCCTGGTTGCTAAGTCCGCTCTTGCTTGGCAGATCTTTGCCAACACATTGATACCACCTGCTTAATAAGTAAAAAATTTACCTGCGCAGATAACGAGGAAAGATTTATGAAGATATATCTACCTCTTATCTGCGCATTACTTCTTTCAGGCTGTGCTACTTCTTCACCCCTTTCGCAATTAAGTGAAGGTGATTGCACAAAATCACAGCAATTATTAATTAAAGATCATGTTTCTGGCCAAATTGATGCCATCGCTGATCAAAATTGGCAAAAGGCCTACTCCTTTGCAGCCAAATCATTTCAGGAATCAATTGGACTAGAACGGTTTACTCAAATCATTTCAGAGCAGTATGTTTTATTAATTACCAATAAGGGTTACACCTTTGATAGTTGTGAAATAGTAGGAGAACAACTTGTGCAAAAGATTACGGTAAGTGGAGCTAAGGATGATTTTCGAATGACTTATCGCTTAACTTTTGAAGAAGAACGTTTAGGAGTAGTAGCAGCAGCTGTTACCCAAGTTTCAGAGGATCTGGCTACCTAACTTCACAAACTCACCTGCCTGATGTTGACCAGGTGCTTCTCCTTTTATTATGTGTAATTTGCCTCTACCCCAAACCTGCCAATCTTGGCCTATTCGTTTAACAACTGCTGTGTCCTCATCAATGCCAATTAAAACTTCATCCCCTTGTAAATCAAGTAATACCTTGGCTGCTGAATCTGGAATCCATTTAAAAAACTTATCAAAATGAGGAATTACTCTTACATCCTTTAACAAGCCAAAACCTTTTGTTGGCTCACTCCTACTTAATCTAAAGTGAGGAATCTGATCACTTAAAACCATCGCACCTGCGCTGCAGCCAGATAGTGAGCCCCCTGATTGCCAATTTTTTAATATTAAATCCCATGCAAGTGTGTCACGCAAAGTATTTGCTAAGTAATGCGGATCCCCACCTGATAAGTAAATTAATGCTGCATCTGAAATCGTTTTAAGTAACTCTGGGTTATTCGCATCCTCCCGTGTGAAGATTGGCAGAAAACTTTGAGTAACTCCTAGATTTTGCGCCGCTTCAGCGCCCAACTGCTGCCAGTAATTAATTCGATGATCACTTTCTTGGGCTGCTGCTGTTGGAATTTGTAAGTAAATTGGTTTCTTACCATTTGCTAATCCATCCTTAATTAAGGATCCTTCAAACTCCATCATCTGGGACAGATACTCACCAGAGCCAACTAGGGCAAGTGAGCCGTATTCATTCATTGTGGCTAAATTCTATTCAACCCACCGCTTTGGTGGGTGAATTCACCTGCAATTTACGCACCTTGCCAGTAAAGATCCCTAATACGGCTGTATATTTCCTCATTACAATCACCAAAAACTGGTGGTTTTTTCGAGAGTAGTAATTGGAGAGAAAATAAATGACTGAGAAAGATTTAATTAATCTTTGGAATCAAATGCGTATGCAGATCATCGTGGCTCAACTTGCGCCATCTCTAGTTTTAATTGGTGTATTTGTATTAGCAGGCATGGATAAGTTTGCAATGGCATCAGATGGCACCAAGTATCTAGCAGTTGGTGTTGCAGCAGTAACTGGTATCTTGGCAATCATCTCCCAATACGCAGCAGTGCGTGAGGGTGAAGCATTAGTTGAAGATCTTACAAAAGCTGCTGGAAAATCAGCATTGGGTAAGAAAATCTCTGAGTCACGCGGCCTACTTTCAATCTCAGCCTCAGCCATCACTGGCTTTGGAATTGCAACATTTGCATTAGTAGTCTGGGCGGTTCTAGGCTAAATATATGGAGATTGGAATTGTATTAACGGCAGCCTTTGCTGCCGTTGTGCTCTTTTTTATCTTTAAATATGAATCAAATCGTAAAAAAAATCCACCTCGGTTAACTGGCCGAGGTGGAGATTTTGAAAGCTAAATTACTTTTGGCCTCTAAGGGCTGATTTAGATAAGAAAAAGGCAAAGACTAAAGCAACAACGATGCCGGCATTTAGCCCCATCTCATAAATAGCACGATTAAATGCCTGATCACTCTTTCCTGATTCTAAGGTTAGGGATGCACCGACGGTTAGAATATGTCGAACCGCAGCAATTACGCCAATGATTAAAAACTTATCTAATTGATAAACACCATCAGTAAAGCGTGAGATTACTGTGCGAAGTATTTCTAAAATAATAACAATAAATAAAATGTCATTAACACCTTGAATCATGCCATTTGGGAAAAAGGGCGCAGTTTCAAATAATCTTTTAATGCTAAAAAAGAATGCGCCAATACCGATACCAAGAAGTGCGATGGCAAGAACAGCGTGAAAGATATCCTCAATAAAATCAACATACTTAAGTGGCAGAACTGAGGTCTCGACCTTACTTGCCTCAGATATGGCAACTGGCTTACTTGTTGTTTTCTTCATCCACTAACCATAAACCCAGTTGAGTAATTGGGATAGATCGACTTACCTTTTGTATTTTGATCTTCTATATGAGATACCCAACACTTATGATCACCCCATGAGGATTGAGGTTGTTAGCGCCCATGCCGAAGGTGAGGTTGGGGATGTAATCATTGGCGGGGTTGATCAGATACCGGGAGAGACAATCTGGGAGCAATCTCGATTTATTGCTAAAGATCAATCATTACGTAAATTTATTTTAAATGAACCACGTGGTGGAGTTTTTAGGCATGTAAACCTTTTAGTTAAACCAACTGATCCTGCAGCTGATGTGGCATTCATAATCATGGAGCCAGAGGACACTCCCCCAATGTCTGGCTCGAACTCAATTTGTGTAGCAACAGTGGTACTTGAAACTGGAATTGTGAAGATGATTGAGCCGGTAACAGAGTTAGTAATGCAAGCACCGGGCGGCCTGGTTTATGTGAGCGCCAAGTGTAAAGATGGAAAAGTTACTCAAGTAAAGGTAAAAAATGTTGCATCCTTTGCTGGCCTACTTGATCAAAAACTAGAGGTAAAAGGTGTTGGCACATTAACGGTTGACACCGCCTTTGGTGGGGATAGCTTTGTAATTGTTGATTCAACTCAGCTAGGTTTTCAAATTAAGCCAGATGAGGCAGCAGATTTAGCAAAGATAGGTATGAAGATTACAGCGAGCGCTAATGAGCAATTAAAGTTCATCCATCCAACAAATCCTGATTGGAGGCACTTCTCCTTTACCCAGATTGCAAAGCCAATCTTTTATGAAAATGGCATTGCAATAAGTAAAAATGCGGTGGCAATTCAACCTGGAAAGATTGATCGCTCCCCTACTGGAACTGGATGTTCTGCCCGCTTGGCACTCCTTCATCACAAGGGAGAGTTAAAGGTGGGAGATGAAATGATTGGCAGATCCATTATTGATTCCCAATTCTTCTGCCGGATTGAGGATGAGGTTTTAATTGGGGATAAGAAAGGCATTACGCCTTCGGTTGCAGGACAAGCTTGGATTACCGGAAATCATGTCCACACCCTTGATCCAACAGATCCATGGCCACTTGGTTATAAATTAAGTGATACCTGGCCTAATAAGTTATAACTTACTCAACCCTTAAATACTTCGATACGCTAGGCATATGAGTTATCAAGTAGAGCGAATTAGAAAAGATTTCCCCTCCCTTGATACCGGCCTTGCCTACTTTGATGGTCCTGGTGGATCTCAAGTTCCAAAAGTTGTAGGGGACGCGATAGCAAAGGCAATCACCCAACCATCATCTAACAGAGGAACTACAACTGAGTCTGAGCAAAACGCTGAAGATTGTGTTGTTGGATATCGAAGCGCTGTTGCAGACCTTCTAAATTGTGATCCAAAGGGTGTTGTTTATGGCAGAAGTTGGACTCAATTAACTTATGACTTCTCAAGAACCTTAGCTAAAAGCTGGGGGGCGGGAGATGAAATAATTGTTTCTCAATTAGATCATGATTCAAATATCAGGCCCTGGGTTCAGGCAGCAGAAGCAAAAGGTGCAACGGTTAAGTGGGCAAAAGTAAATACCCAAACCTCTGAGCTTGATACATCAAGTGTTACTGATCTACTAACTCCTAAAACAAAGTTTGTTGCGGTAACTGGTGCTTCAAATACCTTGGGAACAAAGCCTGATCTTGCAGCCATTGGCAAAGCGGTTAAGGCAAATGGGTCACTCTTTTTAGTAGATGGTGTGCACCTAACACCACACGCAGTAATTGATTTTAAAAATATGCCAGCTGACTTTTATGGCTTCTCCTCTTATAAAATCCTTGGACCACATTGCGCCTCCTTCGTTGCAGACCCCGCACTCCTTGAAACATTAAGTAATGACAAATTACTGCCTTCAACCATGGTTGTTCCTGAACGCTTTGAGTTTGGCACCCTGCCTTATGAGTTAATGGCAGGAGTTAGCGCCTCCATTGATTACCTAACTACATTAGATGATCAAGTGAGTGGCTCAAGACGTGAGCGATTGGTTAAATCTCTTAATTCACTAGAAGAGTATGAGCAATCACTCTTTGATTACATGGTTAAAGCTTTAAATAATCTGCCAGGAATTACCATCTACTCAAAGGCAAAGCATCACACACCAACTGCCTATTTTAATTTCAAGGGGGTGGATGCTGCAGATCTTTACAAGTTCATGGCTACAAAGAAGGTAAATCTGCCCGCTCATAACTTCTACGCACTTGAAGTTTCTAGAGCCTTAGGTTTAGGAGATACCGGCGCAGTTAGAGCAGGTCTTGCTCCTTACTCAACTAAGGATGATGTTGATCGCTTAATTTCTGGCTTAGAAGAGTACTTATCAAAAAAGTAATTTAGATGGCAATAACAAATACTGATCGCACTTCTTACTTTCCGTTAATTGAAAAACGCTATGGCGAGAAGATGAGTTACTGGTATGCGGTAATGAAAAAGCTTGAGGGCAAGAAATACCCAGAGCAGATCGCCCACTTGAAAGAGAATTACGGCTTCTCCCAAGCCCATGCCAACGCACTTGTTATGTATTCAAGAGGATCAAAATCAGCAGCCAGGTTTTCTTCCGTTTCTGATTACTACAAGTCATTAGATCCAAAGCAGGCAAAGTTAGTAAAGGCAATCTTTGCTGCGATAAAGAAAAAACACCCTAAGTTAACTTTGGTAATCGCTTGGAATCAACCAATGCTAAAAAGTGGTGAGAAGTATGTATTTGGCGTATCCACATCAAAAAATCATATTTCAATTGCGCCTTGGAGTGAGAAGGTATTAAAGAAATTTGCCCCTGAATTTAAGGAGTATCGAGTTACTAAAAAGACAATTGCACTTCCTAATGATTGGAAGGTAGATCAGAAATTACTTTGCGATATGGTCGCTGCTGGAGTTAAAGAAAAATCAATCTAATTTATAGATCTGACCAGTCTGCTTTCCTAAAATAGATTTCACGTAGGCATCGGCCACAGATTGGGCGCCCACCTGGTGGTAGCCAGGAAATGATGCGTGGTAACTAGTGGCTTCAACTAATACATTTGGGCTAACTGTATTAATTCGCAATCCTCTTGGCAGATCAATGGCAGCAGCTAATGTGAAGGATTCAATTGCGCCATTTGCTAAGGCTGCAACTGAGCCAGATGGAATTGGATCCCTTGCTAATACCCCGGTCATAAGTGTGAATGAGCCATTATCATTTAAGAAGTTAATACCTGCTCTTACCAATTCAACTTGGCCTAATGCTTTATCTTTAAATCCCGTTAAGTAATCTTCATAGGTTAGCTCTGCTACTGGTTTAAACGCCACCTTGCCAATACAGGAAGCAACAGCATCAACCTTGCCCACCTTTTCATACATCGCCTTAATTGAGGCAGGATCTTTAACATCTACTGGGATCTGGGTAGTTCTAGAGACGCCAATTACTGTGCCATGTTTGCTTAATGTTTTTGCCACATAGGAGCCGATAAGGCCAGTTGAGCCAACTACTAAAAATTTCATAAATACTCCCTAGGTGAAGCTGAGTTGATAAGCCTAACCAAATCACCTCAAATTGGGTAGTTATTCACCTGTTATTTACAAAGGCTGATGATTGTTAGTTATTACAAACATTAGGTGAACGCTGTGCGCTTTTATCTTCATCAAGAGTTTGAGCAGTGATAAGAAAAAAACAGCACTTAGTTAACTTGGCAAGAGTTAACTCACCTCAACTTCCCTTCTGGTGATTAGCAAATCACTTGAATTAATTTATTTAAAAACTACTCAAGATAAGGGTGATAAATCATTAAACTATCAAAGAATCTCAGATTTAAATCAGTATTGATAATCTCAACGCTTTCACTATTTTCAACAATTTTGCCAGCAAATGCAGCTGCTGGCATTACCTATATGGAGCCAGTAGCAAGTGGAGTAAGCCTTGATCCATTTGCTACCGCAGGTGATTCAGTCGGTGGCTATCTAATTGGTGGCATCCCAGATGGCATGGGTGTTATTCCAGTTAATGGCAAGCTTCGTGTATTAACAAATCATGAGTGGAGCAATTCAAATCCAATTGCAGCAGCTCGTGCTTCAACAGCTGGCATGACAACTGCCTCATATGTGAGTGAAATGCATTATGACTTAAAGAAGAAAACAGTTGTTGCTGGTAAAGATTTTATGGAGTGGATTGAATGGTATGACTACCAGGATAATAAATTTGGTGTTGTGCCAACTGCGCCAGCTGGTGCAGCCTTGGTTGACCAGTACGGTTCACAAGCTCACTCATATCTAATTAACCGCTTCTGTTCTTCAACTTTGGCAGATGCTGGTGAGTTTTATAACAAGAAGACAGGCGCTGGATACAAAGGTGCTGTTTATCTAACTGGTGAAGAAGGCGGAGATGAATCTCGCGGCTTTGCTGGAAATCAAGATGGTCAGTTTGTTCAGGTTCCTGGCTTTGGTTTAGCTGCTTGGGAAACTTTTGTTAACGCACCAACTACCTCAAATGCCACAGTAGTAATGGGTAATGAGGATGGCGCAGCAACTGATAGCCAACTATTTATGTATGCCGGCACCAAGACAAAAACTGGTGAGTGGTATGAAAAAGCAGGCCTTACAAACGGCAAGCTTTATGTGATGGCAAGTGATGTGTTAAATGACAACGCTTTCCGCGCTAAGTATGCCAAGGGCGTTCCAGCTCCTGCATCATTTAAGGAGATTGACTATAAGCAAAATGGTAAGTTACAAAATGATAAAGCTCGTGAATTGGGAATGACCCTAGCTCGAGTTGAAGATGGTCATTTTGATCCTAACAAGCCTAATGATTACTACTTCGTAACGACTGAATCAAATAAGGATCCAAAGGCAACTGCTCCAAATCCTGCAACTCCAACTGTTACCCGTGACGGTGGCGCACTTTGGAGATTACGGTTTGTTGATGTTAACAATCCAAACAAGGGTGCAAGTTTGACTATGTTGTTAGATGGATCTGAGGAACCATACCTATCAAAGCCAGATAACATCGTGGTCGATGATGCTGGAAATGTCTTGATTCAAGAAGATCCAGGTAATAACGCACACATTGCACGAGTTGTTTCCTATCGAATTTCAGATGGAAAATTAGCAACTATTGCAAAATTTAAAGATACCTACTTTAACTCAGCAAACACAACAACCTTTATCACTCAAGATGAAGAGTCAAGTGGAATTGTTGATGTTACTTCATACCTTCGAACTGGTAAGAGTGATAAGGCTAAGTACTACATGATGGTTGCACAGATTCACGCAACTCCTGCTAAATCACGTCCAGATCTAAATCCAGCACCAGCTGATATTGCAAATGCAATAGAGGGTGGTCAGTGGTATGTAATGAAGATCAATGATTGGAGCAGTATCTACTAAAAGAAAAATAACTTTAGGGCCATATCTGATCAACCCTAAAAAGATTACTCTTTCCTAGGGAGTAATCATTTAAAAACCCTAAGGTAGGGACCCCTTCCACCTACCTTAGGGTTTTTCCTTAAGCACAATTAGTTCCATAAAAGAGCCTAGGTATTTACAGAGTCTGTCAGCCAACAAGTGCTTGAGTAATTAAGCCACTTTTAATCGTAACGGTTACTCGATCTAATCGATAATCTCTTGTGAGGGCAAACATCTGATCATCTTCTTGGCCAATTCGATACTGCCAACCTAAGTTTGTAGCGCAGTTTTGCGCACTCTCTTTTTTCATTCCAACTAAGCTTTCAGCATAAGCTTGCAAGATCATTGGCTCACCCATTGGTTTATCCCAATCAGGACAGGTGGCAGATGTTAACACTTCACCAAAGGTTTCCTTACTTCCGACCGCAACTGTAATTGCCGCTTTTGCCTTTGATTGCAATGTGAATTTGTAGATTCCATCAACTGCAGTTTGAGAAAATCTTGCTAAATACAGGTAATTGGTTTTGCCATATGTCTCATAGAATCTACTACGTTCAGTAAATTTGATTACTGTTTTTTTGCCAGATGGATCAGTAATTGTGGCAACTGGTAATTTGTTGTTTGCTAACTTATTTTCGGGCGCTCTATCCATTATTAGGTACTCAAAATTTACTAACTCACCTGCCTTTAGTGACGCACGAAAACCTTGGGTTTGATTTGCCTTAGTAAAATTTGCTCTGATCGCAAAAGAGATAGTGCCATCAACCAAGATTGGACCCTTATCGGGATTTGAATTTGCATTTGTTAGTGAGACTGGTTGGTGGGCAATAGCTGGGCTTAAATTTACGCCAACAAATACAAAAGCAAGGAGTGAACCAACTACTTTGCTCTTGATGCTCATTTGGAGATTAAACCACAGTAAGTTTAAAAATTTGTGTGAGATAGGGCTGTATAAATCTTAAATAGGGCATTGCCATTACCAATCTGCAGGCGTAGGTTTGCCATATGTACCAACACGGAGTTAAACAAACCTTAAAGGCAGGAAGTGCTGTCTTTGGAGCTTCGGCGATCTTTCTTCTTATCGCACCCAAACTTTTCTTAGATCTGCTAGATCTAGAAAGTAATGATCAGATGGTTTGGTCAATGCGAATGATTGCGATCACTTTATTTGCCTTAGCTGGAAATATGTGGCAAAACTCAAAGCTAACTAATAACGCCGCAGCGTTAAAGTTTGTTGGAAGAGTTATGTTCTTAGCAGCTGCATCCCTTGGCTTTTTAACAATCTTTATTCCCTCAACCCTTACCCCCTTTGCAATTGGATATGCAGTGATCGGCTTTGGCTTTGCCATTTCCTATCTGATCAATCTCATCAAAAAACCTTAACCAAACCCCTACCATTGGCCTATGCGGGCTAAGATAAAAAATGGTTTTAAACCAAAGGTTTGTGTTACCTGCAACTTAGAGTTTGAGTGGCGCAAAAAGTGGGCAAAAAATTGGGAGAATGTTAAGTACTGCTCCAAAAAATGTGGTGGTAAGTGAAGCGCATTATCTATGTCAGCCATGATCAATTAAATGCAAAGTACGGCGCGCTAAAAGGAGCTGATCCAAAAGAGGATCTAATTGTTTTGGTTGAGAGCGCCCGAATGCTCACCCCAGAGTTTGGTAGCAAGGTAAGGCTTTATTTTTTGTTATCGAGCGCTGCCCACTTTGTTAAATCATTACAAGATGATGGCTATACCGTTATTTATCAAAAAGGCGCCACCACAGTTGATGGTTTAAATGAGGTGCAGGAGAAGTACCCAGGCCTACCAATAATTGCTGCTACTCCATCCTCCTTTAGATTAAAACAATCACTATCTGATTTTGGCGTTACCTTCGTTGAAAATGATTTCTTCCTTACTCCCCGTGCATTATTTGATCAATGGGCAGGTGGGCAAAAGAGTTATCTAATGGAAACTTTTTATCGCGCCCAGCGGCTTCGATTAAATGTTTTAGTTGAAGATTCAAAGCCGGTAGGAGGAGCGTGGAATTTTGATAAGGAGAACCGCTCACCACTTCCAAAAGGTTATGAATTTCCGCCCTACCTTGAACACAAGATCGATGAGATTGATATCAAGATTGCAGCAGAGCTTGGCATTAAGCCAGTAAGCAGCTGGGCAACTACAAGGGACGGTGCTAAAAAAGCTTTAAAGAACTTCCTTGATAATCACTTTGCTCAGTTTGGTCCATATGAGGATGCAATGACTGTTGATAATTGGGCGCTGCACCATTCACTACTTTCACCCTATATAAATAACGGCTTACTACACCCATCTGAAGTTTTAGATGCTGCCATTAAAAGATTTGAAAAAGGTGATATTCCAATCGCCTCTGCTGAAGGCTTTATTAGGCAGATTATTGGCTGGCGGGAGTATGTAAATGGAATGTATTGGTATTTGGGGCAAGATTACAAAGAGTTAAATCACCTAAATGCAAGGATGAAATTGCTTCCTCTATTTGAGGATTCAAGTAAGACAAAAATGAATTGCATTAAAAGTAATTTAGAGGATATTCAAACCCGCGGTTGGGTTCACCATATCCCCCGACTTATGTTGCTGAGTAATTTAGCTCTTATTACTGGCACTAATCCACAAGAGTTTCTAGCTTGGATGAGGCGAGTATTTATTGATGCTACCGACTGGGTAATGGTGCCAAATGTAATTGGTATGGGTGTGCATGCTGATAATGGTGTGATGATGACAAAGCCATATGCAGCAGGTGGTGCTTATATTTCTAAGATGAGTAATTACTGCAAAGGATGTGTTTATGATCCAAAACTTAGAACTGGGGATAATGCCTGCCCCTTCACAACCTTGTATTGGGATTTCCTGGATCGAAACCAGGAGGAGTTTGTCGGAAATCACCGGATGGCCCAGCAATTATTTGGAATTAAAAGATTAAAGGATATGCCAGAGGTTAGAAAAAGAGCGCAAGAGGTCTTAGCTGGATTAGGTAAGGGTCTAATCTAATCACTATGAAAACATTACTTTCAGTAATTGGTGTTGGCCTTGTTTTTGTCTATGTAATTGGTTCAGGGCTTTGGGTGAACACCGGTGATGGTTGGTATCGCTCACTTAATCAACCAAGTTGGCAGCCACCTGATTTCATCTTTGGTTTAATCTGGCCATATAACTTTATTATTTTAGGCTTTGCCAGTGTTTATGTGGCAAATAGATTAAGTACTGCAAATGCCATTATTTACCTTTCAATTTTCGCACTCTCTGTTGCTTGCGCACTCACCTGGGCTTTTCAGTTCTATCGACCACATAATTTATATGCTGCATCCATTGCACTTTGCTTTGTAGCGCTTTTAACCCTGCCAATGCTTTACTTTATCTATCAAGCATCAATTCCATTATTTTTTGCAGTAATTCCATACCAACTCTGGGTAATTACTGCTAGTTATTTAAGCACTACCTACGCCCGTCTTAATTAGTACTACCCACCATCGCACTTTGCTCTTTAAGCCATTTTTCATATAACTCATCAAGGCTCCAAGCAGCAGATGCTCTAATTGATACTCCCCTTGCCCCAGTTCTTCTAACCACACCCTTTGCCACAATTAAATTGTTCCCCTTAATGATGTGGGCATAACTTTGTTGGGCATCTTCAAAAAAGCTTAGATCACTACAACCAAAGCCATCATCTAAGGTTAAAAACAAGACTCGTTTGCCACTTCTAATTGGCGGTGATTGCAGCGCCACCTTCACACCAACTACTAATACCTCTTGATTTGATCTCACCTTTATTAGCTCACTTGATTTACAAACATTAAGTGCATCTAAAAAGGGTGCGTATTGTTTAAGTAGATGCTCAGTAATATCAATACCTAGGTTTTGTAATTCACTACCAATCTGCTCACTTTTTGTAATATCTGGAAGTCCTAAGCTATCTATCTCACCTGGGGATAAGGCAAGGGATAATTGACCACTTATAGCTTTGCCAGCATTTAATTGTTTTAACTCAGATAAATGAACATAGAGATCTCGCCGATTTAATTTGCTTCCCTTTTTAATTCCATGAAGTAAATCAAAGGCGCCGATCTCAACTAAAATTTGGGTAGTTGGCCAATGAGCACCTGATCGATAGGTGAAATCCGCTAGATCGGTATAGGGCCGGTTTTTGATAATTGATTTGATCTCAAGTACAGATATTCCTGCAATATCTGCCAGAGATACTCTGATTCCATAACCGCTAGCATTTGGCAGAGTTAATTTCTCACCACTACTTTTTGTATTTAGCGCGGTATAGAGGTACTTATCTTTTTCACTTACTACCTTCTCCACCCGATAAGTAGCATCTGATTTATTTATATCAACTGGCAAGATTTTAATTCCCCACTGCCTTGCCTCATCAATTATTAATCGCTTTGGATACATCCCAGGTTCATGAGTTAAAACTGCAGCTAAAAATGCTGCGGTGTGATGAGTTTTTAAATAAGCAGATTGATAGGTAGTCATTGCAAAGGCGCAGGCGTGTGCTTTACAAAATCCAAAGGAGGCAAAATCTCGCAAGATCTGCCAGGTGTAATCAACAACTGATTTTGAGTAACCACGTTTTGCTGCTCTTTGATAAAACCAATCACAAACCTCTTGGGCCCCTTCTTTGCTTCCCATATTTCGGCGCATCTGATCGGCGGCGCCAAAGGTTGCCCCAGTCATCTTGGAAATGATTTCAATTACCTGCTCATGAAAGACCACTACTCCTTTAGTTTGCTCAAGGATCGGTGCTAAATCATCATGAATTAAGTTCGCACTTACCGCGCCAGTTCTAGCATTTAAAAAGGGTGTGATCATCTCAGATTTAATTGGACCTGGCCGAAAGAGTGAGATGCCAATTACTAAATCATTAAATTGATCAGGAACTAACTTGCCAACTAACTCCCGCTGTCCTGGACTTTCCACCTGAAATAAACCTAAAGTTCTAGTTGATTTAATTAAATCAAAGGTTAGCTTGTCATCTAAGGCGATTTTATTTATATCTAAGCTCTCATCCTCACTCTGACTTATCTCTTTGATTGTGTAAGCGATGGCAGATTGCATTCGAACCCCCAATACATCTAGCTTTAAAAAGCCAAGTGATTCCACATCATCCTTATCAAAGGAGAGCATTGGGTAATTGCTTTGATTAATTGAAACGGGTGAAAAATCTAACAATCTGTTATCTGAGATCACTACCGCGCATGGATGCATCGATAGATGACGAGGCAGCTTATCTAGCCGCATTGCTAAGTTAATAGTTGCCTTAATTAATGGGGATGAAAGATCTAGCCTTCTTAACTCTGGTAATTGATTTATTGCATTGCCAATATTTCTAGCACTGACATGTGGCATAGATTTTGCCAATAGATCAATCTGGGTTCGATCAGCCCCCAGAGCGTTTCCGGCATCTCTAATTGCATGGCGAGCGCGGTATCGCTCCACCATCGAAACTGTGGCGCACCGACTTTGATTATTAACCTTTGCCCAATCACTTTCGCCATATCTTTTAAAGATTAAGTCATAGATTTCATACCTTCGATCTGACTCCACATCAATATCAATATCAGGTAATTCATTTCGCTCTAGCGAACAAAACCGCTCCATCAGTAAGCCATTACTAATTGGATCAACCTCAGAGATACCAAGTAGGTGACAGGTAAGGGAACCGGCGGCGCTTCCCCTAGCTGCAACTCTGATGCCAAGTGATCTTGCTGAATCAACAATGCCAGCGACGGTTAGAAAGTAGGAGGTAAAACCTAATTGGCCAATTGTGTTTATCTCTTGTTCTAACCTGCTGGCTGCAACCTTCTTTAAATCATTTGGATAGTAGTAATCAATCTTTGCTGCCGCCTTTTGTTCTAGTTGAGTCAATAACTGCGCCTGATTACTTGCGTTAAACAAGGTTGGCTCTGGCAGGTGCACGCCGCCAAGGCCTATCTCACCTCGTGGCTTTAATTCACAGCTTTGCGCAATATCTAAGGTGGTTTTTATCAATTGATGACCACCGGAAAGTCCTGCCTGAATTGATATCTGATCAGCTAATTCAAACATCTGCTCGCTATCTTTTAAATAAGCCTCGCCATTGCTTCGCTCAATACTGGCATCACTAATTAGCGATAGCTTTCGACTGGCATCTAGTAGATCTGCCACCGGTCCATCTGATCGATCTAAAAACCTAACTGAGTTGGTAATTACTGCCGGTATTTGGTGCTTATTTGCAAAGGTTAAGGATTTAGCTGCATTTGAGGTTGATCTTAAATTTCCCACCCGCTCCTGATGGCTAACACACTCAATTACTACCTGATCAAAATGACTCTTTGCTAGCTGGTAGATACTTAATGCTGAACCTTCCTTTCTTGCGATTAGATTATTGATTAATTGAGATTGTGGTCCTATTAATGCGATTAGATCAGATGAGTACTGATTAAACCTTTCTAGTAGCTCAACAGTTAATACTCCATCACTAGTATTGGTATTTATGGCGGTTACTAATCGATATAAAGAGGATAATTTGCCACTTCTTGCTAGCAGGGTTAGCCGTGATTGTTTTTGAATAAAACCAATATTGATTCCAAGAATTGGGGTAATGCCATAGCTCTCACAACTTTGGGCAAATCTAACTGCGCCAGCTAGATTATCAATATCAGTTAATGCCAGGCTACTCATATTTAATTGCGCAGCTCTTGCCACTAATTGATCTGGATGATTAACCCCATACTTAAAGGAGTAGTTAGAGCAGGCAGATAGATGAGTAAATGCTTTAACCATTTTTATTTGCTTCTAGAGCTTGGCCTGATCTGCCAAGAGTTATTACCTTGATTAAACTCGATCTCAAAGGTGGTAAGTGCGCCAATTGGCGCAGCCTCCACCTGCCAATACTTACTTACCTCTTCCTTAATTTGATCTGAGTTAATTTCCTGCCACCAAGAGCTACTTTGTAGCCAGCTATTTAATACCTCACTGATATGAAAGCGTACGCCTTGATAAATAAACTCAACAGGTTGCCCACTTTGAGTAGTCAGGCAGATTTTCACCCCCTGGTTTTGGCTTGGATTACCCCTTGATTTGTGTTCGAACATTTGTTCGATAAGATACTAAACCCCACCGACAGTGGCAAGTGGGGCTACTTAGCGCAGAAGAGTTGAGGTTAAAAAAGAGTTTCCGAAGGCGCCAGCTCTATTTGTGCTGCCAATTGCGCGCCAGTATTTCTTGCATTATTAACCTCATCGGCAACTGGCCAAAAGGTTAAGCCAGCATCTGGAGTTTCTATCTCAATCATCTTTAAATACTCACCTATTTCTTGCGGTGATAGAGATTTATTGCTTAGCCAGGTGCTCCATAAACTCTTTGGCAAGATCACCGGCATCCGGTGGTGAATTGGTTTTAATATCCCAGCAACCTCTCTAGTAATAATGGCTGCGGTGGTAATGGGAGAAGATGTTTGGGGATTAATCCACTCCTCATAAATTCCAGCGATTGCAATAGAGCTTTTATCTTTGTTTGAAATATAAAAAGGCTGCTTTGGTTTGTATGCACCAAGTTCAGTTGCCCATTCATAATATCCAGTTGCTGGGATTAAACATCTTCTAGATTTAAAGGCGCTCTTAAAGGTTGGCTTTTCGGCAATTGATTCCACTCTGGCGTTAATTGCATTTGATTGGCGAGAGGCATCTTTTGCCCAAGATGGGATTAATCCCCACCGGCCCATATGAATCTGCCGACTGTCCCCTGCTTGATTATCGGATGCTATAAATGGAATTGGTGTGGTTGGTGAGATATTCCAGTTACTTGGGGTGAGCGCCACATTGGCATTACCAGCAGCGAACTCAAGTGCTAAATCTTCCCCTGAAATATTTAAGGCATATCTTCCACACATGAGCTAATTCTATCTTCCTATTTAATTTAAACTGAAATACTGCCAATCTGCGCCCCAGCTGCCTCAAGCAATAAAATTACATCAACAATTGCAGTAATCATTAAAACTTTAAAGATCCATTTTTTAGTCGATATTGAAGTCAAAACCGAGCCAAGCAGGCCAACTATAAGCAGAAGCTGATTGGGATTAGCATTGTTAAGAGTTAGGGTTAAAGTTATAAGTAAAACGCCACAAATAATCCTTGAATTTTTCTTTCCCAAACGTTGCGGTAAACCCTTTATTCCTGAGGCCAAATCTTGGTCTAAATCCTTAAGCACATTAGCAAAGTGAGCCGCAACACCAAGTATTGCCCCGGCAGCAATCAACCAGATAGGCACGGCTTGATCAGTCGCAATAACTATTGATGAAACTAGGGCTGCAAAAGCAAGCGCATATGGCAGTGGTGAAAGCAAAGTTGATTTGAAGTAGAAGTTATATGCCACACCCATGCCAACTCCAAATAGGTAAAGGCTGCCTCCCTTAAAACCAAGCGGGCCAAATAAATTAAAGACTAAAGCCATTGGGGCAACTATTTTGATTGCTAGTTTTAATTTTTTGGTACTTAATTGTCCACTTACTAATGGTTTATTTACCCGGTTATGTTTTAAATCATCTTGATAATCATTTAAGTCATTAGACCAGCCGACAAGTAATTGACCTAGAAAGACGCCAAAAGCAATAACGTATGCTGGGCCTTCCCACCATAAGGAAACAGCGAGTAAGAATGAAACAAGTGTTACCGCGAAAGTTGGACCAAAATGGCTGGCTCGCAGCAAAGAAAGCAAGATTACTTGTTACCAATCGCCTTCTTTAGGTCTATGTACTCCTCACAATTAACTCCACACAAACTCTTTAACTTCGCTAGATTCTTCTTTGCATCACTTGTTTTTTTGGTCAGCATGAATAGTTCTCCTTGATACTCCAAGGCACCTAAATGTTTGGGATCAATCTTTAGCGCTTTTGCATAATAGGTAGCAGCGGGCTTGTATTGCTTTAAATTTCTCGCGCTATACCCAAGTAAGTTATTGATATCAGCGTTATTTGGGAAAGTTTTATCAGCTGCCTGCAGGGCAGTTAATGCTGCTGAAAAATTTTTCGCCTCAATTAAAGTCCTGACCTTGGTTAATTCTGTATTTACATTTTTAGCTGCCACCGATGGAGTTGGTGTTGCACTTGCTACTGGAGTTGGAGTTGTCTTTGCTGGAGTAGGCACTGCGCTCACAACTGGCGCAGGAGTTGGATCACTACGATCTGCCGCATTGGCAGTTGGCATGCCCATTATTAAAATTGAGAGAATCGCTAATTTTTTCATAAGTGAATTTTAGCCAGTGGAAAGGTTAAAAGGATAGAAAAAGTAGTGTTATTTAAACTACAAAATTGACTAGTTTAGGCGCAACAGTAATTACTTTACTTACTGTTAACCCGGCGATAGCCGACTTTATCTCTGGGTTTTCTTTCGCCAATTTTTCTAACTCCTCTTTTGAAATATTAGGTGATACCTCAATTCGATCTTTGATTTTGCCATTAACTTGCAAGATCGCAATTACATTATCAACACCCAACAATGACTTATCAATTACTGGCCAGCCAGCATTTGCGATCGCTGGTTTATGGCCAAGTTTTTCCCACATATCTTCAGCGGTGTATGGGGCAACTAGTGAAAGAGCAATTGCAATTGTCTCAGCTGACTCACGCACTGCAGGATCTGCTGGACCGCACCCCGAATCAATCGCTTTTCTAGTGGCATTCACCAATTCCATGATTCTGGCAATTACAACATTGAATCTAAATGATTCAACTGCTAACTCAATTTCAGAAAGTGATTTATGAATTGCTTTTCGAAGCTCAATATCACCACTCTTAAAATCAACACCTGGCTTGCTGCTTACATCCTGACTAATTCTCCAAGCACGATTTAAAAACTTTAACGATCCAGCCGGTGACACATCAGACCAATCAATATCATCCTCAGGAGGTGCGGCAAATACCATCGATACTCTGATTGCATCCACGCCATGTTTATCTAACTCATCTGATAATTTCACAAGGTTGCCCCGGCTCTTACTCATTGCCGAGCCATCCATCAATACCATTCCTTGATTTAAAAGACGAGTAAATGGTTCATTAAAGTTTAATAAGCCCATGTCATTTAAAACTTTGGTGAAAAAGCGTGAGTATAAAAGGTGCAAGATCGCATGGGTTACACCACCAACATATTGATCAACTGGCAGCCACGTTTCAACTGATTTCTTATCAAAAGCCTTCTCATGGTTATTTACTGAGGTGTAACGAAGGAAATACCAAGATGAATCAACAAATGTATCCATTGTGTCCGCATCCCGTTTGGCAGGTGCGTTGCACTTAGGACAGGCAACATTTACCCAATCAGATGCTGCGCCCAATGGAGATGTTCCCTTTGGTTTTAAATCCAATCCTTTTGCGTCAGGTAATTCAACTGGTAATTGTGATTCTGGGACTGGCACTAAACCGCAACTATCACAGTGAATAATTGGAATAGGAGTTCCCCAGAAACGTTGGCGTGAAATTAACCAATCTCGAAGGCGATAATTCTTTGTAGCTTTACCAAGTTTTTTACCCTCAAGCTCAGTAATAATTTTACTTATCGCCTCATCCTTTGCTAATCCTGAGATAGATCCTGAGTTGATAACCTTGCCATCACCATCGGTGGCAACGCCTGAGGTATTTGGATCTTCAAGTCCAGTATCAATAACTACTCGCACTGGTAGCTTCATTGCTTTAGCAAAATCTAAATCTCGTTGATCATGGGCTGGAACAGCCATGATTGCGCCAGTTCCATAATCAGCTAAGACATAATCAGATGCCCAAATTGGAATCTTCTCACCATTTACTGGATTAATTGCATAACTATTTAAGAAGACACCACTCTTCACCCGATCTGTTGCAAGGCGATCAATATCAGAGGCGGCTTTAACACTTTCAACATACTTCTTAAACTCTGCCTCAACAGAGCTACCGGCAACTAATTTCGCCGCTAACTCAGAATCTGCTGCCAACACCATAAAAGTTGCGCCATATAAAGTATCTGGTCTAGTTGTGTAAACAGTGATGCTTTGATCAGATCCATCAACTTCAAAATCGACCTGCGCGCCCGTTGATCGTCCAATCCAATTGCGCTGCATTAACAAAACTTTCTCAGGCCACTTGCCTTCTAACTGCTGCATGTCATCAAGTAAGCGATCTGCATAATCTGTAATCTTTAAATACCACTGATTTAACTTCTTCTTTGTTACAGCGCTATCACACCGCTCGCAAAGACCGGCAACAACTTGTTCATTTGCTAATACCGTTTGGCAATCAGGACACCAATTAACCGCTGAGTCTTTTCGGTATGCCAAGCCTTTTTCAAACATCTTAAGAAATAGCCATTGATTCCATTTGTAATACTCAGGATCACAGGTGTGAAGGGTTCGATCCCAATCAAATGAGCAGGCATACCTACGCATTGAAGCTTTTTGAACATCAATATTTTCATAAGTCCAAGCTCTTGGATCTGCATCTCGTTTGATAGCAGCATTTTCCGCTGGTAATCCAAATGCATCCCAACCAATTGGGTGCATGACATTAAAACCTTTTTGAATCCAATACCTTGCGATTACATCACCTAACGCATAAGCCTCAGCATGTCCCATGTGTAAATCACCTGATGGGTAAGGAAACATATCCAATACATATTTCTTTGGACGCTTGTCATCATCTTTGCCAGATTTAAATGGCGCTAATTTGTCCCAAATTGGCAGCCACTTATCCTGCACCGCCTTGAAGTCATACGCCTCATGCATAATTTAAGACCAACTAACCTTTGTTAACTCTTCACTAACCTGCCATAGATTCTTCGCCAATACTTGGTCGTAAGCAAGTGCTCTAGCACGAGTTAACTTCGGCGTGCCACGCATCTCTAAAAATCCATTAGGTCCAATGAAGCTTGCGCCAATCAGATCGGGGTAAACACATGCTGCAAGTGTTGGCAGGGCTCCTTGGGAGGCAGGTTGAGCTAATACTTTATTGATCATCATGGTGATTTTTTCTTCAGCAGCAGCGCCACGCATTTGAGAGGCAACCGCCTGCAAATTTGTGTCAGAGTAACCAGGATGAACTGCCAAGGGTATGAAGGACCAATTGTTTTGAATACGAAGCCGCTCAAGTTCTGAGACAAAAAGAAGGTTTGCTAATTTACTTGCGCCATATACCTGCCATTTTTGATACTTTCCAACACCAAGACAGATATTTTTAATTGAATCTAAGGTGTTATCGCCAAAGCTACCCATCTTATGAGCAAATGATGAGACCACAACTAGGCGATCTTTTATCTGATTCTTAATTAATCCAGCAAAGGCAAAATGGCCTAGGTGGTTTGTGCCCATTTGTAGTTCAAAGCCATCTACTGTTTTTGTGAATGGAGTTGCCATCACTCCAGCGTTTAAAACCACAACATCAAAAGGGCGATCAACTCGTGCTGCTGCCCGCTTAACTGACTCTAAATCAGTTAGATCAAGGAGTATGTAATCAACTAAGCCTGGACCAATTTTCTTTAACGCATCCCGTGCCTTTTCAGCGCTCCTGGCTGTGATAACCACATGAGCATTTCTTCTTGCTAATTCAGTCGCTGCTGCTAAGCCAATTCCTGAGGTTGCGCCAGTTATTAAGTATCGCTTGCCAGTTAAATCTGGAATATCAGATGCGTTCCAGTTGTCTGGAAAAGTTAATACTTTTGACACCATTACTCCTTTATTTTTGTTTAAAAGTGGAGCTGAGGGGAGTCGAACCCCTGACCCCTTGCATGCCATGCAAGTGCGCTACCAGCTGCGCTACAGCCCCGCTGTTTCAAGCAAGAGATAAACCTTATCTAATTAACCGCATCATCTCCAAAGACAGGCTCAGGTAATGAGCCGGCATTGTGCTCTGCTAAATACCAACGTGATCCAGTGTGATGTTTAGTTAATTCCAATACCGACCAGCATGCATTTGATAAGCCACCAATTACTCCCCATTGCGCAATTGGAAGTTTAAGAATTGAACCTAAAACACTTCGAACAGTTCCACCATGGGTTACAAAAACAATAGTTCCAGAAAAGTTTTCAGTCTCTTTTTCAATAACACTAACTGCGCGCTTTGCAACATCACTTCGTCTTTCACCAGTAACACCTGCTGGTTCATCACCACCTTCATACCAATTAGCAAATAAATCACCATGTGTCGCCCTATTTTCTGGCGCAGTTTTACCTTCCCAAAGTCCACCATGAGTTTCCCGCAGCCCTGGATTAATCTCAACCTTTAAATTTGTTAAATCAGCTAACGCCGCAGCTGTTGATTGCGCACGAATTAAATCACTTGAAATTATTCGATTTGGTTTCAACCCTGCTAAAACAGAGGCAGCTTGGACTACTTGATACTCCCCCACTTTATTTAATGGGATATCTGAGTGACCTTGAAAACGATTTTCAACATTCCAATCAGTTTGGCCATGGCGCCAAAGTACGACGCGAATTAATGAATTTGGATTACTCATTACCGAGCGACTTTCGCTAGATCCAAATCAATTTTTGGACAATCATTCCAAAGGCGATCAAGCATGTAGTAATTACGAAGCTCAGTACTTTGAATATGAACAACTAGATCGGTGTAATCAAGAAGAATCCAAGCCCCACTTCCCTCTTTGCGCGCAGGTTTCTCACCAGCCTCGGCAAGCTTTCGTTGCACCTCATCAGATAATGCTTGCAATTGTGGTTCATTATTTCCAGTGACGAGCAGGAATACCTGGTTTAAAACCAACTGCTCAGATAGATCAATTGCAACAATCTCACTGCCTAGTTTGTCTGCCAGGGCAGCTGCTGCGATCTTAGTTAACTCAATAGTGCGCTTACCGACTGCCATATAACCCAAACTCTCTAATAAAGGTAACTACCTTTGCTGGCAGCAATGAGCTGACATTCTCTCGTTTTGAGATTGATTGTCTAACCATAGTTGATGAGATATCTAAAGCTTTAATTGATATTTCATCATAATCAGATGCAGTAGATCCTGGTCGCTTAACTACTAAAACCTTTACTGCAGCCAGTAAATCCTTTGATCTATGCCATTTATCTAAATTTTTCGCAGCATCTGAACCTAAAACAAGAGTGAAGTTGGTATTTGGATAAATTACCTGCAGCTCCTTGACCGTATCAAGTGCGTAACTATTTCCAGCCCTTCTAACCTCTAGTGGAAGCACCTCAACTTTTTCACTTAATCCCATTGAGGTAATCGCTAGATCTGCCATTTGAAATCGTTGTTCAGCTGTTGCAACTGGTGGATTTTCTCTTAACCAAGGATTGCCTGATGGAATTACTAGAACCTTTTCATATCTATTTGAAATCTCTTTTATCAGATGTAAATGTCCTAGATGGATTGGGTCAAAGGTGCCACCAACGATGGCAAACTCTTTGTTTACTGCAACAATAATTAATCCCGGTCGATACGAAGTGTTAAGTAAAGCAACAAGGAGAGAATTGCGAAGGTTACAACGCCAAAGGCAACAGGTGACATTGGAAGTTCACGTAGGTTCTCATTAAGCATTCTCATGTGCTTAGTTTATCCCCTTCTCCAGTAATAATTTAAATCCGGCCTCATCAAGGATAGTAATTCCTAGTTCTTGTGCTTTATCTAACTTAGAACCAGCCGAATCCCCTGCCACAACGTAATCAGTTTTACTAGATACCGACGATGCTGCTTTTCCGCCCCTTGCCACAATGGCCTCAATCGCTTCATCTCTAGTGAAATCTTTAAATGAACCAGTTGCAACGATTGTAAGACCCGCCAGAGTTTGTTTGAGTTTTTCTCTAGGAGCATCAACTAGGGCTACGCCTGCCCTCTCCCATTTCATAATAATTTGTTTATGCCAATCCTCGCCAAACCATTCTTTTATTGATTCCGCAATTATTTCGCCCACGCCTTCAGTGTTTGATAATTCTTCAATACTTGCAGATCTAATTTTTTCAATCGAACCAAACTTATCTGTAAGCGCTTTCGCACTAGTTGGTCCGACATGCCTAATTGATAGAGCAACTAAAACTCTCCAAAGTGGCTTGCTTTTCGCTTCCTGAAGTCCATCTAAAAGTTTTTTTACATTCTTACCTGCAGTCAACTCTTTCTTTACGATCTTTTGAAAAAACCTAGAACTAGCAAGTTTTTCTTCAGTGAGTAGGAAAAGGTCTCCCTCATCTACCACTAACTTATCTGCCAGTAATGCTGCTGCTGCTTCATAACCTAATACATCAATATCTAGAGCCGAGCGAGAGCCAATATAGAAAAGCCTTTCCACAACTTGGGCTGGGCATGATTGTGAGTTCGGGCAACGAATATCAACATCACCTTCACTCATAGCGCGAAGTTTGCTGCCACAATCTGGGCATTTACTTGGCATTACAAATGCCTTTTCACTTCCATTTCTTTTTTCAAGAACTGGCGCTAAAACTTCTGGGATTACATCTCCTGCTTTACGGATTAAGACCGTATCGCCAATCAAAATTCCTTTTCTAACAATCTCTTGCGCGTTGTGCAGTGTTGCATTGGTTACGGTTGACCCAGCTACTTTTACTGGCTCCATAAAAGCAAAAGGAGTTACTCGACCAGTTCTACCAACACTGACCTTTATATCTAATAACTTTGTAACAACCTCCTCCGGCGGATACTTATAGGCAATCGCCCATTTTGGCGCCCGTGAGGTAAAGCCAAGAGTGTTTTGAACTGAGATCTCATTTACTTTAATTACAACACCATCTATCTCATGCTCAACATTGTGACGATCTTTTTCATACACTTTTATGAAATCTAAAACCTCTTTGCGAGTTGAAACCACTTTATATCGCTTACTAGTTGGCAAACCCCAACCTTTAAGTAGCTCATAAGCATTTGATTGTTTTTCGAATGAAATACCAGTGGCAGCGCCAATGCCATGGACTACAACATCAAGGGGGCGTGATGCTGTGATCTTTGGATCTTTCTGGCGAAGGGATCCAGCTGCTGCATTTCTTGGATTAGCAAATCTTGGTTTGCCTGCTTCTTCCAAAGAATCATTTAACTCATCAAATGATTGCAATGGGAAAAATACCTCACCGCGAACTTCAAGTGTCGTTGGTAAGTTTTTTCCAGATAATTCAGTTGGTACAGATTTAATCGTCTTAATGTTTAAAGTTACATCTTCACCTGTTGTTCCATTGCCACGGGTAAGAGCCCTAGTGAGCCTGCCATCTTCATAAAGTAAATTAATTGCTAGGCCATCAACTTTGACCTCACATAACCAGCCATTTTTAACTCCAGCTTTATCAATTCGATCAAACCAAGTTTCAAGTTCTTTATCATCAAAGACGTTATCTAGGCTCATCATCTTCTCGATGTGATCAAACTGGGCAAAGGAGGTTGAAAAGCCCCCGCCAACCTGCAAAGTAGGTGAGCTTTCTAATTTGTATTGAGGATACTTCTTTTCAAGTGTTACTAACTCATTCCATAACTTATCAAAGGCAGCATCGGTAATTGTTGGTGCATCTAAAACATAGTACTTAAATTGATGATCTGATATTTCTTCGCAAAGCTCCTGGATTTTATGTCTAATTTCTGCGCTCATGCTAAATCGTTTCGCAGATAGTGCCAGAACCAACTACACGATCACCATCATAAATTACTAATGCTTGACCAGTTGCAAGTCCAAATACTGGCTCATCTAAGTTGGCAATCAGATTTGTGCCATCAAACTTGTAATCACAGGCAAGTGGGGCACCATGTGCTCGAACTTGGGCAAATCCGCGCAGTGATTTATTAATTTCAGGGATTGCTCCACACCAAGTAGGTGGTGTTGCACTTATTGTTGTAACCGCTAACGCATCATGGCTACCAACAACGACGGTATTACTCTTTGGTTCAATCTTTAAAACATATCTTGGCTCACCAGTTGGATCTGGAACGGTGAGTGCTAAGCCGCGACGTTGGCCAATTGTGTAGGTGTAAGCACCTTTGTGCTCACCAAGTTTTTTGCCAGCTTGATCAACTATGTCACCAGTTTCAGAACCTAATCGCTCACGCAGCCAACCTGCATTATCTCCAGATGGCACAAAACAAATGTCATGGCTATCAGGTTTATTTGCAACAAAAAGCCCGCGCTCTTTCGCCTCTTTGCGAGTATCAGTTTTGACCGTATCTCCTAGCGGAAATATCGCACCCTCTATTTGATCTGTTCTTAAAACTGCTAATACATATGATTGATCTTTATCTATATCTGCAGCCCTATGTAATGTTTTGCCAGTTGGTGAATCCTTCGTAACTGCGTAATGCCCAGTTACTACTCCATCAAAACCAAGTGCTTTTGCTCTATCTAATACCGCTTCAAATTTAATCTTCTCATTACATCGCAAACATGGATTTGGTGTTCTGCCAGATTGATACTCAGATAAAAAGTTTTCCACTACCCCTTTATGAAACTCCTCTGCCATATCCCAAATATAAAAAGGTATGCCAATTACATCAGCAGCGCGACGGGCATCATGAGAGTCTTCGATTGTGCAGCAACCACGAGCCCCTGAACGATATTTTTGTGGATTACTGGATAAGGCAAGGTGAACACCAACAACTTCATAGCCAGCATCAACTGCTCTGGCAGCTGCAACTGCTGAATCAACGCCGCCACTCATTGCTGCGATTACTTTTAATTTTTTCATTTTTTCCCTGAGGCAGCCCTTGATCTAGCCACTACCGATGCAATTACTGCGCCAAGTTTTGCGATTTCAATAATTGTGTTTGAGTGGTTTAGTGAAAATCTTAAGGTAGAGGTGGTCTCATCCTCGGTTAATCCCATGGCAAGAAGTACATGGCTTGGTCGCTGCACACCTGCGCTGCAGGCAGAGCCGGTTGAACAGGCAATTCCTTCAGAATCTAATAGCAAAAGTAATCCTTCTGAATCTGTTTTAGGAAAGGTGATTGAAATAATCCCTGGCAAAGATTTCACTTGATCTCCATTTACCCAGATATCAGGAACACTTTTTTTGATAGTACTTATCAATTCAGCTTTTAACTTCCTAATAATCTCAGAACGTTGTCCAGATTGGGCAACACTTTCTTTCGCAGCAGCTGCAAATGAAACAATGCTGGGTGCGTTAAATGTGCCACTTCGAATATCTCGCTCCTGCCCACCGCCATGCAAAATAGGTTCAATATCCAAACCACGTTTTAAAATTAATGCAGCTACACCAAGTGGGCCACCAACTTTATGCGCACTGATTGTGGCAGCGGTTAATCCAAGATTCTTAAATGAGAGTGAAACCTTGCCAAAACTTTGTACACAATCTGAGTGCACTGGAATTTGGCCCGCAATTTTTACAACCTGAGCAATATCCTGCACTGTGCCAACCTCATTATTTGAGGCCATGATTGAGATCAAAGCAATCTTGCCTTGATGATCAATTACTGCTTGTTTTAATTCATCTAGATTTAAAAAGCCATTTCGATCAACATTAATTCCAACAATCTGTGCGCCTTCATGTTCTGCTAGCCAGGCAATGGGATCCATCACCGCATGATGTTCAAAGGTGGAGGTGATGATTACTGTCTTATTCTCTTTAGCACCTTTCCAATACAAGCCCTTAATAGCTAAATTATTTGCCTCAGTTCCAGTGGCAGTGAAAATAACCTCACTTGCATCGCAATCAATTGCCTTTGCAATCTCCTCACGCGCGCCCTCTAAATCTTTACGAACTGATCTACCAGCTGAATGCAGGGATGAGGCGTTACCTAATTTTTTTAATTGAGTATTTAAGGCAGTAATTGCCACATCTGCCATTGGTGTTGTTGCGGCATGATCAAAGTAGATACTCACTTGCTAAGTCTAAAGGGGACAACCGATAGCGCTCTAATTACCCTTTGCGAGCAATAATTTGTGCGGTGGCTTGTGGCAAAACATTAAATAAATCACCAACTACTGCAAAATCTGCAATTTCAAGAATCGGTGCCTCTGGATCCTTATTTATTGCCACAATTGTTTTACTAGTCTGCATGCCAGCACGATGTTGAATCGCACCTGAAATGCCAGCTGCTACATAGAGTTGTGGTGAAACTGTTTTACCAGTTTGGCCAACCTGATTTGAGTGTGGATACCAACCAGCATCAGTTGCAGCGCGGGATGCGCCAACAGCTGCGCCTAACGCGTCAGCTAATGCCTCAACTGGTTTGAAATCTCCATTAGTTCCCCGCCCACCTGAAACCACAATTGATGCTTCAGTTAAATCTGGTCGCCCGCCCTTAACAACTGGTGTTGCTGATGAGATCGGCGCTAATTTAGCTGCATCTGAAATTGTGGCAGCAAATGCTTCAATAACTGGTGTGGATGTTGCAGCTACTGCCTCAATTGAGTTTGCACGCAAAGTTATAACTGGCACACCCTTTGTAACAGTTGAGTGAACTGTGGTTGAACCACCAAAGACAGATTGAGTAGTAATCAACTCCTTATCAACATTTACAGCGTCGGTGATAATTCCACTGCCAGTAATTACAGATACCCTGGCTGCAATCTCTTTACCAGTTGCAGTTGAGGTAATTAATACTGCGGCAGGATTTTTAGCTGCCACTATTTGAGCTAAACCTTCAGCAATTGCAGGAGCGCCATACTTATCCCACTCACCTGTAACGGTAATTACCTTATCTACCTGGAATACATTTAATTGTGAAGCGATTGAATCGGCGTTATCTGCAAAAATTACTGCAACTGATTCACCAATTGATTTGGCATAGGTTGCAAGCTCCCCAGCGGCTTTGCTGATCTTGCCAGCTGTGTGATCTACTAAAAATATTACGCTGCTCATGCCAGTCTCTTTTCAACTAAAAACTCAACCAATTTATCTCCGCCGCTTCCTTCATCAGTTAACTTAACACCAGCTCCTCTTGGAGGACGAGGTAATGCATCCTTCACCGCACTCCATGCAGCAGATGCGCCGACATCAGATGGTGAAACTCCAGTATCAGATAAACTCATTGTGGTGATTGGCTTTTTCTTTGCCGCCATAATTCCCTTAAATGATGGATACCTTGGCTCATTTATCTTTTCAATTACAGAAAGTAATGCTGGAAACTTAGCGCTCATTACTTGATTACCAAACTCAGTTACTCGCTCAATCTCAACTGTTGTGCTTGCTGGATTAGCCGCCACCTTGCCTGCAAAGGTTAATTGCGCCCAACCAAGACGTTGGGAGATCATCGCTGGGATAACACTCATTCTGGCATCTGTGCTCTCTGTGCCACACAAAACTAAATCGTAATTACCTTTTTTAATGACCTCAGATAGAACTAATGAGGTGGCGAGCGCGTCAGAGCCAGCTAAAGCTGGATCACTTATCAAAATTGCATCATCTGCGCCCATTGAAAGTGCTTTTCTAATTGCTTCAGTTGCCCGCTCAGGTCCCATTGAAATTAAGGTAATGCTGTGACCGCTTGCCTCACCTGCCTCTTTAGTTGGTGAGTTAGCCTCCACAATTCGCAGCGCCTCTTCAACTGCATACTCATCTAAATCATTTAATACCGCATCAACGCCGGCGCGATCTAAAACTCCACCAGCCATCTTTTTTTCAGCCCAAGAGTCTGGAACTTGTTTGATGCAGATGGCGATTTTCATATGCTCATGTTACTGGGAGGTATAAGGCTTAACCTACTCTTTACCAACACTTAACCTCAAGGGTTCCTTTAGGCTTTCTAAATTACGCACCCTACTCATATGAGAGTAGCCGTCGTCACTGAATCCTTCTTGCCAAATGTAAATGGGGTAACGAATTCAGTACTTCGAATCCTTGAACACCTTAGCGCCAGTGGGAATCAAGCATTAGTTATTGCGCCAGCCTGTGAAAACATGCCAACTGAATATGCCGGCCATCCTGTGAAAAGCGTGCCGGTTATTCCAACTCAGAATTTTCTGCCAACCGGAATGCCGATGGGGTTACCACAAAAAAGAGTTCAACATTTAATCGATGGTTTTACACCAGATGTGATTCACCTCGCCTCACCATTTGCACTTGGATCATATGCAAATAAGGTAGCTAAACGATTAAACATTCCAACAGTTTCTATCTACCAAACTGATTTAGGTGGATTTGCTAAGCAGTATGGCTTTGGGATCGCTCAAAACTCATTGCAAAAAATCTTATACAAAATTCACTCTCAAACAGATCGCACTCTCGCGCCCTCAACGGCAGCTTGTCTTGACCTTCACATGGCTGGAGTCCCAGAAGTTTATTTATGGCGTCGTGGCGTAAATACTGAACTATTCGCACCATCCAAAAGATCTGCAACCTTAAGAGATCTTTGGAAAAATGCAGATCAAAATAAAATTATTGTTGGTTTTGTTGGCAGACTTGCTCAAGAAAAGCGCGTGATAGATCTGAAAGCACTTGAATCTAACCCAAACATTCAACTAGTAATTGTTGGCGATGGACCGCACCGGCGCAAACTGGAGCAGCAATTACCAACTGCACTATTTCTTGGGTTTAAATCTGGTGAAGAGTTGGCGCAGATTTATGCCAGCTTTGATTTATTCATACACCCAGGACCAAATGAAACTTTCTGCCAAGCAGTGCAAGAAGCACTTGCATCAGGCATTCCAGCAATTGTGCCGCACACAGGTGGTCCAGCAGATTTAGTCGCGCATGGACGAACAGGATATGTAATTGATATAAGTGATGGCGAAGAACTAAATCGCATAGTAAATCATCACCACGCAAGAAGTGATCGCAAACAAATGAGAATTGCTGCTAGGGATAGTGTTTCAAAGAGAACTTGGGGTCGAATAAATAATGAGTTAGAGGCCCATTATCAAGAGGTTATTAATCAAAAAAAGAGTATGGCCTTAACAGAAATGGGTGTGGCATGAGAATTGTGCATGTAGCTAACTTTTATGGTCCAAGTTCGGGTGGAATCAAAACCACTTTGCATGAATTAGGTCGTGGCTACCTCAAGTATGGGCATGAATTTATCTATATCGTGCCAGGACCACAGTACATAAAGGAACAAACGCCATTTGGTTTAAAGATAAGCCTGCCAAGCTTTACGTTGCCTGGCAGCGGGGGCTATCAAGTAATTCGAAGCAACAAACAACTGCTAAACCTACTTGAGTTTCTAAACCCTGATCGAATTGAGGTTTCTGACCGATTCACTCTGCTTAAGGTTGGTAGATGGGCAAAGAAGCAAAAGATTGCCAGCTTGGTTTTCTCTCATGAGACATTGAATGGCTTGATACAAAAGTTTGCGCCAATGATTCCTTCCTCCATTCGAACCCGGTTTGTTAATTGGCATAATGCCAAGTTAGCTGCCACCTTTGATGTTGTAATAGCCACTACTGATTTTGCTGCTGCTGAATTTGTTCGCATCAAAGCTAAAAATCTTAGAAAAGTAGCTCTCGGTGTTGATTTAGTTGGATTTAACCCTGGCAATCGAAATTTCAAATTACGTCGGGAACTGCTAAAGGACTCGCACTTTTTATTGGTGCATTGTGGCCGGATGTCACCGGAGAAAGAGCCACAGCGCAGTGTGCAGGCTATTGCTGAATTAGTAAATCGAGGCATTGATGCAAGATTAGTAATAATTGGTGGCGGGCCATTATGGAAGAAGTTAAGAAAACAGAGTGAGAATTTGCCAATAGAAATGGTTGGTTATGTTGCAAGCAGAGAAAAGGTAGCGTCATATTTAGCTGCGGCAGACATCACCCTTGCTCCTGGGCCACTTGAAACATTTTGCCTATCAGCACTTGAATCACTAGCAAGTGGAACCCCAGTTGTTGCATCTAGATCTAGCGCGGTTGGTGAAATTTTAAATATTAACTCAATCAAACCAGCGGGCGCGGTTGCAGCTGATACTGGAGTGGCATTTGCAGATGAAATTGTTAAATTACTAAAGAAAGGAAATCTTCGTAAGGTTGCAAGATATCAGGCAGAACAATTCTCCTGGGCTAACACAATTGATGCCATGTTAGAAATTCACCAAGCAAAGCAACCAATGATTACAACCAAACGCCGACTAAAGGCGGCTTAGTATGGATATTGTTAGATCACACCCAACTTTTGTTGTATTAGGAGATAGCGCTGCCTATGGCACAGGTGATGAAATCAAAGCTGGCCAGTTTCGCGGTTGGGCTGGATTTCTTGCAGATGCTTTTCAGGAAGGTTGTGATTACTTCAATTACTCTCGTCCTGGTGCTAAATCTACTGAAGTAGTAGCCACCCAATTACCGAAAGCACTTAGACAAAACCCAGATATCTGTGCGGTGATAGTTGGTGGTAATGATTTATTACGAAATAACTTTGACCCAGTTTTGCTCTACAACAATTTGCGTAGCTGCTGTCAACAACTTCTTGCGATGGGAAGTGAAATAATCATGGTTGAACTCCATGATCCTAACCAGCTACTAAAACTTCCAAAGTTGATGCGTCAGGTACTAAGCCGGCGGGTTAATGCAGTAAATGCGGTATATCGAAAAGTTGCTCTGGAGTTTGAGATCGTTACAGTCAAAACTCGATCCATAAATAATGTCCATGACCGAAAGAATTGGCACATAGATCGCATGCACCCAGGCCCACAGGGTCACTTCATGCTGGCAAGAAACATTGCTGACCAATTGCGAAAACGAGGTTGGGCAATCTCAATGCCATACCAATTAACACTTACTCACCGAAGTCGATCAGAGAAGATCACTTGGCTGCTAAGAAATGGAACTCCCTGGTTTTTCAAGCGCAGTTTTGATCTTTTGCCAGCCGCAATGATCTTAATGATATTTGAATTTTGTAAGTCAATTTTGGAAAAGATTTATCCGGCTCGAAAATCGGGTGATCTAGCATTTTTATCTAAAATTGAATCTGATCCAATAAAAATTGAACTGCTAAAAGCTAGTTGAAATTAATTTGATTCAAAGCTAGCAGAGAGTGTGACATTGACCGTCTTTTCGATGGTTGATACATCATAGAAACCACCAGCAGCGCGATCTAATGAATCCTTGGTTGTTACCTGCGTTGGTCCACTGCTTACAGACAATAATGATCCAACCTCACCGCCCACAGCTTCAGTAATAGCCTTTGCTCGCTCCTTGGCATCTTTCATGGCCGCAGCTAATAATTTAGCGCGCATTTGATCCAAGGTTGAAAGGTAGTAAGAAGGTCCATAATTGCCAACATTAACTCCAGTAGCAAGAAGTGTTCCGATGTTATTACTTAACTTTGCTACCAACGCAACATCTTTAGTTCTAACAGTTACGGTGCGATAAGCCTGATAGGAAAGAATTCGCCCCGTTGGATTGCCATTTATATACTCCATTACTGCGTTGGAGTTAATTGGGCCTAGTTCAATCTGATTCTCACTTACCCCACCACTTAATAGATACTTCTTTAACGCATCAGCTGAGGCGTCAATCTTTTTAACTGAGGAGGCTAGGGTTGCCTGTGATTCATTTAAATTTAAATTCCATACTGCATTATCAGCAGTTGCATTTTCAGAGGCGGTTCCAGTAACAGTAATTGCATTGCCTGCCCGGGAGGCAAGCCCTGAGCCAACCTTATAAAGACCAAGGGTTAAACCTGAGGATAAAATAGCCGCAGCTAAAATACCGGTAGCAAATTTAATCCGATCACTGGCTTCAAAGTTCATACCTTTATATTACCCACTTTTGCTAACAATATCTTTCATCCCCAAAGCCAGAGATAAACGATATGGCTCAATCTCTGCCTCCCAAGTATTACCCAGTGCGTTCTCAAGATTATTTATTAATCGATCATGGGTAATAGAGTTTTTTAAGATGGTATTAACCTGGTTTTCATTTAAAACCACATCCCCATTAGATGAAAGGCTGGCTTGGTGTAAACCTAAATCTGGAGTGGCGCGGTATAAAACTGCATCATTACTATTTTTATTTATCTGAGTAATTTCAAATCTAATGTAGTGCCAGCCCTTAAGCGCAGTTGCGATTTGATCAGCCACTGGGTTTTGATGTTGATACTCAAACTCCATCGCTAAGGTGGATGGATGTAATGGTTGATTGACCCATTTCAGAGTTATAACCTGACCAAGTTTTTGACTTATCGCCCACTCAATATGTTGAGTTAGGGCAGCTGGGGTTGAATAAATAAGTATGCGCCCAGCGTAAGGAAGAGATTTACTCACAAGTACCTGCCTTTAGGATCACTCGATGTGACCTTCCCCAGCCCACCAGTGCCTTAATGCAGTAAGAGATTTATACATCTCTTTTCGCAATTAGCCAATAGCAGGGTAAACTTTGGAACAGTCCGACGCTTGGCAGTACCCGCTCTACGGTTTGTTGATTGGGTCTAGCTGTATAAGAAGAAAGACCGGCGCTTGTTAAATTTACTAGCGTCCAACATAACCAAAGGAAAAAAGCTAAATGGCAACAGGTACAGTTAAGTGGTTCAACTCTGAAAAGGGTTTCGGTTTCATTGCAGTTGATGGTGGCGGACAAGATGTTTTCGTTCACTACTCAGCAATCCAAGGAAACGGTTACAAGTCCCTTGAAGAGGGTCAGGCAGTTACATTCGAAGTAGTCCAAGGTCCTAAGGGTCCTCAGGCTGACGCTGTAAACCCTGCATAAATAACCATTAACCTTCTTAAGTTTTAATACTTAAGATAAAAAAATTTAAGGCCTGCTAGAAATAGCAGGCCTTATTTTTATTTACTTCTTAGGTTCTGCTGGAATAAGTGATGGCACAATTAACTTTGGTTTTAAATCTTTACCCACTTGCCAAGCTTGTAAGTATTTCCAAGGTGAGGTCTTACCTTTTTCTAAGCCAACTCCCCGCCTTACCCACCAAATACCTTTTTCGGTTGGATATGAGATTCCAAAGTGCAGATGCGGCTTTGTTCCCCGCGCACTTCCAGTAGATCCAATCTCACCTAATTTTTCACCAGTTGCCACTTTATAACCGGGGATAATATTGGCCTCAATTTTTGAAAGGTGACTGCCGTAATAACGAAGACCATCATCACCAATTATTGAGATTGATAGTCCGCCACGGTCAGAACCTAAATTTGTTTTACCACTCCACTTATCAACACTGTTTACCTCATCAACAATACCTGCAACTGGGGATACAAATGCGCAACCTTTTTTACCAAAGATATCAGCAGCTGGATAATCATGGTGATACTTGGAGTAGGTAACTGCGCAGCCTGTGACTGGGAAGGTATAGATAGGTGCGGCGCTGGCAGGTGAAGTTATGCCAAGTGTGAGTGCTAGTGAAACAACAAGGACCTTAAATTTCATAAGTTTGATTATCCATTGCGAGCATGTGAATACACCCAATTAATACTTAGTGTTGGGATAGATGTAAGGTATGACACTAACCTCTTAATTGGGGGCGGTAGCTCAGTTGGTTAGAGCCCCGGACTCATAATCCGGTCGTCGTAGGTTCGAGCCCTACCCGCCCCACATGTTCAAATTAGATGGTGGTCTTTCCACCGCACTTGAAAATAATGGAAACAAATTAACTACCTCACTTTGGACAGGTGAATTAATAAGAACAAATCCAGCGCAAATTATGAAAGCGCACTTAGATTTTATTAATGCTGGCGCGCAAATCATTATTACCTCCTCCTACCAACTCTCCTACACAGGCGCTGGTGTGCGAGGCTGGAGTGAAGATGAAACTAATCAAGCTTTAATTGCCTCAACTGCGCTTGCAAAGAAAGCAGTTACTGATAGTGGCAAAGATGTGAAAGTGGCAGCATCAGTTGGTCCATATGGGGCATCCCTTGCTGATGGCTCTGAGTACAAAGGAAACTATGGAGTCTCAAAGAAGGAGCTAAAAGATTTTCATGCAAGGCGCCTTGAAGTTTTAATCTCAACATCACCAGATTACTTAGCGTTAGAAACTATGCCAGATACCTTTGAGGTTGAGGTTTTATTAGAGCTACTTAGTGATTGCCCAATTCCATTTTGGGTCTCCTACTCTTGCAAAGAGGGTAATCAAACAAATGCTGGTCAAAGTTTTCAAAGCGCGGTTGATTTAGCCCAAAGCGCCATGGCGGTTGGTATTAATTGCACAAAGCCAGAGCTAATCACTGATTTATTGCGATCTGCTAAATCAAATAAACCCTACGTTGTTTACCCAAACTCAGGCCGAGTATGGGATGCTAAAAATAAGGTTTGGACAGGAAGTGCGGCAGTTGGTTTTAGCAATGACTTAATAAGGCAATGGGTTGAAGCAGGGGCAGAAATTATTGGTGGCTGTTGCGGTATTGGCGCAACTGAGATTGCGCAGTTAAATCTTAAATAAATAATTAGTTATAAACCTAGTCTCCTATCTAGATTAGATCTATAGTTGTCTAATGTATTTTCGCCTAAGCAGCTTCGCACTTATCGCATCCCTTGCACTATCTGGCTGCAGCGTTGTTGGTGGCGGAGCACCTAAATATGATGCGGTTGAATTAATTGAGTATGAAAATTGTTTAACCTCTGAAAGTCAGCAATGGAATTTAGCTTTGACTGAAGGAAAGATTCAAAGTGAATTAAGGCCTGGTGGCAAGTTTTGGATTGATAGTGAAAATAGACCTTATCAAGTTGAAGAGTTTGCATTAAGCATGTGTGAAAAATCTAGACCAAAACCAATTTCCTAAATTAGCTACGTAATTTAGCGCCAATTTTTTGAACTTCAGCAATATTTCTAGCACCAGTTAATGCCATCGTATTTACGAAGTCACGCTTCATAATCTCAATAACTCTTTGAACGCCCCGCTCTCCCCCAGCCATAATTCCATAAAGGTATGCACGTCCAATAAATACTCCCTTTGCTCCCATCGCAACTGCGGCATATGCATCTTGACCAGACATAACCGCGCCATCAATATAAACATCAACCTTCTTACCAACTGCTTTTACAACCTCAGGCAGTAACTCAAGAGGAACAGGCCCCTTTTCTAATTGGCGGCCACCATGGTTTGAAAGAATAATTCCATCTACTCCCATTTTTGCTAACCGTTTTGCATCCTCTAAATTTTGAATTCCTTTAACAATTATTGGGCCACTCCACACAGATTGCAGCCATTTCACATCTTCAAACTTGGTTGCTGGATCAAATATTGCAGCTGCTAACTCAACTAACGATTTATTCCATCCTCTAAATGCTGCAAACTCCAACTTCTTGGTGGTAAATAAATTCAGCCACCAAATAGGTTTTCTTGCAATTGCAAAGACGGTACTTAATCTGATTCGTGGTGGAATGGTTAAGCCATTCTTCATATCTCTGATTCGAAGTCCACTAACTGGAGTATCAACGGTGAGGATTAAGGCTTCAAAGCCAGAGTCCTTTGCCTGCTTAATAACTGACAAGCTATCTTTACGATTTTGCATTACATAAAGCTGAAACCACCTACGAGCCTTTGGTACTTGATCAGCCAACTCCTTTGGCGAGGTAGTTCCCATAGTTGATAGTGAATAAATCATGTTGTTACTTGCAGCTGTATTTGCAACCGCAGGCTCACCAACGTGATACATAAATCTGGTGTAGCCGGTGGGTGAAAATAGAATTGGCAGATCTACTTTTTTGCCAAATATTTCAACTGAAGGATCAACCTTTGAAACATCACGAAGGGTGTGAGCAGTAAATTCGACTCGATCAAATGTAGCTTTAGATCTGGCATAACTAACCTCATCTAATGCTGAGCCCTCTACATAATCAAAGACAACTTTGGGAACCTTCTTTTTAGCAATCTTTGCCAAATCATTAATTGTTAAAGCCCGAGCAAGTTTGGTTCTAGTTCTAAAGATTGAAGGTAGTTTCCACTCAATTAAGGATGCAAAATGTGGTAGATCTGGAAATTGACGCTTAGATTTAATCATTGTTAGCTACTTTGAATACTGTTCATAATCGATCTAGACATACTCTGATAATCCTTGCTGTTATCTAAATCTCCTACCAATTCATATCTGCGCATAACCAAAATTCGATCAGCAACTGCAACCATTTCAGCTAAGTCACTTGAGATCAGGATTATTGATAATCCTTCATCAGCTAATAGGGTAATGAGTTCATGGAATGAGGCTTTTGTTCTAACATCCACACCAACTGTTGGCTCATCAATTACCAATATCTTTGTTTCAGCAGCTAACCACTTGGATACTGAAACCTTTTGCTGATTTCCACCAGAAAGGGTTAGAGCTAATTGATTGTTATCAACTACCTTAATTCCAAGACGATCTACATATTTGCTGGCAACCTCATCCTCTTTTTTAGGATTAATCACTGAAAGTTTTTGTAGGATTTTAGAGAGAATCGTAACTGAAATATTCTTTCTGACGGGAAAATCTAGAAATAATCCCTCTTCTTTACGGTTCTCAGTTACATAACCAATTCTAAATTTATGAAGGGCATCTCTAAAGTTCTTAATCTTTACCTCATCGCCATTAAGCAAAATCTGACCATTAGTTACAGCGTGTAGTCCAAGAATGGATCTAGCCAACTCACTTCGACCAGCACCTACTAAGCCATACATACCAAGCACTTCCCCTGGATAAAGACTTAGATTGATATTTCGATGACCAAGAGCGGTAGATAAATTCTTTAACTCAATTACTGGTTTTTTGCTTCGATCAATTTTACGAATTACATTCTTTCGCTCGGCTAAGTGTCGACCGACCATTAAATCTACAATCTCACCTTGCTTAAACTCTGAAAGAGATTTAGATTCTAAAACACTCACGCCATCTCGTAATACTGTAACTGTGTCACAGATTTCATATACCTCTTCAAGCTTATGGCTTACAAACAAGACCGCTGTGCCTTGATCTTTTAGCTTTCGAACTACATCAAATAGCTTCTTAGTTTCACTGCCGGTAATTGATGCAGTTGGCTCATCAAGCAAGATGATCTTGGCATTTGTTACCAATGCCTTAGCAATTTCAACTAATTGCATCTGAGCAACTGAAAGATTCTTAACCCGCTCATTTAAATCAATCTCAAATCCAAGGGTTTGTAGTGCCTGTTTAGCCAGCCGGGTTCGCTCAGCCCTATCAATTATTCCAAACTTTAATGGTGGATTATGAAGAGTAATGTTTTCTTCAACTGAGAACTCAGGAATTAAATTTCTTTCTTGGTGGACTACTGCGATTCCTGCCTCAGTAGATTCAATTGGATTATTAAAGCTTTTCTCTTGCCCATTTACTTTCATGGAACCAGAATCTGCTACATAAACTCCGGTAATGATTTTAATCAAAGTTGATTTACCAGCGCCGTTTTCACCAAGTAAGGCATGAACTGTGCCGCCAGTAAGAGTTAAGTTGACCTCATTAAGTGCTAGTACGCCAGGAAACTCCTTGGATACTTTCTTAATTAATAATTCTGCGCTCATTGCGTTGCCTTTATTCCCTCATTGGCTCGTTCTGTTCGACGACGTCGCCATTCACTTAATGCCACAGTAGAAAGTGTTACAACACCAACGCTTAATGACACGATGCTTGGATCAAGTGAGTACTGCGCTCTAGCAATATCAACTAGGCGAACTACTGCTGCTGCAATAACGGTGCCATAAATTGCAATGGTGCCACCAGACATTAAAACGCCACCAATAATTGGGGCGGCAAAGGATGCCAGTAACCAATCTCCACCAATTGAGCGGTTAATTCCAGGTAGTGATGCGATAGTAATTACTGATGCCACACCAATAAGTAAGCCAGATAAGGTGTGAGCTAGAAACACTGATTTGTTATTGGAAACTCCAGATAGTCGAGCTGCTAATGGATTTCCACCAGTTGCCAAAATTCTTCTTCCCATAATGGTTCGGCTGAAAAATAGTGAGAGCAAAATCGCGGTAATGATGGCGATAACTAAAATATAAGGAAAACCAACAAAGGCTTTCTTGCCAAACTCTGGCAGTGAAGATGGATACTTATCAATGGTAAAGGTCTTTACTAATCGATACTGGAAGCCAAGCAAAATTGTGTAAGTACCTAAAGTGATAATAAATCCATTTAATTGAGTCAAAACTACTAACGCACCATTTACTGCGCCCATTAAGGTTGCAGAGAGTAATCCGATTGGAATTGCAATTGCGATTGGCACATTGTGATCTGCCATTAACACCGCCATGATGGCGCAGGTAACCCCACCCATTGTGCCAACAGCAAGATTCATCTGACCAATACAGAGCACAACCATTTGGGCTAAACCAATTGTGATTGGCACTGCAAGATATGTTAAGAATCCTTGAAGGGATGCTCTGCTTAAGAACACACCATTTGAGGTGGCAACTAAGGCTAAGAAGCCAAGGACAAATATTACGGTGAGTGAAACTTCTGTCATCCGGTTTCTAAAGAAGAAAGGTAGCTTCATTTTTTCGCTCGCATCTTAAATGAGGCAAACATCTTTTGAATTTGGCCAACAGATAACGCAGCTAATAGAACTAGCCCAAGTGCGATATTTAAAGTTTCCAATCCAATTCCCTGAACTGATAAACCTTGGCGAATTACTAAGGTCAACATAGTTCCGATGAAAGTTCCTAAGACTGCAACTGCGCCACCTGCTAACAAAGTTCCACCCAAAACTGGACCTAAGAAGGATGGCAACATAACTTGGCTGCCAATTGCTGCAGTAAATGAGCCATTTGTGTAGGCAAGCATTAGGCCACCAATTCCAGCCAATGCACCTGAAAAAATATGCGCAGTTAAAACACGATTTTCAGTTGGAATTCCAGATAATTTTGCAGCTCTTAAATTAGAGCCAGTTGAAAGTAATTCGCGACCCAATCTGGTTTTTGAATACATAAATCCAACTAATATCAAACAAACTATCGCCGGCATCAACATCATTGGTATAGCGCTAGGTCCACAGATTGGACCTAAACAAATATCTCCTAGTGATTTACTTCGCCAAAAATCCATGCCATCTGGCTTAGTAGTAAAGGCTGCAGTTGCGCCAGTAAAGGTGACGTAGATGAAGGTAACTAAACCAAGGAGAGCGAAATCCATAGCTAAGGTAACAATAAAAGCATTGACCTGAGATTTAACAATTATCCAACCAGTAATTGCGCCAAGTAACGCGCCAGCTAAAACACCAAGTACTGCTCCTTGCACCAAACTTAATCCCCAGTATTGATATGAAGCACCAGCTACTAATGCTGAGATTGCTGCCATTCGGCCAACTGCTAAATTCAAGTGACCAATGGAGAGCACGCAAAGTTGGGCCAGACCAATTACCGTTAAGGTCGCACCATCTCGAAGTAGTGGGTAGATAACAAAATCAACATTGAAAAAAGCAGGGTTCTGTAAGCCAAAAAATATAAACAAGGCAACAGTAAGTAGTGTTAATACCACTCGTTGATCATTTAATATTGACTTAATCTTCAAATCTTCACCCTCTTGTTATCAATTGCATCAAAGTCCCAATCGATACCCAATCCTACGGAGGTTGGTGCCAATGCCATACCCTTTTCAATCTTTATCTCACTCTTTGTTACGCCACGAAGCTGTGGAATATGCTCAACATATAAACCATTGGGAATAGCTGCTGCCAAACTGACATGAATCTCCATTAAAAAGTGTGGGCAAACTTTTACATTAAAACTCTCTGCCATATGTGCAACCTTTAGCCATGGCGTAATTCCACCAACGCGAGCAACATCAACTTGCACGATACCAACTGCATTTTGATGCAGGTATTGTTGAAATTGCATTGCAGAGTACATAGTTTCACCAACTGCAATTGGGATGCTGGTTGATTGCGCCAATCTGGCATGACCAGTTACATCATCAGCTGGCAAAGGCTCTTCTAGCCAAAATAAATCAATAGGCTCAAATGCTTTGGCACGTTTAACTGCTTCGGCGACTGTAAATGATGTATTGGCATCAACCATGATATGCATATCTCTTCCAACAGTCTCTCTAACCGCCATCAATCTTTCAACATCTTCATGTGCCTTTGGTTTACCAACCTTTAGCTTTACGCCAGGCCAACCTTTTTTCTTAGATTCAACCGCTCCTGCTACCAACTCCTCAGTTGTTAAATGAAGCCAACCGCCCTCTGTGTCATAAAGAGGAACTCGGTCTTTAAAACCACCTGCTGCAACCGCCAAGCTTTGGCCTTCGCGTTTGCACTTTAAATCCCAAATTGCAGTATCAATTGCAGCAACGGCAAGTGATGTAATCGCTCCAGTCTCAGTTGCTCTAGTGGAGTAGTAAATGTCATGCCAAACTTTTTCAACTCGAGCGCTATCCATTCCCTTTAACTTAGGTACTAAGTAATCGCGCAACATCGCAAGTACTGCTGTGCCACCTGTTCCGATTGTGTAGCTATAGCCAACGCCGGTATTTCCATCAGCGGTAGTGATTTTTACAAATAAAGTCTCTTGTTTTAAAAATGCTTGAACTGAATCAGTTCTTACTGTCTCAACAGGAATATCAATTAGAAAGGCTTCGGCGTTGGTAATTATGCTCAACTGAAAAAGTCCTTTCTCAAAAAAAGTTTAAAACTTACCTAATTGCGGAAGGGCGATCAGGAGTAAACCTGATCGCCCAACCTGAACTTACTTTTTACTTACAGGTCATGTACTCGTTCTGGAAAGCCGTAAGGATTTCCTTTGAAGTAGCTTGACGTGTGTCGTTGTAGGTATCAACGTTGTCCTTTGTTACCAAGAATGAACCGGAGTCTACGTATAGACCAGGTGTATTCATGGTGCACTTCTTAGTTCCAAGTGCTGAAAGAACCCATGATCCAACATAACCTTGTCCCCAAGGATTCTGAACAACTGTTCCAGAAATTACACCAGACTTAATTGCATCCAAGATCTTTTGGTCATCATCAATTGCAATAACCTTGATTGGAAGCTTAGTTGATGCAACTCCATCAGTTGCAGCAACAGCTGGGTTGTAAGCAGTTGTAACGATGCCGTTAATCTGCTTGCCCTTTGCTGCTAGAAGATCTGTTACAGCCTTTGTAGCTGACTGTAGATCTGAGTCAATGTCAGTGATTGTGGTTAGAAGTTTTACTTTTCCACCAGTCTCTGCGATTGCTTGCTTAACACCATCCATACGACGGATTGTGTTTGCATCTACTGCGTTACCAGTTAAGTGAACAAGATTTCCCTTGCCACCCATCTCTTTAATAACTGCAGTTGCTGCAAGGTATGCAGCTTTGCCAGTATCAGTGCTCAAGCAGAAGTCTGCTGAGTTTTTCTGTGGCTCTTTAACAATGTCATATCCACCTGGGCATGAAGCAAGGGAACCAACTGCGAATCCTTTTGCCTTTAGTCCAGCAAATGTGGTGTTGATATCTGTTGGTGAAACACCGAATACACCAAATGCGTTATAGCCTTGAGCTGCCATCGCATCGATTGCTGCATTGTGCTTGGTTTGATCCCATTCACCAGTCTCGTTGAATTCTGTTCCGCCAATTCCGAATTCAGATACAGCGGCTGCTCCGCCATCTTTCCATGGTTGGAAGTAAGGGTGAGCTCCACCTGGCACAAGTGCTACCTTGATTGAACCAAATTCTCCGTCTCCGCCTGCAGAGTCAGATGAACTTGAACAACCTGTTACAAGTAGCGCAACTGCTGCCAGTGACGCAAGTAATGATTTCTTCATTAATTTCCTTTCGGTTATTTGCTAAACCCCCATGAAGTTTTAATAAACCTATGGGAATACGGTTGGAGAGAGCATTCTCCTAAATTGGGATTAAATCAACGCTTAAGAGCGCTAGAAAGATAACGAATCTGTAATTTTCACGCTTATTTAAATGGCATTTTCTTCCAAACCTAAACCCTAACTTTAGCTTTCCAATATGTGGACAGATTGTCTAAATTTGGCCAATCCATTCTGGACCATTTGGGTAGGTAAAGTCTGAAACAGATTTATCAAACATCTGTGCGCCGGCTCCTGCCTTAAGTGGTGGCATATATCTAGCATTTTCTATTTCAGTTGGCACAACAAAGTGCTCATGTAGGTGATCGACAAACTCAACTACTCGATCTGGATTCTCACCGCCAACTGCAACATAATCAAACATTGCAAGGTGCTGAACCATTTCACACAAACCAACGCCGCCAGCATGTGGGCAAACTGGTAAGCCAAATTTTGCTGCCATCAAGATAATGGCAATATTTTCATTTACGCCAGCAACTCTGGAAGCATCAATTTGTACAAAGGATAAGGATTTTGATTGCATCATCTGTTTAAAAATAATTCGATTTGTTACATGCTCACCAGTTGCCACCTTGACGGGTGCGATCGCCTTTGCAATCGCTGCATGACCAACTGCATCATCTGGATTGGTTGGCTCCTCAACCCAATGAAGATTGACATCACCTAATGCATTAATCCAGTTAATTGCCTCATTAACATCCCAAACCTGATTTGCATCAATGGCTAACTTAACATCTGGCCCAATAGCCTCCCTTGCTAGCTTTAATCTTCGCTTATCATCTTCTAGCGATACACCACACTTTAATTTTATTAACTTAAATCCATCAGCAACTGCTTGTTTGGCTAATCGAATCATTTTCTCATCTGCGTAACCAAGCCAACCTGGCGTTGTTGTATATGCAGGTAGGCCATTGGCAATTAAAGATGCTTCATTTTTGACTCGGTTTGCTTGAGCTTTGGTAAGAATCTCAAGTGCCTCACTTGGAGTTATTGCATCTGAGATGTATCTGAAATCTACTAAATCAACTAGTTCTTGTGGTGATAGATCTGAAAGATGCTTCCAAAGCGGCTTCCCACTTACTTTACAAACAAGATCCCAAGCAGCATTTATTACAGCCCCTGCTGCCATATGAGTTAAACCTTTTTCAGGTCCTAGCCAGCGCATCTGTGAATCCCGAACTAAAGATTTTGCAAAATCCCCCATTGATTTAGCTAAGTCTGAAACTTCCCGACCAACTGCATAAGTTGCCAACAAATCTATTGCTGCGCATTGCAGATCATTACCTCGCCCAATTGTGAAAACTAAGCCATACCCTGACAAATTAGGATCATCTGTTTTAAGTTCTAAATAGGCAGCTGAGTAATCTGGATCTTGATTCATGGCATCTGAGCCATCTAAACCACGTGAGGTTGGAAAGCGCACATCGGTGGTCTTAAATCCGATTACCTTTGGCATTTGCTCCCCTTAAAAATTATCAGACCTATTCGTTTACTGCTTAAAATCCTATACGATAATCAAATAAGGAAAGGGATAACTTGGAAATTAAAAGAATTGGTTCAGTTATTGGGGTTAAGCCAGATCAGATTGCTGAGTATGAACGAATTCATGCCGAAGTTTGGCCAGGGGTTTTAGCAACACTTAAACGAGCTAATGTCACAAAGTTTTCAATCTTTCGTCATGAGAATATGCTTTTTTCTTATATGGAGTACAGCGGCACAGATTATGAAGCCGACATGGCAATGATTGCAGCTGATCCAATTACCCAGGATTGGTGGAAAGTCACCGCCCCTATGCAAAATCCAGTGCCGCAAAAAAGTGAAAATGAATGGTGGCATGAAATTCCAGAGGTTTTTCATCTAACATAAGTTATTGACCAAAATAGAGAGCGAGTCGGCAATGAGAATTGATTCACACCATCACGTATGGGACCTATCAGTGCGCGAGCAAGGATGGATGGTTGGTGAAGCATTAAACCCAATCAAGAAGAATTTCTCAATTAATGATTTACGCCAGGCAATTACCGGATGCGGTATTGATAAAACAGTGGTGGTTCAAACAGTTACAAATTATGATGAAACTCCAGAGTTACTTGAGCTTGCAGATACTGATGATTTAGTAGCAGGTGTAGTTGGATTCTTAAAAATTGATGCCGAGGATGCAATCGCCCATTTAGATTCATATCAACCTTTGCGCGGCTTTAAATACTTAGTCGGCATACGAGATATTGCCCATGATTATGAAGATGTTAAATACCTTTCAAAGCCACAAGTAATTAAAAATGTACAAGAGCTTGGAAAACGTGGTTTGGTATATGACTTGTTAACAAAGACACCGCATATGAGAGCTGCAATAGATCTAGTTAAAGCATGCCCAAATACAATGTTTGTTTTAGACCATATCTCTAAGCCATATATCGCAAAGGCAGATATGCAGCCTTGGACCGATCAAATCACTGAGTTAGCAAGCTTTGAAAATGTAGTGGTCAAGGTTTCTGGTTTATTTACCGAAGCAGATTGGAAGAACTGGAAGAAGGAAGATTTCTGGCCATACCTAGAACACATCACTAAGTCTTTTACGCCAAATCGAATGATGTTTGGTTCAGATTGGCCAGTTTGCTTACTTGCTGCCACCTATAAACAAAGTATTGATTTAGTTGAGGAGTTCACTAGCAAATTTTCAGAGAGTGAAAATAATGCTTTTTGGGCAGGTACTGCAAATAAGGCTTACGGTTTAAATCTTATTTAACTAGGCATACCTGGCGTGAAGTGCGCCATCGACCATTAGATCAGCTCCACTTATAAAGGATGCGTCCTTTGATAGTGTAAATAAAATAACATTTGCAATCTCCTCAGGGGATCCAAATCTTGCATTTGGTGCAACCAATAAAGCATGTGCCTTTTCATCTGGAAACTTTTCCATATAGCTCTTCAGCAATGGTGTTGCAGTTGTGCCAGGAGAAACTGAGTTAACTCGAATTCCGTACTTGCCTTCATCAAGGGCTAAGTTTCTAGATAAACCAATAATTCCACCTTTAGCAGCAGAGTAAGGGAAAAAGTTTGGACGAGACATCCGGCCATGAATAGATGAGATGTTAACTATTGAGCCGTATTTTTTCTTTCGCATATCTGGCAAACATAATTTCGCTAGGTACCAACTAGATTTTAAATCCAGGGCAAAGAAGTCATTCCACTCCTCCTCGGCATACTCAACTGCATCGGCGTAGGAGTTTCTTCCCGCATTTGATACTGCCACTGTTACTGGGCCAAAGGCTGAAACTAATTTGTCATATCCTGCTTTAAAGGTTTCAAATTTTGAAACATCAGCCTTTTGGTACTGAACCTGATGTCCTTCACTGATTAGTTTTTCAACTAAGGCATTTGCTTTGGCATCATCAATATCTACAAATGAAATCTTGGCGCCCTCTTTAACCCCACCTAAAACAATTGCTTCACCAATTCCAGCAGCCCCACCTGTTACAAATAAATGCTCACCTTTTAATATCATGCGCTTCGCGCTCCCAATCCGCCATCAACTGCCCAATCTGAACCACTTACATAAGTTGATTTGTCGGAGAGTAAAAATGTCACAACCTTTGCTACTTCATTAGGTTCACCCATACGACCTAATGGTTGGATTGAATTGGCTTTTTCAGTTCGTCCTGACTCTGCTGCCAGCCAGCCTTTAGTTAAATCTGTGAGAATGTAACCTGGCGAAACAGCGTTGACTCTAATCTCATGCTTGCCTTCATCTAAAGCTAAGTTTCTTGTTAAACCAAGAACTGCTGATTTTGCTGCGCCATATGGGAAAAAACCTGGATAAGTAAGTCGGCCATGAATTGAACAAATATTAACAATTGAGCCACCTTTAGCTTTTCGCATGGCAGGTAAAGCTAACTTCGCGGTTAACCAAACTGGCTTCATATCTACTGCAAAAAAATCATCCCACTCTTTATCAGTCATGGTTACAGGATCAGCGTGAGAGTTAACACCGGCATTATTAACAACGCCAGTAACATCCCCAAATTTACTAACTGCCTGATTAAACGCACTCTTTAACTCTTCAAAGTTGGCAACATTGGCCTTTGCAAAAAATGCTTTCTTTCCTGAATTATTTAATTGCGCTGCTAATTTTTCACCAGCTGCAACATCGATATCAATAAATGAAACAGTGGCGCCTTCATCAGCTGCATCTTGAACAATTGCAGCGCCAATTCCTTTGGCACCGCCCGTTACGAAGATATGTTTATTGGCTAACTTCATGTTGATAAACTACCTTACTAGCCTGGTCAATTGCACTTCTAAAAGCTAAAACGTTTTTCCGCACGCCAGCCGCACCATCTTTAGTTAGTGGGCCACCTAATCCAACTAAGTCTGCGCCAGCCTCAAACCACTTTGGAATTGACTCCAAGGTAACACCGGCAGTTGGACACCAGCGATTATTTGGAAATGGCTCCCTAATAGATTTTAAGTGGGCAGGTCCTAAAACTGATGCTGGAAATAATTTCAAAATATCTGCCCCTGCATCAACTGCTATGCCAACCTCTGTTGGGGTTGATACACCCGGCATTGAAACTAATTTCAACTTCTTAGTAGCTGTGATTACATCCTCATTGGTATCAGGTGAAACGATAAACCGAGCCCCGATTGCTTCAACTTTTTTAACATCTTTAACTGTTCTAACTGTGCCAGCGCCAACTAACAAATCCTTATTCTTTAAAAGCTTTTCAATAATTTTTAGTGCCCCTGGCGTCGTTAGAGTTATCTCAATAACTTTCACACCAGCATCAACTAACGCGTCCGCCATTTCTTGGCCTTGCGCTTGCGTATTACACCTAACCAAGGTCATCATCTTTTCAGCAAGTAATTTATCTACTGTTTTCATTAATTACCCCTTACCTTTTGAATGATCTCTTTATCAATCACACCAGCAATTCCACTTGGTATGCCAGTCCAGTCCCCAAACATACTTGCAACTAACGCACCGCAGATACTTCCTTGCTCAAGTGCTTGCGTAGTGCTCATGCCACTAAGTAATCCAGCGATGACGCCACCAGTGAAAGCATCTCCTGATCCAACGGGATCAACTGCAACCACCTTAGGAGGTGTAATCTCTTCATAATTTCCATCAATGCTAAAACGCATTTTTTGATCACCTTTTGTCATTACTGCAATCTTGCAACCTCTTTTATTAACCTCTGCCAGAATTTGCCTAGGATCTACCTGTCCAAAAACTACCTGGTACTCATCCTCTCCCCAAATTAAAAGTTCAACATCACGGGCTAGAGGTTCTAAAACTTTTCTTGCCGCATCTTCACTCCAAAGCTTTCTTCTAATGTTTAAATCAAAGCTTGATTTGATCTTTAATTGGGCTGCTTTTTCTAAAGCATGCTTCACCGTTTTAGCACCACTTTCAGATATGGCGCAGGTAATACCGGTGGCATGTAACCATCTGGTGGATGAAATATATGAATCTAAAATGTCAGATGGCTCAATTGTTGAGGCCGCTGATCCTTTTCTTAAATAACTTATTTCAACTGGTGCTGATTTACCAGGATTTCTAACCATTGCGCCAGTAAATGAATCAACTCTCTTTGCAAGGGAAACATCAACTCCTTCAGCTTCAATATCAGCCATCATTACTGAACCTAATTGATCATTACCAAATCTTGAGAAATATTGGGCCTTTAAACCAAGTCGAGAGAGTGCAACTGCCACATTAACCTCAGCACCTGCAGTTACTCGTTCAAATTTTGTTGCACTCATTACTGAGTCGGTATCACTTGAAATAAAGACAGATAGAGATTCACCAAATGTAAAAAGGTCTGTGCTCAATTAAGCACCGAAGAGATTTGTTTTTTTACCTACAACTCCTGGAGATGCAATAAAAATGTAGCCTGATTGAGGGTATTGATCTAAATCTATTTGCTCCCCAGGATTTCCAACTGCTGAGGTAATTACTAACTTATCTAACTTTTCACCTGCAAAGACGCAAGAGGTTATTTTCTGGGCTGGTAATTTGATCTCATCAAGTAGTTTGCCGGTTTTACCATCAAAGCATCTGACACAAGATCCAAGCCAAAAAGCTACCCAAAGATTGTCATTTGCATCAGAGCACATGCCATCTGGATACCCCATGCCATCTGTTATTTGAACTAATGGTCTACGGTTTGAAATCTGTCCATTTTGATAATCAAATTGGTCTACTCGCATAGACAATGTGTCGATATAGAACATTCTAGATAGGTCCACCGACCAATCCATTCCATTTGAAATACCAACTGAACCAAAAAGGTTTTCTAATTTCTTGCCATCTTTATTAAGTCGATATAAAGAACCTTGATCTGTTTGATTTTCATAAGCCATCGAACCTAAGAAAAGGTTTCCGTCTGGTGAAACCTTTGCATCATTCCAGCGCATCACACCAGATTGATTATCGCCATCAACATCTTTTCTGGTTGGCAAAGTGTGAAAAGTACCATCTGCATCTCTTAATACTGGGCCATCAGCTGTACCTAGAATTTCACCGCCAACAGTTCGTGGAATTTGAAATCCAATATTTTGATCTGCGTAGTACTCATCAATTTTTCCAGTTATAAGATCACGAGATCTAACAGCTTTACTATAAATATCACACCATTGAACATGGCTGTTCTTATCCCCAGTTGCAGTTGGACCTTCACCTAATTGATTTCGTCTTGAATCAAAAACCTCAACTGCAATTGTCATGCTTAACCCTTTAGAGAACCGGAGAGCAATCCTCGTAGGAAGTAGCGACCTAGGAAGACATAAACAATTAATGTTGGTAGTGAAACTATTAATGAGGCGGTCATATTCACACCGTAGTACACCTGATTTGATGAGCCGGTAATAAAGTTAAGCGCAGTTGTCGCAACTGATAACTTAGGTGAACCACCAGTTAAGAAGATCGCAAATAGGAAGTCATTCCAGGCTGAGGTGAATTGCCAGATTAAAACCACCACAAATGCTGGCACAGATAGCGGCAGAATTATTGATCGATAAATTCTTACCATTGATGCCTTATCCACTCGGCCAGCTTCAATTAACTCATTTGGAATTGCTTCATAGTAATTTCGGAAAATTAAGGTACAGATAGGAATACCGTAGATAACGTGAGCAAAGACCAGCACATAGATTGATTTATTTATTTCTAAAGTAGTTGCAATTCTCACCAATGGAATCATGATTGCTTGGTATGGAATAAACATTCCAAATAAAAACATGGTGAAGACAAAGTTTGAGCCTCTAAACTTCCATTTAGCAAAAACATATCCATTAATTGAGCCGATAACAGCTGAGATTATTGATGCTTGGACAACAAATAAGAGGGTTCGAACCATTGATTCAGAGATTGATTGTGGGAAGTAATCAGTTCCACTCCATGCCACCGACCAGGCTGAGAAATCTATCTTCTCTGGAAGTTTAAAAGCGTTTATGAGGTAAACATTTTTAACACCTTTAAGTGAGTTAATTACCATCACATAAATTGGCATAACCACTAAGAACCAGATAAATGTCAAAGAAACATAACGGAAGATCAGCCAGAATTTCTCCTTGCCGTTTAATTTGCGCTTCTTATTGCGCACATCATGCTTTGTTGTAATTAAATCGACTATGTCTTTGCTCATCAGCGGTACGCCTGTTGTTTGTTGTTATATCGAAGGTATGGCACAACCACAATTGCAATCATAATTAATAGGACAATGGCAATTGATGTTCCCTTTGCATAATCTCTAGCATCAAAGGTTGCCTCCCACATATAAACAGCTACTACCTGAGTTACATAGGATTTTCCATTAATACCAATAATTAGATCAAAGGCCTTCATAGATATATGGCCCAAAATAATTAAAATTGTAAGAAGTGTTGGCGTCAGCTGTGGAAAGAGAACATGGCGATAAATTTGAGATTCACTAGCACCATCAACTCGTGCAGCTTCTCGCAGATCATCTGGAATACCGCGAAAGCCCGCTAGGAAGAGAGCTAATACATAACCTGACATCTGCCAGATCGCCGGCAGCGCCATTGCATACATCGCACCTTTTTCGGAGACATACCAATCATTTTGTAAGAAACCTAAACCTATTTTTTGCAGAGCAAGATTTAACCCACCCGCCTCTTCATCTCTGGCTGAGTTAAGAATCCAGTTAAATACAGTTCCCATTGCAATAAATGAGATCGCCATTGGATATAAATAAAATGAACGGAAAAATCCCTCACCCTTAATACCTTTTTCAAGCAGTAATGCCATGATAAATCCAGTTACTAACGCGCCTAAAATAAATACGATTGTAAATTTAACTAAATTTGATAGTGAGTGTGTAAAGCGCTCATCTTTGATTAGATCGGTGTAATTCTTTAGCCCAACATACTCAATGGCTTTTTTGCTGCCAGAGTTTTGGTTAGTTAGAGAGACATTTACTGACCACAGGATTAAGCCATAAACAAAGATAACTACGGTAATTATTGAAGGTAATACGAAAAATAAGCCACCAACGCGAGTGCTAAAAGATCGTTTATTCTTGGTTGTTTTACTCACCGAAGCGATCCCCTCATCTTTATAAGTAGCAGGTGGTGGAGCCTAGCGATTGGTTATCTAATTAGAAAACTTTGGTGGGCAATTAATTGCCCACCAAAGTTCTTGTACTACTTTGTTGCTATTAAGCCTTGCCTGCTTCGTAAGCTGCAGCAAGATCCTTAGCAAGTCCGGCGTTATCTTTGAATCCGCCTGAGAAATACTTACCAACGGCTGCGTTGTACTTAGCCATCAGTGCGTTATTTCCATTTACTCCATGAACTGTTGAACCGACTAAGCGATCCTTTGACCAGTCAGAAGAAGCTGATTTTAGATAATCATCGTATAGGGATAGATCAGCATCTGTACGAGCTGAAATTGATCCCTTCTTTGGATTAAATGCATCCTGTCCTGCTTGTGATCCACAAACCTTCAACCATGCAATTGCAGCGTTGCGGTGTGGAGCACCAACTGGAAGTGTGAATGAATCTGATAGCCATTGGTATGTACCAACAGTTCCTGGAGCTGCTGCGAATGTGTAGTCAGTTCCAAGCTTTAGACCATCTGATTGCCACTGAGCAGAAGCCCAGTCACCCATAATGAAGAATCCTGCTTTACCAGAAGTTACTAACTTACCTGCATCTGGCCAATCAAGATTTCCTGCACCCTTATTTCCATAAGAAAGTGCCTTCTGGAAGTTCTTAAGACCGGCAGCAACTTCTGGACCTGTCCATGAAGTTGAACCGTTGTATAGACCTTCGAACTTATCTGCACCCATTGATGCTAGAAGCATCCAGTCAAGAAGGTGAGCAATCGCCCAGTCTCCCTTTCCTGCAAGGGCTAGACCAGTTACGCCAGCCTTCTTAAACTTCTCAAGATCTGCAAAGAATTCATCAAGAGTTGCAGGAGCCTTGGTTACGCCAGCCTTTGTTGCAGTTGCTGGATTCCACCAAAGTACATTTGCTCTGTGAATGTTTACAGGTACTGAGTAAATTTTTCCATCTACAGTAAGAGTCTTAATTAAGTCAGCTGGGAATATCTTGTCCCAACCTTCAGATGCGTACAAAGAAGTTAAATCTTCTAGTTGTCCGCCCTTTACATAACCATCAAGCTCCATACCAGCGTGTGCTTGGAATGAATCAGGTGGCTCGTTAGCATCTAAACGGCTCTGTAGTACAGCCTTTGCGTTTACACCAGCACCACCGGCAACAGCAGCGTTAATAAACTCTGTGTTTGGGTTTTGTGCTGCGTAAACATCGATCATTCCTTGTAGGCCAGCAGCTTCGCCACCAGATGCCCACCAGGTAAAGATTTCAAACTCTGTGTCTTCGTTCGCTGCTTCATCAGATGATGATGAACAACCAGTTACCGCAAGGGCAATAGCTGCTGCAGCTGCAACAAGACGAAATGAACTTCTACGCATTCATTTCTCCATTTCTTCTCTATAGGAAGTGGTACAACGAGGATCGTCGAACCTGAATGAATCTTTGTACTCACCAGTTAGGTAGTCAATCAAGGCGGGCTAATATTTAGTTAATAATCACTTGTTTATCTAAAATTTATCTAAAAGTTATAAAGACTCACGCCCAATGCCTCAAGTAGTACTTAAGGGTCTATAAGTAAGAAGAAAAAGCCCCTAATCTTTAGGCCATGGCCAATAAAGATTACGATTTAGCAAAACTGTCCACCATATTTACCGCAGCCTTAGCCTCTGATTGTTTAGATCATATGGATTTGCGTAATCAAGTTTTAAAACCAGATATCCAAATGCTTTCAGGTGATGGCGTGATGATGGGATACGCATTTCCCGTAAGAGTTGAAGCAGTTTTCACAGCTCCTGATGTGCCATACGTTGGATTACTTAAAGCATTGGACGCAGTTGGCAAAGATCAAGTTTATGTAACACCATCTAATCGAAATAATGGCGGTAATCATCCAGCAGCATTTTGGGGAGAATTACTTTCAACTGCTTGCAAACACAAAGGTGTGGCAGGTGCGTTAACTGATGGACCAGTAAGGGATACCACCAGAATGCAAGCGTTAGGATTTAAAGTTTTTGGTGTGCAAACCTCACCCCTTGATATTAATTCAAGGTATGAAGTGGTTGAACATAATGTGGCAGCCGAGATTGATGGCGTAATGATTAATCCAGGAGATTTAATTGTTGGCGATATTGATGGTGTGGTAATTGTGCCAAAGGCTGCGATCGATGAGGTAATTGCCAGAGTGGAAGAGAAAAACTCTGGGGAGAACTTGTTTAGAAAAGCTGTTAAAGATGGCATGGCTCCAAGTGAGGCATTTGCAAAGTATGGAGTCTTATAAGTGAAACCGATTGTGCAAGTTTCCTTAGATCTAACCGATATTAAAGAGGCGATGGAGATGGCTCACACCGCTATGCGGGCCGGTGTTGATTGGTTAGAGGCTGGTACGCCATTTATTTTGGCTGAAGGATTACATGGCGTGCGCGCCCTTAGAAAAGAGTTTCCTCATATTCCAGTGGTAGCAGATTTAAAAACTATGGATGGTGGATATTTAGAGGCGCAGATGATGGCAAAAGCTGGCGCCACTCATGTTGTTGTAATGGCAAGAGCGCATCCAGAGACAATTAAAGTTGTTGTGCAAGCTGGTAAGGATTACGGCATCACAGTTATGGGAGATAACTTAGGTTGTGAAGATATGGTTGATGGTGCACGTGTGCTTGAAGATTTAGGTTGTGACATGATTATTCATCACATTGGTTATGACGAACGACGTGGCATTGCAGCTAGGGGTGAGGTTGCACCAAATCCACTTGATCAATTAAAAGCAGTTGTTGATGCAGTTGGTATTCCAGTGCAAGCTGTTGGTGGTTTATCACTGGAGCAAGCAATAGCTTGCCCCTCATATGGTGCACCTTTGGTAGTAATTGGCGCCCCTCTTGCTATTGATGCTGATTCATTTTCAAAGGGTGCTGGAAATGTTGAAGAAGTTCTTAGAAAAATTTGTGAAAAGGTTCATGCATATGGTGATATTCCAATTACGCCAAGGGTTAGGTGATTAAAAAATGAAATCTCTAGCAGTTGTTAACTTCTCATCAAAGCCAGGCAGTGTTGAATTACAAGAGATTGAGTATCCACTCTTTGGTGATGATGATGTCATTATGCAGGTGGAGGCGGTAAGTGTTTGTGGCTCAGATCTACATCAATGGCATGGCACAAACTCTTGGGAGGTTAATTACCCAGTTGTCTTAGGACATGAGTTTTGTGGCGTTATAAAAGAGCTAGGTAAAAATGTTAAATCTGCTGGCAAATGGCAGGTTGGTGATCGAGTAGTAACTGAGACTGCTGCGGTAATTGATACCGATTCACCATTATCTAGACAGGGTAAGTACAACTTAGATCCATCTCGTAAAGGATTTGGTTATGGTGTTAATGGCGGCATGACTAGATATGCCAAGGTCGCAGCCCGCTTACTTCACAAAATTCCAACCAACATCTCATTTGATTATGCAGCAATGACTGAGCCATGCGCTGTCGCCTATAGCGCAACCATTGCTCCTGGCTTTGTTCGACCAGGAGATCGAATTGTGGTTTATGGACCTGGTCCAATCGGTGTTTTATGCGCAGCAATGGCGAAATTAGCAGGAGCTGAGGTTGCATTAGTTGGCTTAGAAAAAGATAAAACTAGATTAGAGATTGCAAAATCTTATGGCTGTGAAGTAATTATTGGCGATGCAAGTGAATGGGCAAAAAGTGTTGATGGGTTAGGCGCCGATGGCGTGGTTGATGCGGCTGGTGTTAGTGCTTCATTAAAAAATGCCTTAGCTGTTATCAGGCCAAATGGTTGGATATCAAAGGTTGGCTGGGGACCACAACCATTAGATTTTTCACTTGATCCATTGGTAGCAAAAAATGTCACCTTGCGTGGAAGTTTTTCTCACAACTGGCCAATGTGGGAGCGGGTCTTAAGATTATTAGAAAGTGGAAAATTAGATTTAAAACCAGTTTTAGGTGGAGTATTCCCAATTAAAGATTGGCAGGTTGCATTTGAGAAGATGCAATCTGGTGAGATTTTAAAATCTGTAATTAGGCCTGAGTAAAATGAGATTAAAAGATAAGGTAATAATCATTACCGGTGCAACCTCTGGTATTGGTAGCGCAATTGCAATTAAAGCCGTCAGTGAGGGAGCTAAGGTATTAATCCACGGCATTGATCAGGCTGGTGGGCAAAAGATTGTTGATCAATTAGGAGAAAGCGCCGCCCTTTGTATTGCAGATTTAGCAGATCAATCTGCACCAAAAAAGATTGCAGATGCTGCGATCTCAGCCTTTGGCAAGATTGATGGATTAGTTAATAACGCTGCAATTATTGAGCGAAATAATCTTTTGCAGTTAACGCCTGAGGCCTTTGCAAAAACTATTACAGTTAATTTGCAATCAGCGCTTTTTCTAATTCAAGCTTGCTTTGAACACCTTAAGAAAAGCAAGGGCGCTGTTTTAAATATTGGTTCAATTAATGCCTACAGTGGTGAGTCATCACTTCTGGCATACAGTATTGGCAAAGCGGGCCTGCAAACAATGACTAGAAATTTAGCTAATGCTCATGGCATAGATCAGGTTAGATTTAATTTAATTAATCCTGGCTGGATATTGACGCAGCGTGAGTATGTTGATCAAATTAAAAAAGGAATGCCAGATAAGTGGCCAGAGAAGTTAGGTAAAGAGAATATTCCTTTTGGCGTTATGAGCACACCAGAGCAATTAGCTGCTGCTTGTATTTACTGGTTAGGTGATGAGTCCCGGCCATTTACAGGTTCAGTTGTTGAGTTAGAGCAGTTCTCAATTATTGGCAGAAATCCTGAGAAGTAAATGCCTAAGTTAGCCGCCTTTCCAAAAGGTTTTATCAAGCAATTAGTTTCTGGGCAAATGAGTATTTATGAGTGGATTAAATTAGGCGATGAATTAAATGTTGATGGCCTGGAGTTTTATAACAACTTTGCTGATGTGAAAGATCCATCAAATTGGCCAAAGGTTCGAAAGGCTGTTGAAGATACCGGCATGGTTATTCCAATGATGTGCGCCTCCCCTGATTTCACAATCCCAGATGAGGCTTTGCGAAATAAGGAGATAGAGAAAGAAATTTTTGCAATCGAAATGAGTGCAGCACTCGGTGCTAAATACTGCCGTGTCTTATCTGGGCAGAGGAGAAAAGATATTACTCGGGATGAGGGAATGAAATATGTTGTTGATGCAATTAATGCATGTATTCCAGCAGCCATAGAACATGGCGTGACTTTGATAATTGAAAATCATTACAAAGATGATTTCTGGACCGAGCCAGAGTTTGCGCAAATGATGGATGTCTTTGTTGACTTAGTTTCTCGGATTGATTCACCACATTTTGGAGTTAATTTTGATCCATCAAATGCAATTGCAGCAGGTGAAGAGCCACTTGAGCTATTAGAGAAAGTAAAGCATCGAGTTTTAACTATGCACGCCTCTGATCGCTACCTTGCTAATGGCACCATTGAAGATTTACGCAAAGCAGAGGGCGGGAGTGCTGGTTATGTTTCATTCTTTAAACATGGCGTTATTGGTAAAGGGCTAAATGATTATGATGCGATTTTTAAAACATTAAAAGATGTCGGCTTTGATAGTTGGATCTCAATTGAAGATGGCGTGGATGGCATGGAGCAGATGCACGAAAGCGCAGATTTCTTACGCGAAAAGATTAAAAAGTATTGGCCTAATTACCAGCCACGATAATATTATTTAGCGGCTTACCCTCTGCTAATAAATTTAGCTGTGATTCAAATAAACTTCTTGCCCGTTTATCAAAAGCTGATGAATTGCCACCAACATGTGGTGAAATCAGAACTCCCTTTGCAGACCAAAGTGGATGATCCTTTGGCAGTGGCTCTGGGTCAGTAACATCTAAAGCAGCAGTAATACGACCAGAGTTAAGCTCTTTTAATAACGCATCTGTGTCAACAATGGGCCCGCGAGCAACATTTACCAATAGCGCGCCATCCTTCATTAAGGCTAGGCGTCGAGCATCAAATAAATGTTTACTCTCTTTAGTTAATGGCAAAATCAAAAAAATCACATCAAGAGTTGGTAGGTGTTTATCTAAATCAGAAATTGCAATGGTGTTATCCCGACCGCTTTGCGTGAAGGCAACAATTTCAACTGAAAAACCAGAGAGCATTCTGGCAATGGTTGAACCAATTGAGCCGTAACCAATAATTCCAACTTTGCGATCATTAATTGAGTTATAGGTTTTATTGACCCATTCACCCTGATCTTGATCTCTAATAAATGTAACAAAGCCGCGCAAGGAGGCGATTGCAAGAGCAACTGCTAATTCAGCAGTTGAATCATCATGAATGCCACGGCCATTACACAAAGTAATTCCTGGCCTAAGAAACTCAAGTGCGTCCTCATAACCAGCATTTGGAACTTGTAATACTTTTAAGTTTGGCATTTTCTTAGTTAATTCAAGGGCTGGCCGGCCACCCATATAGGTTGGAACATAAAAGGTAACCTCAGACATATCCCCGGTTGCAGCAGGAGTAGTTGCAGGTGATAGGCGCTTGAAATTACTTGGAACTTTTAAATCATCCCATTGCGTCCAAACTACATGTTCACTCATTATTTAATCCGATCGTTAATATCTTCAGGTGTTAATGCAACTTTGTTAACTAAAGTTCCAATTTGATCAACGATAATGGTAACTACATCCCCTGCCATTAGAGAAATATCAAGAGGTGGCACAATTCCTGTTCCAGTAGAAAGGACTACGCCCACTGGAAAGTGTTGGCATTTAAACAAGTAATCAATTAAGTCATCAAAGCTTCGGTTTAGAGATTTAAGTGAGGTCTCTGCCTGCCAAACAATTGAGCCAGCTCTTTCAATCTTGGCATATATATCTAACTTGTCATGATCAACAATTTCCCAAATCGGTCTAATCATTGGTCCTAATGCATTTGATCCGTAGTAAATCTTTGCTTGCGAAAGATAAAGTGGATTCTCTCCTTCAATGTTTCTTGAAGTCATATCATTACAAATACTCATGCCAATTAGCTCACCAAATTTATTCATCACAATTGCTACCTCAGGCTCTGGCACGGAGGTTTGAGCATCGGCTCGAATTCCAACCTCACCCTCATGACCAACAGTTCTGCGAGCAGTTGCTTTAAAAAATAACTCTGGTCTATCTGCTTCATAAACTAATTGGTAAACATCCGGAATATCACTCTCTTCTTTTCGAGCATCCCTTGAGCGTTGATAGGTAACGCCTGCTCCCCAAACCTCAGTATCGATTGCAACTGGTGCTACTAATTTACCTTTTACTTCAGTGCTGCCTGCTGCATCGTAGGCTTTTCTAAAATCAGCCATATGTAATGAAAGCGCGTCAGATAAATTTTTAATCTTCTCTATTTCAAAGTACTTGCCATTTATCTCTTTGACTAAGTGATAAGGATTAGATGGAGTTTGAATTACCGCTAAATGGCTCATCTATTAGAGTTCAATTCGATTCACTAAGCCAGACTCCTCAAGTGCGTCCCACACAGCAGCTGGAATATCACGATCAAAGTCGGCAATATTTGAAGTTAACTCTTTAACTGTTCTAGATCCAGTTAGCACTGAGGTGACAGCAGGATGGCGAAGTGGGAATTGAATAGCTGCTGCAGTAAGTGGAATGTGAAAATCACCAAGCAGTTGCTTGATTTGTTGCGCGCGTTTAATTAATTCATCACTTGCAGGTGCATAATCAAATGTTGCACCGGCAACTGGGTTTGCCAAAATTCCTGAGTTATAAACACCACCAATTACTACTGCGGTATTTTTCTTTTTACACTCTTTAAATAAGTGTTCTTGGGCTGATTGATCAAGGAGTGAGAATCTGCCAGCAATTAAAATAATATCTAGATCCATCTCTTTAACTGCCTTAATAGATGGTGCGCAGTAATTCATACCGACACCAATTCCTTTTAAAACACCCTGGGAGCGAAGTTCATCTAGAACTCCATAAGACTTCTCGATTGCTTCACCAATTCGATCATCAGCATCATGAATATAGGCAATGTCAAAGGAAGAAACATTTAAACGCTTTAGGCTATCTTCGATTGAGCGAAGAATTCCATCCCGTGAAAAGTCAAAAACTGGAATTACATTTGGATCAATATCGGCAAAGCTACCTAGTGAATCATCAATTACTTTTTTGTTTGGATCAATTTTTTCAAGTACGCGCCCAACCTTGGTTGAGAGCACAAATGGTTTTCCTGATTTATTTAAGGCAGCGCCTAATCTTTTTTCAGCAATTCCATAGCCATATAAAGGTGCGGTATCGAAGTAATTAATTCCGGCATCTACTGCTGCCAAAATTGTTGACTCCGCTTCAGAGTCGGCAACAGAAGTAAATAAGCCACCAAGGGGCGCGGTTCCTAGCGCAAGCTTTGTTACGTAACGATCTATGCGTGAAATTTTTACTAATTCGCTATGACGGGCCATATTCACAATAGTATAGGAGCGTGTTGGAATAGTGAATACTGTTCGCCTACTGAGATAGCAGATCGGAAGATAAAGATTATGGAAAAAGAGTTTGCAGGCTTAACCGCAATTATCACCGGAGCCGGCTCTGGTATTGGCCTTGAGGTTGCAAAGGGACTTAAAGAGCGAGGCGCAACTGTATTTGGTTTTGATATTAATCCAGGTGAAATGGCAGCCTATGCAACATATGTAAAGTGCGATATTGGTGATGCCACCTCAGTTGAATCAGCTTTTAATGAGTTTAAGAAATCAAGTAAAGGTTTAGATATCTTAATTAACAATGCTGGAATTGGTTCGCTAACAACAGTTGAGCATGAAACAGATGAGATTTGGCATAAAGTTTTAAACATCAATGTGGTGGGAACAGCTCGAGTATCCAAGCAAGCGATTCCGCTACTTCGTGCCAGTAAGCATGCAGCCATTGTTAATACCGCATCAATTGCTGCCACAGATGGAATTCCAAATCGCGCAGCTTATAGTGCGTCAAAGGGTGCGGTTATGACTTTAACTCTTGCAATGGCAACTGATCACTTAGCCGATGGCATTCGGGTTAACGCCGTAAACCCAGCAACAACTGATACACCTTGGGTTAAGCGATTGTTAGATCAATCAGAGGATGCGCAAGCTGCTCGAGTTGCACTAGAGGCGCGGCAGCCAATGGGACGACTTGTCTCCCCTACTGAAATTGCTAGCGCGATTATATTTTTAGCGAGCCCCTTGCAAGCATCAGTTACTGGCACCGCAATCAGTATTGATGGCGGTATGCACTCATTGAGAATTCCTAAAAAATGAATCCATTAAACAATTATCGGTTTGGCTCTTATGCAATCTTGGCGATGGGCTTGATTAATCTGCGATATCAAACTGGAAATGATTCAAATCTTTCTAAAAGTTTAGTTTTAATAATCCTTGGCGCAGTGGCATTTATTGCAACATTTATCCCAGCACTTAAAGCACTTTTGCTCAAGCGAGTGAGCAAAATGCTCGCACTTATCATTCTCGTCTTGGCAATTGCATATGGATTTCTAATCTAATTAAATGCAACTTGAGGATATTAAAAACCGCTGGAATGAGGTCTTAGATCTCCTTTTGGAGATGGATCGAGTTACCTGGCTTTCATTCTTTGATGCCAGATTGGTTTCATTTGAAAACAACCAATTAACCTTAGATTTTGCTGATAGTCAAAAGTTTGCAAACCCCCATGATTTTAAGAAAACTCGTAATCCATCCCACACTAAATCTTTAATTGAAGCGATTGAAAGGGTTTTTGGCTTTACACCCACAATAATAGAGCGGTGAAAAGAGTTGCATTCTTCCTAGCTCTAGTCGTAATTGCTACTGGCTTTAATCCGGCTGCAAACAGTGCAACTGCAAAAACATCTCTAACATTAAAAGTTGAGAGCACGCCAAATGCTGGTGAATCTTTAGTTACCTTTTATGGTCAGGTGAAGCCGGCGGCAAAAGGTGCAATCACTATTGATACCTTTGATGGTGTGGCGTGGAAGGCGACGCCATTAAAAACTACATCAGCAGCAAGTGGAGCTTGGCGAATTACAACAGTTGCCACTGCGATTAAGGCAGAAGGTCAATACCGTGCTCAAGTAGTCATCGGTAAAAAGAAAACACTTTCTAAGAATGCAAACTTTAAAGTTGATTTAACAAAAACCTTTGCCACAACGGATGATTTATTTATTCCAACTGAGACTGGCAAATTAACTGGCGGGCGTATTCAAGGATCAGATATCAGCCGCTGGCAGCACCCAAATGATCAACCAATTGATTTTAAGCAGATGTTTGATGCTGGGATGCGATTTGTATTAATTAAAGGATCAGACGCCCAAGAAAAGGCAGATCTTGAAACCATGCGATGGTTGGTTGGAGATCGAAGTGCGGCACAAGCTGCGGGACTTTATACCGGTATGTATCACTTTGCTTACATGCCAAATAGCACCGATGAGGCATATGTGATTCGCGATGCTAAAGCACAAGCCCAAAAAGTTTTATGGCGCCTTGCCTCCCTTGGTGGTTATAACGAACGTGATCTACCAGTTGCACTCGATTTAGAAAATAGTTGTGTTAAGAAAAACTCTTCAGGTGATTGTATTAAAACTTTGCCAAGGAGCTTGGTCACTTTATGGGCTGAAACTTGGTTAGAAACTGTTGAAGAAAAAACAGGTAGAAAACCATTTTTATACTCCTACGCACAATTCTTAGAGGGTGCAATGGAGCGCAGTGAAAAACTTAGGCAGTACCCACTTTGGTTAGCCCATTATGGAATTCATCCAGCAGATCCAATTTCAAAACCAGGGCAGCGAGCAACAATCGGTTGCTTTGTGCACTCATGGAGTACAGCCAACTGCTCATCCCAGTGGCAAATCTGGCAGTACTCATCTTGTGGAATTGGTAAAAAATACGGCGTACCAAGTGCTCGTCTTGATTTAAATGTTTTTAGAGGCACACCAGAAACTTTCCTTTCCTTAATAAAGGGTAAGTGGCAGCCAGAGCAGGTTGATCTCATGCCAGTTAATGAGCCGACTAAGTTGAATTTAATCTCAGTTACAACAACTGATACCAATAAGCCTGTATTTATAAATGTTGAGGTTTTCAGGTCAATTGGCACACCAGTTGTAACCGGTACGGTTGTATTTAGACCAACTGATCCTAAAATTAAAATCAAAAAACAAACCCCAGAGCGAAATGCCAGCGGCCGGTGGGAAATAAAGATTGAAGGTCTGCCCGCAGGTGCTACCGCTGGAACTTTGAATTATGTAGATATCTCAAAAACTCATGCTGATAATGAGATGCCATTAATTATCAATTTAGCGCAGGGACCGGATTTACCTACGGTAACTCCAACACCTAAGCCAACAATCACAAAAAAACCAACAGATGGCTGCGCTAAACAAATAAAGCACTAATTTTTTGCACTACCCTTAACCATTATGGCCAAAGGATTATCGGGTGGAGTATTCCGATCTGATTTGCAATTAGCAGATGGCCGGCAAATCTCTTACTACGATAGCAAAGAAGTAACACGTACTGCAGTAGACAAAAGAGATGATAAAGCTCAACCTGGCATTGGACACTTACGTCTTGATCCACTGGTAAATGAGTGGATTGCAGTTGCCTCTCATCGCCAACACCGAGTTTTTCTGCCACCAAAAGAATTATGCCCACTTTGCCCAACTGTTGATAGTAAATTAACTGAGGTTCCAGATAAGGATTATGAGGTTGTTGTCTTCACCAATCGTTCACCAGCGCTAACCACCCCAAGTAGTAATTGGAAACTTCCGCAAATTTCTGGTCTTGATACCCCAAACGCTGATGCAGCAGGTGCTTGTGAAGTTGTTTGCTACACCCAAGATCATGGATCTAGCTTTGCAAAATTAAGTACAAAACAAATTAGAACTGTGTTGGAAGCCTGGAAAGATCGTGATTCAGCCCTTTCTAAACTTTCATTCGTTGAGCATGTATTTCCCTTTGAAAATCGCGGCGAAGAGGTTGGCGTAACCCTGTCTCACCCACATGGACAGATTTATGCTTACTCATTCCTGCCACCACGAATTGAAAAGATGTTAGAAGCTGCAAAATCACACCTAGCTAAAACTGGCAGAGTATTACTTGATGATGTGATTGCCCGTGAGGTTAAGGACAAAAAGCGAATCATTTGTGAGAATCCTGAGTGGATTGCATTTGTGCCATATGCGGCTAGATATCCATTTGAAATTCACATTGCCCCTAAGCGCACAGTTGCTGCCATGGCGGATTTAGATGAAAAACAATCTGATTTATTTGCACCAATCGCTAAAGAGGCTTTAACTAGATTAGATGGCGTGTTTGGAATTGAAATGGCATATATCGCCTCTTGGTATCAAGCCCCAGTAAATATTGGTCGAGATTGCATGCGTTTGCACTGGCAGATAGTTTCTGTAAGACGCCAACCTGGAAAGTTAAAGTATTTATCTGGTTCAGAATCTGCAATGGGTGCTTTTATAATGGATTTAGAGCCTGAACAATCTGCAAAACAATTACAAGAAGTTAAGTATTAATCCACTGGGGTAATTGAAATTACCTCAACCCCACCGATTGAAGTTAAGACATTTACTAAATCTGTTGGATCACTGCCTGGAACTGCAATTGTGATGTCATCAATTCCTCGGCCATTTTCACTTCGGAGCACAACTAATCCACGAATATCTCCACCTGCAAATCCAATTGCAGATGCCACCGCACCAAGTGAACCTGGACGGTCAGGTAATGAGACCTGTACTCGATATAGCGCCATGCTCCCTGACTTGGACTCGAACCAAGAACCTGCCGGTTAACAGCCGGCTGCTCTGCCAATTGAGCTATCAGGGAATACATCAATCTAATTAAAGATTGGTGAGGGCAAATAGTATCGAAAAAATTAAGCCACTCAAACCTACGCCTAATTTATTCGCTTTTTAACTCTCCCCTAATGCTAATTCTTTTTGCACCCGGCGGGCTGCCTCCATGCCAACTAATTGACCAAAGATCTCTTGATACTGCGCATCATTTTCCACCGGATTTAATCTTTGCAAAGTTGATTTAATCTCAGCGATTGATCTGCTTAATGCAACCTCGCGCAAGCGAGCAAAGATACTGGTGATGTAGCGATCTGAAACCTCACCATCAGTTCGGATTGGTTCAACTGTTAACTCAGTAATCAAAGATTTAAGCTCTTCACTTTCAGCCTTATCAATTAACTCTTGAATATTAAACTCTGCTTGATTATCAATACCAGCGCGTAATTGATTATAAAGAGGGAATGAGAAGGCGGTTGGCTCAAGATCTACCCAGCTATGAGAAAGTGTTGGCAGTTGCAGGCGAACCTTTAGAACTTCACGCTCTAATACTAAAACTGGATCTGTTAAATTGATTCGTTTATCACTTGTTGCTGAATTAGCACCACCGCTTCGCTTTACTGCAGTTGAAACAATATCTACCTCCATGCCAAGCCAGCCGGCAAGTAAGCGAACATACTCTGGGCGAAGGGATGCGTCTCGAATTTTTCCAATTAATGGCGCAACCAGATTTAACGCATTAACTCTGCCTTCAGCAGCTGTGATGTCATAGTTTGCAATCACGGATTTAATTGCGAACTCAAATAAAGGAACTCGCCTTGCAACTAAATTACGAACGGCGTCATCGCCATGGGCTTGGCGTAACTCGCAAGGATCCATACCATTTGGTTCAACTGCCACAAATGTTTGGGCAACAAACTTTTGATCATCTTCAAATGCACGAAGCGCTGCTTTTTGCCCCGCAGCATCACCATCAAAGGTAAAGATAACCTCACCTCTAAATGCGTCGGCGTCCATTAATAATCTTCTAATTATTCTTATGTGCTCATCACCAAAGGCGGTGCCACAGGTTGCAACTGCAGTTGTTACCCCAGCTAAATGGGCAGCCATTACATCGGTATAGCCTTCAACAATTACAACTTGTCGATTTTTTGCAATTTCTTTCTTAGCCATATCTAAGCCGTACAAAATCTGATTCTTTTTATAAACTGGAGTTTCAGGTGAGTTTAAGTACTTTGGCCCAGTATCTACCTCATCACTTGCTAACTTTCTTGCACCAAATCCGACCACATCACCAGAAATATCTTTAACTGGCCAAATTAATCGATTTCGATATCGATCAATCATTCCCTTGGTGCCTTCTTTAACTAAACCAGCCAGATTTAACTCTTCATCAGTAAAACCTTTTCCTTTAAGGTTTTTATAAAGCCCATCCCATTCATCCGGTGCGTAACCAACATTAAAGTTTTTTGCCGCATCTCGATCAAAGCCACGTTTAGTTAAGAAATCTCGGCCATGTTGAGCTGCTGGAAGTTGTAATTGTTCCTGATAAAAAAGTGAGGCTGCTGTGTTTGCAGCAACTAATCGTGAGCGATTAATTGATGGACCAGTACTAACTCCACCTGATTCATAACGAAGTGTGTAGCCAATTCGATCAGCTAAGCGCTCTACCGTCTCCATAAATGTTAAATGCTCTAACTTCATAATAAATGCAATTACATCCCCACCAACTTGGCAACCAAAGCAGTGAAAAAATCCTTTGCTAGGTGTCACATGAAAGGAGGGACTCTTCTCATCATGAAATGGACACAGACCTTTTTTCTGACCACCACCAGCATTTTTTAGCTGCACATAATCACCAACTACATCATCTATCGGTGAGTGATCGCGGATGTATGTAACATCCTCATCTTTAATACGTCCGGCCATACTTCCTATCCTAGTTTCAAAGTGGACAACTTAAATTATCCCTTGTTAATAAGGCGATTATGCAGTGCAACTGCGCCCGGATCAGTTAAAGATGCCACCTGATCAATTACTACGCGAAGGCGAGCTTGATCAGTTTGAGCATTTTGCCAATCCTGTAGGAAGAAACTTTCTAAGGTATTTGGGGCGCTCTCAAGTATTGCCTGCACCAATTCAGTTAGCAGTCTTTGTTGCTCGGCATATCTAATCTGAGAATCACTGGCGTTTATTACATAATGCCCAGCCATTGATTTAAGTAATGCCACCTCAACTCGTTGCGCCCTAGGCACAACTAAATTTGCGTTATATCTAGTTAAATCACCATCGCCATACTTCTCTTGAGTTGCAACCTCAGCAGCCTGGGCAAAGCGGCCAATTAACTGGCTGGCTAAATCCTTTAATCTAGCTAGTGAGCGATGAGTACCATCGTAATATCGAGGCCAGCAAGATAGCTTCTGCAAAGCATCCAATGCTGATTGCATTTCACTTTCAGTGATATCAGCTAAATACATCTCTTGAGCAACTTTGAATAACTTAGGCAGATCACTACTTAATTGATCTAATTTAACTTGACCAGAAACTAATGAATCCTCTAAATCATGAACGCTGTAGGCAACATCATCAGACCAATCCATAATCTGCGCCTCCATGGAGGTCTTGCCAGATTCCACGCCACTTCGATACCAATTAAAAATCTCTAGATCATCCTCATAGACGCCAAACTTTCTAGCATTCACCGCCCGACTCCATGGATATTTTGTGGCAGCATCAAGGGAGGCTCTAGTTAAATTCAAACCAATTGATTTGCCGTCAGGTAATACTGTTTTTGCCTCTAATCTAATTAATAATCTAATACTTTGCGCATTTCCTTCAAAGCCACCGCAGGATGAAGCAATTTGATTTAACGCCTCCTCCCCATTGTGACCAAATGGTGGATGACCAATGTCATGAGCAAGACAAGCACCCTCCATTAAATCTGGATCCGCACCGAGGGCAGCTCCTAATTCTCGACCAACTTGCGCGCACTCAAGTGAATGTGAAAGTCGAGTTCTTGGAAAATCTGTTGCCCAAGGAACTGCTACTTGAGTTTTAGCAGCTAAGCGGCGAAGTGCGAAGGAGTGAATAATTCTTGCGCGATCTCTTGCAAACTCAGTACGACCACCACGTTTTGCAGGTTCATCTAAAAATCTTGCGCGATCAAACTCAGAGTATCCGGGATGCTCATTAGCTGCTCTGATAACCATTTGGGAATCCTACCTGCCAACTGTTGTGTTGGTAATTTTGCTTATTTTAAGCCTTTTTCTTTGAGTTAAATTTAGGCAGATGCAGATCAAAATAAATTGAGATGATTCTGGTAATTACTACCACTGCTGCTCCAATTACTGCAGATAGAGTTAAATCAACCTCCACCTGCTGTAACCAAACAAAAGTTATTGCCCCAACCAATGAAGATGTGCCAATTGTTTCACGGTGTAAAAGCACTGGCTCAACCTGACATAAAACATCACGAAGTAGGCCACCAGTTACAGCAGTAATAAGACCTAAAATAATTGCAGCGAGCCAAGAAACTCCCTGTTGAAGAGCAAGATGTGAGCCTGAGATTGTGGCAATTGCTAACCCAAAGGTGTCCATTACCAGAAGTGTTTTACCAATTCTGGTTACTCTTCTAAAGACCAAAGTAGTAAGCACCGCACTTAAAACTGCAATAGTTATCCAGGGATCACTGATCCATACTGGTTTTAATCCAAGAAAAACATTTCTTAATGTGCCGCCAGAGACTGACGCGATCGCTGCGATAAATGCGATGCCGCCATAATCTAAGCCTTTATCTGCAGCAATTCTTGCGCCAACTAGTGCAAAAACTAAGGTTGATAAAAGATCTAGAAAAGGTAGTAACTCCATGGCTTAAGAGTATAGATCTCTTGCAATTAATCGATCACTTAACTTAATACCAAGCCGGCCAACTGTTATATAGGCCAGATATGCCCCAGTTTCTCTTGCTAAATACTTATACCCTGAGTTTGTAACTGAAGCTGGACCAGTTTTAACTGGATCACAGCTAGCAATTAATCCTAAGTCAGTAGCTATTTTTACTGATCGATAGCAGTGATAAGGATCTGTCACAATAATTACCGATGTATGTTTTGCCTTTTTCATTGCCGCTGCATATGCCTGAGTGCTACTTAAAGTATCTCTGCCTTTCGTGATGGATAAAATATTTGATTTTTTAACGCCATTATTAATCAACCAATTCTTACTGGCTGCCGCCTCAGTAGTTCTATCTCCTGGAGCGCCAGAGCCGATTGTGTAAATTCTTGGCGCAAGCCCTGATTTAAATATTTGTAAACTCTCCTTCAATCTTGATTGCAAAATATCACTTGGCCGGCCATCAAATTGAGCCGCTCCCATCACAAGAATTACATCAGATTTTACTGCTTCTGAATTTCTAGCTGAGTACCAAATACTGCCAGCGAAATAAAGTGGCACAACAATTATTAATAGCAATATGAATGAGATTACTCTTCTAATAAATCTAAAAATGAACAATTACTTTAGCCACCTGAAATAGCGTCATCAATTGAAATTGTTGCTAACTCATCTGGATCATTTAGCCATCCATCTGGAAGTTTTACCTCACGGCCATGGCTGGTTCGACCCCGCGGTCCATCGCCTACTTCTTGTGGATATGGTTGATCTTCTAATCCTGACAACAACTCCTGCATATGACTTAGTGATTCAACCATTCCAAGAGAGGATCTAATCTCACGTGGTACTGAAAAGCCCTTTAAATACCAAGCCATATGCTTTCTAATATCGCGCATCGCTCGGTCCTCATTTTCAAAGTATTCAACTAGCAATTGACCATGACGTAACATAATTTGTCGAACTTCAAACAAATTTGGATTAACGCGTTTATTTTCACCATTTATTGAGTTAACTAAATCTGCAAATAACCAAGGTCTGCCTAGACAACCCCTGCCTACCACTACGCCAGCACAACCTGTTTGGCTAATCATTCTTACTGCATCCTCACCTGACCAAATATCACCATTGCCGAGTACGGGCACATCGCTGCCAGAAAGATGTTCAACTAAATCCGTAATTTTATTCCAATCAGCTCTGCCTTCATATAACTGCGCTGCAGTTCTAGCATGAAGTGCCACCCAAGTAACTCCAAGATCTGCTGCTGACTTTGCTGACTCTAAAAAGGTGTGATGATCTGAATTAATTCCAACTCGCATCTTTACCGTTACTGGAATTCCATACTTGCTCGCACTCTTAACCGCTGCTTCAACAATTGCTGAAAACAATCTTCGCTTAAATGGCAATGCTGCGCCACCACCACGGCGAGTTACCTTCGGAACTGGACAGCCAAAATTTAAATCAATGTGATCTGCAAGATCTTCACTACCTAACAAATCAACCGCTTTACCTAACACAATTGGATCAACGGCGTAGAGTTGGACTGATCTTGGCGACTCACCAACTCCTGGCTTAATTAATCTAAAGGTTTCCTCACGTCGCTCAATTAATGCTCGAGCAGTAACCATCTCAGAAACAAAGAGGCCAGCGCCTTGCTCCCGGCATAATCTTCGAAAGGCGGCATTTGTTATACCTGCCATTGGAGCTAAAACAACTGGAGTGCTTAATACAAACTCATTATTTTCAAATCTGCCATTAGAAATTGGCAGACGAAGTGGTTTAACCTGCGTAAGCAATTAGCAACCTAATAATTTGGGAGCTAAGTAATTTTGAACCTGATCAATTGCAATTCGAGATTGTGCCATGCTGTCACGCTCTCTAATTGTTACTGCTTGATCATCTAAGCTCTCAAAATCAATTGTGATACAAAATGGGGTACCAATTTCATCTTGACGGCGATAACGTCTGCCAATCGCGCCAGCATCATCAAAATCCACATTCCAATGCTTACGCAAAGAATCAGCTAAATCCTTAGCTTTTGGCGATAGATCAGCATTTCTAGATAGCGGCAGCACACCAATCTTTACTGGGGCTAATCGATAATCTAATTTCATTAACGCCCGCTTTTCCATTTCACCCTTTGAGTTTGGTGCTTCATCTTCTGTATAAGAATCCAACATAAATGTAAGTGCGCATCGATCAACACCAGCTGCTGGCTCAATTACATAAGGTGTCCATCGCTCATTTTTTTCTTGATCAAACCAGGTTAAGTTTTCACCAGATGCTCTGGAGTGTGATTTCAAGTCAAAATCAGTTCGATTAGCAATTCCCTCTAACTCACCCCACTCAGTTCCAGAAAACTCAAACTTATACTCAATATCTGCTGTTCGCTTTGAGTAATGAGAAAGCTTTTCCTTTGGATGTTCAAAAATTCTAAGTCGTTCTGAATTAATTCCAAGATCTTTATACCAAGCTAATCTGGTATCAATCCAGTATTGATGCCACTCTTCATCAGTTCCTGGGACTACAAAAAACTCCATCTCCATCTGTTCAAACTCGCGAGTTCTAAATATAAAGTTTCCAGGTGTAATTTCATTTCTAAATGATTTACCAATCTGGCCAATACCAAATGGTGGCTTCTTGCGAGAAGTTGATGCCACATTATCAAAGTTAATGAAAATTCCTTGCGCAGTCTCTGGCCGTAAATATGCCAAACCAGATTCATCTTCTACTGGACCAAGATAGGTTTTAAGCAATCCAGAAAATTGTTTAGGTGAAGTGAACTTTCCTTTAGTGCCACAATTTGGGCAGTTTATTTCTTCAAGTGAGGCAGCTTTTTTCTTATGCTTATTTTCATAAGCCTCTTCTAAATGATCAGCGCGATATCGCTTATGACAACTTGTGCACTCAGTTAATGGATCAGAGAAGGTTTCAACATGGCCTGATGCCTGCCAAACCTCGCGAGCTAAAATCACGCAAGAATCTAAACCGACCACATCATCACGGCCTTGCACCATGGATTTCCACCATTGGCGTTTAATGTTATTTTTTAATTCAACTCCCAATGGACCGTAATCCCAGGATGCGCGAAGTCCGCCATAAATTTCAGATGATGGGTAAACAAAACCACGTCGTTTGGCTAAGGAAACGATTGTCTCTAAACGATCTTGGGCCATTTGATCTCCATCCGGCTGGCTGTCGGCGGCTTGCGTTGATGTGATTACTTTACGCTAGATTTAGCAAATGTTAGTTATTGGATTGGCTGCCATTACCGTTATTGCCACTTTCATGGGTGGATTATTGGCGCTTAGGGCAAAAGATCGATTTCATCTTGTTTTAGGACTATCAGCAGGCTTACTACTTGGACTGGTTGGCTTTGACTTACTGCCGGAGATTTTTGAGATGAATTCATCAAATCTAGGTGGAGTTAAAACGATATCCATAGCTTTGATTTCCGGTTTTCTATTTCTACATTTTTTAGAGCAATTTGTTGGTTCCCATGAACCGGCTGAATCAGATTATGGTCATGACCATAAACATGCCGTTGAAATTGCTGGTGTGGTTGGCGCCGTTGCAATGGCGGGTCACATATTTTTAGATGGTGTTGCATTAGCACTTGCATTTAAAGTTAGTACCGAATTAGGAATAGCAGTTTTCATTGCAATGATTGTTCATGCTTTTAGTGATGGCCTCAATACAGTTGCGTTATTGATTAAAACTAACCAATGGCGTGAAAAAGGTAAGTACCTATTGGGCTTAGATGCAGTGGCTCGAATTGGTGGCGCGGCACTTGGAAGTTCATTAACCATTAGTGATGCTAATTTAGCTATCTACTTAGCAGCATTTTCTGGAATTGTTATTTACCTTGCCACTTCTCATATTTTGCCAGAGGCGCATTCAAAACATCCATCACGGGTGACAATGGTTGCTACCTTAGCCGGCGTCGTAATAATGTGGTTGTTAGTCGCAAACCTTTAATTTAAGCCTTTCCAAACCGTCTTTCGCGTTCGGCATATATCTCTATCGCCTTCCAAAGAGTTCGTCGGTCTGCATCTGGCCAAAGCACATCGAGGAAAACCATTTCAGCATAAGCTGATTGCCACATTAAAAAATTACTTGTTCTCTGCTCACCGGATGATCTTAAAAATAGATCCACGTCCCTCATCTGTGGGGCGTAAAGATACTTATTTAATGATTTTTCAGATAGTGAATCAGGTTTGATCTTCTTTTTGAGTGCATCCTTTGCAATTGCAACCGCGGCATCTAACATCTCAGCCCGACCGCCATAATTAACACACATGTTCAAAGTTAATACTTTATTATTTTTAGTTAACTCCTGCGCCTCTTTTAACTCTTTTAAAACTCCACTCCATAATCTTTTTTCTCTGCCAACCCAGCGAATCTTTACACCCAAATCATTCATCTCATCGCGTCGCTTGCGCAAAACTTGGCGATTAAACTCCATTAGGAATTTCACTTCTTCTGGCGAGCGCCGCCAGTTTTCAGTTGAGAAGGCGTAAGCACTTAACTCTTTAACACCAATTTCAATTGCGCCATGGACCATATCAAGTAATGAAGCCTCACCTGCTTCATGTCCTGCTGTCCTTGCTAATCCTCGTTGCTTTGCCCATCTGCCATTGCCATCCATTACTAAGGCAACATGGTTTGGAATTTGTTTTGCATCTAATTTAGGTGGAGTAACACCGGTGCGATGAGGAGTTGGCGGCGTATTTTTTTTGCGCCCGCCTACCTTGCTCTTCTTTTTAACCACGACTTATTCTCTCAACTAATGGCAGGGAACGTAAGCCTCGCTCTAAGTGCCACTGCAGGTAGGCGGCAATTAAACCTGATGCCTCATTTCTATTCTTACTCTCACTTCTTACCGCTTGCTCCCAATCCCCCGTTAATAAATGCGCCATTAAATCTAGAGTTGCCTGGGATGGGGCGGCCGAGGCTGATGGTTTACAGGTTGGACATACTGAGCCACCACCTTGCAGTGAGAAAAATTTATGTGGACCAGGTGCGTCACATCTTGAGCAAAGAGTTAAAGAGGGTGCATATCCTGCCACTGCTAATGATCTAAGAAGGTAGGCATCTAATATCAAAGATGCATCATACTTTTTTTCAGCTAAAGCTTTTAGTGATCCACTAACTAATATAAATTGCTGTAGCGCTGGTTCATGCTCAGCTAAGGTAAAGCGCTCAGCAGCTTCTAAAATTGCGCTAGCAACAGTCCAACTTTGGTAATCACTAGATAAGACATCACCGTAATTTTCAATACTTACAACCTGAGTTATGGTGTCAAAGGTGCGGCCGGTATATAACTGAAGATCAACATAACTAGCTGGCTCAAGCCTGGCACCAAATCTAGATTTAGTTCTGCGAACTCCCTTTGCTACCGCTTTAATTCGGCCATGTTCTTTAGTGAACAAGGTGATAATGCGATCTGCCTCCCCTAACTTTTGGGTGCGCAGCACAATCGCATGATCGCGGTATAAAGGCATGCCCCTAAGTTACTAGAGGAGTAAGACAGAGGCAGTTAGCGAACTGCTCGATTAATTGATGAGATAACTGCTTTTAGCGCAGCAGTTGTTGTGCTTGGATCAATTCCAACTCCCCAATAAACCTGCCCCGCAATCTCACACTCTAGGTAGGCAGCAGCTTTTGCATCCCCACCAGCAGATAATGCGTGCTCGTAATAATCTAAAACTCGCAGTGAAAGTTTTGGCTCATGAGCATTAACAATTGCTACAAATGCTGCAATCGGGCCATTGCCCTTACCAGTTAACTTCTTTGAAGCACCTTTATCTAGTAACTCAATGCTTAAATCAACATCTTGATCCATCTGTGATGTTTGAGAAAGCGCGGCTAATTTAAAGCGGCCCCATTGATTATCTTTTGCAGGCAAGTACTCATCTTCAAACTTATTCCACATCATTTCTGGTGAAACCTCACCACCTTCAGTATCAGTTAATGATTGAATCACTTGGCTGAACTCAATTTGTAATCTACGAGGAAGATCTAATTGATGTTCATGCTTCATTAAATAAGCGACCCCACCCTTGCCAGATTGGCTATTGACGCGAATTACCGCTTCATATGAGCGGCCAATATCTTTTGGATCAATTGGAAGGTATGGAACTGCCCAGGTGAATTTATCTTTTTCACTTCCAGCAGCTTTGGCATCTTTTTCCATATGCTCAAATCCTTTTTTAATTGCATCCTGATGAGAGCCAGAAAAAGCAGTAAAGACTAGATCCCCGCCATATGGATGACGTTCTGGCACACGCAATTGATTGCAGTACTCAACTGTTCGCCGAATCTCATCAATATTGGAGAAATCAATCATGGGATCAATTCCATGAGTTAATAAATTAAGTCCAAGAGTAACTAGGCAAACATTTCCAGTTCGCTCACCATTACCAAATAAAGTTCCCTCAATTCGATCAGCCCCTGCTAGGTAGGCAAGCTCAGCTGCTGCAACGCCTGTGCCACGATCATTATGTGGGTGCAAACTTAAAATCACACTATCGCGATACTTAAGGTTTCGATGCATCCATTCAATTGAATCGGCATAAATATTTGGTGTTGCCATCTCAACTGTGGCAGGCAAATTCATAATTGTTTTCCAAGCAGGTGTTGGCTTCCAAATGTCATTGACCGCATTACAAACCTCAACTGCGAACTCAAGTTCAGTTCCGGTATATGACTCAGGTGAGTACTCAAATGAAACCAAGGTGCCTGGCACAGTTTTAACTAAATCTAAACAGATCGCAGCGCCCTCAGTTGCAATCTTCTTTATTCCCTCTTTATCTTGGCCAAAAACTACTCGGCGTTGCAGGGTTGAAGTTGAGTTATAAAGGTGAACTATCGCCTGTTTTGATCCTTTAATTGATTCAAAGGTTCGCTCAATTAACGGCTTTCTTGCTTGGGTTAATACTTGAATGACTACATCATCTGGAATTAATTTCTCTTCAATAATTTTACGAATGAAATCAAAGTCAGTTTGACTAGCTGCTGGAAAGCCAACCTCAATCTCTTTGTAACCCATCTTTACTAACAACTTAAACATGGCAAGTTTGCGATTAGCATCCATTGGATCAATTAATGCTTGATTGCCATCTCGAAGATCTACTGAACACCACTTTGGAGCAGCCTTCATTGTTTTACTTGGCCAGGTTCGATCAGTTAATCCACCAGCATTTGGAAATGGATTAAATGGGGCATAACGGGATGTGGGCATTGCCGATTTACTTTGTTCTGGAAAGTTACTCATTTTTATTTCTTCTCCTCGTCGGTTAAAAGTGGTCTACCGGTGTGACCGACCTCCGCGACGAGGGGACCGGTTACTTGGCCCCGCCGCGGCAGATAAGAAGCAGTGATGACAGGCGCAATGAAGAGTTAAGTAAAGAGGTAGCACCTGTGATTAACATGGCTAAAGGTTAACTCACTCGTAAGAAATTAACCAAATTAGATCAAATGGGCCATTCATTTTCAGGTGCAAAGTGCCTATCGTTTAGCCATGGCGTTTGCGACTTCCAAGCCTTATCTAGCCCCAAGGCCAAATGAGTACGCACAAATTCCAGATCCAATTTTTCGTAAAAACTGGTTTGGCGATATAAATCTGCCAGGACCAAATCCAAAATTTTCAGATTTAATAACTGCCACCTTCATGATTAATACGCCAAAGTTTTTACTTGGCATGCAAAGAAAATTTGGTGATAACTGCTCATTTTTTCTATCTAGAAGATTATTTATTGGTTTGTTCTCCCCCAGCGCAGTTCATGAGGTAACAGTTGCCCAACAACATAATTTTGTTAAGGGTGTGGGCTTTGCCAGAATGCGAAAAGTATTAGGTGAGGGCTTATTAACTAATGAGGAGCCAATTCATCTAGCTCACCGAAGAATGATGCAACCACCATTTCATCATGGAAATCTAGATTCCTACGTTGCCATTATGCACAACCTAGTTAGTGAACACACTAAAGATTGGGAGAGCAAAAAAAGTATTGAGTTAGCCCCGGAGATGATGGCGCTAACTTTAGAGATCGTCTCTCGATGTTTATTTGGCCTAGATTCTCATAAATACACCCAAGCGATTGCGGAGTCGATGGAGGTGGCAATTGATCGAATTGAACGAACCATGCTGCCTGGCCTAGACCGCTTTGATAAATCTGGAATTAAGTACTTTAAGGAGTTTGAGGTTGCCTCAAATCGATTAGTTGAAATTGCCGAGGCGATTATCAATAAGCGGATGCAAAGTGGTGAGAAGAAAGATGATGATCTTCTAGGAATCTTGTTGCAGATGCGAGATCAAATCTCAACTGATCATATTCGCGATGAGGTTTTAACTTTGATTTTAAGTGGCCATGAAACTACTGCAAATGTAATGAGTTGGGCCTTTTCATACTTAGCTAAAAATCCGCAAGTGCAAAAACAACTTGAGGATGAGGCAGATAATGCTTTATGGATTAAAGAAAATCGCACACCCACCTATCAAGAGTTAGAGGAGAGTTCAAAGATTGCATCCGCCGTTTTGCAAGAGACGATGCGACTTGCTCCTCCAGTTTGGGTAGCACCCAGAATTGCCACCACCGATTGCATAATTGATGGCGTGAAAATTCCAAAGGGTGCACATGTTTTAGTTAGCCAGTATGTGACACATCGAAATCCAAGATACTTTCCAGAACCAGAGAAATGGCGGCCAGATCGTTGGTTAGATTCAGAATTTGAAAAATCACTGCCCCGCGGTGCTTACTTCCCATTTGGTGGCGGTAGTAGGAAATGTTTGGGTGAGTACTTTGCAATTGCAGAGGCTAGATTAATTTTATTAATGGTGGCAAAAAACTTTAGATTAAAAGGTGATTTCCCTAAAGCCCAACCTAGGGCGACTTATCGCCCAAAGGGTGGGGTAAAAAATAAGGTTTCGCTGCGTTAGTTAAGTGAAAAAGATGGGTACTCATCTGTTATTAATAACAGCGCGTATCCATAAAGGCGATTCCAATAAGCAATTACCTTAATTACCTCTTCAGCTTTTTCCTCTGGGTAATGACCTTGACTGATCACGGTAATCCAAGCAACAAGTGTTAGCGCAAGAGCGTAGATGGCGTAGATAAGTCCAAGTAAGAAAAGTGGAATTGCTAAAAACCACTTAACTAGTGGCATCCAAGGTGAGAGCTTTTTACCGCCCTCAATTTCTGGATATATCAAGCGCACTTTTTGATTAGCTTCAATTGATGGGTACTCATCAGTGAGTAAAAGTAGGTAGGCATTAATTCGATTACTTAACTCAAGGAGTGCTTTATTAAATGCTAAAACATACGATGGATAAACATTTCTAAATAGCAGTGATAGCACTACCGGTAGGACTAGGAAGCCACCTATTACTCCTGGCAGGTTATCGGCAAACTCAGAGAAGCTGCTTAGGAAGATCAATACTGGGAATGCTAAAAACACTCTAAAGAGGGCGGTGTTTTTATCGCGGTTATCTAGGTCTACATGAATCTCGGTAAGTATTTGATTGCTCATAACTTGATCCTACCTATAAAACTGGCAAATACCTGTCTAATTCATAGGCGCTAACCTGTTTGCGATACTCATCCCACTCACTTCGCTTATTGCGCAATACATACTCAAAAACATCATCACCTAATGTTTTCTTCACTAAATCACTCTTTTCCATCGCGCTAATTGCTTCTGCTAAATCAGTTGGAAGTGGAGCTGGTTTCAAATTTTCCGTTAATTCATAACCACCTTCTACTCCTGCCATACCGGCCGCGATAATTACTGCAAAAGCAAGGTATGGATTACACGCAGAGTCTGGGGATCTAACCTCAATTCGAGTTGAGGCCTCTTTCTTTGGTTTATAAGTTGGAATTCTAACCATTGCATTTCGATCAACCTGTGCCCAATTTGCATATGCTGGTGCTTCACCACCACCACTTAATCTCTTATAAGAATTAACCCATTGATTAGTAATTGCAGTTATCTCAGATGCGTGCTTAATAATTCCGGCGGTGAATGATCTACCAACCTTTGATAATTGCATTGGCGCGCCCTCTTCATAAAATGCATTCTTCTCTCCTTCAAATAAAGAGATGTGGGTGTGCATGGCAGAGCCAGGATGATTAGTAAATGGCTTTGGCATAAAGGAGGCGTAAAATCCTTGATCTAGCGCCACCTCTTTAACCACATGTCTAAATGTCATGATGTTATCTGCGGTGGATAACGCATCGGCATATCGAAGATCAATTTCTTGCTGGCCAGGGCCACCTTCATGGTGTGAGAACTCAACTGAGATTCCCATTGCTTCTAAAATTGTAATTGCTTGTCTTCTAAAGTCATGACCAACTACAGATGGCGTGTGATCAAAGTAGCCAGCCGAATCAACTGGGATTGGCTCTTGTCCTGGCTTTGGTTCATCTTTAAATAAGAAGAATTCAATCTCAGGATGTGTGTAACAGGTGTAACCAAGCTTTGCTACTTTTTCTAATGTTTGACGTAAAACTCTTCTTGGATCAACTGATGCTGGTGTGCCATCTGGAAGTGAAATATCACAAAACATTCGAGCCGCTCCTGGAGATTCAGTTCGCCATGGCAGAACTGAAAAGCTTGCAGGATCTGGCTTTGCCAACATATCTGCTTCAGTTACTCGAGCAAAGCCTTCAATTGCTGAGCCATCAAAACCAATTCCTTCAGCAAATGCGTTTTCTAACTCAGCTGGTGCGATTGCAACAGATTTTAAAAAGCCTAAAACATCGGTAAACCAAAGGCGCACAAATCTAATGTTGCGCTCTTCTAATGTACGAAGGACAAAGTTTTGTTGCTTGGTTAAATCACTTGGGGAGGTCATAGACAGTATTAAAGCCAATGATGGTTACGGCTATGTTAACTGGCAAAAATATGCCCAACTTAAGCGTGATTAGATTGCGAAAAACTCCGATGAATCCACACTAGTGCTGGCAGGAACACTTCTACTTACCACCATGTTGGCAGAAACTTTGGCGCCATCGCCCACGGTGATATCACCAATTATTCGAGCACCCGCACCGATCACCACATTATTTCCAATGGTTGGATGGCGCTTGCCGGTGCCACCAGATTTAGCACCCAATGTCACATCATGATAAATCATTACATCATCACCAACAACAGCCGTGGCACCAATTACTACACCCATGCCATGGTCAATAAAAAATCTTCGACCGATTTTCGCCGCTGGATGAATCTCAATTCCAGTAGTACTTCGCACCAAATTTGAATGGATGCGGGCGATTAATTTCAGATTAATGCGCCAAAGAAAATGAGAGATTCGATGTCCCCAAACCGCATGCAAGCCTGGATAGGTAAGTAAAACCTCTAATCGATTACGCGCAGCTGGATCTTTAGCTAGCGCAGTATCAATATCTTCAACTATGCCTTTAATCATTTAATCAGTTAAATCTTCATACAGAACAGTTGAAAGATAACGCTCACCAAATGAAGGAATGATTACTACGATATTTTTTCCAGCAAACTCGGCTCGCTTTGCCACAACCGAAGCTGCCCAAAGCGCAGCACCTGATGAGATACCAGCCAAGATTCCTTCTTCACTGCCTGCACGGCGGGCATACTTAATTGCATCTGCAGCCGAGGCATCTAAAATTTCATCATAAACATTTCGATCCAATACTGGTGGCACAAAGTTTGCACCAATTCCTTGAATCGGGTGTGAGCCTGGGGCGCCACCATTTAAAATAGGTGATGCTGCTGGTTCAACACCAATCACCTTAACGCTTGATTTGCGCTCTTTAAGTAGTTGTCCTGTTCCGGTAATCGTGCCACCAGTTCCAATTCCAGAGATTAAAACATCAACTGTGCCATCAGTGTCTCGCCATATTTCTTCACCAGTTGTTTGGCGGTGAATGATAGGACCGGCAGCATTTTCAAATTGGCGAACCATTACAGCGCCAGATTTTGCTAGCTCCTCAGATCTTGCAACAGCGCCCTTCATTCCCTCTGCAGCTGGAGTTAAAATTAACTCAGCTCCGTATGCTCTAATTAATTTACGACGCTCCTTTGAGACAGACTCTGGCATCGATAAAATTACTTTGTATCCACGGGCTGCCCCGACCATGGCCAGTGCAACTCCTGTGTTTCCCGAGGTTGCCTCAACAATTGTGCCACCAGGCTTTAGTTCACCACTTTTTTCAGCAGCGTCAACCATGGCAATCGCAAGGCGATCTTTAACAGTTGCAGATGGGTTATAAAACTCAAGCTTTGCCCAAACATTAGCGGCGGCGCCATCCATAATTTTATTGATTTTAACTAGCGGGGTATTTCCGAATATCTCAGTGATGTCGTTGTAAATTTTCATTTATTTCTCCTAAAAATTAATTGGTTGATTTAAAAAAAAGGGCAAAGCAGGATGAGGTTAAAGAAAGTATTAGCAGCTACAAGATGTTGCAAGACCAAAATCAATTACCCGACGGCGCGTAAACAGCCACTTGCCAATTGATTTAATCACGGGCTAAATCTAAAGTACCAATTGAGTTAAGGCTAATTGCAAATCATTTGCGTGTTTTAACAATTACGCTTAATTTAGATTAAGACTCATTCCAATGTGATGTAATCGGCAACCTGCGATCCTTACCAAAGGCCCTATTTGAGATCTTTGTTCCAGGTGGATACTGCCGGCGTTTGTACTCAGCTCGATCAACTAACCCAACCACCTTATCGACAAGTGCTGCATCAAATCCGGCAGCGAGCGCGGCTGGCTTTCCACCATCTTGATCAATATAGATTTCTAAAATCTGATCTAAAACTTTGTAATCAGGCAAAGAGTCAGAGTCCTTTTGATCAGGGCGAAGCTCAGCACTTGGCTCTTTGTTAATTGAGTTGACTGGAATCGGTGGGGTTTGTCCCTGCAGGATTGCTAACTCATTGCGCCACTTAGCTAATTGCCAAACTTGAGTTTTATATAGATCTTTAATCGGGGCAAAGCCGCCGACGGCGTCCCCATACAAAGTTGAGTAGCCAACTGCTAACTCAGATTTATTGCCGGTAGCAAGCACTAAGTGCCCCTCTTGATTTGATAATCCCATCAAGGTTACCCCGCGCACACGTGCCTGCAGATTCTCCTCTGCCACTCCTGCCAAATGCAGATTCTCAATAAAGTTTGCCACCATTGGAGCGATCTCGATGATTCGATAATTTAAACCAATATTTATTGCTAACTCTTTAGCATCAGCTAATGAGTGCTCTGATGAAAACTTACTTGGCATTGCCACGCCATGTACCCGGCTTGCCCCAATTGCATCTGCAGCTAATGCAGCAACAACTGCTGAATCTATTCCACCAGATACACCAAGGATTACCGATTTAAAATTATTCTTCTCCACATAATCTCGCAAGCCAATTACCAGCCCCTGCCAGATTTGCTCTAAATCCCCCAGCCTTCTTGCCACACCAGCCTTTATCTTTTGATACTTTAAAATTGGTGGGTTTGAAATAATTAAATCTGGATCACTAGATGCTAACTTCACATCAAGATCAATCACCATCAGGCCATCTTCAAATTGCGGAGCTCTGGCAATTATCTGACCAGTTTGGGAGGTGATGATTGTGTCGCCATCAAAAACTAAATCATCTTGCCCACCAGTCATATTTACATAGGCAAGTGGGGCGCCGATCTCAAGGGAGCGCGCTTGCACCAAAGCCAATCTGGCATCATCTTTATTTAACTCAAATGGTGAGCCATTAGGAACTAGTAGTAATCCAATATTTCGCTTGGCTAACTCTGCAACTGGGCCCCCTGCTTGCCAAATATCTTCACAAATTGCAATACCAATATCAACCCCACAAACTCTGATTACTAATGAGTGATTTCCAGGGGCAAAGTTTCGATACTCATCAAAGACTCCATAATTTGGCAGGTGGTGTTTGATATAGGTCGCCATAATCTCACCGCGATAAATAACTGCAACACAGTTTTGAGGCCGCCCGCCCTCACTTTGGCCTAAGTAGCCAACTAATAAAGTTAGATCTCCATTACCTTCACTATTAATTCGAACTGCAAGTTTTTCAACTGCAGCAATGGAGGCAGCTCTAAAGGATGCTCGATTGGCTAAATCCTCAACTGGGTAGCCAGTTAAAATCATCTCCGGATAAACAACTACTACCGCGCCGGCGTTGGCGGCATCAAATGCGTACTTAGAAATTAGATCAGCATTTTTACTTAGATCACCAACAGTTGGGTTGATCTGGGCAAGGGCAATTCTGATTAGGCCGGTATCACTCACTTTTCAAGAGTACCTCAGGTGGCGCACCTGGTGGGAGTTAAGTTAAAGTAAGCACACCTAGTAAAGACAGGGACCAGTAATGGCCTTGATCTAAAAGGAGATAAATAATGAGTAATGCTCATACCTCACGTATTTCTATCACCGATTTAGCAGCCAAGAAAGAGGCTGGCCAAAAATGGGCAATGCTCACCTGCTATGAACAGATCACTGCCGAGATCTTTGATGAAGCTGGTATTCCGGTTCTGCTAGTTGGTGATTCTGCTGGCAATAATTTCCTTGGTTTTGAAAACACAATCCCGGTAAGCGTTGATGAGTTGATTCCACTTGCAAGGGCTGTTGTAACAGCTAGCCAAAAAGCGATGGTGGTTGCAGATTTTCCATTTGGTTCCTATGAGAGCTCCCCCGATCAAGCACTTGCCACGGGTATTAGATTTTTTAAAGAGGCAAAGGTCGGGGCGGTAAAGCTTGAAGGTGGCGCCAAGGTTGTGCCACAGATAGAAAAATTAATTGCTGCCGGAATTCCAGTAATGGGACATCTTGGTTTAACCCCACAATCTGTTCACGCCTTAGGTGGCTTTAAGGTGCAGGGCCGAGGTGAGGATGGGCAGCGAATTATTAATGATGCTAAAGCACTGCAGGCGGCCGGAGTTTTTGCGATTGTGCTGGAGGCAGTGCCGGCAGAACTTGCTGCGCAGATTACAAAGGAGCTTTTGATTCCAACCATTGGCATTGGCGCAGGTGTTAACTGTGATGCCCAGGTCTTAGTTTGGACAGATCTAATGGGAATGAGCGCAAAGATGCCAAAACTTGCTAAGGCTTATCGAAATCTACGTAAAGAGATGTCTGATGCGGTGGGTGAGTTTGCACAAGATGTGGCAGCGGGTAGATTTCCTACCGCAGATCAATCTTTTAATTAAACCAATCTGCACCGGAGGGTGAGTGAAAGCAAATCTAGCAATAGATTTTTCACCCCTTAAAAAGTATCCAGATTTTAGAAGGCTCTGGCTTTCAGGGCTGATCTCCTACTTTGGTTCGATGTTTACCTACGTCGCACTTCCCTTTCAAGTTAAAGAGTTAACTGGCTCCTATTTGGCAGTTGGCTTAATCGGTTTAGTAGAGATTATTCCGTTGGTCATCTTTGGCCTTTATGGCGGAGTGCTAGCAGATCATATGGATCGCAAAAAAATGATCTGGGCAACTGAGTTTGCAGCCCTTTTCTTATCAGCCATTCTCCTAATTAACTCACTGCTTCCCTCACCTAGCCTGGCCCTGATTTATATAGTTGCGGCCCTCTTTTCAGCTGTTGATGGCTTGCAACGCCCAAGTGCTGATGCGATATTGCCAAGGTTGGTTGAACATAAGGACCTGCCAGCAGCTAGTGCGTTGATGAGTTTGCGTTGGCAGATGGGAATGATTGCCGGTCCCTCCCTTGCTGGAGTTTTAATCTCGATCTTTGGCGTAAGTGCTGGTTTTATTTTAGATATTGCAACCTACTTTTTATCACTCATTATTTTGATCAGAGTTAAGAGTGTGCCGCCCATTGAAATCAGTGAAAACCCTTCATTTTCCAGCCTGGTCGCTGGGGTTAAATATGCAACAAGTCGTAAGGATTTAATGGGCACATACCTTGTTGATTTATCAGCAATGTTTTTTGCAATGCCAACTGCGCTATTTCCATTCTGGGCAGAAGAAGCAGGAGCACCTTGGGCACTTGGTTTGTTCTATGCCGCCGGAACTATCGGCTCTATTTTGGTAACACTGACAAGTGGTTGGGTTAGAAACTATTCCAAACATGGTCGGGCGATATTTTTAGCAGCCCTAGGTTGGGGGGTGGCAATAACCTTTGCCGGTTTAGTTAACAACCTCTTTTTAATTCTGCTATTTCTTATTTTGGCAGGGGCTTCAGACATGGTCAGCGCCCTATTTAGATCCACGTTATGGAATCAATCCATCCCTGATGAATTCCGGGGCAGATTAGCTGGGGTGGAGTTAATCTCTTACTCAGTTGGACCATTAGGTGGGCAAACTCGCGCCGGCTTTACCGCCGAACGCACCTCACTGCGCACCTCTGTTGTCTCTGGTGGCCTACTTTGCATCGGATTTGTTCTCTTTTTCACCGCTTTACTGCCAGATTTTCGAAAATATGACAGCAAAAGTAATAAATTTGCAGTTTCAGAGGCAAAAAAACGTAAAACTGCACCAAATAATTAACTCACCAGTAGTTTTCTGCCAATTTTGACCAAAAAATTGGGTAACTTTTATAAAAAAATACATAAAAAATTAAATAAATAAAGTTGCGACACGCACCAATATTTTTGCCAAATGAGTGGACTCTTTTCCCATTTAGTGACACGCTTATCCATGAAACAGGTTCGGTGACGGATCGAACCACTTTGATAGGAGATCTACGTGGCTGCAAAGCGTCGTAAGAAAGCAGCAAAAGCTGCACCAAAGCGTCGTCGCAAGAAGGCAGCAAAAGCTGCTCCAAAGCGTCGTCGTCGTAAGAAGGCAGCAAAGGCTGCTCCAAAGCGTCGTCGTCGTAAGAAAGCAGCAAAGGCTGCTCCAAAGCGTCGTCGTCGTAAGAAGGCTTCAAAGTAAGTTATTAACTAAAAAATCCCGCCAGTCAAATGGCGGGATTTTTTTTGCCCAAAATTAATTTAAGAAAAGATAAGGTTGCACCATTATGAAAAGCGGCTTAGACCTATCCCATATTGATCAGGGGATCCGCCCGCAGGATGATTTATTTAGATTTATGAATGGCAAGTGGTTAAAAGAATCCACCATCCCAGCAGACCGTGCCAGTGATGGCGCCTTTTATTGGCTATATGAGCAGGCTGAAAAACAGGTAAAACAAATCATTTTAGATCAGTCAGCAAGCAAAGCCGCTACTGGCAGTAACGCCCAGAAAATTGGGGATTTATATAACTCATTTATGGATGAGGCTGGTATTGAAAAATTAGGGTTGTCCCCTATTGCAGATGATTTAGCAAAAGCAGCTGGGATTAAAACAGTTGATGATTTTCTAAAAACCTTAGGTGAGTTTGAAGCCCGTGGTTTATCTGGTCTTTTTTATACCTACGTCTCAACTGATAATAAAGACTCCACTAAAAACATTGTCTACCTAGGCCAATCAGGACTTTCACTTCCGGATGAGGCTTACTACCGCGAGGATGAGTACCAAGAGATTCGCCAAGCATTTCTAAAGCATGTTGAAAAGATGTTTGAGTTGGCAAATCTTGAAAACCCTAGCCAATCTGCTGCCCAAGTTCTTGAGATAGAGACAGAGCTTGCCTCCTTCCACTGGGATCAGGTGAAGGATCGGGATGCTGAACTTACCTACAACAAGAAAAGCTTCAGCGAGCTAAAGCAATTAGCAGCCAGCTTTAACTGGCCACTTTGGATTACCGCTTCAAATACCCCAGCCAAAGTTTTAGATCAGGTAATCATTAGACAGCCTTCCTACCTAGAAGGGTTATCAAAATTATTGGCAGCCTTTGATCTGCCTAAGTGGCGCAGTTGGTTGAGCTGGCATGTTTTATCTGGTGCTAGTCCGTATCTAAGCGCCGCCTTCGTGAATGAGAACTTCAACTTTTATGGCACTACTTTGTCTGGAATTCCAAAGCTTAAGGATCGGTGGAAGCGTGGGGTTGGCTTAGTTGAGGGGGCTCTAGGGGAAGCAGTTGGACAGATATATGTAGAGCGCCACTTTGGTGAGAACGCCAAAACTAAAATGGTTGAACTAGTTGCCAATCTAACTAAGGCATATCGGGTAAGCATTGAAGGACTTTCTTGGATGAGCCAGGAGACTAAAGAGCGGGCATATATAAAGCTAGAAAAGTTCACACCAAAGATTGGTTATCCAGATAAGTGGCGGGATTATTCAGCACTTGAAATAAAGGCTGGTGATTTAATTGGCAACCTTGCCCAAATTGCTAAGTACTCCCAAGATTATGAATACAACAAGATTGGCAAGCCGGTAGATAAATCAGAGTGGTATATGACCCCACAAACTGTTAACGCTTATTACAACCCAGGAATGAATGAGATTGTCTTTCCAGCCGCTATTTTACAACCGCCATTTTTTGATGTGAATGCTGATGATTACGCCGCTAACTACGGCGGTATTGGCGCAGTGATAGGACATGAGATCGGCCATGGCTTTGATGATCAAGGCTCTAAATATGATGGTGATGGCAACCTAGTTAACTGGTGGAGTGATATTGATCGAAAAGAGTTTGAGAAGCGAACTAAGAAATTAATTGATCAGTATGACCAGCTCTCACCGGCTGCCGCCCCTGATGTGAAGGTCAATGGCGCACTAACTGTGGGTGAAAATATTGGCGATCTTGGCGGCCTAACAATTGCTTATAAAGCTTATGAGATCTCACTTAATGGCAAACAGCCACCAGTAATTGATGGCTATAGCGGAGCACAACGATTTTTCATGGGCTGGGCGCAATCTTGGCGAGGAAAGTATCGAGCTGAAGAGGTAAGAAGGCGGATTGCAACTGATCCCCACTCACCTGATGAGTTTAGGTGTAATCAGATTGTGGCTAATTTAGATGAGTTTTATCAGGCCTTTGGTGTTGGTCAAAATGATAAGCACTTTATGAAGGCCGACGCGCGAGTGCGAATCTGGTAATTACTCCGGGAAATGACAAGCAACCTGAGATTTACCAACAGTTAATAACTCAGGGGTCTTAGTTCGGCAGATATCTTGCGCCTTCCAACATCTAGTATTAAATACACAACCAGCTGGTGGATTAATCGGTGAAGGTAAATCTCCTTTTAGGATGATGCGCTCGCGGGTTCGCTCAGATCTTGGATCTGGTTGTGGAACAGCTGATAACAACGCCGTGGTGTATGGATGGTGTGGGGCGGTGAATAGATCCTCAGTCTTTGCAATCTCCATAATCTTGCCCAAATACATAACCGCTACTCGATCAGAGATATGTTGAACCACAGATAAATCATGAGCAATAAAAACAATTGAAATGCCATCTGCCTTTTGCAGATCATCAATTAGGTTAATTACCTGGGCTTGAATGGAAACATCTAAGGCAGATACTGGCTCATCAGCGACAATTAATTTTGGCTTAAGTGCAATCGCTCTTGCTATGCCAATGCGCTGACGTTGCCCACCGGAGAACTCATGTGGGTAGCGGTTGTAATGCTCTGGGTTTAAGCCAACTCGCTCCATAAGGGCTGCAACCTCTTTTTTAACTCCACCCTCTGGTGTCACTTTTTGGATTTCGAAGGGGGCAGCAATGATCTTGCCAACTGTTTGGCGTGGATTTAGAGCTGAGAACGGATCTTGGAAAATGATCTGCATCTGCGCTCGAAGTGGAGTCATTAATCCTGGGCGAAGTTTGGTTATATCTTTTCCATCAAAAACAATCTCACCAGCAGTTGGCTCAATTAACTTCAAAATTGTTCGACCTGCTGTGGTCTTACCGCAACCTGACTCACCAACTAGACCTAGGGTCTCACCCTTCATTAAATCAAAGGAGATGCCATCAACAGCTTTTACCTGCAGCTTCTCTTTTCGAAAGCCAACATTTCGACTTGTTGGAAAGTACTTTTGTAGATTTCTAACACTTAATAATGGGGTACTCATTAGGCACGTGCTCCTTTGATCTCTGCGGCAAATGTTTTATCCCGCTTATCTTCAGGCACATGACATCTTGATTTATGCTCACTGTTATTTCCTAAAAGTTCAGGCTTTAATGATTCACAAGATCCACTTGGGGCCAGTGAGATGTATTCACACCTTGGCGCAAACGCACACCCAGTTGGCAGATTAATTAATGATGGCGGCTGGCCTGGAATTGCCTTTAAGCGTTCAGAACTTTTAGCACCAATTCTTGGTACTGACTTAAGTAGACCGAGAGTGTAAGGGGCGTGTGGGGAGTAGAAAATATCATCCACATTACCCTGCTCAACAATTCGACCGGCATACATAACTGAAACTCGATCAGCAACTTGTGCCACCACCCCAAGATCATGGGTAATTAGCAAAATTCCCATATTCAACTTCTTTTGTAGATCCTTTAGTAACTGCAAGATCTGCGCCTGCACCGTTACATCAAGTGCGGTAGTTGGCTCATCGGCAATTAGAACTGCTGGATCATTCATCAGCGCCATTGCAATCATTACTCGCTGGCGCATACCGCCGGAGAATTGATGTGGATATTCCCTTGCCCTTACCTGCGGCTCAGGAATTCCAACTAATTCCAGCATTTCAACCGCTTTTTTATTTGCAGCCTCTTTTTGTCCTGGATTGTGAACTAAATAAGCCTCAGCTAATTGGCTACCAATTCGATAGTAAGGGTGCAGTGAAGACATTGGGTCTTGAAAGATCATGGAAACTACTCGACCACGATAACTTCTAATTTTATCTAGCGGCGCACTAACAATATCTAGGCTCTCATTTTTATCATTAACAATAATTGAGCCAGAGATCTGGGTAACCCGGCGGTTATGTAAACCAATTACAGAAAGGGAGGTAACAGTCTTACCAGAGCCAGATTCACCAACAATTGCAACTGTCTCCCCTGGGGCAACTGAAATGGATACGCCATCTACTGCGTGGACAAACCCATCATCAGTTGGAAAGGTGACCTTTAGATCTTTGATCTCAAGTAGGTTTTTCACTTCATTCTCACCCTTGGATCTAAATATCCATAGGCAATATCAACAATTAGATTCATAGTAATAACCACGGTAGCTGCCAACATAGTTGTGGCTACTACAACTGAAAGATCAAACTCATAAACTGCTTGAATTGTCATTCGACCAAGCCCAGCTAAATTTAATATTGACTCAGTAATAATCGCCCCACCAATTAAGCCAGCAATATCTAAACCAGCACTTGTTGTGATTGGAGCAAGTACTGCTCGCATTGTGTGCTTAAGTAAGACAACTCTTTCAGTTAAGCCCTTTGCTCTTGCGGTGCGGATGTAATCCTCACCCAAAGTCTCTAAAACTGTTGCTCTGGTGAATCTGGTGTAAAAAGCGGCGTAGGCAATTGCTAATGTAATCCAACCCAAAATGAAGTATCTAAAGTAACCAAGTGGATCATCAAAGAGGGATTTATAACCTTCCAAACTCAGCGGCACAATCTTCCATTTAATACTCACATAAATTAGTAAGAATAATCCGGTAACAAATGTTGGCAGTGAGGTGCCAAGGAGAACGAAAACTGAGGACAATGTGTCTGGATAGCGGCCTCGAAACTTTGCTGCTAGTAAGCCAAGACCAACACCGACAATGATCCAGATAATAAAGGCACCGATTGCTAAGTTAATAGTTACTGGTAGCGCCTCTTTGAGCATATCTGTCACACACATATTCTCATTAAATGAGTAACCAAAACTTGGGGCTGGGCAGGAGAACTCAGCTGAGCCTGCGCCATATGTTCTTCCAACAAAGATTCCAGATAAAAATAACCAGTACTGCTCCCAAATTGGTTTATCAAAACCTAGTTTTATACGGTTTGCTTCAATTACTTGGGGCGTACATTTTTGGCCACAGGTGAGTGCTGCTGGATCAAATGGCAGGATTGAGAAAACGCCATAAACCACCATTGAAACTAATAAAATTGTGATTAGCGAAAAGTAAGCCCGGCGCAATATAAATCTTGGCAATTACTTCCCCTTATTAATTAATAATTTTTACAAGCCTATCGCAAGTAAATAGGACTCGCATTGCTGCGAGTCCTATTTAACTTAATTGCTAATGGATTATTGATTAATCCACATCTTGCCGTATGCAGGATTTCCCTGTGGAACCCAGAAGAAGACGTTTTGGACCTTTGAGCCCCAAACCTCTTGAGCCTTACCAAACAATGTTGGTAGTACCCAGAAGTTCTTCATTGCTTCTTTATCTAGTTCTTTCCATAGTGCTGCCTGCTTCTTACGATCAGTTGTCTTCATCGCAAGATTTACCTTGTCCTCAAATGCCTTGTAGGCAGGATCTTTTGAGTTCTGGCTTAGGTTAAATCCACCTGCAGTTGTGAATAGCTCAGGAATAACTGTTGAGGCGTTAGCCCAGTCAGCTCCCCAGCCTGAAGTTGATAGATCACTCTGCTTTGAAGCAGTCATAACTGTTGGGTAGTAACCACTCTTGATGATGTTGTAGTTAACCTTAATTCCAACACGAGCAAATGCTTTCTCGTTTATTGGAATAGTGTCATTAAGAGTTGATGACTGGCTCACATCGAATGTGATGCCCTCTGTGGTTGCCTTGGCGTGATCAGCAGGACACTTAGTCTTTGCTGCATCCATCAATGCTTGAGCCTTTGCCACGTTACCTGATGGTTTGAAGCCTGTTGTGGCATCTAGTACATCAGCTGTGTTCTTGTGATCAGATGGTCCAACAACCTTAGTTGCTGCGAAATCTGTTGCAAGAAGTGGGCTAATTACACCGGTTGCATATGAACCTGCATAATCTGGACCACCGGCATAATCAAGAAGTGCCTTGGCATCACGTACGTAGTACATCGCCTGACGAATCTCAAGACATGGCATCTTTGCAAGGTTAAATGCAAAGTAGCGAGCGTAAGGGTCAGAGTTGTTCATACGACGGTTAGCGAATTTTGCATCCTTGAAGAACTTATCGCGGTTAGTTGGAAGTGGTCCACCAAAGTTAACAGCATTTGGAATTGAATCTTCCAAAATAATCTGGTCGATTACTTCTTCATCCAAACCGAATTGGATAATTACCTCATCTGGATATGGAGTACGGACGGTGTCAGATGACTTGTTCCACTTGGTATTACGAACCATACGAAGTTGAGTATTGCTGTTTTCAACAATCTTGTATGGGCCAGTTGCCTGTGGGTTAAGGTCATACTTATCGCCAGTGTCCTTCTTCTTCTGAACTGGTGAGATAACTCCATAAGTTGCTAGGTAGTTAAAGTCAGCAATTGATTTGTTCAGATTGAAAGTGATGGTACGGCCTGAACAAGTAACAGCCTTATTGAAAGCTGCAACACCAGCTGGGGTGTTCTTGTATGGACCGGTATAGATAGATGTTCCATCTGCGTTCTTTGGAATATCTAGCCATGAAACTAGGTATTGAGGTCCGTCAGAGATTACATCTGTAGCGAATACACGTGATGAGCCGTACTTAACATGCTCACAGGTAATTGCAACGCCATCTTCAAATGTAGTTCCTGGACGTAGTGTGAACTTCCAAGTCTTAGCTTGATTGCTTGGGATACCAGTGTTAGTTGCAAGGTCAGGAACAAGATCTGCTCCCTTATCACCTGGAACTGGATTGTAAGCAACAAGTGTTCGAGTGTGGAATGAGTTCATGAACGCTAGATCTCGGCCAGTATAAATTCTGGATGGATCGTAGTGATCAAGGCGTGGTGTGTGCTCTAATAAATAAAGCGTTCCGCCAGCTTTTGGTGTTGCTGCATTTGCTGAAGATGTTGCGCCAACAGTAATTACTGTGCTGACGAGTGCACCTACAGAAAGAGCAGCTAGCACGCGAGTGCTAATTGCATTTCTACGCATTAAATCCTCCTAGTGGATTTTAAGGGCGTTAGCCCGGTGGGAGAATATTGTCAGCAATTGTTACTTTTGAGTAGCCCAAGCAGATTAAAGGCGGTGAGTTAGGGGTGAGGCCAGGTTCAAATCTAGGCTTATTGCCTAAGGTTTATAACAAATTTGTTAGCGCTCAGATCTTGGATCTAGGGCATCTCGCAAAGCATCGCCAACTAAGTTAAAGGCAAGAACTACTAAAACAAGTGAGCCGGCAGTGATAAGAAAGAAGTTTGGATAAACAGTTACAAATCTTCTTGAGTTATCAAGCAAAATTCCCCAAGTAGTTGCAGGTGCTTGAATACCAATTCCTAAAAATGAGAAGACCGCCTCTGCTGCTAAGTAACCAGGTAATGATAATGAGACCACCACAATTACTGGCGCCCATAAATTTGGCATTAACTCTTTAAAAATAATTCTTCTTCTTGAAGCACCCATTGCTTGGGCTGCGGTGACAAAGTCGCGCTCGCGAAGTGAGAGAACTTGGGAGCGAACTAATCTAGAAAATCCTGGCCAACCAAAAAATGAAAGGAAGAAAATTAAGAAGATAATTCGTGCGCCATTTCCTTGCGCAATGCCAGCATCTTGAATTCGAGCCACCATTGGCTCAGAGAGAGCAACAATCATAAAAAATGCTGGGAAAGCCAATAGAAAATCAGTAAATCTTCCAACGTAATCATCAACTCGGCCGCGGAAATAACCACCCACGATGCCAACGACTAATCCAATAAATAATGTTAAGGAGGTAGTAAGAATTGCCACCATAAATGAGATACGTGAGCCATAAAGTAAATTTGCTAGTAGATCTCGGCCAGTACCAGGGGTAAGCCCGAGTGGGTGATCAAGTGAGATGCCGCCATAAGGCAAATTTGGAACACCTGCCGTGTCTAAAACATCTAGATTTAAATCATCTGGATTTATGCCCAGTACTTTGCATACCAATGGCGCAAAGATTGAAAGCAAAATTACGGTTACTGATATTGCAGCTGCAACCATTCCTACCTTGTTGCGCTTAAAGCGCATCCAAGCGATCTGGCGAGGGCTACGACTTACAATCTGACCAGCATGACTGGCATTATCGATTTTAGTCGTGGAGACCATCTCTCACCCTTCCTTAATAATTAATTCAAACTGCGGTGGCAAAGGTAGCCTACCTGGGCCATGTATTTAAAGGGTGATTCTGCAGGCCATGGATAAACGGCAATGGGAGTGCTTTTTTATTTAGTAGGATTGGTACATACGGCGCAGGCATTTCTGGGCCAGATTGTGAGATAAAAATGAGATCAGATTTAAAACTTCGCGCAGCAGCATTAGCTGTTATAGCAGCATTGGCATTGAGTGCTTGTGGTGGGGATTCATCAAGTGAATCAAATCAATCAAATGAAGAATTAATTGCTCCACCGGTACAAGAGGTTGAAGCATCAGGTGGCTTTAATACGCCAGTAAAGATTGCCTCTGGTGTCTCATTTACATTATCTGAGCCAACTGGTTTTAAGCCAGGAAAGTTTGCAGCTGGTCAGCTACCAGGACAGCGCTACCAACAATTTAAAGTAGATATTAATAATGGCTCAACTGCTGCGGTTGATCTAGCAACTTTTATTATTACAGGTAAGACAACTTCTGGTGTTTGCGTTGATGTTTTTGATGGTGATAACGGCATGGAGGGTGCACCACAAGAGCCACTTGCTGCAGGTAAATCAATCTCATTTAACTGGGGACTTTCTTGTGATGGAAAATCAGGTGAAGATCTCTCATTAATTCTCTCAAATGAGGGCGTTGCAATTATTGAGGTCACTGGCAAACTTGCTTAACTAGGTTTTTTAAACTTAGTTGTAGTAGTTGCTAGTTAAATATGTCCTTCTCCTTTAAGGTTGAAAAAACTTTAAAGGGCGCCCTAGGTCGAAGTGGTGTGATCACCACCCCCCATGGGCAGATTAAAACTCCAGCTTTCATTCCAGTTGGAACCAAGGCAACCTTAAAATCAGTATTACCTGAATCATTAAAGGATTTAGGTGCGCAAGCAGTTCTAGCAAATTCATACCATTTATATCTACAACCTGGACCAGAGATCGTTGATCAAGCAGGGGGTCTGGCCAAGTTTATGAATTGGCAAGGTCCAACCTTTACTGACTCTGGTGGCTTTCAAGTTTTATCACTTGGTGTTGGTTTTAAGAAAGTTATTGCCATGGATGAAAACACATTTCAAGCCGATGATGTAATTGCAGATGATAAGGAACGCTTAGCTCATGTTGATGATGATGGTGTCACCTTTAAATCTCATTTAGATGGCTCACTTCATCGCTTCACCCCAGAGGTTTCTATGCAGGTGCAACATCAAATTGGGGCAGACATAATTTTTGCCTTTGATGAGTGCACTACTTTGCATAACACCAGGAGTTATCAAGAAAAAGCATTAGAGCGAACTAGGTTATGGGCGATTAGATGTTTGAAAGAACATGATGCCTTAACAAAAAAGCGAGAAGGCAAGCCCTATCAAGCACTCTTTGGTGTGCTGCAAGGCGCCCAATATGAGGATCTGCGGCGCAAGGCTGCTAAAGATTTAGCATTAATGAATGTTGATGGAGTTACCTTTGATGGCTTTGGCATTGGCGGGGCGTTAGATAAACAAACACTGGGTGATATTTTAAAGTGGGTTAATGAGGAACTGCCGGTAGAAAAGCCAAGACACTTTTTGGGAATTGGTGAACCAGATGATCTATTTGTTGGCGTTGAAAATGGCGCAGATACATTTGATTGTGTTGCACCTTCAAGGCAAGCTCGAACAAGTTCAGTCTTTACCAAAGATGGTCGCTTAAATATCTCAAATGCCCCACATAAAAATGAGTTCTTCCCAATTGAAAAAGATTGCACTTGCTACACCTGCCGCAATTACACCCGGGCCTACCTTTGTCATTTATTTAGAGCCAAAGAGATGGTGGCAGCCACCTTGGCCACAATTCATAATCAGCACTTTATTGTTGGCTTGGTAGATCAAATGCGCTTAAGCATTGAAGATGGCACATTTTTTGATTTTAAGGCTCAATTTATGGCCAGGTACTACGGAAAGTAATTTGAGGGTAGATTAAAGATATGAATGATGCTCGCAAACCACTTCGTATTGGAATATTAGGCGCAGCCCGAATTGCACCGAGCGCCATTATTTTTCCAGCCCAAGCAACAGGTCATCAATTAGTTGCAGTTGGCGCTAGAGATAAAGGACGGGCTACTGAGTTTGCCAAGCAGTATCAGATTGAAAAAGCTTATGGCTCATACCAAGAGGTAATCGATGATCCAAATGTTGATGTTGTTTACAACGCACTACATAACGGTGGCCATGGACCTTGGAATATCAAGGCATTAGCAGCTGGTAAACATGTTCTATCTGAGAAGCCATCTGCTTCAAATGCTGCTGAAGCCAAAGAGGTTGCAGCTGCGGTAAGTAAATCTGGCAAGGTGTTTATGGAAGGTTTTCATTATTACTACCATCCGGTTTTCCAAAGATTACTTGCGATAGTTAAATCAGGTGAGATTGGTGAGGTAATTAAGGTTGAATCATCCTTGCTTATTCCGATGCCTGATAAGGAAGATTTGCGATTGAAATATGATTTAGCGGGTGGCTCCATGATGGATGTTGGCTGCTACGCACTTCACAGCCAGCGAATGATTAGTCAGGCTGTTGCAGATGGTGAGCCAACAATTGTTAAGGCAGAGGCAAATGCTGCAGATGGCAAAATTGATACCAAGTTATATATGCAACTTAAATATCCAAATGGAGTAGCAGCCCTAGCCAAAGGTGATTTTGAATCAGAGGCAATGACTGCACCACTTACAGTTACTGGAAGTAAGGGAAGTGTTCACCTGCCCAACTTTGTAGTCTCTGGTTGGGATCCAAGAGTTATTGTTGAAGTAGGCGGGCAAAAACGTGTTGAACACTTGCCATCAATTTCTACATATACCTATCAACTCATTGCATTTGCTGATGCAGTTGATCTTGGTAAACCAGTTAAAACTGATGCAAAGGATGCATTAATCCAAGCGCAATTAATTGATTTGGCATATGAAGCTGCTGGCCTGCCACTTCGGCCAACTTTTAATATTTAAACCAATAACTTAGCTTTTGCGATTTCGGCTGCTTGCTTGCGATCATTAACCTCAAGTTTGCGGTAAATATTTCTTAAATGAGTTTTCATTGTATTTTTTGAAATATGCAGAGTTTTACCAATTTGCTCAATTGATTTATCCGCACTTAGGTATTTCAATACCTCAATCTCACGGCTAGTTAATTGCTCACCGCTAAATTCCAATAAAGTATTGCGCTCTTTTATCCGCTCTAAGCAGGATCTACTTAAAGACTCCAGCCATTGTGAATTTATCGACTCCGCTAAATTAACAATTGCTTCCAATGTTGAGTTTTCTTGCCTTAAGAAGATCTCTCGTGCTCCCACCTGTTCACCTTGATCTAGCGCCAACTTAAGGTACTCGCGCTGCTTTTTAACTCCTGCATCTTTAGTCTTGGATAACTCCAAATTCTTTCTGATCACCTGAAAAGGTGTTACTTCTGGCAAAGTTTTTAATGTATTAAAATCTGCAGTGACAGGTCGTTTTAAAATGCTTTGACCTAGCTTTTGTATGTAGTTAGCCTCAGGATTTCGATTAACAATTGTATTAATCCGGGCTAAATCACTTGATGCTCCCCTAACAAAAACTTCAGCTAAATCCACAAGCCAGGCCAATGATTTAGCATTTGGATTTAGCAGGATTTCATTTCTAAGGCTCTCAATTTTGCTAGTGGTTTTAGATTGATTGTTAGGGGTGCGAGATAAAATTCTAATCTGCCCTACCTCACACAAAGATTTAATAAATACTAGATTTTTCCCCTCTGCCTGGCGCCTTAAGCTTTCTAACTCTTTAAGTGCCTCTTCAACTAATGAGAACTCATATAGGCACCGAGTTAATACAAACTTACAATCAAACGGGGCAGCAATTCCGGTGCGCCCTGCAGCCTCCTCCAAACTAATGCAAGCTCTTGCTAACTCATAAGCTTTTTTGTACTCCCCATTAGCTAAAAGCTGCATCGCGTTAATTGCAGATTTTGCTTGATGCAAAACATTTAACTCATCTGGGTTGTCAATTTTATTTATCTCTTCGGCGCACTTGTCTATTCTTTTAGAATCTGAGGTGATTAAACTTATGCAGCAGATCAATCGAATTAATCTACCCTTATCCATTGGATCTAATGTTCCGCTCTTAATTGGTGAGCTAAGGGAGATCTCTGCATACTTTAAAGCTGATTTGTAATCTCCAATATGAAAATTGATATATGCCCGACAAAGACTACTTATTTGATCTACCCAAACTTTAATTTCAAGATCTCGCGTGATCTCTTCTAACTCATCAAGAGTTTTCACGCATTTAATAAAATCTAAATCAATTAAGCTACCAATAGCTTCAAAGCCTTTTGCCATAAATAAGTTTGCAGGTGATTCATCTAAGGCACTTTTTGCATGAGTAATAAATTCTTTACCCTGACCATTTAATGACAACTCAGCCATTCTGGTTAGATAAAGTCGATAGAAAAAATCTAAATCATTACTTTTAATTGCGTTATCGATAATTTTGTGAACGCCATCGGTAAAACCAGGTAGGGGTGATTTACTCTGCTCTTTGCTCACCCCTTAAGGGTGATACACCCAAGGCGATTTTCCAAGGTGATTTTGAGCGTAACGGGGTGAGAAGAAGGGGGATTTAATCTGATCAGCTAGTTCAGATCTTCAATTTGAGCGCAAAATTCTCACCCCTTCATTGGGAGGTTAAAATCAACTTATGGATCTTCCCAAGGTAATTCTTTACTACATCTTCACGCCATTATCTGATCCGGCTGCGATAAAGATTTGGCAGAAAAATCTTTGCCAAACATTAAATTTAAAGGGACGAATAATTATCTCCCCCCATGGCATCAATGGCACTTTGGGTGGGGAGATGAATGATCTAAAAAAATATATTCGCCAAACAAGATCATATGAAGGCTTTGCCAAGATGAAATTTAAGTGGTCTGAAGGCACTGGAAATGATTTTCCAAAGTTAAGTGTGAAGGTGCGAGCTGAGTTGGTGGCATTTGGCTATCCAAATGAGATTAAAGTTGATAAAAATGGCGTAGTTGGTGGTGGAAAACATTTAAAGCCTGCTCAGGTTGATGAGTTGGTAGCAAAACGCGGTGATGATGTCATTTTCTTTGATGGCCGAAATGCATATGAGGCAAAGGTTGGCCGATTTAAAAATGCAGTAGTTCCGCAGGTTGAAACCAGTAGAGATTTTGTGCAAGAGATTGAAAGTGGCAAGTATGACCATCTAAAGGATAAGCCAATTGTTACTTACTGCACCGGTGGTATAAGATGTGAGGTTTTATCCTCAGTGATGAAGACACGAGGATTTAAAGAGGTTTATCAAATTGATGGTGGCATTGTTACCTACGGTAAAGAGTTTGGTGATGATGGCCTATGGGAGGGCGCTCTTTATACCTTTGATAATCGGATGTCGATTGAGTTTAGTGAGAAGACAAAATCAATAGCTAACTGTGAAAAGTGTGCTGCCCCAGCTAATCGTTTTTATGATTGTCCAAAGCCGCCATGTAACTCTCTGAATTTATTGTGTGTCACTTGTGCTGAAAAACTAAATGATGAGATCTGCAAACACCCACAGCGAAAATACTCTAAGGCTGAATTAATCGGCTAACAACTGATTTGCGTGATCCCTTGGGTGATTTATATAGGATGAAAACCACTTTTTAAGATCATAAGCACCAGATTCAGTATGGATTCCAGCATTTGATAATTGTTCAAACTCTAATCTTTTAACGATTTCAAGGCTTGCTGCCCTTGATGCTTTATAGAAAGCTAAAGAGTTTTCAATTGGCAGCACGGTGTAACCCAAAGTGGTGTTTTGTGCCCAGATATTTTCATCATAACCTTGAATTGTCGAGCCTGGCTCTGCGATTAATCTTTTTAACCGAGCACAAGATTGGGATTCGCTATCTGCTAAATGATGGATTACCTGCCTGGCGTTCCAGCCATCTTTTTTAGGCTTATCTAAATCAGCCAGGTTTACCTTTTTAAAAGCTTCTAAAAATACATTTGTAGCCGCTTCATACTCAGCAGCTAATTTTTCAATCTCAGGATGACTCATGTATTTATCCTACTAGCGGCGCAAGAATGTGCGAAGAGTCAAAAGAATCCTTCGATACAACCGGCTTGTCTGCTTAACTGGGGATAGGCCAATTACCTTGGCACTTGTTGGCTCCCCTGGTGTTGTGACTGAGTGCAAGGCGGGTGAGCTCTCATCTAATGAGTTAGCGATAATTTTCATTTGCGAGACGATTGCAATGCATCTAACAAATTGGCTACGAGGTAGCTTATCTGCCATTGCTATCAATTCTTCAGTTAAATTATCAGCTGCTTGCCGCAAATCCCTGGCAATGTTGTCGATGATTCGCTCTCGATTTGATGATTGCAATAACTCTAGCTTTTCAGTAATTGCATTTGAGGTAGCAGAGAGTGCGTAAGCAATCTGGCGATCAACCGTATCTTTTCGATTTGGATCAGAGGTTGAATCAAATAATGCTCTTGCCATTCCCCTTATTTGAACCACCATATGTTCAATTGCTACTCCTTGTATATATAAAGATTCAGCCACATCAACTTCAGCAAGTGGTGACCATTTGGCATAACGCTTTGCCTCTATTGCTTGGCTTCTTAAAGTTGGAATCTCCTCAACTAATAATCTAGCTCTTGATAACCAAGCACCCGCCTGCTTTTGGGTGAAGCCACCGGCAACTCCCTCTGCCATATCACTAATTAACTCAGCCCCTCTTTTACCCAACCTTGTTATTTGATTAACAGTTCGACCAGCTGGGGTATTTGGATGTGAGAAGTAGGAAAAAATGATTGCAACTGCTGCGCCAATTAATGTGGAAACTAATCTATGTTCTGCTGTTGAGCCAGAGATTCCAGGACCAATAACAATTAATGCCGTTACTGGAACGTTTACCGAGGCCACCTCACCCAGGCGAAGTCCACGAGCAACAACTGAGCATAAAAATACGGTAGTGCCAATAGCAATTACCCCAAAGCTAAAGTAGTGAACAGTTAACAAGGCAACGCCTGCGCCAATTGCAGTTCCAACTATTTGTCCTAATCCTTCTCTTACTGATTTATAGAGTGAGATTCGAATGCTTAAAGCGCAAACAATTGCTGCTACTAAGCCGCCTTTAAAAACTAAGGAATCACCTATTACCCAGGCGGTAGCAGATGCAAGGGCGGCCACCGTAATTTGGCGAACCCAAATCCTGCGATCGCTAAATAACCTTATAAACCAGAGGAAAAAATTTTTCACGGGCGAAACTTAATTTTTTTAGCATTCATTAATACTTTAAGCCTTGCAACAGCTGATTTTCCCATGCCATGTAAGCCTTCTAATTCAGCCAGTGAAATCTTTCGAAGATCTGAGACCTTATATAACTTAGCATCAACTAATGCTCGCCTCGCAGGTGCTGCAATGTTGTATTCGCGCCACTCTTGGTCTAATTTCTCATAGCGATCTAGCTCTGCTTGTGGGATATCACATACTTGATTTGGCTTAGCTACTTTTCCCATGAGCTGATCTTACAACTTTACTTACCTTTTCTTTTGACCATTATCTGCACCATTCGCTGCGTCATCAGTTTTCTCACCAAAGTTTTAGGAAGTGGTGCATCAAAGTGCAAAGCACTCTTTGTTTGCTTATAAATGACTAAATCTTTATTTAAGGCTTCAAGCACTGAGCCACTGAATGGATAAAAGGAGCAACCAGTACGTCGGGCAGCAATTCCACAAACAACATCTTTTCCTAATTTAAAGGCAGGAATTCCATAAGAGATCCCCTGCTTAAGCTCTGGTTCAATCTCTAATATCATCTTGCGCATATTTTTAAGCAAGGTTTTCTCAGGCTCTTTTTGGGCTGAAATATATTGATCGATCTCTAACTTACTCAATCTATTTCACCTGCCTATACATTCCTAAGTACATCTGACCTGGTTTAGATCTAGATGGTAATGGCTTATCTGCCTCCACAAATCCTAACTTCTTATAAGCACTCCTAGCCCTTAAATTCTCTGGCCACACACCCAATCCAATTATTTGCCACTGATTTTCCTTAGATAACTTAACTACCCATTCCAACATTAATTGTGGAATTTCTTTGCCTCTAAAATCCTCGTTAATCCACCAACTAGATAGCCAGCAATCACTATTGCGATCTTTATCCGCTTTATCTACTGCAAGTAATCCAATATCAACACCATCTGCAACCACAAAACACCAATAGGTATTTTTTAATCGCTCCTGCCACTGGGTATCTTCAATCAATAATTCATCCTCATACTTCGCTCCAAATGCGTAAGGAGCATCTTTTAACGCACTAAGCCGAAGTGATTTAAGGCGGCTGGCACTATCTCCTACTACAACTTCAATTGCCACCTATTTACCTACTAAATAACTTGCTAAATATTCCTGACTTTTTTACCTGACCTTCATGGCCTTGGCAACGATCAGCTTCAGTAATACCGAATAACACCTCTTCAATATGTTCACCGCATCCAGACCAGGTTAGCTTCTTACATGTCCGACAAATTACCTTGCTACACATATCTAATTCCTAACTCTTCTGGAGCCAATAATCAAAATCAAACTACCAATAACTGCAGATAAAAGCGCAGCAACTAATAAGCCAACTTTAGCCTGATTAAGCAAAATATCAGAGGTATAACTCAAGTTTGCAATCATGATTGATACTGCAAGTCCCATGCCAGCAAGGGCAGATCCGCCAACTAATTCTAGTTTGCCTACCAACAAATGACTCTTAAAGAGTTTAGCTCCAACTAATCCAAAGAGTGTGATACCAACAATTTTGCCAACCACTCTAGCGATAATAATTGAATTACCAAGGTCTGATTGCAGTTCAAGATCAGCCGTTAGGGTTGGATAAACATTTGCAAAGACATAGATCGGCAAAATTACAAAGTTAACAAACTTAATAAAGTATTTTTCAAGTGGTGCTTTACCAATTAACGCCCCAAGCAGTACTGCGCCAATACTTGCCAAAACCTCTGTTGCCTTTAGAGCGCCAGTGTATTTAACACCTAAAACAATTATAGAAAGTAGATCATCAGCAACAGCTAAAGCTAATAAAAAGGTTTTTAAAGAAACTGATGCGCGTTTGCCTAAGGCAAGGACAACCAACATCACAAGTGCGATATCGGTTGGCATAACTAAAGGCCAACCTTGAGCTATTACAGGATCAGAATTTAAACTGATAAAAATTAATGCTGGAAATAGCATTCCACCTAAGGCAGCAAGGGTTGGCAGCAAAATCTCTTTTGGATGTGAGATCTCATTCCTTAGTTGCATGCCAATCAAAAAGAAAAATGGTGCTAACACCTCACTGTGAGCGAAAAATTCTAATTCCATGGGGATAGTTAATCAGATTACTGCTGATTAATGCTCAGTACTTCGCCACACCTTTATCGCCGCATCTGCATTTAGCATTCCAATGGCAAGACCAACTGCTAAATCTGGAATAGCACTGCTCCAAAAGATAGTGGTGATGCCAGCGGCAATAATTGCCACATTTGCTAGTGCATCATTTCTGGCTGATAAATATGCAGCTAGTACCAAACTTTTCGCAGAACTTCGAAATTTTGCTAGTAAAAAAGCACAAGAGAAATTAACTATTAACGCACCTATTCCAACCGTGGTTAATGAGATTGCATCAGGAGTTGATGGATTATTGATCTCATAGATGGTTGAGATCAATACAGAAATAGCAGGGACTAGAAGGAGGAGAGCGAAGAATTTACTTAATCTTTTTCTAGCCAACAAGCTCCAGCCCATTGCCATAAAGATCAGGATGTTAACGGAGGCATCCTCAAGAAAATCTATGCTGTCCGCGAAGAGTGCAACAGAGCCAATCCTTAGGGCAAAGAAGAACTCCACACAAAAGTATGCAAAATTTGCGATTGCAACTATTCGAACTACATTTCTAATTGAGTTCACTTACCCATGTTAGGACAATAATTGGGAATAAATAAAACAGGGGCCATATTTGGCCCCTGTTGCTCAATTGTTTAATCTTAAGACCGCTGCCAGTTGATCAATTAAATAATCGAGACTGTGGTGTAGATGACGAGATTTGAACTCGCACCTTCAATTTGGCAAAAATAGATATGCTGCCAATTACAACACATCCACATCACCAACGTAGAATCTCCAATATAAGCTTGTAGTGGGCATTTTTTGAAAATCTGTGGAAAAGTAAAATGACCCGGAGTTATCCGAGTCATTTACCTGCCAAACTGAAGTACTTAATTATTGCACATTACTTGATCACTCGCAGTAACTTCAAAACTCTTATATGATTGCGATATGAGCATAAAAATTCGCCCAATCACAGTCAGTGATAAAGATAGATGGCTTGAGTTGTTTAAAGAGTACATAGTTTTTTATAAATCAAAGTTAAGTGATGAACAGTTTGAATTAACCTGGCAGCGCTTAAACTCTGGCTTTAATATCAATGGCTTACTTGCTGAATTAGATGGTGAGATTGTTGGCTTCACCCATTACATCTTTAGGCCATCAACTTGGGCAGTTGAGGATTTTTGTTACTTAGAAGATCTTTATACCGATCCAAAGGTTAGAGGTAAGGGTGTTGGTAGAGCGCTAATAAAAGCTGTTGAAGATATTGCAATTGCTAAAGGATCAAAGCGGCTTTATTGGACAACTGCCCCGGACAATGAAACTGCTCGAAAACTCTATGACAAGGTTGCCATTACAGATCGTGTGCAATACAAGATCTTCTTAAATCAGTAATTAATGTCCGGCTGTTTTTGAATTCTTAGTAACAATTAAAGTACCCAATGCAGCCAGTGCCATACCAATTAAACCAATGCCCTTAATTCGTTCATCAAAAAAGTAGTAGGCCTGCACAGCAGCAAGGGGTGGCACAAGGTAGTAAAGACTTGATACAGATGAAGCACTGTCATTTCTTAGTAAGTAAAAGAGTAAGAATATGGAGCCAATTGAAAGAGCTAAAACAATCCAACTTAAGGCTAAGACAAACTCTAAGGTGATATTTACATTAAGTGGCTCAAAGATTACAGATGCAATTGCAAATATAACTGTTGAGGTAGCAAATTGAACTGCCGTTCCAGCTAGGAATGGAATATCTGCTCCCCCTTTTTTCTGCAGTAAATAACCAGCAGTTGTTCCAAGGAGTGCTAGAACGCAGCAGATAATTCCAAAGGTTGAAAAGCCGGTGGAGAGATCTCCTTCAAATAACTTTGGTGAGAGCAAAAAGAGAACGCCAATAAAACCAAGTGCTAACCCAAATACCTGGCGGTATGAAAGCTTCTCCCTCAGTAATGGAATGGCGAGTGCTGAAACTAAAATAGGTTGCAAGCTAACAATTACCGCAGTAATACCTGCTGGGATATCAATAAATATCGCATAGAAAACTCCGCCGATGTAAATAACATGCAAGAAAAGCGCCACAATCATTGATTGTTTTATTGCCGCCCTACTAATTCGAAGCGGCTCCTTTAATGCCCTTGCGATTAAAACCAAAACAAGAGTGGCGAAGAAGTATCTAATTGTTAAGAAAACAAAAGGCTCAGCATAAGGAAGTATGTACTTAGCGCCGATAAAGCCTGTGCTCCAGAGTAAAACAAATATGACTGGTGCAAATGTTTTTACTCTAACCATTACAAGATAGTAAGGGCTTTGTCTACATTAACCAAGAAGCGGCCTAAGCTCAACCTTACGATTACAAGCCTTAGATCCAGCAAATGCTAACTTTCTTGCTACATCAATACTTTCTGCCTGGATCAACCAAAAACCAGAGAAGTTCTCTTTGTTAGCAAATAGTGGTTTTCCAGTGGACAAATTCGCATCATTTCGATTATCAATTACATCTGCACTCTCTGGAGAAGCGAGGCCGCCTGCAAAGATAAATTGCCCATTGACCCGCAGTTGATCATTAAACTTATTTATCTCAGCCATTTCAGCTGGTCTGCCAGAGTTTGATTGATCATCTATTACGTTGATAATGAATTTCATTGATTAATTGTAGTAAAGAGTCGCCCTATAAGCCGGAAAGTTTGAATTAGCTCACAATTTGGGGAGCACTAGCGTCTGCAATTCCCGACTTTGCTTGTTTCTCTAGCCCTGCTGTAACCGCAAAAGTATCTTCATAAACATCGAAGTCATATGCCTTGCCCCAGCGCAGTTTGATTACATGGATTCCAGGATTTACGTAAGGTTCTCCATTTTCAAGATTGCAGGTTGCTACCCATCGGGCAACAACTGTTGTGTTCCATGGCCCTCCTTGAACTAAAACACTTGTAACCTCAAACTTAAGATTTGGCAGCACAGTCCCTACTCGTTTGAACCATCGACTCATAGCTTCTTTGTCATGTCGGATGCCACCCAGTGAGTTAGGACCTGCAAAACGATGGGTGAGGTTGGTAGAGGACACACCCTTTAACACTTCTTCATAATTGTGATTTTGGACGGCAAGAAAAGTTTTACGTACCAATTTCTCAACGATTGAACTGTAAATAAGCATGTGCTTTTGTCCCCTTCAAGGAGTTATCATTGACAATACTAAACACCAAGAAGTTGTTTGAAGTCAAAAATCTGCCCATAGAACTGCCCATATTTGCCCATGGTTTCCCCATAAAAACATTCAAATCTGCGACAGGTTTTGTCATAACTTGTACAACAAATATGCAGAAAGGTGAGCGCAGTTTTAACCTGCACCCACCTAATTGGAAGAAGAGTCGCCCTATAAGCCGGAGACGACATTGTTATGCGTGAAGCTACGCTCAAACAGTTCAATTGCCCTCAATATTGCCCCCAAAGATTGAGCAAGTTCTGCAATCAATAAAGAAGACTCATAACACTAGGACTGCGATCTACGAACTTTCTAACTAACTCTCGGCCACCCAGCGCCAGGAGTCTTTTCTATGGTAATCCTTGCTGGTCCTTAACGGAATTGTATTTGTACTTCCAAACACTTTCTGCACCTGAATGGCCAACTACATAGGTCATTCCAATCGCACAAACCGCCAGAAAAGCCATTAGAACTCCTAGGCTTGATGACGCTATCTTGCTTTTCTTATAGAAAGAAAAATATGAAAAAAGTACAAATGAGGATACGAGTGCAATGGCAAGTAAGACTAGGTAATTGCCCCACTGTGCATGAGACTTTGGAAGACCTACTACGGCCGATAGCGAGTATCCAGACGACTTGGCAGCAAGAACGCCTACTACAGAAAGTGCAAGTGCTCCTATAAGGGGAAGATGTAACTTCTTAAGTAGATTTTTCCAAAAAAGTCCTGCAAGCAGAAGAATTGCAAGCAATGGCAAAAGAACTACTACGCCATGAATTATCAGCGGGTGCGCTGGCAATTCTCCAAATTCGGCCCAAACTCCACTTGGCAGGAAGTAAGTAACAATAATAATTAGCGTTGAAACAATTGTGACTATCAAAAACTTTCGCATTGATGACAATCCCATCTATATGCTCAGGCTTAATTACCCGATGGTGGCTAGACCTTTTGAGATCTTCATTGGTACCCGAGCCAGCCCTGTCGTGGCTGGACCTAACGCCAAATCGCCGTCAGATTCGAATTCAGAGCCATGGGCATTGCAAACCCACCCTTTCTCATTTTGCGTGACAGTTACCTTTTGATGCGGGCATAAAAGATTAAAGGCAATGTATTTAGAGGTGCCAGTGCGAGCGATCGCAACTGGCACCCCCTTTACAGAACCAATCCTTGTTGCTCCACCAACTTTTGCCAATGCAGGCACCGCCTTTAGATCAACCGATAGACGGCCACCAGGAAGTTTCTTCACCGCTGTATTCGCTGCAGCGGGGACCTCACTTCCACCTAATGCGACAACTGCACAAACACCAGCAAGGAAAGAACGACGTGAGATTGGTTCCATTTTGATCCCTTACTTCAGCTTGCTATAAAGAGTTACATCAGCTGTTCCAAAAGCCAAGCCATCTGGCAATGAACCTGCTGGTAAACCCAGCACCGATGCGATCGTTGCAGCTACTCCTGGAGCAAGTACCAATGTGGTGCCTGCGTAAGCAGTTGTGCGCTGCTTTGCCTTCTTATCATTTGTGATCTTTGGCTTTGCAGTTGATGCATTGGTGATTGTCAAAATATCTACTTTTGCATCTCCTGCCTGAGGAACAGTTGCTGAAACAACACCCTTTGCTAGATCGATAACTGGATTTTTAAGTGTGAGGTATTGGTTGTTTGCTGTATTGAAGAAAATAATATTGCTTCCAACATGTTGAACACCAGCCTTATTTGCAGTTACTGGGATGTGAAAAACAACCTGGCTGGTTGCCGCACTCAGATTGTCACCAATAACAGCAGAAGTTGCTCCACCTTGAACATAAAGAATTACTCCTGCTGCTTCAAGAGTTGATGCAACTCCTGCAGCGGTCTTCATGTGGGTCATGCTTTGACCAGGCTTTGCAGAATCTGCAAAGGCCACATTTGAGCTTAGAACTAAACCAATTACAGTCGCAATACTTACAATTACTTTACGCATTCAATTTCTCCTTATTTTAATTTATTAAGTAGTAGTTTCATGGAAGTTATTTCTTTACTTTGTGCGGATTTGATTGCTTTGGCAAGTGCCTTAGCTTCCGCATTTCTGGAGTCAGAAATTAGATCAAGCATTTCAATTGCCCCCTGATGATGCTTGATCATCAGTTGCAGGAATGTCCGATCGAACTGGGTTCCAGTCAGACGTTTCAGTGAAGCAAGTTCCTTCGTAGTTAACATGCCAGACATCTGCATATCGTGGTCCATGGTCATTGAAGAATCTGTCGCTTTCAGCCAATAAGCCAACTGTGACTTTTCGGTGCCTTGAAGGCTCTTTATCTGGTTAGAGAGTTTCAAAATTGCCTGGTTGCGACTCTTCTTGAGAGCGGTTTCCGACATAGAAATCGCTTGTTCATGATGCGGAATCATCATCTGTGCAAACATGATTTCATTCATGCCTAGATTTTGTAATGACTTTGCATGCGTCGAAGCATTAGCGCCACTTGGAATCAGAATGACTCCAACAGCCAACAATAAAACACTGATTTTTTTCAGCATAAAATTCCTTTCTCGTAGTTAATTTCTGGACGAGAGAAGAATTAGATGCGAATTATCCCCAACTGAAGATGATTTAAATTGAGATAACCCAGATTTTTAGACAGAAATAGGGGTACGTGATATCTCGGTAGAGAAAATCGCTTCGCCGTGAGGGTTGATCTAATCGCACGTGAGAAGCGAAGCAATAGCAAAACGATGAACCCGACCACAACACATATTTCACTGCTGAGCGTGCTTCCCACAGAGAACAGAGTTTCTTGAGAATTTGAAGCAGCGCTGGTGGTTATTTGAGGTGAATGGCTATGTGTGTGCCCTGCGTGGCTACTAACTGCCTCAGATTGGCTAGTCGGTTGCACCGCCGATGCAACATGGCAGTCAGGTGCTGCTGCAGCTCCTGTGCTAAAAAGAAGAAAAAGGGCAGCAAGGGGCACGGCTAACCATCTGGCTTTCATACCCCTTAGCAGCATTGAAGAAGGTTAAAGGATAAACGAGAGTAATTCCAAGTGAAAATTGGTGTGTCTCTACAAAAAGTGGGTTCTCTTCGCCTCGGAGTGAGAAAGGACACTCATAAATGCAGGGGTGTCCTTGTCGTGATTGAACTTTGCTTTTCGCTCTTAGAAAAACCCAAGTATCGAAAATCTTCAGAAAGTTTTAGCTACTTAACGACAGAGTAACCAGCTCTTTGCACAGCAAGCTCAATAGATTCTTGTGAGATTTCAACTTCGGATTCAACTATAACGTTCGCTTTTTCGGCACTGGCGATAACTTCTGTAACTCCAGGTATTGTCAGGATTTCACTTGTCACCCGTCCTTCACAATGCCCACATGTCATACCCTTGACTTCGAATGTCTTATTCATTAAAACTCCCCACTTCTGTTTCTAGATTTATAAAGTTTATCAATTACGCACTCATCCGACTGAGTATTTTTTTCATCTGCTCTATTTCGACAGTTTGAACAGAGATGATTACTTTTCCAAAGTTTCGAAATTCTGGGCGGTTCGAGTCCCTAATCATCGTAACCATATGCAGGGCGCCTTCATGGTGGGTGATCATGCCCCTAAGCCAGTAAGCATCAAATTTTGAGCCGCTGAGAGAGTTAAGGGTACTTAATTCAGACTCAGTGAGCATTCCACCCATTCCATCACCCATCGAGTGGTTCATTCCGTGGCCCATCATTGAACTATCGCCAGCATCTAGAAGCCAATTTTTCATTTGAATAATCTCGGCGGCTTGTCCATCTCTGATTTTCTGAGCCAATTCAACAAGTTCGGTGTCTTTGGAGCGAGCGATGGCCAGATCAGAGATATCAACGGCTTGTTGGTGATGAGGAATCATCATTTCAAAAAACATTACATCTGAACCAAGCAAACTGGAGTTCGTTGAGTTGTTTTCTCCATCCATGGCTGAGTGGTTCATCCCAAACAAACCTGAAGAGCCATTTTGAGTACCCATTAAGAAAATAATGACGCCAATGAGTACTGCTATGACCCCTGATAAAATTCCATTTTTCTTGTCGATATTGATTTGCATGACCCACCACCTATCTGTACTTAAACATACTCGTAAATTCTGAAGGTTGCCTGCCACAAGCGAAGTTGTTTGTAGTCAGAATTCTGCCCATAGAAATGCCCATATTTGCCCATTGATTCCCCATAAAAACATCTAAATCTGCGACAGGTTATGTAACAACTTGTACAAACAAAATGCAGAAAGGTGAGCGCAGTTTTAACCTGCGCCCACCTAATTAGAAGAAGAGTCGCCCTATAAGCCGGATCCTGTTCTCTTGCGAGAGATCATCATCCATCTAGATCTGTAATTGCTTACAGATTCAAGCAACCTACCCGTTGACTCGAGCGAGTAGCTCTCAAATGCCAACAATCTGGTCTTGCTCCAGGTGGGGTTTACCTAGCCATATACGTTGCCGTAAATGCTGGTGGTCTCTTACACCACCGTTTCATCCTTACCATTATTGCTAATGGCGGTTTATTTTCTGTGGCACTAATCCCGCAGGTTACCCTGGATGGCCATTAGCCATCACCTTACTCTTTGGAGTCCGGACTTTCCTCGGTATTTTCATAACGCGATGATCCAGACGACTCTTCAGTGCTAATGATACCGAAGATATTTTTAAGAAGGAAATGCTTACATTCCGCTATCTAATACATCATTAAGTATTGAATCTGCATGTGAGTTCTCCTCGCGGGGAATCCACTGATATGAGACAAGTTTTGGATCATGGCTAGCAAAAGCTTGTTTAACTAGCTTTTGCATATTTGGATGCTTCACCTTCCATCTTCCACTCATCTGCTCAACTACTAACTTTGAATCCATCTTCACCAATATTGTGGCTGTTGGATCAATCTCATTAGCTGCTTTTAATCCTGCAATTAAACCTTCATACTCAGCCACATTATTTGAAGCAATTCCAATTGACGCCCCAACCTCTTTAAGGATTTGATCATTTTCATAAACCACTGCGCCATAGGCAGCTTTACCTGGATTTCCCCTGCTGCCACCATCTGCGGTGATTACAAAATGTCTTGGCATTTAAATTCTTACCAATATCCGCCGGCACTCTTCACATCTAAGTAATTCATCTTTGGCTAAGGATTTAATTCGATCCATCTCAACTGCGTTAATTGCCAGATTACAGCCGTTGCATTTATTACCAACTAAGGCAGCAGCACCAACTCCACCACCATTTCCTCTAATCTTTTCATAAAGATCAAGTAACACTTTTTCAATTTTGCCAGCAACTAAACTACGCGCCGTATTTTTATCTGTAATTACTTTATTAATTTCATCCGTTGCACTTTGTAATCGGCCTGAGATCTCATCCTTTAAGGTTTGAAGGGAGGCTAGATCAGTACTTAAAGTATTAGTTCGAGCAATAACCGCGTCGTTTCTAATCATGATCTCTAGCTCAATCTCCTCCAATGATTCTTGGCGCTTTTTTAAGGTCTCAACCTCATGTTGGAGTTGCTCTAACTCCTTTGGAGTGGCATTACCGGAGGATAATCTCGCCTCATCTTTTTTAATACGATCTGTAACAGTTTCAACATCAACCTCACCACGGCGAAGCTCAAGTGCGATTTGATCAGATTCTGATCTGACTACTGCTAGCTCATCATTGGCGGCAGTAACTCTTTTTTCAATATGAAGTAATTGTTCTATTTCAGGCAAGGATTTAAGTTTGGTATTTGCCTGCATAATTTCATTATCTAGGAGCTGAAGCTCCAAAATTAGACCTTGTTGCTCGGTAGATGCCTGCACAATGCACCCCCTGTTTTAATTGTTTAAATCTTTACTTTTTTAGTTGTATTACAAAGGATGAGTTTACTGATCTTTGCCCACCCTTTCTACCTGGTGATTGCAGCCTTAATCTGTGCGCCAAACTGCTTAATCTTTGCAAGCTCGGCTTTGTAATCCCTAGATACCTTAAATTGATCACTTCCTATTGCCGTTGGTAATTGCGAGAGCTCAGTAATACATATCCCGCCGCCATATAACTTATTAAAGGCTGCAATCTTTGGATCAAATGAGATTGCAATATATGGTCGATTAAAGGCGTAGGCGATGATGGCGCCATGTAATCGGGTGGTAACCACATAATCACAATCTTGATACATCTTTAAGTTCTTCTTTAATGGATTTTTTGTGCTCTCGATATTATCCGTAAAGTTGTAATCAAAACCTGACTCTTTGATTACTCTCTCTATCTCACCAGCTGCGCCAGTTGGCTCTAAATCCACATGTGAGCTATGCAAGATCCTCTTTCCAACATCACTCTTTGGTGCCACCTTAAATTTATTGGCCACATAGACCAAGGTGGGACAGGCGGTTATGGAGATCTCAGATTTTAGATCGTAAAAATCCCGAGTTAACTCATCCCTTACATTTGCAAAAGTTGCTCTGTTAAATACTGATTGCACAACTGCCTTTGGCACACCTTTTACTGAATCATTATCAGGCAGGCACACCCCAATTCCCCAGATAATGATTGGTAACTTACAGTTCTTATCTAGATCAACCCAAAACTTTTCAAAGACTGAGTGCAATAACCCTGCGCCACCAACAATTACCTGGGTGTAGTTTTTATGAACAAACTCCCAATCAACTGGGGATTTATGGATATTCCAGGTATCTAGCTCTTGATCTAACATCTGATGAATTGCAAGAACTGGTAAGTAATTACCAATATTTCGATTAGCAGAGTAGAACTGAAGGGTTTTACTTTTTACAACCCGCTCACCCTTTGAAATATCATTTAATTTAGTAAGGGATGAGCTGGCAGAAAAGATTTTGGCAAACCTAGTGAGCATTAACAAAGCGTACCTGCTTGGTGATTTAAGAGATGGTTTGCTTCTTTGTCTCATCTCTGTGCTTGCGCAGGTAGGTCATAAATGGTGTGCCACCAGTGCCAACAGCAGATGGATTTCCAGGTGTTGCCTGTGCTTGGGCGTGAATATATGTGCCGGCATACTCCAAATGCATTGCTCGAAAACTAGCTACTAATTCAACACACTCATTAAATACTGAGGTTAAAGATGTGCGCTTAGTAGTTGTGACAAAGTTGCGAACAGATGGACCAGCCTCTACCGCTTCAATAAATGCAACATGCTTTGGCGGCATATAAGTTCTCATCTCCATTAAATACTCACGTAATTCATCGCGCTCATGTTCAATTCCTAATACGCCATCCATCGCTGGAATTATTGCACTCTGTGCTCCAGTCTCTCCTCTAAATTTTTGACCAACACCTTTGTACTCGTCCACTCCTTCATAGACCACACCATCTGGCAAGGATGGGTTGTTACGCCAACCAAAAATATATGGACGAACTCTATGGAAGTAAATATATGGGTCACACCTTTCTGGCATTCTGCCCAACACTTGATACATCAAAGCTAGTGCATCGCGTAGTTTCGTAAGGGAAGCCTCTAACTGATCAGCATCATTTGCAGCAACAGCGGCCTGTGCATCTTCAATTGCTTTAAGTGACTTACCAGCTTTTTTCTCAATATCGATGTGAATTAAAATAAACCACTCTTCATCTTGTCCACCCAAGAAACATTGTGCCAAGCCAATATTGCCGCATTCAATCGGGCCATTCTTATCAAAGCGGCGCCAATTATCTGAGGCATAACTTTGGTAGGAAAGAATTGGCGGCCTGCCTACTAACTTACCAACCTCATACCAAGGCAGCGCTAAGTTTGCTGGCATTACAGTGGCTGGGGTGTTCTCACTCCACTGATATGACTGACCGATGTAACTTAAAACCAACATCGCTCTTTGAATCTCTGCTTCACCTTTTAATTTATCAATATTAAATTTAGGAAGAGCTTTAACCTTTGCTCTAAAGTTTGTACTCATTAATAACTTAGGAAGATCCTTACCAAACTGATCCCACTCTTCATTACCAGGTGATAATGACTGAGCTGGATCTTTAGATGGCAAATAGCCAAACTCTTCAGTGATTCCAAAATCGGCTATTTTTGCAGGTTTCATTTTCTCTCCTAATTACAGGGTTGAATTAAAGCACTAAATTGATGTGAGTTAAATGAGCAATAATTTCAGGCTCAAAATAATCAGAAAGTTATCTATCTTTTGCTGCTTTGTGTTATTGAGCCTACTATAAGAGAAAGATGATGATTTGTTAGAGCGGAGCTGTAAAAAAATGGATCTAATCACCGGCCTTCCAATTCATCCACTCATTAATCATGGTGTGGCTGTACTGGTGCCACTAGCGGCTATAGGTGCGCTACTGGTGATATTTATTCCTAAACTTAGGCTGAACTATTCACCGCTTGTGTTAGTCACAGTTTTACTCGCCACTGTTAGTGCTTTTATTGCTACCCAATCAGGTGAGGCCTTAGCCGAGCGAGTTGGATTACCAAATGCTCATGCCACCCAAGGTGAGCGCTTGTCTTATGTTGTACTTGCATTTGCCATCTTATTTTCCATTTGGTTTGCACTTGAGAAATCAGAACGGACACGAGAGAGAGTTGCCAACCTCGGTAAAAGAGTGCTTAAAGTAGTTATTCCAATTACCGCAATTTCAAGTTTTGTTCTTACGATATTAGTTGGTCACTCAGGGGCGCAGGCAACTTGGAAGGATCGAATTGATCAAACTCAGGCAACTGCTTTAGCGGAAACTGGGCCTAAACCAATTAATCCAGCTGGCACCATTAATTTATCTAATTCTGAGATTAAGACTCATAACTTAAAATCTGATTGCTGGAGCATTGTTAATGGAAATGTTTATAACCTGACTAGCTACGTAAAAAGCCATCCAGGTGGTGCATCTGTGATTGCCAATATTTGTGGAAAAGATGGCAGCAAGGCTTTTGTTAATCAGCACAACACTCAAGGTAAACCCAATAATGTATTGAGTAGTTTTTTACTGGGACCAGTTGGCGCATCTATCACAGCTGAAGCGGGACAAAAAGTAATTGAGCCACCAGTTGCAGGTAAAGGCGATGAATCAGATGAAGAGTCTGATGAAGATTAATAACTTAGTCTGACCTTTCCTAGATATTGAGCGGTTATAGGTCAGATATGGGCGACATTATTTTCTATCCAAATTCACAGGCTATTAATCCCGAACCAATGAAATTTATCAGTTTGCACTGATAGGTTCCGCTGATGAAAATTAAATTAATCGCAACATCAGTACTTGTTTTATCTATTTTTGCTGGAGTTTTTGGCCTTGAAAAATACATTTCATCCCAGATTGCTTCGGGTGTAAAGCGGGAGATGCCAAATGCTTCTGGGGTAAGCGCATCTATTCCGCTAACTGATATAGCAAGTAACATGACTTCAGATTCAATCAAGTTAGCTAATATAGATATAGATAAATATCCTTTAAAAGAAAGTAATACAGATTCTTCAATAAAAATTTCGGCAGGAAATATCAGTAAATCTAAGCCAACACTTATCGGCTCTTTAGAGATAACTGCCACAATTCCTGTATCAACTATTGCAAAGGCATCGGAGTTCGGTGATGCACAGATTGTGGGTAATACTCTGCAGGTTGCAGCCGGAGCTGGTGGAATGGGTAAAGCAAGTCTGATTCCAAAGTACTCAAACAATCAACTTTATTTTGAACTTAAGAGTGTTTCACTTTTCGGTAATGACATTCCCGCTTCATCATTGCCAGCAGATCTTCAAACTCAGATCAAGAGCAAGAGCCAACGCAGTCTTACACCCCCTAAGGGACTTAAAGTGAAATCAGTATCACTTAGTAGCAAGGGGCTTTCAGTGAAAATGTATGGCACTAATGTCCAACTTGGTAATTTAGGTTTATAGTTGAATTATGAAGTTTGATTTCAAAAAGCTACTTCCAAACAACCCCACAAGTTTTGAAGGTTTTCGGGCAATTCGTATAGTCACAGCCATCTATTTGTTAGTAATGGTAGTGCGCAGTTGCATTCACCTATTTGCAGCAGATGGCGGTGCTCAGAGTATTGCTGGCATTGATACATCCGTTGCAGGCGGAGATAACATAATTGCGATATTTCACCAATGGGGTGCAATACAACTTATTCTTGCAGTGCTTCTATTTGTATTGTTCTTCCGTTATCCAGGATTAACTCCATTGATTTTGTTAACTCTTGCCCTTGATCCAGTTATGCGTTTTATTGCCGGGCAGATGATGAGTGTAACTTCAACGGGAACTCCACCTGGTGAAGCACTAAATGGGGCATCTTTTTACTTATTGACGTTCTTGTTCATCGCCTCGCTAGCAAAAAAGAATTAGGCCGATAGAACTAGTGAAATAGGAGTAATTTCCTTATAAGAATTTGCTGGCTTACATCCTGAAATTAATTAACAAAGTAAGTTGCTATGCGTGCTGCGTGGGCGGTGAGGGTTTCGAACCCCCGACATCCTCGGTGTAAACGAGGCGCTCTACCACTGAGCTAACCACCCGGTGAGAGTGGGAATATTACTAGTAGATCAGCATTACTCCCAATTATCTCTATCTATAAGGCTGAAAGTGCTGCCTTATATTCAACAATATTACGAGCATCACCAAGGCCGTTAACAATCTGCCACTTTAAATTGCCATCTTTACCAATGATAAATGTGCCACGTTTAGCGCATCCTCGACTCTCTTCAAATGTGCCATACGCCTTAGCAACAGCGCCATGTGGCCAAAAATCAGAGAGTACTTGGAACTTATAGCCCTCTTGCTCAGCAAATACTTTATTTGCATACATGGGATCACAAGAGATTGCGATTAATTCAACATTATCATTTTGAAAAGCTGATAGATCATCGCGTAGTGCGCATAGCTCACCAGTGCAAATACCTGAGAAGGCAAACGGATAAAAGATCACTACAACATTTTTCTTGCCCTTAAAGGATGATAATGAGATCTTCTCACCATGTTGATTTACTAACTCAAAATCAGGTGCCACACTTCCAATTGCCAGTGCCATTGATATCTCTCCTTTTAGTTGGGGTTTACTTACTTTTCTTTTTATTACTGCCAGCATGGCGGGCAATTAATCTTGTTGCACTCCAATCAGCGCAAGCTGAAAATGAGGTGGTTTGTGACATGCCTGCTGTGGGGGCCGCATCTTGAATATCACTTGATTCAACATAACCTGCTCTTCCAACCTTTGGTGTGAATAACCAGATCGCTCCATCTTCGGTTAGGTAGGTAAGGGCATCTACTAACTCATCAACTAAATCACCATCACCATCTCGCCACCACAAAATTACCGCGTCCACTACCTCTTGTGAGGTGGCATCTAAAAATTTGTTTCCAGTTTTAGCATTTATTGCATCACGAATAATTTGATCACAATCTGATTGATCAAAACCAACCTCAAGAATTAGTTGATCTACTTTTATGCCAAGCCGTTCAACGGTGGCAGCAGGTGCCTGGGCTGAATTCATTAGGAGTAGTCCACCCAACTTTGGCTATTGGTGCAACTCCTGAAAGTGCGCAATTTAAGACAGATCACGCCTGTGGCTTGGCAAAAATATGACCAAACCCCCCTTTAGGAGAGAGAATAAGCCCGTGAGTGAAAACTTTAAGGCCCCAGACCACTTGGTGGACCAATTAGTTGATACCGATCCAACTGAGAGCGCTGAATGGCGCCAATCATTTGATGCGGTTTTAAAAAACGCAGGTCCGGTAAGAGCTCGTTACTTAATGCTTTCATTACTGCAAAGGGCAAATGAAAAAAATGTTGGTGTCTCAGGACTTCGCACAACTGATTACATAAACACAATTCCACCTGCACTTGAGCCAACCTTTCCAGGCGATGAGTTCTTAGAGCGAAGAATTCGTGCATATATAAGATGGAACGCCGCGGTTATGGTGCACAGAGCCCAACGTCCTGGTGTTGGTGTTGGTGGACATATTTCAACTTACGCATCTAGTGCTTCTTTATATGAGGTTGGTTTTAATCACTTCTTTCGCGGTAAAGAGCATGCCGGTGGTGGGGATCAAATATTTTTCCAAGGACATGCCTCCCCTGGAATGTATGCAAGAGCATTTATGGAAGGACGCCTTACCCAAAAGCAATTAGATGGTTTCCGCCAAGAGTTATCACATGATGGTGGCGGCTTATCTTCATATCCTCATCCAAGATTGATGCCAAACTTTTGGGAGTTCCCAACTGTTTCAATGGGAATTGGTCCAATTAATGCAATCTATCAAGCAAGATTTAATCGCTACCTTGATGCTCGTGGTTTTAAAGATACAAGTGATCAAAATGTTTGGGCATTTTTAGGAGATGGTGAAATTGATGAGCCAGAAACCTTAAGCGCTATTTCACTGGCTGCCCGTGAAGGTTTAGATAACTTAACCTTTGTTGTTAACTGTAATTTGCAAAGATTAGATGGACCAGTACGAGGTAATGGCAAGATCATTCAAGAGCTTGAGTCAGTCTTTGGTGGTGCTGGTTGGAATGTAATTAAGGTGGTTTGGGGCCGTGAGTGGGATCCACTGCTGGCAGCAGACCGTGAAGGTGCGTTAGTTGATTTAATGAATAAGACTCCAGATGGAGATTTCCAAACCTTTAAATCTGAAAATGGCGCATTTGTTAGAGATAACTTCTTTGGTAGAGATCCAAGAACTGCGGCGATGGTTACATCTTGGAGTGATGATGATATTTGGAATCTAAAACGTGGTGGCCATGATTATCAAAAACTATATGCTGCATATAAGGCAGCTAGTGAACACAATGGCAGGCCAACTGTAATTTTGGCAAAGACAATTAAGGGCTGGACATTGGGTTCACACTTTGAGGCAAGGAATTCAACTCATCAGATGAAGAAGATGACTCTGGAAGATTTAAAGCTCTTTAGAGATCGCTTATTTATACCTCTTAAAGATGAAGAGTTGGACGCAAAGCTTCCGCCATATTGCCACCCTGGAATTGAATCTCCTGAGTATCAATACATGATGTCTCGTCGCAAAGAGTTAGGTGGCTCCTTGCCAGCAAGACGAAGTGTTTCAAAGGCTTTGCAACAACCAAAAGATGAAAGTTATGAGTCTGTAAAACGCGGCTCAGGCACCCAAGAGATTGCAACCACCATGGCATTTGTCAGATTACTTAAGGATTTAATTAAGGATCCAAATATTGGTAAGAGATTTGTGCCAATCATTCCAGATGAGGCTAGAACTTTTGGTATGGATTCACTATTTCCAACTTTAAAGATCTACTCACCGCAAGGTCAGAGTTACACATCTGTTGATAGGGAGTTAATGCTCTCTTACAAAGAGTCTAAAGAGGGTGTGATCTTGCATGAGGGAATTAATGAGGCAGGCTCTGTTGCCTCCTTTACCGCAGTTGGCTCCTCATACTCAACACATGATGAACCAATGATTCCTATTTATATTTTCTACTCAATGTTTGGTTTCCAACGAACTGGTGACTCATTTTGGGCAGCAAGTGATCAATTAGTTAGAGGCTTTGTATTAGGTGCTACCGCTGGTCGAACAACATTAAATGGTGAAGGTTTACAGCATGAAGATGGTCACTCATTGTTACTAGCTTCAACTAATCCTGCTGTTATTTCTTATGACCCAGCCTTTGGATATGAGGTCGGACATATTGTTAAAGATGGTCTTCGAAGAATGTATGGTGAAAATAGTGAGAATGTTTACTACTACCTAACTGTTTATAACGAGCCATACCAACAACCTGCTGAGCCTGAAAAATTAGATGTTGATGGCTTACTAAAAGGCATCTACCTACTTAAAAAGCCACTTAGATGGCGTAGTAAGAAGGTGGCGATCCTTGCCTCAGGTGTTTCAGTTAACTGGGCACTAAAAGCACAAAAACTTCTAAATGATGATTTTAAGATTGCGGCCACTATTTACTCAGTCACCTCATGGAATGAGCTTCGCCGTGATGGTTTAGCAGTTGATCGCCATAACCTACTTAATCCAGATAAGAAGTTGAGCGCCTTTATTACCAAGAAGTTAAAGCGGGAAAAAGGTCCAGTAATTGCAGTTAGTGATTTTATGAGATCAGTCCAAGATCAAATTGCGCCTTGGGTGAAACAACCTTTCTACTCACTTGGCACAGATGGCTTTGGATTATCCGATACACGTGGAGCACTTCGTCGCCACTTTAAGGTTGATGCTGAGTCCATCGCAGTAGCTGCCTTGTCCCAATTAGAAAAGGCCGGAGTAATTAATAAGCGTAAGGTTAAGAAAGCTATTAAGAAGTATCAGATTAATGATGTAACTGCTGCTGAGGCTGGAAATACTGAAGGTTCTGGGTAAGTAACACCTTGGAATCACTAGCCCTCTTCGCTAGTTTAATCATTTCATTAACAGCTTTAGGCGGGCCTATCTCACTTGCACTTACCTACTTACCGCAACGCTTACTTCCACTTGCAGTCATAAAGATTCTTGCATTCCTAATTGCAATGATTGCAATTTTTATTGGAGTATTTCTAGTGATTAATGTGAACTCAATTGGGGCAAGAGTTATAGGTGTATTTGGAATAACAACTGCAGTCATTGCGATCTATCGAGTAATAAAGGTAATACCAAAAATATAAATGGTGGAGGTGCCGGGAATCGAACCCGGGTCCTCTAGCACTGCTTCAAAGTTTCTACGGGCGTAGTGCAATTAACGCTTTCTCAGTCCAAACTCTCACATGCACAAGTAGTTTGCGGACTCAGTTACAGATTTATGTCCCCATTAACCTCCGTAACACGGTTAGGGGTAAGTCCTCTGGCGACGTTAGATCCGAAGGCGAGAACAAACTTCGGGTAACGGATAACAGAGCTAGCTTAGGCAGCTAGTTGATAATCAGCGGCAGTTTTACTTGCGCTTATAGTTTGCCATGTTTTTGTGGTTAACGAGATCATCACGGCTTCCTCGGCCCGCTTGCCTTGAAGTAACGACTAAAGTCGAGACCGTTCACCCCCAAGATTAAAGCGAAATTACTTTTTCTATATTTAGTTGTGTGCTTATTGTACGGAACAGTGATGACAATTAAGAAATCACCTATTAATTAAACGGAGAATTCTCTCTTTAAGATTGAGTAAAGCCACATATCGCACCATTCACCTTTAAAAAACTCACCTTCAACAAATGTGCCTTCGCGCCTCATCCCAAGCTTTTCGGCCAAATTAGCAGAAATCTGTACTCGAGTATCAATATCTGCAATTACTCGATGTAAATCAAAGTTAGTAAATGCATAAGCTAGTAGTGACTTTGTCGCTTCAAATGCATATCCCTTGCTCTGAAAATCTTGATGAGTAACCCAGCCTATATTTGAAGTTTTATGTTCTTTTGAAATCAATCCCATGTTTGATTGCCCAATAACTTTGCCAGAATTCTTTAGCTCCCAAACTAAAACAATATGATCATTAATCTCTACTAAATCACTCTTTGTAGTATCTATTGTGTTTTGTGCTGCCTCTTTTACCTGCGTCATCGTTCTAGCAGGCCAAGGTATATATCGGACAATTTCTGGATTAGATTGATACTCATATAAATCATCCACATCACTCATGAGCATCGGGCGTAAAACTAAACGCTCCGTTTCAATTCGTAGCGTCATTTATTTAGTTAGATTTACCTGATCGGCGATTAGATACTTCGCGCTCGACTTCACGATTAGATTGGCGTTCCATCAATGTATTTCGCTTGTCATGAGCTTTCTTTCCCTTAGCAACTGCGATCTCAACCTTGGCTTTGCCATCTTTAAAGTAAAGTGAAAGTGGAATTAAGGTTAAGCCACCTTGTTTAATCACACCTGAAATTTGAGCAATCTCTCGCTTATGCAAAAGTAATTTACGATCCCGCCGTGGTGGATGATTTGTCCAAGAGCCTTGGTTGTATTCAGGAATATGAATGCCACTGACCCAGATCTCACCATCTTTAGCCATCGCATAACCATCAGTTAATGAGGCACGTCCTGCTCTTAAGGATTTAACCTCAGTACCGGTTAAGACCAAACCACACTCATAGACCTCTTCAATAAAGTAATCATGACGGGCGCTTTTATTTTGGGCAATTAACTTCTTGCCTAACTCTTTGACCACAAGCAACCCCCAATCTAAATTGTTTGGTGGTATTTAAACCTTTAGGTATTTACGAAGGGTTACAACCGATGCTATTCCTGAGACAAGTAAGCCAGTTAGTAGTAACCAAGCACTTGCAACCCAAACATCTTTCCAGGTGAAAAATTGGGTAAAGGTCAAAAGTGGTGCCACTTTGGAATCCACAATGGCTTTAAAGCCAGCAAGAAATCCTGTTGAAACTAACCAACCAAATACAGCTGCAAATACTCCTTCAAGTAAGAAAGGTAATTGGATTGAAAAACTAGATGCACCAACTAACTTCATAACCCCAGTTTCACGCCTTCTATTAAAGGCAGCAATACGTAAGGTGTTACTTATTAATAATGCGGCAGTTAATACCGAAGCTGCGCCAATTGCTAGTGCACCATTTCGCAAGACACCGAGCAATCTAAAGAACTTCTCTAAAATTGCCTGCTGATCTTGCACAATATCAACACCTGGTCGGCCAGCGAACGCACTTTCAATTACGGCAAACTTTGTTGGATCCTTAAGCTTTACGCGAAATGATTCTGGAAGTTGATCTGGTGTGACATTTTGAGCAATTGCAGATCCTTTAAATCTTTCTTGGAAACGCTTAAATGCTTCACTCTGTGATTCATAGTAAACCTCTTGCACAACAGGAAGTGCTTGCAAATCCTTTTGAATACCAATTTTTTGATCCTGTGTGATTACGCCATTGGCGCAAGATTGTCCTTCAGAAAGTGAACCACATAGAAATATTGAAACCTCAATCTTGTCATACCAATAATCTTTCATAACCCGCACCTGTGAGTTTGCAAGTAAGCCAATGCCAAGCAGGGATAGTGAGATTGCAACTGTAATAACTACTGCAAATGTCATAGTTAGATTTCGGCGCAGGCCAATGCCCACTTCACTCATTACAAATTTAGCGCGCATTTGGTAACCCTATCTTTTCTTATCTTCGCTTTAGCCGGTATAGCCATAGACACCACGAGCCTGATCTCGGATGACATGACCACCTTCTAATTCAATAACTCGCTTACGCATCTGATCGACAATTCCAGCATCATGGGTTGCCATTACAACTGTAGTGCCCTCTCGGTTGATGCGATCAAGTAATTTCATAATTCCTACCGATGTGGCTGGATCTAGATTTCCAGTTGGCTCATCAGCAATTAAAATCGTAGGGCGAGAGACGTAGGCTCTAGCGATGGCAACTCTTTGTTGCTCACCACCTGATAACTCACTTGGCTTTCTATCCCCTTTTTCTTCAAGACCAACTAACTCTAAAACCTCTGGCACATCTCGACTGATTTGTTTATTTGAATAGCCAAGCACATGCAATGTGAAGGCAACATTTTCTGAAACTGTTTTATTTGGCAGTAATCTAAAATCTTGGAAAACTGTTCCTACCTGCCGGCGAAGCTCTGGCACCTTATGGTTTGCCAGCGTATTTAAATCTTTGCCTGCCACATGAATCACACCAGAGGTTGGGCGTTCCTCGCGCAAAACCAATCTTAAAAAGGTTGATTTACCAGAGCCAGATAATCCAACTAAGAAAACGAATTCACCCTTAGTAATTTCCAAATTCACTCCACCTAGGGCAGCTTTATCCTGTCTTGGATATAACTTGGTTACATTCTCAAAGCGAATCAATTTTAAAACCCTTCAATGCGGTGTGTAGATCAACTAAGAGTAGTTTAGATAAGTAATCAGATTAATCTGGTGATTTACCACTGCTTTTTGCAATTAAAAGCTGAGAAATAACGCAAAATGTGAGATTACTCGCGCCCCTTGCGCCATTTAATACCAGCCTCAATAAATCCATCAAGATCACCATCTAATACACCAGATGGATTTCCAACTTCAAAATCTGTTCGTAAATCCTTAACCATTTGATAAGGAGCAAGAACATAAGATCTCATTTGATTTCCCCAAGAGCCAGTGTTATCACCTTTTAATGCATCCATCTTTGCTCGCTCTTCTAATCTGCGACGTTCTAATAATTTAGATTGTAAAACAGCCATAGCTGTTGCACGGTTTTGAATTTGAGATCTTTCATTTTGGCAGGAAACGACAATCCCGGATGGTAAGTGAGTAATGCGCACCGCTGAGTCAGTGGTGTTAACTCCTTGTCCACCAGGACCAGAGGAGCGGTAAACATCAACTCTTAAATCTTTTTCTTCAATCTCAATATGATCACTTTGTTCCACCACAGGCACAACCTCAACACCAGCAAAGGATGTGTGGCGACGAGATTGGGAATCAAAGGGTGAAATACGAACTAAGCGATGGGTTCCTTGCTCTACTGAAAGCCGGCCATAGGCATAAGGGGATGAAATTCTAAATGTTGTTGATTTAATTCCCGCCTCTTCGGCGTAGGAGGTTTCTAGAACATCAATTTTGTAATTGTGCCGCTCGCAGTATCTAACATACATGCGCATCAACATCTGCGCCCAATCTGCTGCCTCAACTCCGCCAGCTTCTGAGCGAATAGTCATTAGTGCATCACGTTCGTCATACTCACCACTTAGTAGAGTCTGCACCTCTAGATCATTTATTACTTTTGTTAACTCATCTAACTCTTTATCAACATCTTTAAAGGCGGCTGCTTTATCACTTTCAGAAGCTGATAACTCAACCATTACGGGCAGATCATTTAATCTTGATCTAATTGAACTGATCTTATTTATTGTTGACTGGGCTCTAGATAACTTACTAGTAATAACTTGAGCTGCTTGTGGGTCATCCCAAAGATTTGGCACACTTGCCTGTTGTTCTAGATCGGCAGCAGTTTCGATTAATTTGGGCAGGTTTAAGACTTGCTCAATTGATTTAAGAGTTAAATCAACCTTGCCTATCTCATCTTGATAATCACGGGCGGCCATGGGGTAAGGGTAATCTAATTAGGGATGTATACCGAACTTGCGCCAACCTTGGTGGTAATAATTACTTTATTTATCGCATCATTATGAATAAATGGAATCTGGATTGGTAGATCACCAATAATCGAAAGTTCAGCAGATACTTCATAAAGTTGGCAATTAAATGAGCTTACTTGGATACTTTTTCCAGATATCTGCACCTGTTTTATAAGTGAATAAAATTTAATATTCGCTGCCAAACAATCAAGGGGTACTCGTTTGTTATTGCTAAATCTGTTGAGCTGCGCGTAATAGGCCAGTGAGTTAATTGATTGCGCAGATTTATTTATCGCACTCTCTGCCACATTGGTTAACTCTTTCTTTACTGCGTATGCAGATGCGATATTGATCGAAATAAGGGCAAGGCTCATGGCTAACAAAAAGAAGCCAAAGGAAAGTGGAATCAATGAGCCACGGCTTTGAAGATTTAGCCACTTCTTTATCGCCATAGATCTACATACTCTGATGCGACAGCAACTTGATCATTTCCCACTTTGATGGTGGCAGTTACTAAATTACCTGGCGTAAAGCAGGGATAAGAAGAGCAGGTTAGATCAAGTTCTATTTCTCGCAAGCTCCTCGCGGTTCTAGATTGTTTAGATTTATAGATCTCAACTACCTGATAAGCCCGCACCCTTGCTAACTCCTCATTAGGACTGCTTACAAATGCTCGCACGCTCTGTCTTGCCAGATTTTTACTTTCAGAAATAGCCATTGATCGATTTTGGATAGCAGTAATGAGGATAAGAAAAGCTGTGAAAAAAGGGAGAGTAAAGATCAAAAACTCTGCAATCGCAGAGCCTGGGTCTGATTTATTTATATATTTAATTACTTTCATCCTCATCAACTGCAATCGTTAATACTTTACGGGGCGATATGTTGCCAAAATCCATAAACTTTTTTACAACTCCTTGCTGATTAGCCACTAATACCGAACCACCGCCAATTAATGGATATCTTTGATAATTAGCTGAGCCACCATTAATCGCAATTCTGGCTAGCTCACCTTGAGAAAGGTTGGTATCTGCCATCATATTAAATTGCATAAAGATCAGTTGAAACATAACTAAAAATACAAAAACTTGCGGAAGTATTGTTAGAAATGATTCAACTGACCCACGGCTTTGGGCAAGTAATAGCCTGCGCAACTACCTGATACCGCCCATTGCATCTAATGAGTTGCGCAAGATTGTGGTTAGTTTGGGCGCAGCAATTGACCAGATTCCAGTTACTAAAGCGGTGGTCATCAAAACTACCAAGACCCAGCCCGGAACATCTCCGCGGCTTTCTGTCTTAATAAATGTGGCTGCCTTTGATTTTAGAAATAGATTTAACTTGATGATTTGTAGTGAAAGATTCATATAGCTCCAAAAGTTTGTGTTTGGAAACTATAAAGAATTTAGCTAACTGAAGTAATCACGAGTGAAAAAACTGTGGATTACTTTAGTTAAAACTACTAGATGCTAGAGACCAATCTCAGTTAGTGATTTAGATAGTAACTCTAAGCCTAACTTGGCATCACTTTCAGAGATATTGCAAGGTGGCACCATGTGAATGCGGTTGAAGTTATTAAATGGCATCAAACCATTCTTCTTACAAGTTGCCACAATCTCATTCATCTTTGGACTAGATGCACCATATGGTGCAAGTGGTTCACGGGTTTTTCTATCGGTGACCATATCAACGCCCCAGAAAACACCTGCTCCTCTAATGTCGCCAATCACTTGATGTTTCTTAGCTAATTCATTTAACCCAGGACCAAGAATCTTCTCTCCGATGCTGGCAGCATTTTCAACCATCTTCTCACTCTTCATTACATCAATTGTTGCAACCGCAGTCGCGCATGCAATCGGATGGCCCGAATAGGTAAGCCCACCTGGGAATACTCTTTCATCAAATGTTTTAGCAATTTTTTCTGGAATTATTACTCCACCAAGTGGGATGTAACCTGAAGTTACGCCCTTTGCAAAGACAATTAAATCTGGTGTTGATTTTGAGTGCTGGAAGCCAAACCATTTACCAGTTCGACCAAAGCCAGACATAACCTCATCGGCAATCCAAAGGATTTCATACTTATCACAGAGTGCCCGCAGACCATCTAAGTAACCAGCAGGTGGCACAAGCACACCAGCTGTTCCTGGCACTGACTCAATTAAAACTGCTGCAATTGTTTTTGGGCCTTCAAAAATAATTGTTTGCTCTAAATGTTCAAGTGCCCTCTGACATTCCTCTTCTTGGTTAGTAGCCCAAAAAGCGGTGCGATATAGATAAGGTCCCCAGAAGTGAACATGTCCAAACCCAAACTCATTTGGAAATCTTCGTGGATCACCAGTTGCATTTATCGCAGAGCCAGTATTGCCGTGATAGGAACGATAGGTTGATAAAACTTTATGTTTATTGGTGTGAAGTCTGGCCATTCTGATCGCATTTTCAATTCCATCTGCACCACCGTTTGTAAAGAAAACTTTCTTAAAACTATCCCCAGCAACTGAAGTAATTCGCTTTGCTGCTTCATTTCGCGCTTCGTTAGCATGTTGCGGAGCAACTGTTGCCAAAATATCTGCCTGCTCTTTTATTGCTGAAATAACCTTTGGATGTTGATGGCCAATATTTGTGAAAACTAACTGACAGGAAAAATCCAAATATTTCTTTCCATTAAAATCCCAGAAGTAGGAACCGGCGCCGCCGGCCACTGTCATTGGTGAGATTTGCCCTTGCGCCGACCATGAGTGAAAAACATTGGCGCGATCATCAGCAAAAACTTTAGCTGCTTTATCTGGGTTATTTTCTGGGGTACTCACATTGCTCCCTAATGGCTGGCCTAATTATGTAGCCCAATCTAATCACTTATCCCCTTATTTTGGTAGGAAGGGGTAATTTCATGGCGGTAAAACCTTTGAGGTATGGTTGCGATATGGAAAATATTTCACACTGGATTAATGGCGCAATATCAAATGAAAAATCAGACCGTACTGGTGACGTGTATAACCCAGCTACAGGTCAGATTTGTGCAAAGGTAAATTTTGCAACACCACAAACTGTTGATTTAGCGGTCAATGTTGCTACCAAAGCATTTGAGACGTGGCGACACAGTTCGTTAACAAAGCGCACCCAGGTGTTATTTGCTTTTCGTGAATTAGTAAATCAAAACAAAGAGAAATTAGCTGCTCTTATTACTAAAGAGCATGGCAAGGTATTAAGTGATGCCTTTGGTGAGGTAACTCGCGGTCTTGAGGTTGTGGAGTTTGCTTGCGGTATCCCCCATTTACTAAAGGGTGGATTTTCAGAGGAAGTTTCAACAGGTGTTGATGTTTACTCAATTCGCCAACCATTAGGACCAGTTGCAATCATTTCACCATTTAACTTCCCAGCCATGGTGCCAATGTGGTTCTTCCCAATTGCAATTGCTTGTGGAAATACCGTCATTGTTAAGCCATCCGAGAAGGATCCAAGTGCAATTATGTTGGTTGCCCAATTATTAAAAGAGGCTGGCCTACCAGAGGGTGTATTTAACGTTGTGCATGGCGATAAAGTTTCAGTAGATTCACTCTTAACCCATCCTGGAATTAAGTCCGTTTCATTTGTTGGTTCAACTCCAATTGCAAAATATGTTTATGAGAATGGCACAAAAGCTGGCAAGCGTGTGCAAGCACTCGGTGGAGCTAAAAACCACATGATCGTTTTGCCTGATGCAGATTTAGATTTAGCAGCAGATGCTGCAATTAACGCAGGATTTGGTTCAGCAGGTGAGCGATGCATGGCGATCTCTGCAATTGTGGCAGTTGAACCAATTGCCGATAAGTTAATTGAAAAGATTACTGAAAGAGCTACAAAGATTAAAACCGGTGATGGCACAAAAGGTGCTGACATGGGACCACTTGTAACCAAGGTGCACCGCGACAAGGTTGCTTCATATATTGAAGCTGGTGAAAAAGAGGGCGCCAAGATTGTTTTTGATGGCAGAAAAGTTGTCGTAGATGGTGAAGGATTTTGGCTTGGACCAACCTTATTTGATCAAGTAAAGCCAAGCATGAGCATTTACCAAGAGGAGATATTTGGTCCAGTACTTAGCGTTATTCGCGTAAAGAGTTATGACGAAGCTCTTAAGTTAGTAAATGATCACCAGTATGGAAATGGCACTGCAATCTTTACTAATGATGGTGGAGCTGCAAGACGTTTCCAAAATGAGGTTGAGGTTGGCATGGTTGGTATCAACGTACCGATTCCAGTACCAATGGCTTACTTCTCATTTGGTGGTTGGAAGAACTCATTATTTGGTGATTCACATGCGCATGGCACAGAGGGCGTTCACTTCTTTACTCGTGGCAAGGTTGTTACAAGTAGATGGTTAGATCCAAGCCATGGTGGAATTAATTTAGGTTTCCCACAAAATACCTAAGTTAGCCGCGAAGAGTTTTTGCTAATTCCCTAAAGTCATTAACCATAAAATCAACTTCGGCCTGATCATGGGCTAGCGAGATTAACCACTGCTCATCTAATCCTGGTGGTGTCATAATTCCATGGTTTAGTGACCATAGGAAAGAAAGCTCTGCAATTTGGAAATCTGTTGCTTTGTAATCGCGGTAATTTCTAACTGGTCGATCAGACCAAGTCACACAACCTTTAACTCCAAAACCAACGGTGTGCGCAGGTAATTCATACTCATCAATAATTTCGCGAATTCTAGTTAGTGCTTGGATATTTAAAGATTCTGCCTTTGCTAATGCCTCTGGTGTACAAAGTGTGTCCACTGCTCTTACCGCAGCCATTGCCAAGATATGACCATTAAAAGTTCCAAGGTGTGGCATTCGGCCATCAGTTACTGGCTTCATAAATTCTGATTTTCCACCAAATGCTGCAAGTGGAATTCCACCACCAATTGATTTTGCTAAGCAAATTAAATCTGGAATTACACCTAAGCGTTGGGCAGCACCTTGTGGGCCTGCTGTTAAACCAGTCTTTACCTCATCAAAAATTAATACAATTTTGTATTGATCACATAGTTCGCGGACCTTTTCAAGGTATCCCTCATCAGGTAAAACAATTCCAATGTTTTCTAAAACAGGTTCAACAATAAAGCAGGCGATAGTTGATGAGTACTTTTCAAATACACGCTCAAGTGCTTCGGCGTTGTTGTAAGGAACCACATATGACAAACCTGGAACTGAAGCGTTGCCAATTACTGAATTTGGAGCATCTTCAGGTCCTGCCTTATCTAATGATGGCTTAGTTGAAACCATTAGAGCATCGCCGCTTCCGTGGTAGCCACCCTCCACCTTAACTACGCCTTCTTTGCCGGTGTATGCACGAGCTGTTCTAACTGCATACATAGTTGATTCAGTGCCAGAGTTAGTAAATCTAATTTGATCAATTCCAAATCGACGACATAAACGCTCAGCAGCGTCTCGTGAATCTGGAGATGGTGCGGTGTATAAAGTTCCAATATCTAATGTGGCCTTTAGTTCGGCCATTACTAGAGGATTTAAGTGACCAACCAACATTGAGCCAAAGCCCATGGATAGATCAAGCATCTTGCGGCCATCAACATCGACCATCCAGGCACCTTTAGCTGACTTTATTGAGATTGGATATGGATCAAAGGATTGGAAAGTTGAATGCGCACCCAGTGGAATAGTTTTTAACGCAGTTAAATACTCATCACTTGAACTCTTAAGATTTGATTTATACAAATCAAGTTGTTGTTGAAATAATTTTTCAAGACGAGCGGTATCAAGTGGTTTTGAATGTGTTGGTATCGAACGGAAGGTTTGGTTGTGGTGCGTTTGTGTTTTCATGCGGGTTTGTACTGTCAAAGGGTCCAAATAGACCTAAGTTTGGCGTGCACTCTCCTAGTCAAACGTTGTGTTACTTAGGTAGTTTAGCAGAGTTAAATCTTTAAGCAACTACGATAATTTCATGCGTAAATTAATGATTATTTATTTAATAACAAAAAGTTAACAAAAAAAGATGCTTTTTCCATTTAAATTAATACTTTTAAAAGCAGGTATTATCTATGCATGGTAAATAAGCGAGTTGATTTAACTGCTGCGCAAATTGAGCATTTAAAAACTTTAGTTACTGGTCAAGTTTCAACTAATGAAACAATTTTAGATCAACACGGCAGAGATGAATCTGCGATTCCACCAGTGCGCCCATCAGCGGTAGTCATGCCGCAAAGTACTGAAGAGGTTTCTAAAGTTTTGGCTTACTGCAACTCCGAAAAGATTCCAGTAGTTGCCTTTGGTGCTGGTTCATCACTTGAAGGACATGTACTGCCTTTATTTGGTGGCATTTCTTTAGATTTAACTCAAATGAATAAGGTAATAGAGGTAAGAGGTGATGATTTAATTGTTCGAGTTCAACCGGGTGTTCATCGAGTTGCACTAAATGAGAAGTTAGCCAGCTCTGGATTATTTTTCTCAGTAGATCCAGGCGCCGATGCAACTCTAGGTGGCATGGCGGCAACTGGTGCTGCCGGTACCACCACAGTTAGATACGGTTCAATGCGAGATAATGTTTTAGCACTTACTGCAGTCATGGCAGATGGCACAGTTATCAAGACCGGCCGAGAGACAAGAAAATTATCTGCTGGTTATGACCTCACAAGATTGCTAGTTGGCTCAGAGGGCACATTAGCTGTGATCACCGAGTTAACCCTTCGCGTCTTTGGAATTCCAGAGAAGATGGCAGCAGCCATTGTTCGATTCAAGAATTTATCTGATGGCGTAACTGCTGCAACTGCGATTGTTAGATCTGGTATCTCAATTGCAAGATGTGAGTTTTTGGATGCGAAGTGCATTAAGAATGTGAACGCTCATGATGGACTTAATTTGGCTGAAGTGCCAACCTTATTTTTTGAATTCCATGGCTCACCACAAGGAGTTGCCGAGGATGCAGCCTCCGTGAAAGAGATAGTCGAAGAGTTTGGTGGATCAGATTTTGAGTGGACTACTGATGAAGGTGCAAGAAGAAAACTGTGGCAAGCAAGGCATAATGCTTACTGGGCAGGAATTGCAGCAAACCCAGGAAAGCGCGCAGTTAGTACTGATGCTGCTGTGCCACTTTCAAAACTTGCAGAAGCGGTAACGGTGGCAGAGGAAATACTTAGTAAACATCCTTATCCATTTTCAATACTTGGACATGTTGCAGATGCAAACTTTCATTGCTTTATTGTTACTGATCCAGCTAAGCCAGCTGAGTTAGAGGATGTGCGTCACATAACTCATGAGATAACTATGAAAATGATTGAAATGGGCGGCACTTGCACCGGCGAACATGGAATAGGCTCAGGAAAAATTCAGGCATTAGAGGCAGAAACTGGAGCGCCTGCGGTTAGTATTATGCGCTCGATAAAGAAAACTTTAGATCCAAACAATATTTTAAATCCTGGGAAGGTATTTAACTAAATGAGTGCAACTGTATGGGAAGTAACAATCGCAGTATTACTGGCCGTACTTGCCTTTGACTTAGCTTTAGCGATAATCCGCAGAAACAAAGAGACCTCGATGAAAGAGGCAGCCGCTTGGACATTTTTCTATGTCAGCGCTGCAATCATCTTTGGATACTCACTCGGTGAATGGAACACTACCCAGGCTCGTGGAGAGTTTTTTGCTGGTTGGATTACTGAATACTCATTATCAGTTGATAACTTGTTTATTTTCATTTTAATTTTGGCTAGATTTAAGATAGATAAAACCAAACAACAATTAGTTTTACTTGTTGGAATTATCATGGCGCTGGTGCTTCGTGGAATCTTTATTGCTTTGGGAAGTGCTGCCATTTCAAGATACACCTGGGTTTTCTACATATTTGGCGCCTTCCTGCTTTACACCGCATACAAGTTAATTAGTGAGTCTGGTGAAAAGGAATGGAAAGAGGGCAAGTTAATTACCTGGTTTAGAAACCGTGGTGCATCCCCATTAACAATCGTTTTGGTGGCAATCGCTTTTACTGACTTGGTATTCGCACTTGATTCAATCCCAGCAATTTTTGGATTAACCAAGGATCCTTATATTGTCTTCACCGCAAATGCATTTGCGCTGATGGGTCTGCGCCAACTTTACTTTTTGCTTGGTGGTTTAATGACTAAACTTATTTATCTAACAAAGGGTTTGGCGATAATTTTAGGATTTATTGGCGTAAAGCTAATCATTGAGGCAATCCATGGAAATGATATTCATAAAATTCTTGGCGTTGAGATCCCAGAGATTTCTACTCAATTCTCGCTAACTGTGATTGTTGGAACCTTAGTTACTACCACGATTGCAAGTCTGATCGTAAGTTCTAAATCAAAGGTGGCAGAATAGCCCTCATGATTGAGGGTGCTAACAAGATTCAAGTATTTGAGCCACATAGCTCATCGCTGCCCCCGCTGCGTCCTTACTTTAAGGATTTCTGGCGCAGAAGAGAGTTTGCAACTGAGCTGTCCAAATTCTCAGATAAGGCAGAGTACTTAGAATCAAAGCTTGGCAAAGTTTGGTTAGTTTTAAACCCACTATTTCTAGCAGTAATTTACTTTCTACTTGTAACTATTATTCAAGGTGGTAGAGGTCAAGGTGGTGGCTTTACAACTTTGGCTCATATTTTAATTGGCTTATTTACCTTCTACTTCGCCCAAAACACAATATTACTTGGCGCATCTTCAATTACATCAGGTGGCAGTTTGATTTTAAATCAGGCTTTTCCACGGGCGCTGTTACCACTATCTAGTGCAATAAGTGCTGCAAGACAGTTTTTCCCAACAATTCCTATTTATATTTTAATTGTTATTGGCGGCAAGTTGTTTCTAGATGACACCACCTTGCCAGGAATTAATGCAAATTACCTGCTTCTTCCGATTTTATTTGTACTACTTGTTATTACTAGTTTTGGTCTTTCATTGCTATTTGCAACTATGAATGTTTACTTCCGAGACACCACTAAATTACTTTCATACATTATGAGAATTTGGCTCTACGCATCCCCTGTTTTGTGGCAGCCAGATATGTTAAATGGTTGGTATCGCATAATTCTTTATTTAAATCCACTAGGGCCAATACTTTCTGCCAATTCAAGAATTTGGATAGATGGCTTAATGCCAACTGCCTACCAACTAATTGGCTGTCTATTTTGGGCCCTCTTTTCATTTTTATTAGGTGGCTACTTCTTTATATCAAGGGAGCGCGATTTTGCCGTCCGCATCTAAAGTGAGTTTGCCAGATGATTTGGCGATCCGAATTGAGGATCTTTCCATTAGTTACAAAATCAATGTTGAGTCCAAGAAAACTTTGAAAAATGCAATCATGCGTGCGAGTAAGGGTGAGCGAGTTCGAACTAGAACTGTTGAAGCAGTTAAGCATCTAAATTTAGATATCCCACATGGCTCTGTAGTTGGAATTGTTGGCGCCAATGGTGCTGGTAAATCTACTTTGATGCGATCTATTGCAGGAATTTTGCCGCCAACAACTGGGCAAATAACTGTTAATGGCAGAATCTCAACATTGTTAGCTCTCGGTGTTGGTTTTAACAAAGCATTATCTGGCCGCGATAACATAATTTTAGGTGGATTAGCTGCCGGTATGAGCAAAGCTGAAATTGAAAGCCAAACTGATGCAATCGCACAATTTGCTGATCTGCCTGAGGGATTTATTGATATGCCAGTTCGAACTTATAGCAATGGCATGTATAGCAGAGTAGCTTTTGCAGTTGCTGTAAATATGACTCCAGATATCTTGCTACTAGATGAGGCACTCTCTGCTGGAGATGCTGCTTTTAAGGAAAAGTCTTTTAATCGGATGCGAGAGTTATGTGAAGAGGCTAGAACTATTTTGATTGTCTCTCATGCTTTGTCTTCAATTAATGAACTATGTGATCATGCAATTTGGATGCACAAAGGAAAAATGTTAGCCTCAGGTAAGCCAGAGGAAATTACAGAGCAATACTTAAAGTTCTTAAATGTTGGTGAATTACCCTCAAGTTACGAAGATTTATAAGGGTAAGGCAAAAAATACTGCAGTAATTACTGCTGCCAGAAATGCTGCTTGCGCAAGAATACTTATCGCAGTCTTACGGTCAGCTTTTCGATCCTCTGCGCTTTGAACCTTTGTAATGCTTCCAAGTTTTCCAAAGTTAAAAGTGCCAGCTAATCCATAAGCTAGGCAAAATTTCTTGCGAGATTGAATGAATCCAACTGAAAAAATCATCGCTGGTAAGAAGATTGAAATTCGAGCTGATCGGACTTGATCTGTTGCTAGCAAAGTTGTGGCAGAAGTTGCGATTAGAAAGATACCAATTAGTGCTACAAATTGTCGGCGGCGAACTTCACCCTTACCGATGTTGCAAGCACCTGCAATATATTCGCTACTCACCTATGCATCTTCTCGTTGTTCATCATCGCTCCATACTTCATACTCATCATTTTCAGAGCGAGCCAACCAGTTAAATACAGATTTGATCGCGCCAAAAATAACTAATACTCCAGCAAGGAGTGCGAAGAGTCTTTTGAAGGCTTTGATCATGGGGCAAATCTACTATCTTTTAAACTGCCACCCTTACTAATTTACCTCGGTGGCGAGTTTTTCCAGTGAACTCCCAGAAACTCTAAAGACCGTCCACTCATCCATTGGCTGCGCACCGATGGACTTATAGAAATCGATGGCGCTCTCATTCCAATCTAAAACCCACCACTGCAATCTTTTATACCCATTTTCAATACAAATTTGAGCTAACTTTCGAAGCAAAGCTTTGCCGTGGCCCTGGCCTCGAAACTTTGGGTCAACGTAGAGATCTTCAAGATAAATTCCATGCTTACCCAACCAAGTTGAATAATTTAAGTGCCAAACTGCAAACCCGGTAGTTTCATTATCTTTCTCAGAGATAAGACAGAAAACTTGAGGATTCACCCCAAAAAGAGATTCTTTTAAATCATCGAGAGAAAGTTCAACCTCGTCCGGTGCTTTTTCATACTCTGCTAAATCATGAATAAATTGCAGAATTACAGGCAGGTCGGCCTGGACTGCTGATCTAATATTTACTGACATTACTTTATCTTCGCAACATTTAATGCTTGCTGGATATCTGCCCATAGATCATCAACATTTTCAATACCAACTGAAAATCTAATTAAATTCTCTGGAACTGTTGCGCTCTCAGTTGCCCACCTGCGACGTCGCTCCCAAATAGATTCAACTCCACCAAGGGATGTGGCATTAGTAATTAGCTTTGAACTATTACACATTAAATCAAGCTGTTCAACGCTGGCATTTACATCAAAGGAGATCATTGCGCCAAAGCCCTTCATAAAGGATTTTGCTAGGCCGTGATACGAATCAGTGGGTAGCCCTGGATACCTAACCTTAGATATACGTGAATCCTTTGATAGACGATTAGCTAATTCCATTGCATTCTCTTGAGAGCGTTGCATACGGATTGCAAATGTTCGAAGGCCGCGCAGTGCAATCCAGGCCTCAAATGGCCCAGCAATTGCTCCACCATATCTTCTAGATTGCTCAAGTCGACCGTAGAGCGCCTGATCATTTGTTGTTAATGAACCAAGAATTAAATCACTATGACCTGATAAATACTTAGTAACTGAGTGAATTGAAATATCAGCACCTAGTGCCAATGGATTTTGTAGAAGTGGTGTTGCCAAAGTGTTATCTACTGCTACCCCACAACCTGCTGCTTTTCCAGCTGCAATAATTTTTGGTAGATCAACCACTTCAAGTAATGGATTAAGTGGGGATTCCAAATAAAGCATTTGTGCCCCCGGAATGGCAGCAATACATTCATCAGTGTTAGCTAAGTTAACAAATCGAACTTTTAGTTTTTCACTTTCATGTAGTTTTTTTAATAATGTTGTAGTTCCCTGATAACCATTATTTGCGGCAACAATTACCGCACCCTCTGGCAATAGTGAAAAAACTGCACTTATGGCTGCCATACCTGATGAGAAAAGTAATGTTTTGCCACCTTCTAAAACTGAAATCGCTTCTTCTAAAGCACTCCATGTTTCATTTCCATATCGGCCATAACCAACTGGTCCACCTTCATGAAAAGTTGAGTTAAGTGCAATTGGTGGATTAAGAGCGCCATCTGGTTGTTTAGCGGGGCGGCCAGCTGCAACAACTTTGGATTCTGTTGCTAATTTTTCCAAATCCATTGGCTCACTCATATCTAAAGCCTAACCCATTACATTAAAGGCAATTATTGCTGGGTAATCAATTCTTTGGTTCAAGCACAAGTGCCACTGAGTTAATGCACCAACGTTGATCAGTTGGAACGGCATATCCCTCACCAGAAAAGACATGGCCAAGATGAGAGCCACAGGCTGAACATCTAACCTCAGTGCGAACCCTTGGAAAAAGTGATCGATCTTCAATTAACTCAACTGCATCATCTGCAGTTGGTGCATAGAAAGAAGGCCAACCACAGCCGGAGTGGAATTTTGTGTCAGATCTAAATAATTCAGCGCTACAAGCTTTACATCTATACACGCCAATAGTTTCACTATCTGTGTATTCACCAGTAAAAGCAGTTTCAGTTGCTGATTTGCGTAAAACATCAAATGAAAGTGGATCTACCTTACTTTTTAACTCAGCTTCATCAATCTTAACTTTATAAGGTTGTCCTTTGGAATTTATCTCTGTTATCTCATCCATTTTTACTCGCCAATGCTGTTGGAAAAGCTACTCCAGTTGAAGAGTGGCAGTCATAACCATTTGGATTCTTTTCTAGATATCTCTGATGGTAATCCTCTGCAAGCCAATATGTAATTCCACTTGCTGGCAAAATTTCAGTCACAATTTTATCCATGCCATTTTTAGTTAATTCATTTTGATAGATTTCTTTACTTGCTAAGGCTTGCTGCATCTGTTCTGGTGTGGTGGTAAAGATTGATGATCGATATTGGGTTCCGATATCTCCGCCTTGTTGATTTAATGATGTTGGATCATGCATAACCCAAAATTCTGCTAACAATCTTTGGTACGAAATAATCTCTGGTTCAAAAATTACCTCAACCATTTCAGCATGATTTGTAGTACCAGTACAAACCTCTTTGTAAGTTGGATCTGGCTTATTTCCGCCCATATATCCAACTGAAGTTTGAGTTACGCCAGCTAAATTCCAAAATCTTCGCTCTGCTCCCCAAAAACATCCGGTTGCAAAATATGCGGTCTGGCTCATTGGCTAATTCTCTCCTATTGATTAATACTGCGCAATCTCAAATTCTTGGCAAACTTTATGCACGCTGTTTCGCTGTAAATCTTGGCCTTCACCTAGATATTCACCCCACATAGCTCAAGGGCTAGCAAAGCACCTGCCGCAGGCGCATAGGTAGGTTTTATTCATCTAAGGGCCAACTCTCACTGTCAGAGTCGAAATAAATCTAAAATTTTTAAACTTCTTAGTGAAATATCCTTGTTTATTAATTAAATTAAGGAGAGAATAAGCCAGTTGATTTTATCTTCACTACTAATTAACACCTACTCATCGAAGGAGTTGCTGCCCTATGGATTGGCGACATGAAGCAGCTTGTCGCGAAGAAGATCCAGAGGTTTTCTTCCCGGTAGGAAATACAGGCCCAGCCTTGGCTCAAATCGAAGAGGCAAAAAAGATTTGTGAAAGATGTCCTGTTAAAGAGCCATGTCTTGCCTGGGCATTAGAGAGCGGTCAAGATGCTGGTGTTTGGGGTGGATTATCTGAAGATGAACGCCGAGCAATGAAGCGACGTGCTGCTAGAAATCGTGCGCGTCAGATGGAAAATCAAAACTCCTTTTAATTACCGCTAAAGGAAATCTCTGCCCTAGTTAAATCTCCAACTCGAATTAAATCTAAACTTCCATTCAACTCATTTTTAGTTAATGTGGTCGCAATTTGCAGCCCTAAGTTAGCTGACTTTTCAATGTTAAATTCACTTGGAAGTCCTGAGCCATTATCACAAACATTTACTTGGTAATTGTTCTGCTTCTTTACAACCTCAACTGTTAACTGATCACCACTCTCATTTAAACCATGCTCAAGAGCATTGTGAATTAATTCAGTGACCACTAAGGAAAGTGCGGTGGCAGTCTTTGAATCAAAAGCACCGAAAACACCTACTTTTTTAAACTCAATTTTTCTAGTATTTAAATCCAAAGCATTTTTAACAATCTGCTCAAAGACTTGGTCAAATTCAACAAATTCAGAGGATTGGTTAGATAAAGTCTCATGAACTAGAGCGATGGAAGCCACACGTCTAACTGCTTCAGATAACGCTTCGCTGGCAATCGGATCAGTTACACGCCGGGATTGAAGGCGAAGTAGTGCGGACACAGTTTGCAGGTTGTTCTTAACTCGGTGGTGGATCTCCTTGATTGTTGCATCCTTTGTAATCAAAGCTCGATCTCTATTTCTTAGCTCAGTTATGTTATGCAATAAAACTACTGCGCCGATTCGATCATTTCCTTCAGTTAGTGGAATTACCAAAATATCAATTACAGCGGCCGGACTTTCATACTCGGCTCGGCGCAAAGATTTTCCACTTAGGGAAGTTTGCCAGGATTCATCGGTAGGTAAATTCTCGCCCTTATGCAAGCTTGCAAAAACTGCACCTAAATTCTCACCCTCTAACTCCTTTTGAAATCCAACTCTGCTTAAAGCCGAACGGGCATTTGGGGATGCAAAAAAGATTGTGCCATTGACATCCAACCTGATTAAGCCATCGCCAACTCTGGGCGCTGATTCTGAGCTATACAAACTATTTCTAATTGGGAAAGTTCCCTCTGCAACCATTTTATATATTTTGTGGGCAATTTCTCGATAATTTAACTCAAGCTTTGATGGTTGGCGCATTAACTCAGAATTGCGATGCCTTGAAATAACAGCCAGTGTTTTTCCATTCAAAATAACAGGAATACTTTCCTCTTTAATCATAAGCTGACCAACTAATTCTGGTTTAGCATCTCTTAAAATCTCACCATCAGATAGTGCTTGGTCTACTAAGGGCCGCACTCCCCAATTAACTTGGGATCCAACTAAATCATTACTAAAAACTGTTGCAGCAGTTGTGGGTCTGATTTGAGCAATAACTAAATGACCCTGTGGCCAAGATTTTTCATCACGACGTATTGGTAACCACAAAAGTAGATCTGCAAATGAAAGATCAGCAAGTAAGCGCCATTCGGCTACTAACTCAGCAAGGTGTTCCACCTCATTTGTAGTCAGCGAAGAGTTTTCAGTAATCAACTCTGCAAGGGTGGCCATGGCTTAATGGTAGAGCCCATTTCAGGTCAGCTGGTTACCAATTTTTTGTATCTGCTTATGAAAGGTTGTGCTGCGCCAGAAATGATTTGGTCGGCCTGCATCTGCCTGTGAACGAATGGATCTTTGGTCCTGTGGTATTTGAAAAGTAGGAAAACTCCCGACAACTTCAAGAAATTTGCTTTGGATACTTTGCCCTTTGCGATCAAACCTTTGCTGATTTAACACATAGTAAATAGGAGGTGGGTTAACTAAGTTTTTAAAATCTGAGACAAATTCATCTAGATATAAGATCCCATTATCGTTGGCAGCGAGCACATAAATTAGATTGCCTGCACATGCCAAAGAGTGACTAAGCCAAAGCGCATCCATTCTTCGATCAGAGAGAGTTTTGGTCAAAGCCAAAGTTGAACCTGCATCAATTATTGTTAATCCAGCAGCAAGTACTGCGAGTTTCTTATCAAATTCTGAAGCTAAAATCATTTCAACTTTAGCGCTACTTTGCGGACGTAAATTATGGTGAACTGCTGCTATTACCTGAGCTGATTTGAAAACAGCTAGATGATTTGTAATGGTTGATATACCAGGAGACCCAGGTGTTCCAAGTACGGCAATCAAATTATTTGCTCTAGCTAACTGATGAAGCAAGGCAGGCCTGGTTAATTGGGCTAATTGATTTAGAAGTTCTTCACTACTTAAATCTTCTGTTAACTGAATCAGCCTAAGCTCTGAATACTTTGTTGATAACTCTTTTAATTTCGCAGGAGCCATAAAATTTTTTGTGTAGATTACATTTATCTTTAATTGATTATTGGCTAAGAATTTAGCTAGTAAATCAGAATTAAGTGCTCGATAAATTATGTTACATCCTTGTGAATGCAGCAAGGCGGCAATTTTTTCTTCCTGATCACTGTTACTAATTGCTGTGATCAGATTTAATCTAGGTTCACCGAGTTCTAACAAGTATTAATCTGCTATCAGTGAGGTAATTAAGTGTTGAAATCACCTGTTCATTTTCTAATATAACTAAAACGCTAACCACTCCTGAATTGCTACGCTCTAAAACCTGCTCAATGCTAACTGCGCTAACAAGTAAGGTTGGGGAGATTGATTCTTTGGCATTTGTCTTAGCTATCGCATATATGTCAATCACATCTCCCCTAGATAATGCGATGGGCAGATCTGAGATCTCAATAGTAAGTGGCACTAATCGTTGATTATTGGCATCTACATCATTTGCGATGGCTGCTACTGGAATAAGGTCACCAGCTGAAATTTTATTTAATACTGTGGTGCCAACAATTTGGGCAGAGGATGAAAGGTAATTTTTCGCCGTTTGGGCTAATAAAACCGAGGTTGCAGTTAAATCTGATTGTTCAATTATCTGTCCAGGTGCTAATTCACCAGTGCTTGCCCAAACTAATACTGTTCTATTGGCTTCTTTAGATATCAAGCTCGCAGCAGTTAAGGCGATTATAAACAGAGCTAATCCCATAGCCAGTCGTGAGTTTTTCAATATATCTAATTTTGAAATGTTCATACCAAGTTTTTACTCTGGCTTGTTTAAGAAAAGATCATCCGAACGGATGATGCTTAAGCCTTCTGACGTGCTGAGTATGAGCCTATGACAATCATTCAGCCAATAAAAAGTGAGACGGTAAGTAAGCAAACCAAGCTCTACCTTGTTCCATCAGTTGATAAAGAATTTGGACCAGAGTGGTTTCACCCCAAATTTTCACCGATGCCTTCAGCTTTATCAGATTTACCAGAGCTACATCAATGGAGTGAATCTTTTGTAATTAAAGTACTGGAAGTGTGGTCTGGGCGTAGAGCCTTATCTCAGTTATCAAGAAATTGTCACAGATCGGTATTGAAAAAGATTAATGAACAGATGTGTTCTTTGACTCAAAGATGTCAGATTAGAAAATTCTATTTCCACCAACCAATCGAAGGTGTTGTTGAAGTGACAGTCACTCTCAGGGTTATCGATCGAGTTAGATCTTTAATTTTAAGATTTGAAGGTGTTGATAAAAGATGGATCTGTACTGAATTAACTTTGCTTTAAGACTGTCCGTGACATCTCTTATATTTTTTGCCTGATCCGCATGGACATGGTGCATTTTTGGACGTACCGCCAGCTGCACTTGGTTCGATATCTGCCGCTGAGTATTTAAGTTCAGCTACTGGAGCTGGTGCAGGTGTCAGGCCTTTAGCGCCAACTTGATCACCTTCTACTTGTACCTCAACATGGAATACAAAACTTACCAACTCTTCTTTTAGAGCATCCATCATTGCTGTGAATAAATCAAAGCCTTCGCGTTGATACTCAACCAAAGGATCACGTTGTGCCATAGCACGTAGTCCAATTCCTTCTTGCAGATAATCCATTTCATAAAGATGCTCTCGCCACTTGCGGTCTAAGACTGAAAGTAAAATCTTTCTTTCTAGCTCTCGCATTACTGTTGGAGTTAACTCTGATTCTCGTTTTTCATACGCAGCTCTTGAATCCTGCAAGATCTTCTCAAGTAAATACTCACTATCTAGTGCTACTGCTCCGCCAATCTCAGCAAGCATTTGTTCATCAGTAAATGAGATTGGGTAAAGAACTTTTAAAGCATTCCATAATGTCTTTAAGTCCCAATCCTCAGCCACTCCCGTTGCTGTTGCCGAATCCACATAAGCTGTAATTGTCTCTTCAAGTGAAACCTCAACTAATTCCTTTATGTCTACACCTTCTAAGACCTCACGTCGTTCGGAGTAAACAACTTCACGTTGCTTATTCATAACATCGTCATATTTCAATACGTTTTTACGCATTTCAAAGTTTAAAGATTCAACCTGAGTCTGAGCAGACTTGATCGCATTGCTAACAATCTTTGACTCCAATGGAGTTTCCTCTGGCATACCTGCTGCTCCAAGGAATCTTTCAACTAAGCCAGAGTTAAATCTGCGCATTAAATCATCTTGTAAAGATAAATAGAATCTTGATTCACCTGGATCACCTTGGCGACCAGATCGGCCACGTAGCTGATTATCAATACGCCTTGATTCATGACGTTCTGTTCCAAGTACATACAGACCACCAAATGAAACTACCTCTTCATGTTCTTTTGCTACCGCAGCTTTTTGCTTTGCAATTTCATCCGGCCATGCTTTTTCGTACTCTTCCGGTGAATCAGCTGGATTTAAACCTTTGCGTTGTAATTCAAAATCTGCCATAAACTCTGGATTACCACCAAGCATGATGTCAGTTCCACGACCAGCCATATTTGTAGCAACAGTTACTGCGCCAATAGTTCCAGCACGAGCAATAATTGCAGCCTCACGTTCATGTTGTTTAGCATTTAAAACTTCATGTGGCACGCCATTTTTCTTCAAGATTGAAGATAACTCCTCAGATTTTTCAACACTTACCGTACCCACTAGAACTGGTTGGCCTTTTTTATGCCGCTCAACAATGTCATTTGCAACCGCAATAAATTTGCCGGCCTCTGATTTATAAATCAGATCAGATTGATCAATTCTTTGCATTTTTTTGTTTGTAGGAATTGGTATAACGCCTAATTTGTAGATTTGCATAAACTCTGAAGCCTCAGTCATCGCAGTACCAGTCATACCGCTTAACTTCTCATAGAGTCGGAAGTAATTTTGAAGGGTAATAGTGGCTAGTGTTTGGTTCTCATCCTTGATATCAATTCGCTCTTTTGCCTCTAATGCTTGATGTAAACCATCGCTATACCGGCGTCCTGCCAGCATACGGCCAGTGTGCTCATCAACAATTAATAGTTCACCGTCCATAACGACGTAATCTTTATCTCGCTTGAATAATTCTTTAGCTCGAATCGCATTGTTTAAATAGCCAATCATTGGCGTATTAGCAGCTTCATAGAGATTTTCTATACCGAGTGCTTCTTCAACTCTAGATACACCCTCTTCTAAAATACCTACTGTTCGCTTTTTAATATCCACTTCATAATGCTGCCCAAGATTTAATTTTCCTACTAAATTAGCAAACTCTAGATACCACTTTGTTGCTTTATCTGCTGGTCCGGAAATAATAAGTGGAGTTCTTGCTTCATCAATTAAAATTGAGTCAACTTCATCAACTATTGCAAAGTTATGAGCGCGTTGCACACAATCAGCCAAACTCCAAGCCATATTGTCGCGTAGGTAATCAAAGCCAAATTCATTATTTGTTCCATAAGTTATATCTGCTGCATATGCTTCGCGGCGCTCGGTAGGTGACATGCTGGCAAGAATTACGCCGACTTTTAATCCCAAGAATCTGTGTACTCGACCCATCCATTCACTATCACGCTCAGCCAAATAATCATTTACCGTAACGATATGCACACCTTTACCAGTAAGAGCATTCAAATAAGCGGGCAATGTTGAAACTAAAGTTTTACCTTCACCAGTTTTCATCTCTGCAATGTTGCCCCGATGCAGTGCTGCTCCACCCATTAACTGAACATCGTAATGACGTTGTCCTAAAGTTCGTTTAGCAGCTTCTCGAACAACAGCAAAAGCTTCAGGCAAAATAGAATCTAAAGATTCTCCATTTGTATATCGCTCTTTAAACTTATTTGTTTTATCTCGTAGCGCGTTATCGTCAAGAGAAATGATTTGACTCTCAAATCTATTAACTTCTTGAGCAATTTTTGCCAATTGCTTTATGGCTTTACCCTCACCAGCGCGCAAAACCTTGTCTAATAAACCCACAAAGATCCTCCGCTGGCCTCTAAAAAATTATTTGAAAAATGCTTAGTGGCTTATGGTATTAGAGAAATACGCCCCACCGCACACGCAGTAATACCTGCAGCAATGGTCATTTTGGCTTCAGATAGGGCTCTGACCCCCTCCAGCATTGATGCGCCGGTGGTTATTAGATCATCAATCAAGTAAACAGCTCCCTGAGGAATTTCACAGGATTTAACTGCAAATTTCCCTTTCGTATTATCCATTCTTTGTTGGCTGCTTAATTGAGACTGATCCTTAATACTCTTTTTTTGAAAAAGTATCGGTGCATAATTTACAGTGACTGATTTTTCTTGTAAATCTCTTTGAATATACTCTGCAAGAACATTTATGTGATCTCGGCCTCGCTTTCTAATCGCAGAAGGTGAGGAGGGAATTGTTATAAGAGTGATAACTCCATTAATTTGCAAGTCCAAAATTGAAAATAATATTGCGTCAGAAATTGACGAAGCTAGAAGTGCAATTGCGTTTAAGTCATTGTCTTCTTTGGCAGCTAAAATTACCGAAGCAGTTTTACTGGTGTAATCACTCTTAAAATAAATCGGTTTACTATCAATTGAACTTTTCTTGATACTGGTATTCCAACCTGCAAAACATGCTGGGCAGAGCCAAAATTGCAGTGCGGAGCAGCTAATGCACGCTTTGGTAAAGACTAATTCTTTTAAAGATTTTAGGGAATTAAGCACCTAATCTTTATATCAGAATTAAGCGTGAAAATTCCTAGATTTTATTTGCTGTTGAGATTAAATCATCTGGTACAAGAGCAATTGGAAATGATTGCACCGAGTTACCGTGAAGCTTTGGCAGAGTTAACACAAAGTGAGCACCATGTTGCGGTTTACCCCAAGCCAGTAATTGTCCTTGGTGAAGTTTTGCATCCTCTAAAGCAATAGAAAGTCCGAGCCCAGTTCCACCACTAGTTCTAGCTCTTGAAGGATCTGCCCTCCAAAAGCGATCAAATAAATAAGGGGCATCCTCTTCATTAAAACCTAAGCCATAATCTCTAACACCAATGGCAACTTCATTCTCACTTGTTTTGATCTGAACTTGAACTTTTTTGCCTTCACCATGATCTACCGCATTTGTAATCAAATTTCGAAGAATTCTTTCAATTCTTCTTGGATCACCTTCAATCTGAATTGGTTCGGCAGGAGTTAAAACCTCAAAAAGTGCTGATTTGCTTGGGTGTAAATAATCAACGGTTTTCTTTACCAAGTTAGCAATATCAAAATTAACAACACCTAGTGCTGCTGCTTCAGCATCAAATCGGCTCACTTCAAGCAAATCTGATAGTAGTAATTCAAATCGATCAATTTGATTAATTAACAATTCACTGCTTCGAGCAATATTGGTATCGAAATTGCCTTTCTGCTCATAAATAACCTCAGCTGCCATACGTAGGGTTGTTAATGGAGTTCTCAACTCATGAGAAACATCGGAAACAAATCGCTGTTGCAGCATAGATAAGTTCTCTAATCTAGCAATTTGCTGTTGAATTGAAACAGCCATTTCATTAAATGAGTTACCTAAACTTGCCAATTCATCATCACTAGATACAGACATACGACTAGTTAAATCACCTTGTGTAAATTTCTCAGCCACAGCTGCTGCTTGTTGAACTGGTGAAACAACCTGCCTAATTACAAATTGAGTGCTTAATCCAATTAATAAAACCAACAATAATCCTGCTGCAAATAAGGTCCAGGTAATTACTGAAATGCTCTGATATTGAGCATCTAACTTGAAAAGGTAGTAAATTTCATAGACACCAGTGCGTGGAATATTTAATTTACCGCCAATTAAGAAGCCAGGAAACTCTTTTCCATCTGAGTATCGAATAGTTACTCGTTTATCTAATACCTCATCCGCCTGTCTAACCTGTTCACGAAAGCTTTTTGGAATTGAATCTAGAACCAATAATGTTGGAACAGTTTGATAAACACTCTGTTCATTTCCACTCTTAGCAAAGGGCAAAATTACAGTTTCGCGTCCAGACAAAGAACCATCTTCTCTGCTGGATGTAATGAAATCCTGCACCACCTTGTTTAAACCGGAATCATCTTGAAATCTTGCAATATTAAAATGTCCTTGCGCTAAGTAGAGAGCATTAGCAGTTTCAACTTTTGATATTGCAATTTTTTCATTAATGATTGTGGTTGCCACCCGATTATGAACGGAAATACCGATAACTGCAGCAATAATGATTGAAAATGCAAGACTTGTTAGCAGAACTTTAAGACTTAGAGATTGTCTAATCTTAATTTTGCTAAGCAACATGGCTAAACCTTAGCCGCCCCCGCCTTATAGCCAACACCTCTTACTGTTAAAACATATTCAGGATTATCCGCATCACTCTCTATTTTTGAGCGCAATCGTTGGACATGCACATTTACTAGACGAGTGTCAGCAGCATGTTGATAGCCCCACACCTCACTTAATAATGCCTCACGTGTGAAGACTCTTCCTGGTTCTTTTGCAAGTGCTGCAAGAAGATCAAACTCCAAGCGGGTTAGAGCTATCTCTTTTCCATTCTTTATAACTTTGTGCTCCATTTGATCAATAACTAAATCGCAAATTCCAAGAGTTCCAACCTTGGCTACTCTTCTTAATCTTGTGTTAATTCTTGCTACTAATTCCTGTGGTTTAAATGGTTTAACCATGTAATCATCAGCGCCTGCTTCTAATCCCAACACAACATCATGGGTATCACCTTTGGCAGTTAACATGACAATTGGCACCATTGATTTTTCTCTAATTAATTTACAAACCTCGATACCATCAATTCCAGGTAACATAACATCCAATAAAATTAAGTCAGGTGTATTTGCATTAAAGAGATCCATGACCTGATCACCACGGTTTACTAAATCAACCTCCATGCCAGCACCGGTTAATACGATGCTAAGCATCTCTGCTAAGTCTTGGTCGTCATCAACAACCATGACCAATGGCATTTAAGAGCCGTGTTCCCAGGAGTTTAAGTAAAGCTCTTGTGCTGGAGTCAAAACGTCTAACGCAGATCCCATGCTCTCAAGTTTCAAACGAGCAACATCTTTATCAATTGAAACTGGAACATTGTGAAGTCCTGCAGTTAAATTCTTGCCAGCCTTTAATAACCATTCTGCGGTTAGAGCTTGGTCTGAGAAAGACATATCCATTACAGATGCTGGATGTCCCTCAGCAGCGCCAAGATTTGCAAGTCGTCCTTCTGCAATTAGCAAAATTCTGCGTCCATCAGCCATTACATACTCATCTGTTTGGTGGCGCATCTTGGAGTTCTTTTGCTTTGAATTCTTTTCTAGCCAAGCAACATCAATTTCAATATCAAAATGTCCAGAGTTGGCCAAAATAGCGCCATCTTTCATTTGCTTGAAATGCTCATCACGTAATACATCGCGATTACCGGTAACAGTAATAAAAATGTCACCAATCGCTGCAGCTTTTGTCATTGGCATAACTCGGAAACCTTGCATTAGCGCATCTAATGCTTTAGTTGGATCAATTTCGGTAATAACTACCTCAGCGCCCATGCCCTTAGCGCGCTCGGCAACACCTTTACCGCAGTAACCAAAACCGGCAACTACAACGATCTTTCCAGCAACTAATGTATTAGTCGCACGGAATATTGCATCAAATGTGGATTGTCCAGTGCCGTATCGATTATCAAACATGTGCTTGGTGTCAGTGTCATTTACTGCAATCATCGGGAACTTAAGGGCGCCATCTTTAGCCATTTGGCTAAGACGAATAACACCAGTGGTAGTTTCTTCACAACCAGCCATTACGCCTTCGATTAACTCTGTGCGAGTTGTGTGTAGAACATTTACCAAGTCACAGCCATCATCAAATACAAGTTGTGGCTTAATATCTAGAGCTGAATTTAAGTGTCCGTAATATCCATCACGATCAACTGCATTTCTTGCAAAAACTGAAATCCCGTACTCATGCACAAGTGCTGCTGCAGTGTCATCTTGAGTTGAAAGTGGATTTGAAGCACAAAGTGCTAAATCTGCTCCACCGGCTTTTAATGCCAACATTAAATTTGCAGTCTCAGTAGTCACGTGCATACAAGCTGCGATTCGAACTCCTGCAAAAGGTTTTTCCTTTGCAAATCGATCCTTAATTTGTGCCAGAACTGGCATGTTACGAGCAGCCCATTCAATCCGCTTTTTTCCTTCACTTGCTAATGCGGGATTTGCTATGTCATTTTTAATCGCGGTTGTGGTGCTCATTTACTCTCCTATTAAGTCGACTACTAAATTGTGGTTGATCAGGTTATTGCTAGAGGGCAAAGATACCCTGTCCGAATTGATTTATCACCTCTAAATAAGGGCTAAGACTGTGTCCCTAATCTCGGCCATCTGTTTTTCGGTATTTGCCTCAACATTTAGTCGAAGTAATGGCTCGGTGTTTGAGGGACGAAGATTAAACCACCAGGTATCTGCTGTGATTGTTAATCCATCTAACTCATCAACCTGATAACTGCCTTGGTACTTTTCTCGAATCAGATTGATGGACTTCTTAGCATCTTTAACTTTGCTATTAATCTCACCACTTGAAAAATACCTGTTATAAGGTTTAAGTAAATTTGATAAGGGTTTGGAAGTAGCCATTAACTCTGCCAATGCATAGAGCGCTGCCAGCATTCCAGAATCTGCACGCCAAAAATCACCGAAGTAAAAATGTCCAGAGTGCTCACCGCCAAAGACTGCTCCAGATTCGGCCATTAAACTTTTTATGTATGAGTGTCCCACGCGACTCCGAAGTGCGGTGCCACCATTTTCAGAAATAACCTCAGGCACAGCCTTAGAGGAGATTAGGTTGTAAATAATGGTTGCACCAGGGTTTGCTTTTAGCTCCCGAACTGCAATCAACGCAGTTAACGCGGATGGGTTTACCAAATCACCATTTTCATCAACCAAAAAGCAGCGATCAGCATCGCCATCAAATGCCAAACCTATATCTGCTTTTTCTTTCTTGACCCGCTTTTGAAGTGCCTTCAGATTCTCTGGTTCAATTGGATTTGCCTCATGATTTGGAAAATTTCCATCAAGTTCAAAATACATTGGTACTAAGTCAATCTTTAATTTTTCCATAACAGCTGGCGCGGTAAAACCAGCCATTCCATTTCCAGCATCAATTACTACCTTGAGTTTACGCTTTGTGAAAGTTTTCTCTGGAAATCTAGCCAGCAGATAATCCACATACTCCGTAAGCAAATCCTGCTTTCGAACAGTTCCAACAGGTCGATTAGATATTGGTACACCTTCTTCGATCAGCTGACGAATCTTTATTAAGCCAGACTCTTGACCAATTGGTTTAGCACCACTCTTACAAAGCTTCATTCCATTGTATTTAGCAGGATTATGACTTGCGGTGAACATAATGCCTGGCAAATTTAATTTTCCTGATGCAAAATAAAGCATGTCAGTTGATGCCAATCCAATTCGGATTACATCCATACCTTGGCTTGTTGCGCCATCTGAAAAAGCATCTGCAAGTGGTGAAGATGAAGGTCTCATATCTTCACCGACCACGATAGTTGCCGGCTCACGTTCTAGCTCTAGAAATTTGGCATATGCCACACCAAGAGAAAATGAAAAATCAGGAGTGATCTCATCTTTTACCAAGCCTCTTATGTCGTAGGCCTTGATAATTTTTTCTAACATAATGCCCTTAACTTAGGGGTTGGGTTGTAAATTTAAAAATTAATTTGAAGGTAATACTCGCAGATGTCCTCTACGGCCCAGCTCTGGCTGCATGCTTTTGTTACCGATATCTGTATTTGCCACTTCTCGCACCGCGTTAGCAATCGCCATTAAATCTTCATCTGATGGACCAGTGTTGTGATCAATTATCTCTTCCTTAATCACATTCCAACCAACTGGCACTGTTAGTCGTTCGCTATGAGCTGCGCAAAGATCATAATTATGTGGCTCTGCATAAGTTGAAAGTGGTCCTAATACCGCAGTTGAATCAGAGTAAATATAGGTAAGAGTTTTTATTGCAGCACTTGTGCAACTTGCTCTAGAGCATCGGCGACTTACAGATTTTCGCATACCAACAGATTAATACGACAAAGGTATAAAAGTTGGGATTTAGCCTCTACTAATTACCCTGGCATCGGAGATTGGCTCAGCAGCAGTTTCTAAGTTAGCACCATTATTCATAGGTATATAGCTACTACCAATACCTCCAACCTCAGGCAAAAAGATTACTCCCCCGCTTATTCCATCTCGGCTAGCAGTAACTTCTAGACGATTTAAACCAACTGGTGCTCGCCAAGTAACAAAGTTTGAAGCAGAAAGTTTTTTTACAATTTTCTTTCCATTTGTCCCAGTTGCGGAGATTTGGACATTTATCCGATCGCCAACAAAATTAAGAGTGGGTCTTGAGCCAGTTAAGTTAACACTCCACTTCTTAAGTTCATCAGCTCCCGTTGCCCAGGCTATTTCAGGACTTTTACCGTAAGTAAAACTACTTAGCACTGAAGCAAAAATTGGTTGATCTGAATTAACAATTACAGAAAATGGTTGATCAATCTTGGCGAAGGTTAATGGAATGTCCAAAACTTTCTGGCTCTTAACATCAAGTTGGGAAAGTCCAACCGGAATAAAATTGCCATCATTAGAATTGATAGTCACATCAACATTGGCATCAATTGTTGCTGGAACTAACAACCTAAGTGTGTGACTGACTGAATTAGTATTACTTGCTAGTTTTCCTGACAAGCCCGTGATGGCCGGAATCGTTGCAACTTTGCGCGCGATCGTAACCGGTGACACAAAATCTGCTCCAAGGGATTTAAGACCTTTTTTCCGCTCGTCAAACAAATAGGAGCTGACTCGTCCTGATTTAGTTTTTACCGCAATAGCAATTGATTCCTCTCCAGGGACTAAGGAGTCAATTGAAATTTTCTTAGATGAGTTTTGTGGAATAGAAACAATTTTTGGCTCTAGCTGACCGTTGGGTGTGAATATCTCAATATCAACTGATGATTCACTAAAGCCGCTATTAATGATAAAAAGATAAGACTTACTTGTTAACGCACCTGAGCCACCAATGAACCACTGTTCCCCATTACTTATTGAACATGGAACAACTGCTTTCCAACCATTATTTGCAAATGTAAGTGATGTGCCAGGATTGCCCTCAACTAATATTGCGTTATCTTTCAATGCAATTACTGAACTTTTTCCAGGATTTAGTCGCTTGCTGGTGCCATCAATAGATCGCCTATTAACTTTTGATTTTGTTAGTGCAGCAATTGATGAAACTTTATTACCAATGGCAGGACACACAGTGGCAGGATAAGAACTAGTCAATTTAACCTGTTCACTGCGCTCTGGAGCAAAATAGGAAAAACCAGCCAAAATCAACAATGCCAGAGAGATCGCTAAAACCTTTATGTTCAATTTAAATCCATTTTTGCTAGAAAAAGTTATAGATTTTTGTCTCATACCAGCTCCTTCAACGGAACTTCTCGTTTTCTTCGGCCAGCTGGTAGCGCCAAAACAATCGCAGATATTAAGGCAATTAATTGAATTGAGATCCAAGCTCTACGGTTTGTTCCATCATGAGTTAAAGAAAATTCACCAGGCTCTAAAATTCTGAACATCGGTATTCCAAATGGATGTTGTTCTATCGGAACTACTTTTCCATTTAGTAGCAGATGCCAAGCTTTATCGTATTTTTCAGCTAACAAAATAATGCCCGGCCCAGAAACATAAGAGGTCGATGCTTTGTCAGTTGAGCTAATTGGAAAAAACTTTCCTTGGGTATTTTGATAAGTAACTCGAGCGTGAGATTTCTCTACCTTCCAAACAACGCCATCTTTAGTTGCAGAGCTTCTAGTGAATCCACCAATGCCATCAACTATTCGAACCAATCCTGCATCAGCCGGATTTTTCATATAAACATATTGGATTCCATAATGTCCCAGAACTTGGCTACTACTACCACCGACTCCATTTACTAAATCAACAATCGCTTTGTGAAATTGCTCAGGTGTTTGACTTGCAACATCGGCTTGACCAATTTGCAGATCACTTCCTCTTGTTACAAAGTACTGCAACCTTTCTGGACTCTTTCTAATCACTAAAGTTTTCGGACGCTCACTTGTGCTGGCAAGATCAGTAATAAAGGCAGGTATGACTTGCTCTTGATTTGATCGGACCAAAGAATCAGCGCCCAAAGTGGCACTCCAAATTGAGATTGAAAGCATGGAAACTATTGTGACTATCGAAGTTAAAACCGAAGCTATATGTCGAAAGCCAAAGTTGCTGCGTTTAAGTTGCGGCAGAATTCGCTCAGCGATAGCAAATATTGATAGCAAAGTCATTAGTTGAGCAAAAACTATTAACGGCCCACTGTATATCCGCTGCGCACTGCTGCTGTTTCCGTCGATGTAGTACGAGCTAAGAGTTGCTGCTAAGACGATTGCAAATAATGCACCAGTTGCACATACACGTTGATCTTTTGAAATTAAACCAATTAATAAGTAAAGAATGAATGGCGCCAAAATAAATAGAGCAGGCGAGCTTGGTCCTCCTGGATTAAAGAGCAAAATCGAAAGCGGGTTATCTGACTCAATTGAAAGCCCTGGCTCACGAATAGCTGATATTGGGTTTAACAATAAATTTATTGAAATTGGAACATTAATCAAAATTGGAGTCAAAATTAAGGCAGAACGTCTCTTGAACTCATCTGTATCAAGATTCTTTAGAATTTGTTGCCAATTTCTAGTGCGCCAATTTGATATGGTGAAATAGGTATAGACAAATATTGATATGTGGAAAAGAGTCCAGATAAGTAGAAATAGCAGTGAAAATGCCCCCGCGACTGCAGCAAGTAAAGTAATGGAAAAAATCTTTCGCCAACTTAAATTATCCAAACCTCGATTTTTCTCAAGCAATGTGAATAAGCCTGGTAGCAGCATTGCGATCACAATCGTGCCAATACGGCCTTGATTTATTGCAGTAAGTGTCACCGGCGATAAGGCATAGATAAAGGCCACAAAAACACTTGAGTACTTGGTAAGTGAGTATCGCCTAGCTGTTCGATAGCTAAGTACAAATAACAAAGTAGGAGTTAAAAAGAAAAATGCTGCAATAAAACTCTGTGGATTTGCTGCTGTTACAAATGATGCAATGCCAACAATAGGAATCCAGGCTGGCGCGGCAGCACTACTACCTAGCCCAACTAAATGCCATGAGTTCACATAAGATGTTATTAATTCAAAAGCACTTGCTGGTGCTACCGCTAACGCTCCACCCGATAATGATCCAAAGCGATTTCGGGAGTAAAGGAGTGAAATAAATAATGTTAACAATATTCCCAAAAGCAACGGTTGTTTTACCAAAGAACGTATTTTGCTAAAACTCTTACTAGGCGCGTATTCGATCTCATCAAAGCTTTCATCTATTACACCAATATCTGAATAATTCTTAGCTCGTGTTATTTCACTATCAGCTCGGTTTGGCTTAAAAGCATTCACTAAAGAAGATGAAATTCTTTCTACGATTGAACGTAGTTGAAGACCACGACTTGGAATAAATGGTGTGATAACTCTGGCTGTTAAAACTTTGCTAGATTTTCGATAACGCCTAGATTTAATTAAATCTGCCGGCTTAAAAATTAATAGTGCAACTGCTGCAATCTCATCCGCTGCATAACCTGGCAACTTTGCCAGTAAGTAAATAATTGATCTACCAATTGAAGTGAAGAGAAGTTGAATTGCAACCCAGGGCAAAATCCACCAACTTGAGTTTGCAAGTAAAACAAAAGCTGCATTTCGCCGATCTAGTAGCAAAGGTCTGTGCAAGATTGCATCTCTAACGTCGACAGATCTGCGTTCAGATGATGCTGCCTCTGCATGATAGAGAATTGCTTCGCCAACACAAACTACTGAGTGACCAGCAATATGTGCTCGCCAACCTAGATCAATGTCATCTCTAAATAATTCAAGGCTGGGATCAAATCCACCTAACTCTTCAAATAGTGACCGCTTAATCAACATGCCAGCAGTACTTACCGCCAACACATCTTTAATTTCATCATGCTGGCCTTGGTCATGTTCTCTATCTTCTAGCGCAGTCCAGCGAGTGCCATTTTCAGTAATGCTGATGCCAGCTTCTAAAATATGCTTGCGGTCATACCAACCAAGAATTTTTGGACCTGCGATACCAACTTGTGGCCGGGCAACTACTGCCTCTAACAATTTAGCTAAGGCATAACGATCTGGCGCGCAATCATCATGCAAAATCCATAACCACTCTTGTTGATCACTTTCATAATCAGCTGGGGCAAGTTTTGCCACCGCTGCTGCAACTGCTGCGCCAAAACCATTTCGCCTAGATTTTTTTATTACCTCAATACCAGCGTTAGTTAGTAATTTAACTGAGCCATCAATAGATCCATTATCGACGGCAATTATTTGATCAACTTTATGTTTTTGAGAAGATAGGGAGGCAACAACCTCACTTAACCAGGTGACACCATCATGAGTAACAACTATTGCTGTTACAAATTGATCTTTAAGTTGGACTTGCGTCCCGGTGCTTTGCTTTTCAGCCACCCGTAATTTTATGCGCTACGGCGCTTTAAGCGACGACGCTCACGTTCAGATAATCCACCCCAAATTCCAAACCGCTCATCATGAGCTAGGGCGTACTCCAAACACTCAGCACGAACCTCACAGGAAAGGCAGACACGCTTTGCCTCACGGGTTGAGCCACCCTTCTCAGGAAAGAATGCTTCTGGATCGGTCTGAGCGCACAATGCGCGCTCCTGCCAAGAAAGTTGTTCTGAGGAAACTACAAGGGCTGCTAGCTCTGCACGCTGATCTGACATATCTCTCCTATGTACTCATCCGATGTAACTGGATTACCTAAGGGCCAGGGTGTGCCCACTACTGGGATAATTACACGCTTGTAACTCGATTAAGTCAAGTTGAGATTGGGCAAATTGGGTAAATTTAAAAGCCCAAATAATTGGTCAAGACCACCATTCCAGCCTGAATTTGGGCCCCTGGCGCGATTATTGAGTCAATTATTTTGCAATTACTACCTATTTTTGCCCCACTACCAATAATTGAACCACTAATTTGGCAATTACTCTCAACTACAACTTCAGTTTCAATTACTGATCCATTACTTATCACACAACCACTACCTATCTTCGCCGATGGTGAAATTAAGTTATCACCTGCATGATTTGGTGTGGCAGATGAGTGAATCACTCCAGTAATTAAATCAGCTGATGCCTTAACTAGGGCAGCTGGAGTGCCAATATCTAACCAGTAAGAGTTATCTAGGTAACCAAAGACTTTTGCATTAGTAGCAAGAAGATTTGGGAATGTTTCCCGCTCCACACTAACTACTTTATCTTGTGGAATTTGATCAATTATCTGCCGATTAAAAATATAACAGCCAGCATTTATTAGATTGCTGATGGGATTCTCCATCTTCTCAAGGAAAGATTTAACCTGCTTATTCTCTAATAACTCAACACAGCCATAAGCTCTGGCATCTTCAACTTGAGTTAAATACAAAGTGATATCTGCTTGGTTTTTCTTATGAAACTCTAATTGCCCAGCTAAATTATGCCCGCTTAATACATCTCCATTGAAGATTACAACCTGATCACAATCTGCTAATAAATTGGCTGCATTTCTTATGCCACCGCCAGTACCAAGTGCACTCTTTTCAACTGCATACTTAATTTTGATTCCAAATCTTTCGCCATTGCCAAAGTAAGGCTCAAAAAGCTCAGATTTATAGGAGGTGGCTAAAACAATCTCGGCGATTCCAGCATCTGCTGCTTTTCTAATTTGGTGTTCGGTAAATGGCACACCTGCAACTTGCAGCATCGGTTTTGGAGTTTTTAAAGTAAGTGGCAGCAGGCGTGTGCCCATTCCGCCTACTAATAAAATTGCGCTAGTACTCATGATTTAATCCGCGCTGCTGCTTTATCAATATTTTCATCAGTTGCAGTTAGTGCAATTCGCACAAAATTATCACTGCCATAAAAGGCACCAGGGGTTACTAAAATTCCGAGCTGAGCAAAGTAATCAACGGTTTTATACCCATCCTCACCTCTGGTGCACCAGATATATAACCCAGCCTCGCTATATTCAATTTTAAAACCTTGGCTAAGCAATGCTGCTTTTAAAGTTTGGCGGCGAGCGCGGTAGCGAGCTGCCTGCTCTTTTACATGAACCTCATCAGATAATGCTGTGATCATCGCTTGCTGTACTGGCAGCGGCACCATCAAACCAGCATGCTTTCTAACCTGCCTGATCTGATCAATTAACTTGCTATCGCCCACTACAAAGCCTGCGCGATATCCGGCTAAGTTAGATCGTTTTGAAAGTGAAAGTACGGCAAGTAAGCCGGTGTTATCTCCATTAGCTAAGGCCAAAATCGATTTAGCATTCTCTGCAAAACTTAAATAACACTCATCACTTGCAATAATTGAATTATTTTTACGCACCCAAGTAATACAAGCTTTTAATTCTTCATCACTTTGCACCTGACCTGTTGGGTTTGAAGGTGAGTTAAGCCAGGCTAAATCTGCCGTGGGCCAAGTGCTGGCATCAATCTCTACTGGAATCCCTTGGGCTGAAGCCATCATTGCGCTGACTAGATAGGTTGGATATGCCACCTTTGGATACAAAACTTTTTTACTTTGTAAGAAGGTTGGAAGTAATGCAATAAATTCCTTTGAGCCAATTGAGGGTAAGACATCAAACTCACCAGTTACACCTAAATGTTTAATCGACCAGGTTCGAATTGCATCCTGTAACTCTTTGGTGCCAGCAACAACTGGATAACTTGGTGAGTTGCTTGCAGCCGTTAGTGAATCTTGAATAAATTTTGGTGTTGGATCAACTGGAGTTCCTTGGGATAAATCAATGAAGCCGCCCGAGTATTTTTTTGCTTTCTCACCATAGGGCGCCAAAAGATCCCAGGGGAAATCTGGCAGTTTCAGGTGCGGCCTACTTTTCTTGTGGTGGAAGAGCTGCAACCGTTTGGTGATCTTTTCCAATCGGACCTAACTTTGCAGCACCGCCTGGGGATCCAATCTCAACAAAAAATTTAGTATTAACCTCGCTGTATTCCTTCCATTGCGAAGGAACATCATCCTCATAGTAAATAGCTTCTACTGGGCAGACTGGTTCACATGCTCCGCAATCAACACACTCATCAGGTTGGATATAAAGCATTCGATCACCCTCATAGATGCAATCAACAGGGCATTCTTCAATGCAAGATTTATCTTTAACATCAACACATGGTTGAGCAATTATGTAGGTCACGCTTCTCCTTACAGTTTTATCTGCCGAATAGGTAGACAATACTGCCATTAACTATTGGTCTTTTGTGGGCTGAGTTTAATCGAGGGGGTCAAGTGCAGCCATCTACGGCACAAGTAGGTCAGCGAGTCAGTATTCGCCTGCATGATCCTGCTGGTGGTTATCGGGATATTCTCGGTGTTTTAGAGAGTGAAAACACAGTTCGAAAAAAGGATGGCACCGTGGTCATCTTCGACCCAGCAAAGATTGCACTCTGGAAGGTTGTGCCGAGTAAATGAGTAACGAAGAGATATCACTCTTTGACACCAAAAGTAGGCAGTTACAACCACTAACTAGTAGCGATGGAAAAAAATTAAGAATTTATAGTTGTGGCCCAACGGTTTATCGAGATGCTCATGTTGGCAATATGCGCACATTTCTGCTGGGAGATTTAATCACTAGATTAGCCAAGCAACTTGGGCACAAAGTCGAGTTTATTCAAAACATCACAGATGTTGGACATATGTCTGAGGATTTTGTTGAAGATAAAATATTAGCCCAAGCAAAAGCTGAATCTAAGGATCCATTTGAGATAGCAAGAATCTATGAAGATAGATTTCATAAAGATTTAGCACATTTAAACATTAGTCCTGCTGATAAGTATCCAAAGGCAAGTGAGTGCATAGATTTAATGCACGAGTTGATTACCTTGTTAATCTCAAAAAATCATGCCTATGTTGGTAGCGATAATTGTGTTTACTTTGCAGCGCAATCATTTGATACTTACGGTGCTATTAGTGGGAACAGATTGGATTCACTAAAGCCTGGTCATCGCTTTGAATACACCGAAGATGGCGCCAAAAGATTTCATGCAGATTGGGCGCTTTGGAAAGCAGCGGGTGAGCGCAAGGAAATGATTTGGGATTCACCGTGGGGCCCAGGATTTCCGGGTTGGCATGTTGAATGTTCTGCAATGTCATTACATTATTTAGATGAGTTTGTTGATCTGCATCTTGGTGGCATCGATTTAAGATTTCCGCATCATGAAGATGAGCGAGCTCAATCAAACTGCGCAATAGGTAAAGAATCAGTTGCACTTTGGGTGCACGGTGAACACTTGCTATTTGAGGGTAGGAAAATGGCAAAAAGTACTGGCAATGTTGTGTTGGTATCTGATTTGATTTCTAAACACATTGATCCACTAGCACTTCGCTTATGCTTTTTAGAGAATAGATATAGAAGTCAGATGGATTTAAGTTGGGATAGTTTAAAGGCAGCTCATTTACTACTTCAAAGATGGCGGGAAAAAATACAAATATGGCAAAAGGATGCAACAGTTGATCAAATAAATGCCAATGAGCTCATCGCTGAAGTTATTGCAGATTTTAGGCAAGATCTTGATACTCCACGTGCCTTGCAAAAACTACGTACTATTGAAAAATCTGAAGATATAAAGGATTCAACTAAATTTAAAGTTTTCTCAAGCTTGGATAATCTCTTTGGATTAAATCTATTGACGGTGAGTACTAAGAAGGATTTAGATCAACTTTCGAAGGGATTACTTGAAAAAAGAGCTTTAGCAAGAAGCTCAGGAGATTTTGTCGAGAGTGATCGCTTACGTGATGAACTTGTAAAGCTAGGTATTACTGTCAAAGATAATAAAGAGGGTCAAAGTTGGGATTGGTTGATTTAATTACTTTTTGATCGAGTAGTAATCAAAGCTGTAACAATTGCAATAAAGCCACCTAGTAGAAAAAGATTTCCATAAGTATTTCCATAAACCAATAGCTCTTCACCATTTCCTGGCGTGCCTGCTCTTACAACTACCGCTAACCAGGCTGCTGCTGCATAAATTTGGTAGCGTAAATAAAAGAATCTTTGACCAACAACCTTTATTCCTAAATAAGTTAAAAGCAAAGATGTAAGGAAGCCAAATGGTGGTGTGAAGTTGTGCAGTAGTACGCCACAAAACCCAATAAGTGAGCCGAATAATAAAGCTTTAAGAAAATTCATTATTTAATTCCGGCAAATAAATCTAGCTCTCGCCCATTCTCATCTAGTGGTGATGCCACCTGACCTTTTACTAAGGTGTAGTACTCATCTCCCCGCACTGAAAGTCCTAAGTTATTAGAGAGAGCAAAAAATGGACCATCCACTGAGATTTGAGTGGCATGGGCTTTCATTGCAGCTAATTTCTGTGGGACATACTCAGGTGCCTTTACTACTGAAGTTACTAGTTCATCAGGCTTTGCGAAAGGTAAATCTTCAACGCTTTCTGCACCAAAGAAATCTGAGCCAACCTCTTTCATTTTATCTATTCCCATTTGAATAACAGACTTTGGAGTTGTGTTCCAATATATTTTCTCAATCTCCCAACCTTGTGTGCCAGAAATTTCGGCAGCACGCATAGCTACTTGATTGGCTTTTATATGATCTGGATGGCCGTAGCCGCCAAATTCATCATAGGTAATCAATACTTGTGGTTTTATCTCTAAAATTATTTTTACTAACTCATTTGCTGCTTCATCCAAATTAGATTGCCAAAAAACATCCTTGCCTTCATTTTGTGGCGTGCCCATCATTCCACTGTCTCGCCACTTCTTATTTGGTGCACCTAAGAATCTAAAATCTGAAATTCCCAATTCATCCATTGCATTTTTCAATTCAATTTCACGGTGCTCACCCAATTTGTCATCTTGACTGCTCGCTAAATTTGCTAATTTTTCAATTAAAACTTCACCCTCTTCACCTCTTGTGCAGGTAACTAATGTGACTTCTACGCCATCTGCTGCATATTTCGCCATCGTTACACCATTGTTGATGGTCTCATCATCTGGATGGGCATGAACTAATAACAATCTTTTTGATGAATTCACCCGCACAATATAACTATAAATCTTATAAAAACTGACAATCCATCAATTTACAGATTAGAATTAATGAATGGTCGATGATAAGTCAGCACGATTACCTCGTGATGAACGTCGCGCTCAGCTACTTGTAGCAGCGCTAGAAGTTTTCACAGCAGCTGGATATCACTCCGCTGCAATGGATGAAATCGCAGATCGAGCAAATGTAAGCAAGCCAGTTTTGTATCAGCATTTTCCATCAAAATTGGAGCTTTATCTTGCAGTACTAGATTTACATATTGATTCACTTGTATTTGCAATACAAAAAGCAATTGCATCAAACCGTGAGAACTCATCAAGAGTTGCAGCCACAGTTGAGGCCTACTTTGGATTCATTGATTCTGAAGGAGAAGCTTTCCGCTTACTTTTTGAAAGTGACATGAATCTAGAACCACAGGTTCGAGAACGTCTAAACCGAATGACTTATGACTGTGCCGCTGCAGTAAGTGCAGTTATTTCTATAGATACCGGTTTAGGCAAGGAAGAGTCGATGATGCTGGCAGTTGGAATTATCGGAACAGTTCAAACAACAGCTCGGCATTGGTTAGATCGTGATGGCAAGATTGATCGTCAGCGAGCAACTGAATTGGTGATGAATTTAATTTGGCGGGGAATTTCTGGGTTCCCTAAATCACAATCCTAAATTCGCAAACCATTGATGTAATAGATAGAGTTAGAGCATGGCAACTACAAAATCAGCAGTTAAAGGTTCAAGTAAGACTGAGGTAAAGATTGGCATTTCAGATAGCACTCATGAAATTTATATTGAATGCTCAAGTTCTCAATCTGAAGTAATTGCAAAAGTAAATGATGCAATTAAAACATCCTCAGTTTTGGCACTAAGTGATGCAAAGGGCCGAGAGATTTTAGTTCCACACAATAAAATTAGTTATGTTGAAGTTGGCGAATCTGCTGACCGACGTGTTGGTTTTGCAAATCAATAATTAGACGCTAACTACCCTTCGTTTATTTGCTCTAGCTTCTAACTTTTCCCACTGTTCAGGCAAGGTTGTGTACTCACCCAACAAATTTAGCTTTCCATTGCCATGGTAATCACTAGCGCCAGTCATAATTAAGTTGTTGTCTCGAGCCAACTCAATAAGTTGATTTTTCTCATCCGGTGAGTGATCTCGATGATCAACCTCAATTCCATCTAAGCCAGCCTTAATCAATGAACCAAATGTTTCAATTGAGATTGTTCTACCCCTATGTGAAGCCATTGGATGAGCAATCACTGAAACTCCACCAGCATCTTTGATTAATTTTATTGCCACTTCAGGCGTCGGTGAATAATGTGAAACATAATATTTAGATTTGTTATGAAGCATTTGGGTAAATGCCTCATCTCGACTAGTAACAACTCCCTTTTTAACAAGTGCATCAGCTAAATGTGGCCTTCCTAAGGTTGCGCCATCTGCTAACTGTTCAAGGACATCTTCCATAGTTATATCGATGCCAGCTTCATTGATTCGAGCAATAATTTTTGCCATTCGGCCATGTCTATTCTCGCGAGTTTCTTCCATCGTTTTCATTAATTCAACATTTTGCGAATCAAATAGCAATCCTAAAATATGCACGCTAATTCCATCTGAAGTTTGGCAAGAGATTTCAGCTCCTGGAACCAATGAAATTCCTGGCCTTAAAGCAGCGGTCGCCTCTTGCCAACCACTGACCGAATCATGATCGGTTAATCCAATTACTGAAATGCCTGCAGCAAGTGCTTTATTAATTAATTGGGCAGGTGAATCTGTTCCATCACTGAAATTTGTGTGGGTGTGTAAATCAATCATTTGATTTACTCTCAGGTTGATTTGAGCGCAATACAAATAATGTGCAGCCAAACAACAAGCCAATTATTCCTGGAATTGTGCCGGAAGGTGGTTGCTGTCCTAGCCAAGCAAATGCCAAAAGCGCACTTACTGGAACTTCAAAAAATACAACTAGAGATACAACTGCAGGAGATACCCGCTTTAATGTGAAGTTAAACAATGTATGGCCAAGAAATTGTGCGCCAATTATCAAGCCAGCAAGCAGTAACCATTGTGTTCCAGAGTATCCAGTTAAATTCGAGTCAGTTAAAAGCACTACGGGAAAAATTAAGATTGCGCATGTTGAATAGCAGACGGTTGTAAAAGTTGAAGTAGAAATAACTTTTTGAGCGCTGGCGCCAATTATCATGTATCCAGCACCTACTGCGCCACCAAATACTGCAAGCAAATCTCCCTGAAAAGCCCTAACGGAAATATTCAAATCAATTCCAGTAATTGCCACGACTGATAAAAAAGCAATTACCATTCCACCAATAGATTTTTTCGGAATGTGACCGCCAGCTAACTTAATAAATAATGCTGCAAAAATTGGTTGAGTTGCAGTTAGAGCAACTCCGGTTGCAACACTTGTTAATTTCATAGCCCAGAAGAAACAAACAAAATGCGTTGCTAACAAGGTGCCAGCCAGTACTGACCACCGAATCGCATTTAATTGGGCCTTGGTTTTCCATTCACCGCGGGCGATAGCAAATGGCATCATCATTAATGCGCCTACTAAATTACGCCAGAAAATCATGGTTGGTATGGGCATTATCGCTTTGGCAATTATTGGACCAGAAGATCCGATACCGAGCACCCCAAGAATGAGGAAAGGAATATCCCGACCTGTTGGTAACTTGGTGTGGTCTTGATCTTTCATGGGTAAAACCTATCGATAAATTAATTATTGTTATGAATCCATAGTGAGCCGATACCCTTAGCCCATGAATACAAGTAAAGGTGCAATCCTAAATCGTGTATTCCTAGCCCGATTAGCTGGTACAGCGGTCTTTGACCCAAATGGTGATCAACTTGGCAAGGTTAGGGATGCGGTCGCAACTCTGCGTACTAACAATCAGCCTCCAAGAATTCTTGGCTTTATCATTGAAGTACCACCAAGAAAAAGAATTTTCATACCAATCACACGGGTGACTTCAATTGATAATGGCCATGTAATTATCACTGGTTTACTTAACATGCGTCGGTTTGAACCAAGAACTAATGAAATTACTGTGCTTTCTGAAATGTTAGATCGATCAGTGACTTTAATTGAGACTGAAGAAAAAGTAACTGTGGAAGATGTGGCAATGGAGATTTCAAAAACAGGTGATTGGTTTATTGAGCGCGTTCATGTTATGAAACGCGGTTCTGGCTTTAGAAAGCGCGGTGCATCATCAACTGTTGCCTGGTCAGAAATTTCTGGAATAAATATTCCAGAAACTCATCAAGGTGTCAGTAATTTGCTTGGTACGCTAGCAAATCTACGTGCTGCAGATTTAGCTGCCGTACTTCATGATTTAAATATTAAGCGCAAGGTCGAAATTGCTCGAGCATTAAATGATGAACGACTAGCCGATGTTCTTGAAGAGATGGATGAAGCATCTCGCGTTGAATTACTTGCCGAACTTGAGGGCGAGAGAGCAGCAGATGTTTTAGAAGAGATGGATCCAGATGATGCTGCTGATTTACTTCGTGAAGTTGGTAAAGAAAAAGCACAAGCACTGCTTGCATTGATGGAGCCAGAGGATGCTGAAGGTGTTCAGCGGTTAATGGGTTATGAGGATTACTCTGCTGGTGGAATGATGACGACTGAGCCAATTGTTTTAACTGCAGATACAACTGTGGCCGAAGCTCTGGCTCGAATTAGATTATCTGAAGTAGCACCTGGTCTTGCCTCGCAAGTTTTTGTTTGTAGACAGCCAATTGAAACTCCAACCGGTAGATTATTAGGAGTTGTTCACATTCAAAGATTATTACGCGAACCACCTGCAACATTGTTGGGTGGAATTCTAGATTCTGATATTGCACCACTTGCACCAGAGGCAACTTTGAGTGAGGTTTCTTCATGCCTTGCTAGCTACAACTTATTGGCAGTTCCTATTGTCGATTCAAATGAGCGCCTACTAGGGGCTGTTACCGTTGATGACGTGCTGGATCATTTACTACCTGAGAATTGGCGCAAAGTGGAGTCATTAAAGCGAGAAAGTGAGTCAAACTGATCATGGCTAAAAAACTTAACAAAAATTCACTTGAGTATCCTCGTGAGGCACGTAGAACCTTAAAGCCTTCATATGATCCTGAAACCTTTGGTCGTTGGTCTGAAAGATTTGCAAGATTCTTAGGAACTGCCCGCTTCTTAGTCTTTATGACTGGATTTGTAGTTTTCTGGTTAGCTTGGAATTCACTTGCACCAAGTAATTTACAGTTTGATCACTATCCATTTATTTTTCTAACACTTTTACTATCGCTGCAGGCTTCATACGCTGCGCCATTAATTTTGTTAGCACAAAATCGACAAGCTGATCGAGATCGTGTCCAGGGCAATGAGGACCGTGAGCGAGAAGAGCGCAATATGGCAGATACTGAGTATCTAACGCGTGAGTTAGCTAGCTTGCGAAGTGCAATTGGTGAGGTAACTACTAGAGACTATCTACACAGTGAGATAGCAGATGCCATTGAAGAAATAGTTAAGAAGCTAAACAAAAAGTCTTAAGTATTTACGTTAAGCCTTACGCCCAATAAGGATTTTGGTCTAACAATTATTTGATCAATAATGCCATCAAATACATCCATAAATTTCTGATCAGTTAAAACTAATGGATTTCCGGCATCTCCGCCCTCTCGAATATTTGTGTCAAAGGCAACTTTTGCTAATAGTGGAACATCAGCGCCAACTAATTCACTTAGACGTCTGGCAGTCTCTTCACCGCCACCACTTCCAAATATCGAAATCTTCTCTCCAGTTGTAGAAGAAATAGTTTCTGACATATTTTCAATTACACCAATTACTGGTTGCTTGATTTGATGGGCAATTCTGCCCGCGCGCTCTGCCACTTCGGCAGCAGCTATTTGTGGAGTTGTCACAACAATTATTTCTGAACCTGGAATAAGTTGACCAAGTGAAATTGCGATATCGCCAGTTCCTGGCGGTAAATCTAATAAGAGAAGATCTAAATCTCCCCAGAATGCATCACTTAACAATTGCTCAAGCACGCGGTGTAAAAGTGGACCACGATAAGCAACTGGATCTGATCTTTCTGGCTTGAACATCTCCATTGAAACAACCTTGACGCCATAGTTTTCTACTGGAATAAAGGTTTGATCAATCGCAGTTGGTCTTTTATCTAAAATTCCCATCAATCGCGGAATTGAATGCCCGTAAACATCAGCGTCCAAAATTCCCACTTTTAGGCCACGCGCTGCTGCTGCAACAGCCAAATTAACTGTGATCGAAGATTTACCTACGCCACCTTTTCCAGATGCGATACCTAATACTCTGGTTAGTGACTCTGGCTGAGCAAATGGAATGAATTTTTCACGACCCCCGCGAATGATTTTCTTTACATTATTTCTTTGTTCTTCACTCATTACTCCAAAATTAATCTCTACTGACTTAATCTCTGAAATATCAGTCAAAGCATTTGAAATATCACTCTTTAATCGATCTTTCATTGGACAGCCAACTATGGTTAACAAAATCCCAATACTTGCTTTTCCGTCGGTGAAGTTAACTGATTCAACCATCCCGAGCTCAGGAAGTGGTTTATGTAGCTCTGGGTCTATAACTTTCTCTAGAGCCTTATTTATTGCCTCAACAGTACTCATAGAATCTCTGGATCAATTCTAGGTTTTGGTTTCATATCAAGATCAGATTTATCAATCACATCACCAATATGTTTTTTAATTAATGCCTTTGGATGTAAGTCCTTTACCTGCAAATCCTCATACCCAGGTCCTAAATTATCTTTTATTTCATTAGTCACAGTTTGTGCCATATTTTTTAATTTAATCAATAATCTTGCAGCATCTGCTGCCATATTTGGCAGGCGGTCTGGCCCGATTAGAATCATGCCAACTACTAGTAGAGCTAGAATCTCACCGCCACCAATATTAAACATAAGTACTACTCCTTTGAAGCTACAAGTGTTACGGTAACTTCCTTGGTCAAACTATTACGCTTATATTTAATCTTCACCTTATCACCAACACTTTTACTTCTAATCATCACAATCAATTCATCAGAGTTATCAACCTCAGAGCCATCAAATTCAACAATCACATCTCCTGCTTTAAGACCAACTTTATCTGCCGGTCCACCTGGAGTTATTCCAACTCCTTCGCTAGTAATTAGTGCGCCAGTGCCAGTAAATCTTGTATCTACTGATATTCCCATAATTGGGTATGTAGCAGATCCGGTTTTTATTAACTGTTCAGCAGTCTTTTTTGCTTGATTGATTGGAATTGCAAAACCTAAGCCAATTGATCCTGCTTGAGAACTAAAACCGAGTGTTGCAATAGCAGAATTGACTCCAATTACAGCACCTGTTGCATCAACTAATGGACCACCGGAGTTTCCTGGGTTAATTGCTGCATCCGTTTGTAAAGCGTTGATAAATGAGCTTTCACCATTTCCGTCACCAGTTGTCACAGCACGGTCCTTTGAACTAATAATTCCAGAGGTCACAGTTCCAGAAAGTCCCAGTGGAGATCCAATTGCAATGACCGCATCACCAACCTGAACTTGTTCACTGTTGCCAAGCTGCAAAGTTGGTGCACCCACTACATCAATTTTTAGAACAGCAAGATCATATGAGCTATCTCTACCAATCAACTTAGCCCTGTATTTTTTCCCATCAGATAACTCAACTGTGATTGTGCCACTTCTTGCAGCAGCCGCTACCACATGGTTATTGGTCAAAATGAAACCATCACTATCTAGGAAGAAACCAGAACCTGTTCCTGAACCACTAAACCCTTTTACTGCTATTGATACCACTGCAGGTATTACACGGGCAGCAAGTCCTGCAATTGAATCTGGTGCTCGCTCAATTGAATTAGTTGTTTGAACTAAATTCGCTCCTAAGTTTGTTGCACTACTCCGACCGATAGCGGCGCCAAAACCACCTGCAATTAGTGCAATTACAACTGCAACTACAAAAAAGTTTGAAGTACTACGACTAGAGACAATTCGAACTTGCTTGGTTTCAGCACTTGCTTGCCACCATGGAGTATCTGATGGTTGTCTCATTTAAGTAAGTTTATTGGCAAGTAATAGACCTTCGCCAATAGGAAGTAGTGATGCTGCCCATCTTTCATCTTCTTTAACAACCTTTATCGCATCTCTTCTAGCAATACTCTCAGGATCGCGCTGAGTTGGATCAGCAACTTTTCCACCGCTTAGGGCCTGATCAAGAATCAGTAATCCACCTGGTTTTAAAAGACGGTAAGACTCTTGAACCATGTCAAATAGATCAAGTGCTGGTCTAATGATTATTAGATCATAAGCATTATCAGCTAGCTTGCCGATTACTTCAATTAATTTTCCAGTGATGATTCGGTATTTTGTTGGCGCAATATCTGCTTCTTCAAATACTGTGCGAGCAATTTTTGAGTGTTCTCTTTCTGAATCAATCGTTGTTAAAACCGAATCTGCAGGCATTCCGCTTAATAACCAAAGCCCACCAACACCCGAACCTGTCCCAATTTCTACAACTGATTTAGCGCTTACTAAATTAACTGCAAATTTTAGAAAGTTTCCGACTGCAGCAGATGGATCAGCAGCGCCAATTTCCTTTCCATTGTTCCTGGCTTGTTGCATGAAATAATCTTCGTGCGCAAATGACTCAGAGTATGAACTCATATCTCCGCGAGGTGAAATTGGTTGGTTCAAAATGTATCCAGCCATTCAATTAAAAGTCTTGCGCCAAATCCAGTACCGCCCTTTATGTTTTCACCCGCATCAACCTCAGACCTACCAGTACCAGCAATATCTAAGTGCACCCAAGAACGCTCTCCAACAAATTTTTCTAAAAATAGAGCCGCCGTTACTGAGCCGGCTGAGAAATCGTATTTATCTGCAGTGTGGTTAAAGTCTGCAACATCACTAGCTAATGCCTTTGTGTAGTCATCAATTAGGGGCATATGCCAAACTCTTTCACCAACTTTATTTCCTACTTCAGATAACTTCTTGGCCAGAGTTGTTTGGCGGGTATACATCGCTGCATGTTGCCTGCCTAAACCAAGGGTTGCCGCACCCGTAAGAGTTGCAACATCAACTACATAATCAGGATCTAGATCTAAATCAGCGTATGCAAGTCCATCAGCTAAAACTAATCTGCCCTCTGCATCTGTGTTTATAACTTCAACTGTTGTACCGCCATAATGTTTAATCACATCTGATGGTCGTTGTGATGTCCCAGATAATGCATTTTCAGCAGCCATTAATAATGTTGTCACTCTAACTTTTGGTTTAGTTCTTGCCAAGGCAACGGTTGCACATAAAACTGCTGCCGCGCCAGCCATGTCACTTTTCATTCCAATCATCGTGTCATATGGTCGTTTTAACGAAACACCACCGGTATCAAAAGTAATTCCTTTTCCTATCAATACAACATGTGGCCAATGAGTAGAGCCTTTTGGTGCATAGGTAATTTCGATTAATCGTGGGCCCGGAGTTGGAGATGAGTTTCCAACGGCAGTTAATCCACCGAAATCTTTTAGTGCTCGGCCCGACTTAACTGAGATTGATAAACCAGAATTTTTTGTGGCCAAAACCATCGCGCCAGCCTGCTTAGCAAGCCACTCAGGATTTTTAATATTTGAAGGGGTATGAATTAAATTTCTAGTTTGCCAGACAGCAGTTGCCAATACATCAGCACGCTCAATTTCATTTTCAAAATCTCCATAAACAGTCAATTCTGGTTTGTTATTTTTTTGTTCACTCTTAAGCGAGAATTGGTAGTTTGAAAGCGCAAATGCAACCGCTTGGGTGGTAACCAAGTTCTTATCTTCAGTTAAAGCAGAAAGGACTTTACTGCTACTAGTTTTAACTTTACGACCGAGGGCGGTCCCCGCTTTGCGAATATCATCAGGGCTTTGCTCGCCCGTGCCAATTAAATAAATACGTGTAAGAGTGCCAGCTGAAAGTGGAATTTCAATTAACTCACCAGCCTTTGCGGTGAAATCTGGCCAATTAGCCAGCTCAATATTTAGATCTAGTTTTGTAAAATTAGTTAATGCAGTTAAAAAACTGCTTTTATGTATTTGGGGTTTTTCACCAGGAGAAACCGGTATAGCCACCGCTGTGAAGTTTGAAAAATCTAATTCATCTTCGGGAAGAAATGAGAGTTTTGGATATAAATCTAGGAGTTTATGAATCATAAACTTGTGAGCCTAGATCAGTCGATTTACTTTTTTACTAACGCAACAGCAGCTTGAAGTACGTTGCCAAGGTTTGTAGCCTCTTCGACATTTAGCTCAACAACTAACCGGCCGCCGCCTTCTAGTGGGATTCGCATAACCATAGAGCGAGCCTCTTTGGTGACCTCCATTGGGCCATCACCAGTTCTTGGTTTCATCGCTGCCATTTAACACTCCCCTGCCAAATTAATTCATTGCCGTACTAGAGGCGTAATTATCCCCTATATGGCTACGGGTGGGAAATCCATTAAATCCCCTTAAGAAATCAAGCCAATTAGGCGGGATCTACCCGATGCAATTACTGATGAGACTGCCCGTTCTGGGACTCCCAATTTTTCTGCAATTTCAGTGGCACTAATCATGTTTACTAAATGCAAAGTCAAAATCAGTCGTTCTTCTTCAGGCAGGGTGGCAATTAATTCTGCGATTGTCTTCGCACTGCCATCAGGTGCCATGGCGTAAAGGTTACTGGGCTAAGTCGATACTTTCGAGTTATGCGCTAACTTGCCGAGCAAACCGACGTAACGAGAGCCAAACTCCGATAAGTAGCGCTGGTTTTGCAAAGAGTAAAATCAACGCTGGGGCAATTACTTCCTCTTGCCAATAAAAAATTGTGCCACCACGAACTTTTTTAAGTTCAAATTTTCCAGTTCCTCTAATTACTCGGCCGATATGCATGACTTCGCATATGTGTGGCGGTTTCCAATTTGTAACCTCCATGGTGTCAAGAATGCCTAATTTTAATTTTGGATAGAGCTTTGGAAAAATTCCAGTAAAAGCAAAGATAAGTACTCCCTTGCCATTTTTAACTGTTCGATCTTGATCTAATTCTGACCAAACTTTAGTTTGCAGCATCCATTTACTTTGACCCTTCCAATCCACTAAAGATCGCCAAACCTCATCTACTGGTTTGTTTATCTTTATGGTCAGGGTTAAATTAGATAGTTTGTTCATTTGATTTTGACCGCCTCAATTGCGCTAGGAATGTCGGAACACCATGCAACAAGTTCTTTCTGGCCAGACTTCATAAAATTTTGACTAGCTAAATGATCTAGCGCAGTTTGAAGAGGTCCATAGACGCCGGTTGGATCACACACTGCAATTGGTTTACCGTGAAATTTAAGATATCGGCCAACCCAGATTTCAAAGAATTCTTCTAACGTTCCGATACCACCAGGCAAAATAATAAATGCATCAGCTAAGTCCTCTATTTTTGCTTTTCTAGTTCGCATATTTGTAACCACATGCATATGTGAAGCCTGCGCATCTTCAAACTCTACTTTTTTAAGTGGCTCTGGAATTACTCCAATAGTTGCAGCACCTGATGATCTCGCCCCTTTTGCCACCTCACCCATCATTGAAGCTTTCCCGCCACCCCAAACAAGATCCCAACCTTGTTCACCAATTGCCTTGCCAACATTAAATGCCAATTCCAGTGAAGTATTTGGAATATCTGGAGCAGATGAGCAGAAAACCGATACGCGCATGAAATTAGTCTATTGCCTTCCATGCACTTTGATACCGTTGGCTAATGAGCACTACTCAAAGCACTGCATATGGATTTGGTATTGCTACCCAAAATCAATCTGGCCAAACTCTTGAGTGCTCTTTTTATGCCCTTGGATTAGGTAAGGCGCCAGAAAATAACATTGACGCAACTTTTAAATCCTTAATCGGTGAAGATCCGATACGAAAAGTTAAGAAAGTTGCGGTTGAAGTTGTTATCCAGATCAATGAAAAACCAAAAGATGCTGCAGATGTTTATCTAAGGCTTCACTTACTTTCACATAGGTTGTTAAAGCCCCACACAATTAACTTAGAGGGCATTTTTTCACTACTTGCCAATGTAGTTTGGACTTCAGCAGGTGCTTGTGAAATTGATGGATTTGAAAAGGTTAGACCTCAATTGATGAGTAAATATGCAAACTTAGTTGTGTATGGCGTAGATAAGTTTCCACGCATGGTTGATTATGTAATTCCTGAAGGCGTTCGAATTGCAGATGGTGATCGAGTGCGTTTAGGTGCGTATCTAGCACCTGGCACAACAGTGATGCATGAAGGCTTTGTTAACTTCAACGCCGGAACTTTAGGTAAATCAATGGTCGAAGGTCGGATTAGCGCAGGTGTTGTTGTGGGTGATGGAAGTGACATTGGTGGCGGAGCTTCAATTATGGGCACCTTAAGTGGTGGTGGCAAGGAAGTAATCTCAATCGGTCAGCGAACTCTTTTGGGTGCCAACTCTGGAATTGGAATTAGCCTAGGTGATGATTGCGTCGTTGAAGCTGGCATCTATATAACTGCTGGATCAAAAATTACTTTACCGGATGGAAAAATAGTTAAAGCCTTAGAGTTAAGCGGTGCCAACAATCTTTTGTTTAGACGAAATTCTCAAAGTGGCAGCTTAGAAGCACTGCCAAAAACCGGTAGTTGGAGTGGCCTGAATTCAGCCTTGCATAAGAATTAGTTCTTAAAAAGTTTTTTTGGTGAGGTTATAAAACCAGCACCCCAAGATAAATGCATAGTTGCAAAGACAATTGACATCAATAACTTATCAGCTATTTTTCTACCAATAATCACCCCGCCAATTATCAATAACGCTACATAAATCAAAACAGGTACCAAAAAGATTGGGGCAACAAATACTCCTAAAACTACTGATAAAGAATTAATCACTAAAGCAATTGGCGGAGCTAGATATCTAAAGTTAGTTGTTTTTGGGTGTTGTCTAGAGATTACTCGTCGCCACCTGCCATATTGAAAATACTGTTTTGCTAATTTACTTAGTGATTTTCTAGGCCGGTATGTGACAACAAGTCTTGGGTCAAACCAAATTAAACCCCCCTGCGCACGCATGCGATGGTTTAACTCCCAATCTTGCGCTCTGATATATCTTTCATCAAAACCACCTGCAGCCAAAATTGCAGATTTTTTAAAAGTACCAAGGTAAACAGTGTCGGATGGACCAGCCTTGCCTCCGGTATGAAACTTAGAAGCTCCTACTCCTAGTTTTGATCGCATTGCTTGCGCGATCGTTCGTTGTAAACCAGATTGGCTATCAGCATGCATAAGCCCGCCAACATTTACTGCCCCAGTTTCTTGCATGATTGATATTGCAGTTTTTAGGTAAGAATTTGAAATCTCTGAGTGCCCGTCAATTCTGCAAATAATCTCAAAAGAGCTCGCCTTTATTGCCAGATTCAAACCCTTAGCGGTTTGCCCAGTTGGATTATCAACTAATTTAATACGCTTATCTCTAGCAGCTAATTCGCTGGCAATTTGATTTGTTTTATCTTTTGAAGGTCCTAATGCCAAAATTATTTCTAGTTCACCGGCGTAATCTTGCTGAAGGATTGCTGAGATGCAATTTCCAAGATCTGCTTCTTCATTGAGAATTGGTAAAATAACTGTGACCGCTGGTGATGATAAATGATTCATAACCACTCCGATCATAATTTGTGCTCAGTAATTCCCTGCCCATAATCTAGGATAAGAAGATGAAATCTGCTCGAAGCGTCAGGATCTTTACTGGTATTTCGATAGCCACTCTAGCAATATCGGCAATTAGCGCACTGGCATTTGGCACAGTCTCTGCTTCAATTACCAAGATTGATGCATTTGCAGGTATTGATAAGCGGCCTGATAAGAAATCTTCAGCTATTAATTATCTACTGGTTGGCTCTGATACTCGAGAGGGATTAACTAAGGCAGAATTAAAAGAATTACGAGTTGGTTCAGTTGCTACTGCCGCAGGTAAAAGATCTGACACCATGCTTTTGGTACATATCTCAAAGGCAAGAGATAAAGCGGTATTAGTCTCTATCCCTCGTGATACTTTTGCTTTAATTCCAGCACACCTTAATAAAGCTGGCAAAACAATTCCAGCAGTGCACTCTAAAATAAATTCAGCATTTAATTGGGGTGGAGCACCTTTATTAATTCAAACAATAGAGGAGATGACCCAACTTAAAATTGATCATTATGTTGAAGTAAACTTCGCAGGATTTGCCAGTGTCATTGATTCTCTAGGTGGTATTGAAGTTTGTACCAAAAAAGATATTGATGATCCAAAGAGCCACTTAGTTTTACCCGCCGGAGTTCACACGCTTAATGGAATTGAAGCTCTTAAATATGTCCGAACACGAGAGTTTGATGGCATGGGTGATATTGGCAGAATGCAACGCCAGCAAGCATTTATGTCTTCGGTATTAAAAAAGGCCACTAGTGCAGGTGTTTTACTTAACCCAATTACGATGACAAGTTTCATAAATTCATCCCTTGCTGCCGTAACAACTGATGAAGGCTTAAAAAACTCAGATTTGATAACCCTTGCTAAGCAGATGAAATCACTTGCAACATCAAATGTTAGAACGTTGACAGTTCCACTTTCTGATCTGAATTACTATTCAAATGGCGTAACAGCCTCGGTGTTGTGGGATCCAGTTCTAGCACCAGAATTATGGGATCGCTTGCGCGAGGATCGAGCAGTAGTTGATGAAGTAACTGCCTCGCCATCACCATCATCGACAAAAGCCGCCAAGGTTGAAATAGTGGATAAATTTAAAACCCGAACAGCTGACGATAATATCTGCCGTTAATAATCAACCTCTTAGATAGGCTCTATACATGGCGTTAAAGCTTTCAGTAATTGGCACTGGGTATTTAGGTGCAACGCATGCTGCCTGCATGGCCAGCTTGGGCTTTGATGTTATCGGTTTTGACACTGAAGCTAGCAAAATAGAATTGTTAAGCAAAGGTAAAGTTCCATTTTATGAACCTGGCTTAGAAGAATTGCTATCTGAGCAGATTAAATCAGGTCGTTTAACATTTACAAATAATGTTGCAGATCTGGCAGACGCCGATGTTCATTTCATTTGCGTAGGAACACCTCAGATTAAAAATGGTAATGCCGCTGATTTAACCTATGTAAATTCAGCGTTAGAGGCGATTGCAAAGCTTGTAAAGCCTGGCGGCTTAGTAGTTGGTAAATCAACAGTTCCAGTTGGTACTGCAACAAAGTTAAGAAACAGATTATTAGAGCTAAATCCGAAGGCAGATCTTGCTTGGAATCCTGAATTCTTGCGCGAAGGATTTGCCGTTGAAGACACCTTAAGACCGAATCGATTGGTTGTTGGTGTTGTAAATGACAGTGCGGAGCAGATCTTAAAGGAAGTTTATGCAACTAATCTAAAGGATAAAACTCCATGGGTTAGAGCTGATCTACCAACTGCAGAATTAGTAAAGGTTGCTGCTAATTCTTTCTTAGCAACAAAGATTTCCTTTATTAACGCTATGGCTGAAATCTGTGAAGCTGCTGGAGGTGATGTCACGGTGCTTGCAAAAGCTATTGGCTATGACCCAAGAATTGGAAGTCGATTCTTACAAGCTGGAATTGGCTTTGGTGGCGGCTGTCTACCAAAAGATATTCGTGCCTTTATGGCAAGAGCTGAAGAACTTGGCGCCAGCCAAGCAGTTGAGTTCCTGAAAGAAATTGATGCAATCAATTTACGTGCCCGTCAACGAGTTATTGAATTAGTTCGTAAAGATTTATCAGATGACCTGCAAGGTAAGAAGGTTGCAATTCTTGGTGCGGCATTTAAGCCTGATAGTGATGATGTTCGCGACTCCCCAGCACTAGATATCGCAGCACAGATTCAAGCAGCCGGAGCAGTTGTTACCGTCCATGACCCTAAAGCTATTGCTAATGCTCAAAAGCGCTTTCCTGCCCTGAATTTTGCAGATGATGTGAATGCCACACTTAAAGATGCAGAAATTGTCCTACACCTGACAGAGTGGAAGATTTATCAAGAGATTGACCCAGTCAAAGTTAAATCAATTGTTAAAAATCCAATTGTTATTGATGGTAGGAATGCATTAGATCGTCATCTGTGGCAATCTGCTGGCTGGAAATTTAGAGCACTCGGCCGCAGCAATAATGAATGATTCAATAGATAAATTATTAGCCTTAAAAACTTGGGCTGTTGTTGGTTTAAGCAATAATTCTGAACGTGCCGCTTTCGGAGTTGCAAAGCTGTTAATTGAAAAAGGGCACCAAGTAATTCCTGTTCATCCAAAGGCAGAAACTGTTCATGGTCAAAAAGGATATGAGAAGTTATCAGATGTTCCTTTTCCAATTGATGTTGTAGATATATTCGTTAACTCTGACTTAGCAGGTGAAGTTGTAGATAGTGCAATCGCAATAAATGCAAAGGGAGTTTGGCTGCAACTTGATGTAATTGATCAGAGTGCTGTTGAAAGAGCAGAAAATGCTGGTCTGATCGCAGTTATGAATCGATGCCCTGCTATCGAATATAGAAAACGACCTTAGTTATTCAACAATTTTTCCACTGTAATACTGCTGTGCATGAATTATCTCTGTAAGTAACTCCTCAAGATCATCACCAGCAACTGCTACCTGTTTGATCGATTGATCAAACTTAAGCCTTGGATTTCTCGCCATTAAATGCAAATATGGCCGGTAGTCATCGCTGTTTTGATCAGTTTCCAATGCTCCTGTAACTACATATTTTGAAAGCAATTCAGTGCTGCCTAAAGGTAAATCAAGAACTGCGCGCAAGTTTTGTTCATAAAAATTAGTTACAGAGCCAATTTGAGTCCAGTAATTCGTAGTAGGTGTCATCCAGTTGATTCCAATTAATTTTTTGTATTCGACTGCGTCAACTATCAATTCAAATCCACCAACTAAACCCACCTCTGCAGCAAGTTTTAAAACTGAAATTTGTATCTCCTGCGCTATCTCATCACTAATTCCAGGAAGAGGGGTAATGCATAATTCATTTGATAACAAGGTAATTGGCCAGCTAGCAGCTTGTGCATGTGCTGATCTAGCCACTAACACCGACAACCGCTCACCCTCACCTGAATGGGAGGTTATCTTGGCTAACTCTTCAATTGTTTTGGATGTAGGATAAATTCGAATTCCAGATTTTTCTGCAGTTTTAATTGCTGAAGTTGAGATGATTGCCGGATCGACATAAAGTAAATCGCACTCTTTAGCGAATTCAATTAAATCAGAACCTGACATTTCCTTGCTCAAAGTTTTAATCCCAATGCCCAATTTCACTGCTTGCACTTGGTAGGCATTCTGACTCTGCTCTTGCGCAATAAGTCCAATAAATGGCGGCTTCATGTAATAAGGTTACCTGCATAATGGTTCAGATAATTCTTGCCTCAGCATCACCATCTCGGCTTCGCCTTTTAGAAAGCGCTGGGATCTCTCCTAAGGTTTTAGTTAGTGGGGTTAACGAAGAGGCCTCTGAACTTGATTCACTTACTCCCTCAGAACTAGTTATAGCTTTAGCGATTCTAAAAGCACACACCGTTAAAGAGCTAGCTCCTGCCGATTCTTTAATTATTGGATGTGATTCAACATTTGAGTTTGAAGGAAAATCACTTGGCAAACCAGGGAGCAAAGAAAATGCAATTTCTAGATGCAAGCAATTAAGTGGTAAATCTGGATATCTTCACACCGGGCATTGCGTGATCGATTTAAAAAATGGCATAGAGTTAAGTGAAAGATCAACCTCTAAAGTTCAATTTGCTCAAATGACTGATGCTGAGATTAGTGATTATGTAGATTCAGGTGAACCATTAAATGTTGCAGGTGGCTTCACATTGGATGGCTTAAGTGCTCCATTTATTACAAATATTGAGGGTGACCCAAGTGGAATTATTGGCTTATCGCTACCTTTATTAAGAAAAATGGTTATCTCATTAGGGTATAGCTGGCCTGACTTAAAAAATAAGTAAGTATTTAGGATAAGTTTGGCTTATGAAGAAGTTGTATAAAGACCCTATTGGCACAGCTGAAAAAGCTGCCAAAGCGATTGCAAAGATAACTGGAAAAGCCAAGCATGATGTTGCACTCGTTATGGGATCAGGTTGGATTTCAGCCGCTGACGCACTTGGCACACCCACTCATGAATTTGCTGTAACAGAATTACCTGGCTTTCCTGCGCCAACAGTTGCAGGCCATGGCGGAAAATTGCGTTCTTATAAATTATCAAATGGTTCAAATGCTTTAGTTTTCTTAGGTCGTACCCATTTTTACGAAGGTTTAGGCATGGAGCCAGTAGCGCATGCGGTTAGAACTGCGGTTAAAGCAGGGTGTAAAAACATTGTGTTAACTAATGCTTGCGGAGGAATTAATACAGATTACAAAGTTGGACAGCCAGTATTAATCAGAGACCACATCTCACTGACAGCTGCTTCACCATTAATTGGTGCAGATTTTGTTGACCTTACAGATTTATACAGCAAGAGATTAAGACAGATTGTTAAAGAGGAAGATCCATCTTTAGCTGAAGGTGTCTATGTTCATTGGCGTGGACCATCCTATGAAACACCTGCTGAAATTAAGATGATGAGAAGTATGGGAGCGGATTTGGTTGGAATGTCTACTGTTCCAGAAGCAATTGCTGCACACGCACTCGGCGCAGAAATTCTTGCTATTTCTTTGGTGACAAATGCTGCCGCTGGAGTAACTGGTGAAAAACTAAATCATGCTGAAGTCATAGCCGCTGGTAAAGCTGCTGCTGATCGGATGGGAAATCTACTAGCGAAGGTTTTGCCTAAGTTGTGATCTCAGATCAGCTAAAAAATGAAGTTTTAGATTGGATTGATAATGATCCAGATGCAAAGACAGCTAACCAATTAACACAGTGGCTTAAAGAGGAAAATAAAACAGAGTTAGAAAAATGTTTTGCTGGGTTCTTACAATTTGGCACAGCTGGTTTACGTGGCCCAATGGGCCCTGGTCCTTCCTGCATGAATCGTGCCGTTGTAAGTAGAACAGCGACTGGAATTCTTGCATTTATGAAAAAAAATAATTTGAGTTCAGTAGTAATTGGCCGCGATGCTCGGCATGGATCAGAGCAATTTGCAAAAGACAGCGCAGAGATATTTGCTGGTGGCGGTATAAAAACTTATGTATTACCAAGAGAACTTCCAACTCCAGTTCTCGCATATGTAGTCAATAAAATAAAAGCTGACGTTGGAATTATGGTTACGGCAAGTCATAACCCAGCAAATGACAATGGCTATAAGGTTTATTTGGGTGGAGTATTTGATGGTATTAATTACCATGGCTCTCAGATAATCTCCCCAATTGATACGCAAATATCAAATCTAATTGAAGTGGCTGAAAAACAACCTGCTAGAGCCGACCAATATGAAATTGTTAATGAATCTGTAATTGATCAATACATAGTAGAAGTATCAAAGTTGGCGACTAAATCAAATAACTTAAAGGTTATCTACACGCCACTGCATGGAGTCGGGGCCGAAACATTTATAAAGGTTTTTGAAAAATCTGGATTTAAGGCACCAATAGTTGTGAAAGAACAAGTCAAACCTGATCCAGATTTTCCCACTACAGCCTTTCCTAACCCGGAGGAAGCCGGAGCTATCGACATGGCACTTGCCTATGCCAAGGAACATAATGCAGATTTAGTTATTGCAAATGACCCAGATGCTGATCGTTGCGCAGTTGCAATTAATGATTCAGCACTTGGTTGGCGGATGTTACGAGGGGACGAAGTTGGCACATTACTTGGCCACTATTTAATTAGTAAAAGTTCAACAAAGAATGCTCGAATTGCGAATTCATTAGTCTCATCATCACTGCTTGGGAAAATAGCAAACAAGCATCACTTGGAGTTCAAAGAAACTTTGACGGGATTTAAATGGATTTCTAAAGTTGAGAACCTTTTATTTGGATATGAAGAAGCGCTTGGTTACTGCGTTGATGCAGCAAATGTGAATGATAAAGATGGAATTAGTGCTGCTGTCGTAATTGTTGAGATGGTTTCTGAGTTAAAAGAAAAAGGGTTCACCATAAATGAATATCTGGAAAAAATCGGCCAAGAGTATGGCTTTCATTCAACTGATCAGATTTCACTTAGATTTAGCGATCTTAAGCAAATAGATCTATTGCTCAGCAAAGTAATTGATCAACCACCTACAGTTCTATCTGGTCATACATTGGTATCTAAAGAGAACTTAAGTCAATCAAAGTTAATGCCAACCCCTGGTATTAGATTGAAGTATGCAAATGGGATTCGAGTAATTATTAGGCCAAGTGGAACTGAACCTAAACTTAAATGCTACATAGAGGTGGTGGCTACAAGTAAAAATGAGGCCGAATCTCTAATCTCGCAAATAAAGCAGGCATTGACTAAAGTACTCACATGATTATTGATGGAAGTGAAAAATCACTTCGAAAGTTTCTCTCCGATCTACCTCCCGTAGATCAAGTGGGAGCAGAAGCAAGAGCAGCAATGCTAGCTACTCGAAGTATTAAAACTAGTAGTAAAGCCTGGGCCATAGATATGGCAATAAGCATGGTTGATCTAACAACTCTTGAAGGAGCAGATACTCCTGGGAAAGTTAAAACTCTTTGCGCCAAAGCTGTCAGGCCAGATCCATCTGATTTAACTGTTCCATCCGTGGGCGCAATTTGCGTTTACAACGATATGGTAAAAATTGCTCGCACTGAATTAGATCGAATCGGCGGTAAATCTCTGCCGGTTGCAGCAGTTGCAACCGCATTTCCATCTGGCAGAGCATCTCTTGCTGTTAAGAAGATTGATACACAAGATGCAATAGATGCTGGTGCAAATGAAATCGATATGGTCATTGACCGTGGCGCTTTTCTATCGGGCAGAATTTCTGATGTCTTTGAAGAGATTAGAGTCATTAAAGAAATTTGTGAGAAAAAAGCTCACCTCAAAGTTATTCTAGAAACAGGTGAATTAGTTACATATGACAACGTTAGAAAAGCTTCATACCTTGCGATGTTGGCTGGCGCAGATTTCATTAAAACCAGTACTGGAAAAGTCGCACCAGCAGCTACTGCTCCAGTTGTTTTGGTAATGCTTGAGGCAGTCCGTGATTACTTCACCTTAACCGGTGAAAAAATTGGCGTTAAACCTGCTGGTGGAATTCGCACAACTAAGGATGCAATCAAACAGCTTGTGCTTGTAAAGGAAACTGCTGGGGAAGAGTGGCTAACCCCAGATTTGTTTAGAATTGGGGCTAGCGCCTTACTTAATGATTTACTCATGCAGCGAATGAAGCTACGTACTGGGCACTACGCTAGTGCCAACTACGTAACTGTAGATTAGGAGCGTTATGAGCGATTTTGAGTACGCAAACGCGCCTGAGTCAAAGGCAATTGCAAATATTTCACCAAGCTATGGCCTGTTTATTGGCGGTAAGTTTGTAGATCCTAAAAAAGGAAAAAGTTTTAACACTATAAATCCAGCCACTGAAGAGTTGTTATCAAAGGTTGGTTACGGCGATAAATCTGATATCGATGCAGCCGTAAGAAGTGCTAGAGCTGCATACACAAAGATATGGTCAAAAATGCCGGCAAAAGAGCGTGGTAAATATCTATACCGAATTGCTCGAATTATGCAGGAACGGGCTCGCGAGTTCGCAGTTGTGGAAACTTTAGATAACGGCAAGCCGATAAGAGAATCTCGTGACACAGATATTCCACTTGCTGCTGCACATTTTTTCTATCATGCTGGCTGGGCAGACAAATTAGAATATGCCGGTTTTGGAAGTAAGCCAAAACCACTTGGTGTGGTTGGGCAAATAATTCCTTGGAACTTCCCATTATTAATGCTTGCTTGGAAAATTGCGCCAGCACTTGCTGCTGGAAATACAGTTGTATTAAAACCAGCTGAAACAACTCCACTTACTGCACTTTTATTTGCACAAGTTTGTCAGCAAGCAGGACTTCCAGATGGAGTAGTAAATATTGTTACCGGTGATGGAATTACTGGAGCTGCCCTAGTTAATCATCCAGATGTGAACAAGGTTGCATTTACTGGTTCGACAGAGGTTGGTAAAGCAATAGCTAGATCAATATCGGCAACTAAAAAAACTGCCACACTAGAGCTTGGTGGCAAAGCTGCCAATTTAGTATTTGAAGATGCTGCAATTGATGAGGCAGTTGAGGGAATTATTAATGGTATTTTCTTTAATCAGGGCCATGTTTGCTGCGCAGGTTCACGTTTAATTATTCAAGAAAATGTTGCTGATGAAGTATTAGAAAAACTTAAAAAAAGAATGAGCCTGATTCGAGTAGGTGATCCGATGGATAAGAACACAGACTTGGGAGCAATCAACTCAAAAGAGCAGTTAAATAAGATTGAAGAGATATCTAAAACTGGTGATGCTGAGGGAGCCAATAGATGGTCACCGGATGTAAAACTTCCAACAAAAGGATTCTGGTACCCACCAACTATTTTCACAGGTGTTACGCAATCACATCGAATTGCTAGGGAAGAAATATTTGGTCCAGTTTTATCAGTTCTCACATTCAGAACACCAGCTGAGGCAATCGAGAAAGCCAACAACACTATGTATGGATTATCTGCAGGAATCTGGAGCGATAAGGGTGCAAAAGTTTTATGGGCTGCTAAGCAATTAAAGGCTGGCGTGATCTGGAGTAACACATTTAATAAATTTGATCCTGCAAGCCCATTTGGCGGATACAAAGAGTCAGGTTGGGGTCGTGAAGGTGGACGCCACGGTTTAGCAGGTTATTTAACATCTGATTCGAAGGTGAATAAATGAGCTCACTAGATATAAACAAAACTTATAAGTTATTCATTGGTGGTGCTTTCCCACGTAGTGAATCTGGTCGAGTCTATGAAGTTAAAGGTGCCAATAAAAAATTCTTAGCTAATCCTGTTCTGGCATCTAGAAAAGATTTAAGAGATGCAGTCGTTGCCGCTAAATCTGCCCAATCTGGTTGGGCAAATGCAACCGCCTTTAATCGCGGGCAAATTCTTTATCGAATTGCAGAGATTATGCAAGGCAGAAGTGAACAATTTGTTGAAGAGATCTGCGCACTTGAAGGTGTAACAACAAAGGCGGCAAAACTTCAAGTAGCAGAAGCGATTGATACTTGGGTTTGGTACTCCGGTTGGTGTGACAAGTTATCTTCTATTTCTGGGTCACAAAATCAAGTTTCTGGTCCGTTTTATAACTTTACAACTCCAGAAGCTTTGGGAGTTATTGCATTATTTGCCGAAGGCAAACCTTCATTACTTGGCGCAGTACGCACGTTAGCTCCAGTACTTGCTGCTGGAAATTCAGCTATATTAATTGCCAGCGAGTCATATCCCCTACCAGCAATAACTTTAGGTGAAGTAATCGCAACAAGTGATGTGCCAGGTGGAGTTGTAAATATTCTCACTGGTAAAACTTCTGAGCTTTTGCCTTGGATTGGCTCTCATATGGAAATCGATGGCGTAGATGTGGCTGGATTAAATAAGAAGCAGGAGGATGAAATTAAGCTAGTAGGCGCAGATAACTTAAAACGTATTTCTAGATTTGCACCAGCTAATCATCCAGAGAGGATTTTAAGCTTCATGGAGCATAAAACTATTTGGCACCCGATCGGTATTTAACTACTCAGCTGATATCACTGCGTAAGCAGGTTTAACTACCTTTTCTATAATTTCTAGTCTTTCCTCAAAAGGGATAAATGAACTCTTAAGTGCATTTACAGTTACTCGTTGTAAATCGGTAAATTTCCAGCCAAACGATTTAACACATTCTGACATTTCATTACTCATTGAAGTCCTGCTCATTAATCGATTATCGGTATTTAGAGTTACGCGAAAACGTAATTTTGCCAGCATGCCAATTGGATGCTCAGAGTAAGTTTTAGCGGCACCTGTTTGAAGATTTGAGGTTGGGCAAAGCTCAAGTGGAATTCTGCGATCTCTGACATATGATGCAAGTGGGCCAAGCTTTGGTTTATCCCCGCTAAAGTCAATGTCATCAATAATTCTTACGCCATGCCCAAGACGTTCTGCGCCACAGATTTGAATAGCCTCCCAGATGGATGGCAATCCATAAGCTTCACCAGCATGAATTGTGAAGTGAGCATTCTCTTTACGCAGATACTCAAAAGTTTCTAACTGGTTTGATGGTGGAAAGCCATCTTCTGGTCCTGCAATATCAAATCCAACAACTCCTTTATTTCGATACTTAACAACTGCTGCAGCTGGTTCTTGGGATCGATTATTTTGTCGCATGCCGCAAAGTAATGATTCAACTCTTATTTTGTTACCTTCACTTGCTGCCTCTGCCATTCCTTGTTTGTAACCTTCAAGAGTTGCCTCAACAACCTGATCAAGAGTTAAACCTTGTTCAGTGAATAACTCAGGTGCACCTCGCACCTCCGCATAAACCACACCATCTCTTGCTAGATCAATTGCGCACTCTCTTGAAACTCGAATGATCGCTTCTTTGCTCTGCATAACTGCAATTGTGTGTGAGAAAGTTTCAAGATAGCGCACCAATGAGTGTGAATTACAGGATTCTTCAAACCAATCTGCAAGCTTTATCGGGTCATCAGTTGGTAACTTCTTGTAACCAATTTGTTGAGCAATCTCAATAATAGTTTCAGGGCGCAAACCACCATCTAAATGATCATGTAATAACGCTTTTGGAACGCGTTTAATCTGATCACTTGTAGGTGTTTTATCTAAAGACACTTACCCCTCAATTCTTTCAACAACTAATGGTAATCGCTTAACTTCATCATCTTTACCACCAATTGAAAATCCACCAACTAACGCATCTATTGCGCGTTCAAATCTTGCTACTTCATCTGTGTGTAGAGTTAAAATCGCTTGATCCTTTGTAACTAGATCCCCTGGTTTGGCATGAATTTCAATTCCAGATCCAAGTTGTAAAACTTCACCTTGTTTTTGTCTACCTGCTCCTAATCGCCATGCTGCAACGCCAACTTTCATTGCATCTAAATTTAAAAGCTTTCCAGATGCAGTTGCCTTAATTTCCATTTTCTCTTTCGCAACTGGCAATGGCGCATCATTATCTCCGCCTTGCGCTGTAATCATTTTTCGCCAAACATCCATTGCCATGCCGTTTTTTAATGCTTCCTCTGGTGAAACTTTAGGTTTTATGCCAACCGCATCCAGCATCTCATTTGCCAACAAAAGAGTTAATTCGATGACATCACTAGGTCCACCACCAGCTAACACCTCTAGTGTCTCCCTGATTTCAAGAGCATTTCCAGCAGTTAAGCCAAGTGGCACATCCATGGCAGTAACAAGTGCTCGGGTTTTTACACCTGCATTTTTTCCTAAATCAACCATTGTTCTAGCGAGTAATGCTGCATCCTTTGGATCGCTCATAAAGGCACCAGAACCAGTCTTAACATCTAGCACTAAAGCACTTGTTCCTTCGGCAATTTTCTTACTCATAATTGAGGATGCAATTAATGGAATTGCTTGCACGGTTCCTGTCACATCACGCAGGGCATAAAGTTTTTTATCAGCTGGTGCTAACCCGGCACCTGCTGCGCAAATAACTGCGCCACATTCTTGAATTACTTTTAACATCTCCGCATTGGAAAGATTTGCTTTCCAGCCTTTAATAGATTCCAACTTATCTAGAGTTCCTCCGGTATGACCTAGCCCTCGGCCTGATAGTTGTGGCACCGCAGCACCGCATGCTGCTACTAAAGGTGCGAGTGGCAAAGTAATTTTGTCGCCAACACCACCAGTTGAATGCTTATCAACTGTTGGGCGATCAAGCATTGACCAATTCATTTTTTCACCACTTGCGATCATGGCTTCGGTCCATTTAGAAATTTCTCGATTATTCATTCCGTTAAGCAAAATTGCCATCAGTAATGCTGACATTTGCTCGTCTGCTATAACACCTCGAGTGTAAGCATCGATAGTCCAGTCGATTTGTTCATTACTTAATTCATGTTTATCGCGCTTTGCTGAAATGATTTCAACAGCAGCGAATTTTTCACTCATTTAAGGTCCTCTGGACCAAACCCCCAAGGCAATAGATATGACAGTGGCTTAGGGCCATCAGGTGTCATAAACAACATTTCATTACCGCCATGTTCAAACAATAACTGGCGACAACGACCACATGGAGATAGATACTCACCTTTACCATCAACACAAACCACTGCGATTAATCTGCCACCACCTGTAGCAGTTAATGAAGAGATAAGTCCACACTCTGCGCAAAGGCCAACGCCATAACTTGCATTCTCACTGTTACAACCAACAACTATTCGCCCATCTGAAACTAAGCCAGCTACGCCAACTTTAAAATTTGAATAGGGAGCATAAGCTTTTTGCATAACATCTTTAGCGGCTAAATGCAGTTGCTCCCAGTTAATATCCATGGGCTAATTCTCCTACGAAATTAAACTATTTATTACCGCGAGAGTATGGGATTCCATCTGCTGCAGGCGCTCGAACACGTCCTACCAAGCCAGAAACCGCAATGATTGTGGCAACGTAAGGAACCATCAACATTAGTTCTGATGGTAGGGCTACGCCGGAGATTGAAAGATTACTTTGTAGACTGTTAGCAAAACCAAAAAATAGTGCAGCTACAAGTGCCCCTCGTGGCGTCCATTTACCAAAAACTAAGCAAGCAAGGGCGATGAATCCTGCACCAGCAGTCATCGACTGAGAGAAAATTCCAACGGCGCCGATTGTAAATACTGCGCCACCTATACCCGCCACCAATCCAGCAAGCATTACATTTCTAAATCTTAATTTATTAACATCAATTCCAACTGAATCAGCCGCAATAGGAAGTTCACCAACAGCTCGAGTGCGAAGGCCCCAACGAGATTTATGCAAAGCTACTTGAATCAAAATAACGATTGCATACATTATGTAGACAATTATCGTTTGATTAAACAAAACAGGACCAATTATTGGGATCCTAGACAAAATAGGAATAGGTATCGCTGAAAAACTTCCTGCAGCATTCCAAGTGCTGTCATAAGGCACAAGCAGGGTTGAATAAAAGAAATTAGTTAGCCCTAAAACCAAAACATTTATAACAAAACCAACTATAACTTGGTCTACTTTAAAGTTAATTGCAAAGTAAGCCAAGATCAGTGATACCAAAGCACCAGCAATTGGCGCTGAGATTAATCCCCAAAGTAAATTCTGTGTAAGGCTTGCAACTATCGCAGAGATGAAGGCTGCAAATAGTAATTGGCCTTCAATGGCAATATTTATAACACCAGACTTTTCGCAAAGTAATCCAGACATAGAACCAAAAATCAGTGGAACAGCTAGCAAAAGTGCTGCTTGAAGTAACCCAGTAAATGGGATGAATTTTCCAGCTGCTGCCCAACATAGGAATGACATGATGCTGCCTAAGCCAAATACAAAACTACCAAAGGATAAGGATTTATCTGACTTAAAGCCTAAGTAAGAAAGCCCAACTCCAAACAGTGCCAAGATCATAAATATTCCAGAGCCAACTCTTGAACTAATACTCCACTCACTTAACAACTTAAATTCATCGCCAAGAATAAATCCAAAAGTAATTGGTTCAGTTTTCTTAGATGTCAGATAGAAAATAGTCGTGAAAACACCAAACAAGCCCAACATCGTATAAACACTCTTTTGCTTACGTTTTTGTACTAAATTCAACTCTGCCATTAGCCGTTCCAACCTTTAGCAGTTAAAGTCTTTGATTCAACGCTATTTTTCAATCTGAAGACTCGCTTTAGCAGCATCGGAGTTGCGATGAATAAGACTATTAAGGCTTGAATAACTTGAACAATTTCTGATGGCGTACCAGTATTGGAAAGCAAAGTTCTGCTGCCAGTTTGAAGTGCGCCAAAGAGTAATGCTCCCAGCAAGGTTCCAAGTGGAGTTGCTTGCCCAAGTAGAGCTACCGTGATCGCATCAAAACCGATGCTGCCAGCAATTCCCGCAGTTAAAGAGTACTCAGTACCAATTAGATGTACTGCCCCACCTAATCCAGCTAAACCGCCACTAATAAACATCGTTGCAGTTGTTACGAATGGAACTGAAATTCCTGCAGTCCTAGCTGCATTTGAGTTTGCTCCGACTGCCCTAAATTTAAAGCCGATAGTGCTTCTCGTTAATAACCACCAAACAAACAAAGTGGTTGCCAGCGCTATAAATATTCCAAAATGTAATCTTAAATCGCCACCAAATATTTTCGGTAACTGAGCGCTGCTATTTACTTCAGGTGCGATCGGGTCTTGCCGTTCTGCCCGCAAAAATGCCTGAGTTTTCAGCAACCAAAGAACAAACAAGGAAGCAATGTAATTGAGCATAATAGTTACAATTACTTCGTGCGCTCCTGTTTTTGCTTTAAGCAAACCTACAAACCCGCCAAATAAACCACCGAGAACTATTCCAACTATTAAAACAAGTGGAACATGAATTAGCGGTGGCAATTCATAAGCAAATCCAACATAAGAAGCACCAATCGCTCCAAAAATAAACTGACCCTGAGCTCCGATGTTAAACAGGCCAGATCTAAATGCTAGAGCCACAGCCAATCCTGCAAATAAAAGTGGAACTGCAGTAACAATTGTTTCTGAGAGTGGATAGAACCCACGGAAAACTCCAGATTCCCTTGCCAGATTAACATCGTAAATAGAACCTTGGAATATTGCTAAATAAGAGTTGCCAATTCTTGATCCTGCTGATGTTAAGAATTTTCCTGGTGAACTTAGTTGTCCCATAATCACAGGATCTGAGAGAACAATAATTATTCCACCAATAAAGAATGCAAAAACAAAGGATAGAAATGGTAATAATGCATTCTTTCTAAACGCCATAAGGAATCTAGTAATCACTTGATGCCTGCCATCATTAAGCCTAGTTTTTCTCTAGATACATCAGAATCTACTACTCCGACAATTTCACCTTTATAAATTACCGCAATTCGGTCAGCCAACTCCATTACTTCATCTAACTCACTACTAATCAGCAATATAGCTTTTTTATTAGCTCGCTCAGCAAGTAATTTCTCATAGACAAATTCAATAGAACCAACATCTAGTCCTCTGGTTGGTTGTGCTGCAACAACTAATTTAACTTCGCGTGAAAGCTCTCGCGCAAGTACTACCTTCTGCTTATTTCCACCAGACAGTGAAGAGGAATTATCCTCAATGCTTTGTGTTCTAACATCAAATTCTTTTACTAATGTTGTGGCATTATTTTGAATATAGGCTCTATTTAATTGTCCTCTGCTTGCAACAGGTTCTAAATCGTGAACATCTAAAATCAAGTTTTCTGTGATTGAAAAGGTGGAGATTAATCCATCCAGTTCTCGAGATTCTGGAATGTAGGCAATTCCAGCCCGCAATGAATCCCTAACCGTAAAACCTTGAATCTCTTGTCCATCTAATTTTATGGAGCCGGATGAATGTTTCTCAAGGTTAAGTAGCGCCCTAGCTAATTCAGATTGTCCATTGCCTTGAACACCAGCAATAGCAACAATTTCTCCAGCGCGAATATTTAAAGAAAGATTGTTTATAACTTTACGGCCAGCATCATTAAATATATTTAAGTTGTTGATCTCTAGAACATTAATACCAGGGTTAAAGGCCACTTTATTAGGCGCTAAATCAACTTGGCGTCCCACCATCAGATTAGCTAACTCCTCTTGTGAAGCGGTTGGTAGTTGAGTTCCTACCACCTTGCCCAACCTAATAATTGTTATCTTGTCGGCTACTTCTTTAACTTCTCTAAGTTTATGGGTAATGAAAATAATTGAAGTCCCCTTAGATTTTAAGACCTTCATAACATTTAGCAACTCATCAGTTTCCTGGGGAGTTAGGACTGCTGTTGGTTCATCTAAGATCAAAACCTTGGCGTCATACATAAGCGCTTTAACTATTTCAACTCGCTGCTGCACACCAACAGGTAAATCTTCAATAATAGCGTCTGGGTCAATATCAAATTTAAACTCATCAGATAACTTCTTAATTTTTGTTTTAATCTCAGCCAAACTCATAATGCCAAACTTAGATTTTTCGCGTCCGAGCGCAATATTTTCTGCCACCGTAAACACTGGAATTAACATGAAATGCTGGTGCACCATACCGATACCATGCTTAATTGCATCTGATGGTTCATAGATTTTTACCGTCTGATCATCAACAAGAATCTCGCCAGAATCTGGCTGCAACAGACCATAAACAATATTCATTAAAGTTGATTTGCCGGCACCGTTTTCGCCAAGAATGGCGTGAATTTCACCTTTACCGACTTTTAAATTTATTTGGTCATTTGCAATTAAATTGCCAAAACTTTTGGATACTCCCCTTAACTCTAAGGGCATCAACTACTCCTTAATGTAACTGGGTGAGTTAGAAATCTAACTCACCCAGCAATAGTGCTCGACTAAAATTTATAGTCGATTACGCATTGTTTACATCAATATATCCAGCAGCAATGTTTGCAGCTAGATCTTTTACTTCATTTTGCAGTGAGGCAGGAATCTTCTTTGCCCAAGCTGGAGTAATTGCATAGCTAACACCCTTGTTTGAAAGTGAGCCTACATACTCTTTGCTTGTGAATTTGCCTTCATATGCTTCTTTAGTTACAGCCAATACACCTTCAGCTAAGCCCTTAAGAGCTGAAACTGGAGTAACACTCGCGTATTGCTTGCCTGTATCCATAACCTTTGCATCTACCCAAATAACGTTTGATTTCTTTGTCTTTACGCTATTTGCAGCAGTTGTTGCTTGCATTCCACCGGCAACTGGGAAAATTACATCTGCACCCTGTTGCTCAAATGAGATTGAGGTTTGTAGTGCTTTGGTTGTGTCATCAAAGCTACCAAGGAAAGTTCCAGTCTTAGTCTTTGTGTTCCAACCAAGTACTTCAACCTTCTTGTTCTTCACCTCGTTGTAGTACTGGACTCCCTTTGCATAACCTTCCATGAAGATTGTTACGGTTGGAATCTGAATTCCACCATAAGTTGCAACCTTGCCAGTCTTGCTCATGCCAGCAGCTAAGTAGCCAACTAGGAATGAGTTTTCGTCAGTCTTGTAGGTAATTCCCTTTTGGTTTTTTCCTGAAGACCATCCATCAACTAGCGCGAAGTTAACTGAAGGATTAGCAGGTGCAGCCGCTGCAAATGCATCACCAAGTAAATATCCAACACCGATGATTAGGGTGCACTTCTTATCTAAAAACTTTTTAATATTTGGTGCATAGTCAGCATTTGATTTTGCTGGTAAGTATTCAATTGATGATGTGTAGCCAGCTTTTTGAGCAAGCTTTGCACCTTCATATGAAGTTTGGTTGAAAGACTTGTCATTAATTCCAGCGGTATCTAGTGCTACACAGACCTTTTGCTTGGTTGCAGCATTAGCAGCTGGTGAAATTGCTACTGATGAAATTAGCGATGCAGCTGCAATAGCCACAACGACTTTATTTACTTTTTTCAAAATCCCTCCCTAGGACTTAGACCCAAAAATGATGGGGTTAGTTGTGTGCTGACCTTATCGGTGAGGAATCAGGCTTTAAGTCAGGCGCCCAAGTTAGGTTGATTACGATTTCTTTAGATTTCCTTAAACTCTAAATGGAGAGTTTAAAGTTTTTTACAGATTTCTATCAGTTACCTAGATTTTTGACCCGACCGGCCTTTAAATTAGCCAATATTCCTTGGATTTTTGCTGAGAAGGCTGATCCAGCAACAATCTTCACTGAAAGCCCACCATCCTTCAAATTGTAGCGATTTCCATAGATACCTTTTTTAGAATCTAGAATATTCAAAATATTTTTATCCGATAACTCAGCAGTGATGATCTGTTCTACCGCTAGATCATAACGTTTTGAAACTGCGACATATTGATTCTTTTTTCCTGCTGAAAAATTCAAAAAGTATTGATCAGGCAGTATGCCAGAAATAAGAATTGGTGTCGCAGCGCTATTAAATCTAGCAACGGTGGATATTACTTCATCTGACTTCGACCAAGTTGAAAAAAGCTGATCTACTCCTGAATTAACTAGGCCAGCAACCTCAGCTTCAATATTTGAATCAGCTAACTTACTGAAAACTTTAATTTTTGAATTTCCCGCCGCCGCACCTTTTGCAAAAACAGCGGCATATTTCATTGAGATTGGATCGGCCTTAGGTGCAATAAAACCAATTTTTCCACTCTTGCTCTTCACCGCCATCGCAGCAGCCGCTAAATAAATAGCTTCAGAGGTAGCAAATGACAGATTGGAAACATTTGTCATCGCAACAGATTCATCATCGATTATTGCAAATTGAGTATTTGGGTACTCATTTGAAATTCGCCGCACCGTATCGGCATATCCTGAACCAACACAAATAATTAATTGGTATTTATTCTTGGCTAGGAACCTAACTCGGGTGATTCGATCCCCAAGGTTGCCATCAGTTATTTGCTCCCGCACATCTAGTCTTGAGATGTTAAGTTTTTTTATCGCCCGCTCTAATCCCAGCGCGGCAAGATCATTTAGGCCATTATCTCCTCGGCCGCCAACATCATAGGCAATAGCGATTTTCTTTGGTTCAGCAGCGATTGAGTTTGGCAGTGTGAGCGTGGTTAATAAAGAAAGAACTAGAGCAAAAAACGTAAAACGCTTAGCCATTATTAATCAGACCTAGTGCGGTGTAAACATCAGATAATGTCTTGCCAGCAACTTGGTTAGCTTTTTCTGCGCCAGATTTCAAAATCTTAATTAGCTCGCCCTGATCATCCATCAACTCCTGCGTTTTAACTCGGATTGGGTTTAATGCTTCAACCACAACTTCGGCAACCTGTAATTTGAAATCACCATAACCTTTGCCAGCAAACTCATTTTCAATCTCCTTAACAGATTTTCCAGAGAAAGCTGAGTGGATAGTTAATAGGTTAGAGATTCCAGGCTTTTCTTTTTCATCATATTTAATCTCTTTGCCAGCATCTGTAACACTGGACTTAAACTTCTTAATCGTGGCCTCTGGTGAATCTAATAACTCAATTACCCCGGCCATAGAGGCAGCTGATTTACTCATCTTCGAATTTGGATCTTGTAAATCATTTATCTTGGCTAAGGATTTAATTATCTGTGCCTGTGGAATGTTAAATACCTCTTTGTATTTGGTATTAAATCGTTGGCCTAGATCTCTAGTTAATTCAATGTGCTGTCTTTGATCTTCACCTACTGGCACAAAATCTGCTTGGTAAAGTAAAATGTCGGCTGCTTGTAAAATTGGGTAGGTAAATAATCCAACATTAGTTCGATCAGCCCCACCTTTTTGAGACTTATCTTTAAATTGTGTCATTCGGCCAGCTTCGCCGAATCCAGTAATGCACTCCAGTACCCAAGCTAATTGGTTGTGAGCAGGTACGTGAGATTGAATAAATAATGTACACAGCTTTGGATCCACGCCAATAGCAATTAATTGCGCAGCTGAAAGTAGTGTTCGCTTTTCTAATAATTTTGGATCAGTTTCAACTGTGAGTGCGTGAAGATCAACTACACAATAAAAAGCATCATGTTCTTTTTGTAGATCAACCCATTGCTTGATTGCGCCTAAGTAATTTCCTAGATGAAATGAGTCATGAGTTGGCTGAATGCCAGAAAGCACCCGTTTTTTGCTCAAGATTTCACATCATCTCTGGCAAGTAATAATTGACCTACCCGCTTGCCACTCATGCTGATAATTGTAAAGCGTGCACCATTGATTCGAACCACATCATTTACCTGCGCAATTCTTCCTAAATAATGCATCACAAAACCACTGACAGTTTCATATGGTCCATCTGGCAAGGAAATGCCGGCTAGATCATGTAAATCTTCAAGTGAGATTAACCCATCAATCTCTATATCCCCTGTGCGTTGCTCGAGTTCTGGCTGTGCTTCATGGCCGTCATACTCATCATGGATCTCACCGATTAAACATTCAACTAAATTTTCTAAAGTGATGATTCCATCAGTGCCGCCGTACTCATCAAGCACGATTGCAATGTGCTGGCGTTTGCTTCGCATCTCAGTCAAAGCTGGCAAAACACCTTTAGTGCCAGGCAAGAAGATTACATTTCTGACAATTTCCATAATGGTTATCTGGGCATCATCTAATTTCGGATTCAGCAAATCTCGAACGTGTAAAAATCCGATTACCTCATCGCTGCTGCCTCTAACTACTGGGTATCTGGAGTGAGCAAGTTCAACAGCAATCTTTCTGGCTTGTGAAATACTTAAGGATGCATCTAAGAAATCAACTTCAGTTCTTGGCACCATCACTTCGTGAATTAAACGATCGCTGGTATTAAACACCTCTTCAACAATATCTCGCTCTTCTTTCGTTAAATCTGCATGACCGCTAACTAAATCCATTAATTCAACATCAGAAATCTGATTACGCTCACTCTTTGAGGTAATACCAAAAATCTTTACAATCAAATCAGTTGAATGCGAAAGTAACCAAATAACTGGTCGAAAAAATATGGCAACGCGATCAACGATGGCAGCGGTTGCGAGCGCAATACTCTCACTCTTATAAAGTGCCAATCGCTTGGGCACTAACTCACCAAAGACTAATGAGATGTAAACAATCACTAATGTGATTGCCACAATTGAAACTATCTCACTGCTACCAGCAGATAAGCCCAACTCCTCTAATCTTGGAATAACAAATACGCCAAGTTGTTCAGCGCCTAGCGCTGCTGATAAGAATCCACATAAGGTGATGCCAACCTGCACTGCGGCTAAGAAACGGTTTGGATTACTAGCTAGCTTTGCTACCCGAGCCCCACGTTTACCCTTAGTTGATATCTGTTTGACCTGGGAATCACGTAGGGAGATAAGTGCGATCTCAGCGGCCACAAAGATTCCGCCCACCGCAATTAGGCCTAAAACGATTGCAATACTTGGTAGCGCACCTTCAGCCATATCTCCAATGGTATCTAACTGCGCACATAGCCCGCCCTGTGAGCGCAAAAACTGCGCCCCTTCCTCTTTTTAGCCAATCTGTCGTAGCCTTTGCCAACTCTCACAACCGTGAGACCTTCATCCAACGGATCGTCGGGCACGTACCTGCCCGGAGAAGGAGTAATAAAATCATGGCATCAGTTGTATTTTCCCAAGCATCACGAATTTATCCCGGCACTACAAAACCTGCGGTAGATAAATTAGATCTAACTGTTAATGATGGTGAGTTCTTAGTATTAGTTGGACCATCTGGTTGCGGTAAATCAACCTCACTTCGAATGTTAGCTGGATTAGAAGAGATTGATACTGGATCAATTCGTATTGGCGATAAGGATGTAACAAATGTTGCACCTAAAGACCGCGATATTGCAATGGTATTTCAGTCATACGCGCTATACCCACATATGTCAGTTGCTGAAAATATGGGATTTGCATTAAAGATTGCTGGCGTTGCAAAAGAGGAACGCGATCGCAGAGTTTTAGAAGCTGCAAAATTATTAGATTTAGAAGATTACTTAGACCGCAAACCTAAGGCACTTTCCGGTGGACAACGCCAGCGAGTTGCAATGGGCAGAGCGATTGTGCGCGAGCCACAGGTCTTCTTAATGGATGAACCATTATCAAACCTAGATGCAAAACTTCGCGTTGCTACCCGTACCCAAATTGCAGCGCTGCAACGCAGATTAGGAATCACCACTGTTTATGTAACTCATGATCAGGTAGAGGCGATGACCATGGGTGATCGAGTTGCAGTATTAAAGGATGGCTTATTGCAACAGGTTGATACTCCAAGAAATCTTTATGAAAGACCACAAAATGTATTTGTTGCTGGATTTATTGGCTCACCTGCCATGAACCTGCTAACTGCACCTGTATCTGGTGGCAAGGCAATGCTTGGTAGTTTAGGCATCGCAATTCCATCTGCTGGTGGCTCATCAGTAACAGTTGGTATTAGGCCAGAGGGCTTTGTGCCAGCAAGTACTGGATTTGAAGTAGCAGTTGAGGTAGTTGAAGAGCTGGGCGCTGACGCGTTTGTTTATGGCAAGCCAGTTGATAAATCACTTAAATTCGCTAACACCAGTGAGGAGTTAGGTCAGGTAATTATTCGTTGGGATCCAAAGAACCCACCAAAGCCTGGTCAAACCGTTACCGTGGGAGTTAATCCTGATGTTGTTCATCTATTTGATGCAACAAGTGGCAAGCGACTTAATTAACTAAGAAAATTAAAAAGCCCCACTCAATCAGAGTGGGGCTTTTTTTATTAAAGCTTTAAGCCATTGCTTTCTTCAAATTATCATCAATAGCAGCCAAAAACTCTTGGGTATTAAGCCATGGCGCATCTTTGCTAATTAGTAGTGCTAAATCCTTTGTCATCTTGCCGCTTTCAACTGTTTGGATACACACTCGCTCTAAAGTTTTAGCAAACTCTGCGACCTTAGGAGTGTTATCTAGTTTGGCGCGGTGAGCTAAGCCTTGCGTCCAAGCAAAGATAGATGCAATTGGATTTGTAGAGGTTGCTTTACCCACTTGATGATCGCGGAAGTGGCGGGTAACTGTTCCATGGGCTGCTTCTGCTTCAACTGTTTTGCCATCTGGAGTCATTAGAACTGAAGTCATTAATCCGAGTGATCCATAACCTTGTGCAACAGTGTCGGACTGAACATCACCGTCATAATTCTTACACGCCCAGATATATCCACCCTCCCAGCGAAGTGAGGTGGCAACCATGTCATCAATTAAACGATGGTCGTACTCAAGATTATTCTTGGCAAACTCTGCCTTAAACTCTTTTTCAAAAACTTCAGCAAAGATATCTTTAAATCGGCCATCGTATGCCTTAAGAATTGTATTTTTAGTCGAAAGGAATACTGGGTACTTACGGATTAGGCCGTAGTTAAATGATGCTCTTGCAAAATCTCTAATTGAATCATCCAAGTTATACATAGCCATTGCTACACCAGATGAAGGAAAATCAAAAACATTAAACTCCATCGGCTTTGAACCATCAGTTGGTGTGAAAGTAACAGTTAGCTTTCCTGCACCTGGAACTTTAAAATCTGTGGCACGGTATTGATCACCAAACGCATGACGGCCAATCACAATTGGCTTTGTCCAGTGCGGAATTAAGCGCGGAACATTCTTAATGATGATTGGTTCGCGGAAAATTACGCCACCTAAAATATTGCGGATTGTTCCATTTGGGGATTTCCACATTTTCTTCAACTTAAACTCTTCAACTCGCGCCTCATCCGGTGTGATAGTTGCGCACTTAACGCCAACGCCATGTTTTTGAATGGCGTGAGCTGAATCAATAGTTACCTGATCATCTGTCTTATCCCGATATTCAATGCCTAGGTCGTAATACTCAAGATTTATATCCAGATAAGGCAAGATCAAAGAGTCTTTGATGAACTGCCAGATAATTCTGGTCATTTCATCGCCATCTAATTCAACTACTGTGCCCTCTACTTTTATCTTATTCATAATTTATCTCCTGGGCCTATAGATCTTTAACATCTGCTTGTTTTGTACGTACCGCTTCAGCAGCCACTTTTAAAGAAGCTAACTCATCAGCGGTTAACTTTGTTTCCACAACTTTGTTGATTCCATTCTTACCAATCTGTGCTTCAACACCAAGGTAAACACCGGTAATTGAATACTCACCATTTACCCACGCGCATACCGGCATTACCTCATTTGAATCCGTAATCACAGCCTTTGCCATTCGAGCTGCAGCCGCTGAGGGTGCGTAATAAGCAGAACCTGTCTTAAGCAATGCCACAATCTCAGCGCCACCATTTCGAGTTCGGTCAACTAAATCCTTTATTTCATCGGCAGATAAAACATCTGAAAGTGGTTTGCCATTTACTGTGCAACGACTTGGAACTGGCACCATCGTTTCACCATGTGAACCAAGAGTTAAAGTCTTAACGGACGCCGTTGGCACACCACATTTTTCAGCAACAAAGTTTGTAAATCTTGCTGTATCAAGCATGCCTGCTTGACCCATAACTTTGTTATATGGAAATTTAGTTGCGATTTGAGCTAATGCAGTCATTTCATCCAATGGATTTGAAACCACGATAATCACTGCGTTGGGTGAATGCTTTGCAATGTTTTCGGCAACGCCACGGACAATTCCAGCATTTACGCCAATTAAGTCCATTCGACTCATGCCAGGCTTTCGAGGTAATCCTGCAGTAATAACTACCACATCAGAGTTGGCAGTCTTCTCATATCCGCCACCTTCTGCAGTTGTGGTGGCACCAATAACTTTAGTTTCAAAATTTTCAATTGATCTTGATTGATTAATATCTAACGCTAAGCCCTCTGATTTACCTTCTAAAATATCGGTCAATACAACAGTTTCAAAAACATCATATTCTGCAAGTCGTAGTGCGGTGGTTGAACCATAAAACCCAGCCCCTACAACTGTTACTTTCCCAGATCTGCTCATTGAATCCTCTCGCTGCTTATGGCCAATATTACTGATTTAGGGCAAATCAACTAAATCGGTGAGGTTATCTGGCGTTGGGAAGTGAAATAGCCAATCCAAATAACATGATGCAGATCATAATTGGCAGAATCAATTCAATATTCCGCTTTACTTTTAATTGTGAATATCTAGCCAACGTAAATGCAGCTGCGCCAATTGATAAAATGATTGAGCCACTGCGTACTGCGCCACTAATTCCAATCACTAACCCGATCGCAACAATAAGCAATGAAACTCTTCTTATTTGATCAAGTCGAAAACTATTTTTCATTTCTAGCCAGTTCAATTACATTTTTAAGCAGCATAACCCTTGTCATTGGACCTACTCCACCTGGCATCGGCGCAAAAGCAGAGGCGACCTCAATAACTTTAGGATCAAAATCCCCAACAAGTTGATTGCCATCTCGAGTGATTCCAACATCAACTAAGACTGATCCTTTTTTCACCATTTCAGGCTTTATAAATTGCGCACTACCCATGGCAGCAATAACTACATCAGCATCCTTAATGAGGTCGGTTAAATTCTTAGATGCTGAGTGTGCCAGGGTTACTGTGGCATTAATTGGTTTTTGGGATAGCAAAATAGATAAGGGTCTACCGACTGTCATGCCTCGGCCAATAACTAATACCTTCACGCCAGATAAATTAATTTTATACTCAGCTAACAAAGCCACAATCGCCTTTGGTGTACAGGCAACTACTGAGTTAAAACCTAAAACAAGATTGCCTAAATTATTTGGAGTAAGCCCATCTGCATCCTTTGCTGGATTAATTGCAGATAAAACTTTTTGCGTATTCACTCCAACTGGAAGTGGAAGTTGAACAATAAATCCTGAGCAACTCGGATCTGCATTTAGTGCGTTAACTGAGGCAATAACTTCATTAGTGGTTGCACTGGCAGGTAAATTTACTTTAATTGATTTGATGCCAACCTCAGCACAATCCCGGTGCTTGCCTTCAACATATGCAACTGATCCAGGATCATCACCGACCAGAATTGTGCCCAAGCCAACTGGCTTATCGAGTTTTCCAATAGCGGCAGCGATATCAACCTTTATCCTCTGGGCTAAAGCTTTGCCATCCATGATTATCGCACTCATGTAGCAAGCCTACTCTGCATATCTTTTTTCTTAAACAATTTTGGTAAGTAGTGAATAACTAGGAATGCTAAAAGGATGTGAACAAAAACAATTGCACCGATCCGTAGTGGATTTACGCCAACTGGATTCATATTTGCTGAAATTAATGATCCAGATGAAATAAACGCCAAGATCGCTGAGCCAAGGACAGATAGAAGTAGGAATCGCAGATTTAGTTGTTGTTTACTTTTTTTATCAATATCAAGGACTTTAATTTTATTTAGGTTTATTAAAGCATAACCAAAAAGCATGATTGATAAAGTAATCATCCATGGAAACCTCCCGGCAGGTAATGCTGCAAGGGCTGGAATTGCAGGAATCTCACGAAGATTAAAGATAAATGGAGTGATATCAGTTGCACTACCTAGTGAAAATCCAGAACCTAAGATGTAGCTAAAGGTGGCAAAAAATAGATTAGGCAAATAAAGTATTTGTAAGAACAGCAACAGAATTCCGCCAATGATGCCTGGGTGAAGAACTACGGTTAGATTTTTAGCAATACTAAAGTTAAGTAGCAGGTTTAATGAGAAAAGTACTCCTGAGATTCCGAGCATGATTAAAAACATTTGGCCTGGTAATTTAACTAGTGTTTCAAAATTTACCGTAGTTGTGGCTAGAAATAATAAAAACATCAAAACTGCTATCCCTCTTAGATAGTCAACTGAGACTTGGCTGTTTGAAGCAATTAGTGCCAGTAGTAAGTAACAAATCAAATAGGTCAAGATAAAGTATGCCCGACTCATTTTTTTGTTTTCAATTACTGCAACTACTCTTCTATATCCCACTCGCATACTAAGCCAAGGAAGTATTACCGCACCTAACGGCAAGTAAGACAGGTACCCAGTTATCTCATTGCTAGTGATATGAAATGGCGCTAAATGCGATCCTAACCAAAGCCAAAGCGCAGCTCGCATTGGATCAGATGTAGTCCCGTATGTACTTCCAGCAGTTGCCCAAGCGAATAAGGTAATAAAAGCAAGTGGAAAAAGTATTATCAGTATTGATCTAATTACTTGTTGCAGCGTGATCAAGAACCTACGCGCAACCATTATTTTCCTATCTGCGATTTATCCATTCAATATCTTGCGCATCAAGTTAGCGGTTTCACTTGGTGTTTTACCAACCGCAACACCGACAGCTTCCAAAGCTTCTTTTTTAGCTGCAGCAGTTCCTGAAGATCCAGAGACAATTGCACCAGCGTGACCCATAGTTTTGCCCTCAGGTGCTGTAAATCCAGCAACATATCCAACAACAGGTTTAGTTACATACTCTTTCATGAATTGCGCTGCTCTCTCTTCTGCATCGCCGCCAATTTCACCAATCATAACAATCGCTTTAGTTTCAGGATCATCCTGGAATGCGCGCAAGCAGTCGATATGAGTTGTTCCAATTATTGGATCTCCACCAATTCCTACCGCTGTTGTGAAACCGAAATCTCTTAACTCAAACATCATCTGATAAGTCAAAGTGCCTGATTTTGAAACCAAACCAATTTTTCCTGGTCCGGTAATGTCTGCTGGAATAATTCCTAAGTTAGTTTTTCCTGGGCTAATAATTCCAGGACAGTTTGGACCAAGAATCTGAGTTTTGCCTTTACTTACTGAGTAAGAATAAAAAGCTGCCACATCATGAACTGGAATACCTTCAGTAATAACAACCACTAATGGCATTGCGGCATCAATGGCATCGATTACTGCAGCCTTAGCAAATTTTGGTGGCACAAAAACAACCGAAGCGTTTGCTCCTGTTGCACTCATCGCTTCGGCGACTGAGTTAAAAACTGGAATTAACTTTCCGTCCATATCAACACTTTGGCCACCCTTACCAGGAGTTACGCCACCAACAATTTTAGTTCCAGCTTTGAGCATGCGCTTTGTGTGTTTAGTTCCCTCAGATCCTGTCATACCTTGAACAATCACTTTGGTGTTTTCATTTACAAAAATTGCCATTATCTTGCCGCCAACTCTGCAGCTTTTGCTGCCGCGCCATCCATAGTTTCAAGTTGCTCAACCAGTGGATGATTTGCATCATTTAATATCTTGCGGCCTAGCTCAACATTATTGCCATCTAATCTGACCACGATTGGTTTTGTAGCTTTTGATCCCAACATATCAAGTGCCTGCACAATTCCATTTGCTACCGCATCACATGCAGTAATTCCGCCGAAGACATTAACAAACACACTTCGTACATCACTATCTCCCAAAATAATGGATAAACCATTTGCCATTACTTCAGCAGAAGCACCCCCACCAATATCTAGGAAGTTTGCAGGTTTGACTCCATATTTTTCACCTGCATAAGCCACTACATCTAATGTGCTCATCACAAGGCCTGCGCCATTTCCAATAATTCCAACCTGGCCATCAAGTTTTACGTAATTTAAATCCTTCTCCTTAGCCAATTTCTCCAGCGGATTTGTTGATTCATGATCTACTAAAACTTCGTGCTCTGGGTGTCTAAAGCCAGCGTTATCATCCAAAGTAACTTTTCCATCTAAGGCAATTACTTTGCCATCAGAGGTTTTAACTAAGGGATTTATCTCCATCAAAGTTGCATCTTCTTTAATAAATGCCTGCCACAACTTAACTAATACATCTGCGACCTGATCAATCACATCAGCTGGGAATTGACCACCCTTTGCAATCTCAAGTGCCTTAGCTTTATCAATTCCTATATTTGGATTAATTCCAACCTTGGCTAGTTTTTCTGGTGTCTTGTGAGCAACCTCTTCGATCTCCATGCCGCCTGCAACCGATGCCATAACTAGAAAATTTCGATTTGCTCGATCTAATAAAATTGCTAGGTAGTACTCAGAATCAATTGGTGCTGCTTGAGCAATCATTACTTTATTTACAGTATGTCCTTTAATGTCCATTCCTAAAATTGCCGCTGCCTTTATTTTGGCATCATCAGCATTCTCAGCCAGTTTTACACCGCCTGCTTTTCCACGACCGCCAACTTTTACTTGGGCTTTAACTACAACTTTGCCGCCAATTTTTGTAGCAGCTGCATGAGCTTCATCTGGAGTAGTTGCTACCGCACCAGCTAATACTGGAATTTGATGTGATTCAAAAAGATCGCGCGCTTGATACTCAAACAGATCCACTTAATTATCCCCGATCAATTTTTATCTTCGGTAAGGTGGTAATAGTAATGAGATTGGCTCTAAATTTATAATTTCTCAACTGGGGCATAGCGAAGCAATAGACGTTTTTCACCATATGAGCCGAAATTAATGGTGGCTTCGGCTCGATCTCCATCACCTGTAACTGCAACCACTGTTCCCATGCCAAAGGTGTCATGTGAGACGCGTTCGCCAACTTCAAGCTTCATTGTGTTGCTCACCTTGCCAGTTGGCTTTGGTGCTGTGAAAGAACGCTTAATTGAACTCTTTATTGGTGAAGCTTTTTCTTGTGCTTGATTCCACTCAATTACCGAATCTGGAATTTCACTTAAGAATCTAGAGGCTGCGTTGTAGTTAGGCGCACCCCAAGATGAACGGTATTCAGCTCTTGTAATAAAGAGATTCTCTCGAGCACGAGTTAAGCCAACGTAGGCAAGCCGGCGCTCTTCTTGTAACTCATCTGGATCTCCAAGAGTGCGAGAGTGTGGAAATATTCCCTCTTCCATTCCAGTTAAAAACACTGTTGGAAACTCAAGTCCTTTAGCAGTATGTAATGTCATCATGGTTACAACACCGCCGTGATCTTCACCTTCTGGGATTTGATCAGCATCTGCTACTAATGAAACATCTTCTAAGAAGCCAACAAGTGATATCTCTTCACCATCATCAACTTCACCCTCTTCATACTCAGTTGCAACTGCTACTAACTCCTCTAAGTTTTCTACCCGAACTTCATCCTGTGGATCTTTGCTTTCAGATAATTCAGCAAGTAAACCAGATTGTTCTAGTACTGCTTGGGCGATAACTGATGGCCTAGTTTTGGCCTCTACTAAGGTTTGCAGGGATTGAATTAACTTAACAAACTCAATAAGTGAAAAGGATGATCTCTGAGCTATTTCTTGATTTTTATCAACCTCACAGAGAGATTGCCAAAATGTTAAGTTATTATCTTTTGCATAAAGATCAAGTAAATCTAGCGCTCTATCTCCAATACCTCGCTTTGGTGTATTGATAATTCGTCGAAGTGAAACCTCATCCTCTGGATTTACAACCACTCTTAAATAGGCGAGGAAATCTTTAATCTCTTTTCGCTCATAAAAACGAACTCCACCAACAACTTTATAAGGAATTCCAATGCGCATAAATACCTCTTCAAAAACACGAGACTGCGCATTTGTCCGATAGAAAATTGCAGTATCCCCAGGATTAGATTTTCCAAGATCTCGTAACCGGTCAATCTCGCGCACTACAAAATCTGCTTCATCGTGCTCACTTTCAGCAACATATCCAGTAATCATTGCGCCAGCGCCAGCCTCTGACCAGAGATTCTTTTCTTTCCTGCCATCATTGTTTGCAATTACGGCGTTCGCCGCACTGAGTATGTTTTGGGTGGAGCGATAATTTTGTTCGAGCAATATTGTCTTTGCATTTGGATAATCAGCTTCAAATTGCAGAATATTTCTTATATTTGCCCCGCGAAAGGCATAGATTGATTGGTCGGCATCTCCTACAACACATAATTCAGCAGGTGCAATTCCATCTCGTTCATGGCCAACTAATTCTTTGATTAGAACATACTGCGCATGATTTGTATCCTGATACTCATCAACTAAAATATGTTTAAATCTGGATCGATACTTAGCCCTTACTTCTGGGTGTCTTTGCATAACTTCAACTGTTTTGGCTATTAAGTCATCAAAATCCATAGAGTTGGCGCCACTTAATCGCTTTTGATAGATAGCAAATACTTGAGCGACGATCTCTTGGAAGTGATCTTTACTTTGGTTTAAATAATCAGCAGGACCAAGTAATTCATTTTTTGCCTGTGAGATTAATGCAGCGACCGCCCGCGGGGCATATTTTTTCGCATCTAAATTCAAGTCCTTCATAACCAAAGTTATTAAACGCAGAGAATCACTCTGATCATAAATAGTGAATGAATTGGTATATCCAAGTAATGAAGCTTCTCTTCTAAGGATTCGAACGCAAGCAGAGTGAAATGTTGACACCCACATAACCTTTGCTCGATCTCCTACTAATTGCGCAACTCGCTCTTTCATTTCACCAGCTGCCTTATTAGTAAAGGTAATCGCTAAAACTTCAAATGGTGCAACATTTCGTTCAGCTAGTAGGTATGCAATTCGCCTTGTTAGTACTCGAGTTTTTCCAGAGCCAGCGCCAGCAACTACTAATAATGGAGAGCTTTCATGTTTAACCGCCGCTAATTGTTGTGAATTCAAACCTTGAGTTAATGCGGACATATTGGCAAGTCTATCGGTGGGTAATGACTGGGTAGTTGCTGCGGTAATCTTGCCAATTATGATGCCTTTAGATGACAGTGAAATCGAGCGAGTACTTGTCGTTACCGCACACCCTGATGATTGTGATTTCGGAGCAGCCGGCACTATCGCGCTTTGGACTGCTAAGGGAATTAAAGTTTCCTACTGCATCTGCACAAATGGTGATCAAGGAGGCGAGGATCCAAATGTACCAAGGGATGAAATGCCTAAAATTCGCCAACGTGAACAACGAGAAGCTGGTGTTGCAGTTGGCGTAACTGACATAACTTTTCTTAATTACCGAGATGGTTGGCTAGTACCAACAATTGAACTTCGAAAAGATATTGTTAGACAGATCAGAATTTCAAAACCTGACCGAATGGTTATTCAATCCCCAGAACGAAACTGGGATCGATTATTTTCATCTCACCCAGACCATATGGCAGCCGGTGAAGCTGCAATTCAGGCGGTCTATCCAGATTCACGAAATGCTTTTGCATTTGAGGATTTACTAAAGGTAGAAGGTTTAGAACCTTGGCGGGTTAAGGAAGTATGGGTTACCTCTACAAGTAATCCAGATCATTATGTTGATATTACAACTACCTTTGATAAAAAAATGAAAGCATTACATGCTCATGTTAGCCAAACAGCACACAATGAGAACCTTGAGAAGATGGTGCGCGAATGGGGTGAGCGAAATGCTGAGGCTAATAATTTGCCGGCTGGAAGTGTTGCTGAAGTATTTAAAATAGTAAATACAAATTAACGAACTTTTACTCGCTCAATTGCAATTGTTTGTTTGGGCAAACCATCATTTGTGCCATCTGCAACACCTTCTTTTGCAATTGCTTTAACAATCTCTAATCCCTTTGTTACCTTTCCCCAAATAGTGTATTCCGGTCGCATTGAGGTATTTTCATAAACTATAAAGAATTGACTGCCATTTGTATTAGCACCTGAGTTGGCCATTGCTACAACACCTGCTGGATAATTTGACTCTATTGCTTGCGGTAGATTTTCATCGCGATAACTAAAATTAGGTCCGCCCATCCCAGTACCTGTCGGATCTCCACACTGTAAAACATAAATATTGTTTGTCGTTAATCGATGGCAGACAGTTTTATTAAAAAATCCACCATTTGCTAGTGCAGCCAGGGCAACAACAGTAATTGGTGCACTCTTTGCGTTAGCTTCAATCACAATATCACCACAATTTGTTGTTAAGGTAAATGTTCTGTTCTTAAATGGAGGTTTAACCTCTGGTGGAGTTATGTTTTTTACCGAATGAGCTTTGGCATTTGTTTTCTTACATACAACTTCAGACACTTTCTTAGATTGTGCTGAGTTAGAGACAGGTGAAAGAATTATAGAAAAAATGGTAATAAAAGTTGTAACTGCGATTACTTTTATTATCTTTTGCACAAGGAGAGTTTAATCAACAATCTAAAGATCACAAACAAAAAACCTTAGATAACGCAGTTTACTGTCAAACTTTAAGCACTTTCACAGCAGAAACTTATGGTTGAACTACAACCTCAACCCGCTGGAACTCCTTCAAATCTGAATAACCACAGGTAGCCATTGATCTACGAAGTGCTCCAAAAAGATTCATTGAGCCATCTGCAGTATTAGATGGTCCAGTTAAAACCTCAGCTAATGTTCCAACGCTTCCAACCTGCACACGGTTGCCTCGTGGTAATTGTCCATGATGTGCCTCAAGTCCCCAGTGCCAACCTTTTCCTGGTGCTTCAATGGCCTTTGCAAGAGGTGATCCCATCATTACCGCATCTGCGCCACATGCAACAGCTTTTGCAATTTCACCACTTGAACCCACTGAACCATCAGCAATTACATGCACATACCTTCCACCAGACTCTTCTAAATAATCACGTCGAGCTGATGCAACCTCAGCCACCGCAGATGCCATTGGAACTGATATTCCTAAAACAGTTTTAGTTGTGTGAGCAGAACCGCCACCAAAGCCAACTAACACTCCTGCTGCTCCTGATCGCATTAAATGCAATGCTCCTTGCGCTGTTGCGCAGCCGCCCACAATTACAGGAACATCTAGCTCATAAATGAATTTCTTTAAGTTTAATGGCGCAGTTTTCTCAGATACATGCTCTGCTGAAACTGTTGTGCCACGAATTACAAATATATCTACGCCAGCATCAAGAACTGCTTTGTGAAATTCAGCAGTGCGTTGTGGGGAAAGCGCTCCTGCCACAGTAACTCCTGCTGCTCTAATCTGAGCAAGTCTTTCTTTGATTAAAGTTGGTTGAATTGGGGCAGCATAAATCTCTTGCATTTTCTTAATTGCTTTGTCTTCACTTAACTTAGCCATATCAGCTAATTGTTTTTCAGCATCCTCATACCTTGTCCAGATGCCTTCTAAATTTAAAACTCCAAGTCCGCCAGCTTCACCAATTGCAATTGCAGTAGCTGGTGAAACTACAGAATCCATTGGCGCTGCAATAAATGGTAAATCAAATTTATAGGCATCAATCTGCCAAGAGATAGAAACCTCTTCTGGATCTCGAGTTCTGCGAGATGGAACGATTGCAATTTCATCAAATGAGTATGCCGCCCGCGCGCGTTTACCAGGACCTAATTCAATATCGGACATATGACCAATCGTATCTGTTGATGAGTTATCTAATGAAATCTACGCTAATAAGTCCCAGGCTTTAACCCCGCCAGTCACACCAGCTGAGTTAGGAATTATCTTTACTTTATAATCAAAACTTTTTAGCGCAGATTTACTAATTCTTTGCGCATTACCCCCGCCGATATATAACTTATCCCAAATGATCATTGGATATAGCTCTTGAATTAAACTCTTTACTCGCCTTGACCATAATTGATTTCCCAAACGCCTACGTGCCTGTTCGCCAATCCATGAGTCAATAGATTTTCCATAGCGAATAGTTGAATGTGATATCTCTAAGTGAGGTGCGATAACGCCATCACTAAAAATCGCACTCCCAAGGCCTGTGCCAAAGGTTAAAACTGTCTCTAGACCTTTTCCTGCAATCACGGCAGCAGCATGCACCTCAGCATCATTTAAAACCAAAGTAGGCAGTTTTATTTTCTTTTTCAACATACTTTGCATATCAAAGCCATACCAAACTTTTTTTAGGTGTGGATCTACCACTCCACGAGGTCCACTTGCATTTACATAATGAGGAATAACAATTACTTTGCCGCCTCTGATCATGCCTGGCAACCCAAGGGTTACTCGCTTAATTCGGTTATCTGCTTTTACAAAATCATCAATTATGGAGATTAATTTCAAAGGGGAAAGTGGATATGGAGTTTTAAGATAAGGAAAATCAATTAAAACTTTTCCACCCTTATCAAGCACAGAGGCCTTGATCCCAGTGCCACCGCAATCAACGGTTAGCGTTGTAACTTTCACCGATTGATGTTAATCGATTGCAGCTACTTTGAGAACAAGGCCTGCTGTTTAATTTACTTAGTGAGAGTGTCCGCCTGCTCCGTGTGAGTGGCCATGACCTGCTGCCTCTTCCTTTTTCTCCTCTGGAGTTTCAAAAACTAAGGCTTCAGTTGTAATGAACATTGCAGCAATAGATGCAGCATTAGCTAGCGCTGATCTAGTTACCTTAACTGGATCAATTACGCCCTCTTTTACAAGATCTGTGTAAGTCTCTGAGTAAGCGTTGAAACCTTCATTTGGTTTCATAGCGCGCACCTTTGAAACTACAACATAACCTTCTTGGCCAGCATTTTCTGCAATCCAACGAAGTGGTTCATCACATGCTTTACGAACAAGACGCACACCAACTGCGCGATCTCCTTCAAAGCCCAAATCATTATCAAGGGCTGCTGCTGCATGTACTAATGCTGCGCCGCCGCCAACAACAATTCCCTCTTCAACTGCAGCTCTTGTTGCAGAGATAGCATCTTCAAGACGGTGCTTCTTCTCTTTTAACTCAACCTCAGTGTGGGCGCCAACTTTGATCACACAAACTCCACCAGCAAGTTTTGCAACTCGCTCCTGTAGTTTTTCGCGATCCCAATCAGAGTCGGTGTTTTCAATCTCGCGGCGAATCTCTGTAACGCGGGATGCAACATCATTTTTATTACCAGCACCATCCACAATTGTGGTGTTGTCTTTACTAATAACAATTCGACGTGCTTTACCAAGCATTTCAATATCGATTTGCTCAAGCTTTAGGCCAACCTCAGCAGAGATAACCTGTCCACCAGTAAGGATTGCAATATCTTGCAACATTGCCTTACGACGGTCACCAAAGCCAGGTGCTTTAACTGCAGCTGAGGCAAATGTGCCACGCATGCGGTTAACAACCAAAGTTGAAAGTGCTTCACCTTCAACATCCTCGGCAATGATCAAAAGTGGTTTGCTTGCTTGGGCAACTTTTTCTAGTACTGGCAAGATCTCACTTAATGCAGAGATTTTCTGACCAGAAATAAGAATGTATGCATCCTCTAGAACTGTTTCCATGCGATCTGAATCAGTAACAAAGTAAGGAGAGATATAACCCTTATCAAATTGCATACCTTCAGTGAACTCAAGCTCAAGTCCAGTAGTTGATGACTCTTCAACAGTGATCACACCATCTTTGCCAACCTTGTCCATTGCTTCAGCGATTAAATCACCAATAGCTTTGTCCTGGGCTGAAATGGTTGCAACATCTGCAATCTGAGATTTTCCACTAACTGCAGTTGAATTCTTTCGCAATGCTTCAGTAATTGCAGATACTGCTTGTTCAATTCCGTATTTAAGCTCCATTGGTTGAGCACCTGCCGCAAGATTGCGTAGGCCCTCTTTCACCATTGCTTGAGCTAATACAGTTGCAGTAGTTGTGCCATCACCTGCGACATCATTAGTTTTCTCCGCAACTTGCTTAACAAGTTGGGCGCCCATGTTTTCTGCAGGATCTGATAACTCAATCTCTTTAGCAATTGTCACGCCATCATTTGTAATCAATGGTGCGCCGTAGCTTTTTGCAATTACGACATTCCGACCCTTAGGTCCAAGTGTTACCTTGACGGTATCGGCAAGAATGTTTACGCCGCGCTCCATCGCACGACGTGCTGCTTCATCAAATTGAAGTGATTTACCCATGATTACTTCTTCGCAATAATTGCTAGTACATCACGAGATGAAAGTACTAAGTACTCCTCATTGTTGTACTTAACCTCAGTGCCGCCATACTTTGAATAAAGCACGACATCACCCTCTTTAATGTCTAATGGAAGTCGATTTCCGTTTTCAAAACGGCCAGGTCCTACTGCCATCACAGTTCCCTCTTGTGGCTTTTCTTTTGCAGTATCTGGAATTACTAATCCAGATGCAGTCTTCTGCTCTGCCTCATTAGCCTTAACAACAATGCGATCTTCTAGTGGCTTAATTGAAATTGCCATCCTGATTTCTCCTTCTTAGATTCGGTATTACCCTCTTAAGGTGCCCCAGTTTTTCGATTAGCACACAGGGCCTTAGAGTGCTAAAGCCAACTTTAAAGGGCGGTGCTTATCAGTGCAAATTAAGCACTGATCTACCAGATCACTTGGGCTATGGAGGCGGCTGAATCAGCCCCAATGCCTATCTGAGAGGGCTTAACACCCTGACTGATCGCAAGGCTACCAAGAGCTGCAACCATCGCACCGTTGTCGGTACACAGCCCAATCGGTGGAATAGAAAGATTGATCTTATTGATTTCACACCTTTGTTTAGCCACCTCTCGCAATCTGCTGTTAGCAGCAACGCCTCCGGCAATAACTAAATTATCAATACCACTTTCCTTACAAGCAGCTAGAGATTTACTAAGTAATACATCAACTACCGCTTCTTGAAAAGATGCTGCCACATCAGATTTCTTATAATTTGGTGTTTGATCTAGATACCTTGCAACTGCAGTTTTAAGGCCAGAAAATGAAAAATCATATTTGTGTTTTTCTAAATCAGTGGCACCAGTTAAACCCCGTGGAAAATTAACATGCTTTAAATCGCCATCTTTTGATTGCTTATCAATTATTGGTCCACCTGGAAAACCTAAGCCCATAATTCTGGCGATCTTGTCAAAGGCTTCACCAGCAGCGTCATCAATGGTGGCGCCCATGACTTGAACATCAGTGGCTAAGTTATTAACCTTTAAAATTGAAGAGTGGCCACCACTAACCAATAGCGCAATAGTTGGTGTAATTTTCTTATCTGAATCTAATTGATCAACTGCAATATGAGCTGATAAATGGTTCACGCCATACAAAGGTTTGTTGAGTGCAAGTGATAAAGCAGATGCGCTACTTACCCCAACTAGTAAAGCACCAATTAAACCTGGGCCTGCAGTTACTGCAATCGCATCAATATCCTTGATCGATACGCCCGCATCCTTTAGAGCCTGTTTAATTACCTGCTGCATAGCTTCTAAGTGAGCTCTGCTAGCAACCTCTGGAACTACACCACCAAACCTGACATGTTGTTCAACACTTGATGAAATTACATTTGCCAGTAATTTTCGCCCGTCAACTATGCCAACCGCGGTCTCATCGCAGGAGGTTTCAATACCAAGAACTAGCGCCATTACTTAAGCTCCTTGCGCATTACAACAGCAGTTAATCCTGGGCCGTAGTAATTCTCTCTTCTAGAAATTTCAATAAATCCAAAGGATTCATACAGGGGACGGGCCTGATCATTTCCTAATCTCATTTCAAGCATTATTGCTTGTGCTTTTTTAACTCTGGCCCAATCAATTAGCCGCTTTAACAACTCTCGGCCAATACCTTTTCGCCGGTAATCTGCTGCCACAGTTATTGTGTGAATGTCAGCCACATCTGCAACATAGAAAATTCCGGCATATGCAATTAATTGCCCTTCAAACTCAGCAGCTAAGTAATGCGCAGTTTTGGGCGCCTTAGCAAACTCCTCTTTAAATTGCCCAGCACTCCAAGCAGCCTTTGCATAAACCTCTTTTTCAATTGCAGTTGCACTTACTAAATCCAGTGCTGTCATCGGCCGAAACTTAACCCCGATTGGAAGTGGATAAGCATCTGGTTTTCTTATGTAAATTGGTTGTTCAACAGATTTACTACTTTGCGCGATTTTGGCTAACGCCGCTGGATCTGGATAGTACTCACCCTCATTTAGTACTGGGATGCCAAACTTTTCTAATTCACTTGCATTACTAACTGCTGGCTCAGTTATTCGAATACCATCTTTATACCTTGCCCAAAATCTCTCTTTACGTCTGGCATCAGTTGAAATTATAAATTCATCTTTATTAATGCCAGCAGCCATCGCATCTAGTGAGCAAACTCCAACCCAATCAATTTCAGAAGCAAGTGCAAAACTTTGAGCAAAAGCTATTCCAACTCTTAAGCCAGTAAATGGGCCAGGGCCCATACCAACAGCAACTAAATCTATTTTGTTGTTTAGCACGAGTGCTTGTGAAACCAGCTTTGGTAGTACTTCACCATGAGCAAGTGGGTCAATATGTGATTGATTAAATGTAACTTTGCCATCACAAATTAGTGCAACGGAGGTTTTTGAGGTTGAGGTATCAATCGCTAATACATTGCTCATAATTTAAAGTTATCCCAACGATCTCCCACCATTACAAACTCTACTTGGCGTTGATCATCTTTTTGCCCACGATCAATATTTATCTCTAAGTATTGATCGGTAAGGGTTGAAACAAAATCTTTACCCCACTCAATCACAAACACACTGCTTGCTAAATAACTTTCAAAATCTAAATCTGCAAAATTACTTGGATTAGAGTCCAGTAATCGATAGGCATCAATGTGAATGAAATTTGGATTTCCCTTATGAATTCGACTAATCACAAATGTTGGTGAGGTGACTCCTAATATTTTAAATGCTGATGCAATTCCTTGAGTTAATACCGTCTTGCCAGCACCTAGTTCACCATTTAATACCACCACATCTGATGGCTTTAATTGCCGGCCGATTTTTTCACCTAACTCAAACATCTGCTCGGGTGAATTAATTTGAATATTCATCAGGAGGTTAGTTTATAGAGAATGAAAACGGGCCCCTAGTTTCCTAGAGGCCCGCTTAATTTCTTACTTACTTATTGACGGAACTTCAGCAATGGTGCTGCGAAGTTTGGATCAACAAACAAGTTTGGCTCATTCTTAATTGCAGCCTTTACAGCTGAGTTAGAAGGAAGCTTGCCAGTCTTGGCTGCAGATGCTGCAAGTTTTGCAATAGCCAGGATTTGGCTAGTTGTGTAGTTGCAGTGACCTGTTCCATTTGTTTTAACAGCTGGCGTAATAGGTGCGCCGGCTGATGAGAACTGGGTATATGAATCATCTGGCTTATTCCAAATTGTTAGAAGTTTGCCTGACTTTGATACACCACTTGCAACAGATGCTTCATACTGATTCTTCAAGTATTGAGCAGCTCCTGCTGGAGCAATTTGATCAGCAGTTGCGGCAAGTTGAATAGTTGGAACTTCAATCTTGCCCTGTAGTTGATAGACGCTATTCATCTTTGCAACCGCAGCAGCATTTGCTTTTACGCGAGGCATTAATGAAAGGTAACCAAGAACAGCAGTAGCGTTGCTTCGACCAGTTAATGGTGCAGCAAACTGATCTAATTCTTCTGCAACACGGGCTGCATAATTTGTAGTTGAGTTATCAAAGACAACTCCACCGTAGCGAACCTCCATGTCATAGTTAGCAATAACTGCAAGGATCGCAGCTTCTGCTCCGTTTTCTAGAACAGCAAGCGCTGGGCTTAGTACCAAACCAAATGTGGTCTCAGATGCACCAGCAGGACCTGATGAAGCATCATAAGTATTTGATTGAGTTGGAATGCCTGCCATTAGACCAAGAAGCAATACAACGCTTCGCACTGGAAGCGCTTGTAAAGCAGCTGGCGCAGTTGTAGTTGATGGCCATGCTGGAGCAGTTGGATTAGCAGCGATTGCTGCTGATAAAGCTCCCAAGGTAGTCAGCACTGTGCCAAGATCTGTAAGCATTTCAACATAACCTGCTTGACCAGCTGAGTAATTTGTTCCCTTAATTGCTGGGTTGAATAATGTCTTCATACCCCATAGGAAATCTCCAGCCATTGTAATTTCAGCCTGAGCTGAATCTGCAATACACATTGGTGCTACAGCATCGACCGCTCCTGGCATTTGTTCAGCCAGTGACTGTGCGGCAAGCCCACCTAGTGAATTACCCCAAGTTACAACTTTGTTGATCTTTGAGTACTTGTCACGGGCAATTGTTAATACCTGAAGAGCTGATTCAACGCTCTCTTCAAGGTTCCATCCTTGGTTTTGCACACCAGCTCCAGCTAACGCAAAACCTTGCGCTAGAAGTGCTGCGGCAACCTCTTCAGATGGTGCAACATCAGCTGCGTAATTAATTAGTGAACCCTTAGGTGCAACTACTGGGATTGCTGGCAGGTTGACGTTGTAACGAATTCCATGTGAGTAAACCATCAATGTGCCATTGAACTTGGCTGGCATGATGATTTCATACTTGGACTTGTTCATATCTGTGCCTGTGCACTTTTCAATATCAACTACTTTGATGCCAGAAAGAATGGTTGTCTCTTGGCAATCATCAGCAGCACGAGCAACTGTTGGAACAGCTACTGTGAATGCTGCGATTAATGCAGCTGAAGAAAGGGCAACTAGACCCTTAGTTAGTTTTAGATTTTTCATGAGTTTGTTGGTATCCCATTCTTAGGCATTGTTGGACGAACGAAGTTTGATACTTCAACTGCTCCAGCACCTGAATCAGTTGTGTAAACAACTAGTTTGCCGCCGTATGGCTTTCCTTCACCCTTAGCGTTTAATTGGCTTACCCAGTAACCGTTGTAACCAACACGGCTAGTAGCTGAATAACCAAGTGGAACTAATCCTGCGCTAGCAAAGGTTGATCCCTTAGCTTCAATTGCAGACATAAGTCCGGCACGAGTTAGGTTCTTACCAGCAGCACGTAGTGCCTGCACAGTTAGCATCGCTGAGTTCATTCCAGCAAGTACGTAGTTATCAAAGGTGATTCCCTTGTTGTACTTAGTGTTGATATCAATGAATTGCTTAACATATGGATCAGTTAGATCCTTTGCATCTGGCATAAAGCTTGCAGAAACGATGCCATCAATAGTTGTTGACTTAACACCTAGCGCAAGCAGAGTGTTTGCATCAGCACCGACTGAACCTGCCAAGAAAGTAAACTTCTTAGTTAGCTCTAACTTCTCTGCTGCCTTCAAGATTATGGCAGTCACATCAGTTGTTCCAAACAAAACCAATACTGGCTTTCCTGGTACAGCGCCAAGAGCGGCAAGAGCACCTTCAGCTCTAGCTGCAGTCATGGTTCCCTGTGGGTAAAGTGTTGGTGATAATGTGAATTTGTGACCCGCTGTTGTAAATCCTGCAACACCATCTGAACCAAACTCATCATCTTGAGCGATCATAAATGTGGCTTGGCCTGGGAAATTATCCTTAATTACCTTTGCCATCACCTTTGCTTCCATGTTGTACGTTGGAAGCACCATAAATGTAGTTGGGTACTTAGCCTTATTAGTAAATCCACTGAAGCCGGTGTTTATAAATAGATCAGGAACATTGTTCTTAGCAAGAGCGGCTGCTGTGTAAGCCTTGGAGTGTGTAGCAGTTCCAAGTGCGCCAACTAGTGCAAAAACTTTGTCCTTTAAAATTAGGTTTGTGGTTTGAGTAGCTGCAAGTGTTGGCAGGTACTTGTCATCACGAATAACTAGTGAGATCTTGCGACCATTTACTCCACCATTTGCATTGATGTAGTCGAAGTAGGCGCGCATGGCTCCTGGCACCTTGCCGTATACAAGTCCAGCTGATCCGGTAAGAGGGGTTGAAACACCCAACTTAATCGAAGTTGCTGTTACGCCTGTCGAATCGGCATGAGCGGGCACAGTGCTGAGCACCATGGCGCTTGTTGCCACAATCGCTGAAGCAAGGATTGCTCGCTTCATACTTTTGTTTCTGATCATTTATTTCCTTCCCTAGGGTTTACTTACTTGGTAAAATTGATACAACTTAGTGATGCTTTTTGAGTAGATGCCCTGGACCATTTGGCGTGAACACCACTGCCAAGATCAGCAGCGCACTCACGATAAATCCCGGCAACACCGTGGTAAAGCCTTCCGAACCTCCAATACGAGATACTAACGAATCGGCGATTTCAGGTATAGCAACCAGCACCAACCCCCCAAGAATGACACCCTTTAGGCTGTACAGGCCAGTAACAACGGCGGCTCCCAGCAGAGAAAAGGAGAGACTAAGCGGGAAAGCGCTCGGAGAGACCCCGCTAATTAGCATTACCAGCAAACCCCCAGATAAACCCGCCACCCCAGAGCTAATTGCAAATGCATTCACCTTTAATCGCCCAACATTAATTCCAGCCAGCTGGGCTGCAACAGGATTATCTCTTACTGCTTTAAAAGTTCTGCCATACCTGGAAGAAAGTAAATTAACAATAAAGAAAACCATAATTAATGCAGCAAGTGAACTTATCCAAAAAAACCATTTGTACTGTGAGAAATCTTCGCCAAATCTTGCTGGTGGTAAGCCAACATCAAAAACAATTCCCTCTTCCGCTCCCAAGATTGGAAATTGATTGGCAAGAGTTGGTAGTGAAATTGCTAAGGCCAATGTGGTTCCAGCTAAATATGGACCACTTAATCTTGCTGCAATTAAACCCAAAATCAAACCAAATACTCCAGCAACAAGCGCTGACATAATCAAACCAATAACTGGGTGCCAACCAGCATTAAATATAGAAAGTGCTCCTGCGTATGCACCCACTGCCATCAATGCACTCTGTCCTAGGGATAATTGTCCGCTGTAACCAGTAAGTAAAATCACTGAAGTTATTCCTAAGGCATAAGTGGCAACAAATGAGCCTTGATACAACTCAAGATCACCTACTCGGTCTCCTAAAATTAGTAATAGCCAGCCAAACAAAACAAATAAAAATAAACGCTTTCTTGTTGTTATTGGTTTATGCACCTTGCCAGCTTTCTTCACTTAGGCACCTCGACTCTTCTTTGGCGCAAAGAGCCCAGCTGGTTTAACTAGTAAAACTAAGATTAAAACTATAAATGCGGTAGGGAAAAATAATTTAGGACTGATGTATGTCGTTGAGAAGATAATTGCAAAACCTAAAATCATGGCGCCAGCTACTGCGCCAAACAAACTCTCTAGCCCACCGATAACAGCTGCAATAAAACCGAGGACTAGTAACAGGTCCATAGCATTCGGATATAAGAAGTAACCAGGTATATAAAGCATGCCAGCTAAGCCACCAGATGCTCCAGCAATTGCCCAACCTAAGGTGCGAACTGAGTCCACCTTAATTCCAGATAATTTTGCAATCTCTGGTGAGTATGCAGATGCCCGCAGCGCTAATCCAATATTTGTTTTTTGGAATAAAAGAGTTAAAAGCAGCATAGCAATCGCCACAAAGACTAAAACTAATAGATTGTAATTACTAAATGCGATTACAGTTCCCATTATCTTGTAACCACCAGTTGATACTGGCGCTTCAATTGATTGGTTTGTAATGCCCCAAACAAATCCGATCACTGCTTGAATTATTCCGAGCAAACCAAGGGTTGCCACAACTGGTGCAATCATCACAATTGGCCCAGATTTAACCCGCTTGAATATCGGACGCATAAAGAATCTATCTATAACAGCTCCAATTACTGCTCCACTTACTACTGCCACCACTAGGGCAATCCAGAATGAACCAGTTCGTTGAATAACTGTGTAGCCAATATAGGTTGTTAAAACAGCTTGGCCAGCTTGAGCAAAGTTAATTACACGCGTTGACCGCCATACTAAAACTATTGCAATGGCCATCAAGGCGTAAATTGCACCAGATGTTAGGGATGTGAGAACTGCAGTAATAAATTGCGTCATTTTAGAACCCCAAATAGGCAGAGCGAACTGCCGGATCGTTTAGTAGCTTTTCTGCAGAATCAATCAATACAACTGAGCCAAGACTTAACACTATTCCTTCATCAGCAATCTTTAATGCACCCATTGCATTTTGTTCTACGAGCACAACAGTAAGATCCATTTTCTTTACTAGGGATTTAATTGTTTGAAAGATCTGTTCAACAATAAGTGGTGCAAGTCCAAGAGAGGGCTCATCGAGTAGAAGTAATTTTGGTCGAGCAATTAGTGCTCTGCCAATAGCAAGCATCTGTCGTTCGCCACCAGAGAGTGAGCCAGCAGATTGAGACATCCGCTGACCTAAGATTGGAAATAGTTCAACAACTTCATTTGTAGCAGCTGCTACATCTTTTTTATCTTTGCGCCAAAGTCCAGTTAAAGCTAAATTATCTTTCACACTCAACTCTGCAATTACAGATTTACCATCAGATACATGCATAATCCCAGAGCGTGCTAAATCTTCAGCACGTTTACCTAGTATTGAAACGCCATTCCAACTCGCACTCCCTGAAGCTGCATCCTTTAAGCCAGATAAGGTTCTTAGCAGTGTGGTTTTACCAGCACCATTTGCGCCGATGATCGCTGCCAGTTGTCCTTGTGGAACTTTAAATGAGACATTATTTATAGCTCGAATTGCACCGTGATCAATTGTTAATCCTTCAACAATAAGGCTCAATTGTTTACCCCTAAATAAGCTTCAACAACTGCTGGATCTCGCCTTACATTCTCAACATCTCCTGATGAAATAACCTCACCAAAGTTAAGTACATAGAGTCGATCACAAACAGACATAACTACATCCATATGATGCTCAACTAGAATAACTGAGCATTGAGTTGCTAAGTTGTGAATAAGTGAGTTCATCCATTCAATATCTTGCGCTCCTAGCCCACCTGCTGGTTCATCAAGTAAAAGAATTTTTGGCTCAGAAACTAATGCTCTAGCGATTGCCACCCGTTTTGTAACTGGATAAGGAAGTGAATCCGCCCGTTGATCGGCAATGCCTGATGCATACACTCTCTCTAATGCGGTCAATGCTCGCTGGCGTAATTTCTTTTCATCCTTAAGACTTAAACCAAGTGCGCCGGAGATCAAGCCACTCTTAGAACTTTTATTGTCACCAATCATTACATTCTCAAGCACGGTTAGCTCTGGAAATAATCCAACACCTTGCAGAGTGCGCGATATTCCTAAATCAATTAATTGATGCGGCTTTGGCCATTTATGCGATTTACCATTTATTGAAAGTGTTCCAGATTGCACTTCAGTTAAGCCAGAGAGTGCGTTAAAGAAAGTTGTTTTACCTGCTCCGTTAGGGCCAATCAATCCAACTACTTCATTTTCATTTAATTCCAAATTAACATTAGAAAGTGCTTTCAAGCCACCAAATGAAACTGATAACGATTTAATTGAAAGCAAATTAGCGTTACTCACGAGAGTAGATTCTAGGCACCCGAACTCCAATTCGGGTAACGATTTCATAATTTATTGTTCCGCAAGCCTTAGCCCACTCATCAATTGTGTACTCACCCTGGCTACCATCACCAAAAACAATCACTTCATCCCCAGTTTTTGCTAAGGAATTAGCCCCAAGATCCACCACAAATTGATCCATTGAAACTCTGCCAATTAATGGTGCTCGCTTACCGGCAACATAAATACCAGCTAATTCATTAGCATTTCTTGGAACTCCATCTGCGTAACCAAGAGTTACTACACCAAGCTTGGTATCTGATTTTGTTGTTGCAGTGCCACCATATCCAACACTTTGACCTGTTTTAACAGATTTAACAAGTTGAAGTTTGGCAAATAACTTCATGGCAGGTTTTAAGCCAAGTGAGGCGGAGTCTCCCATGTTAATGACATCAGGAGATAACCCATATAAACCAATTCCCCATCTAATAATGTTTTTGTGGGCTGCTTCATTGCTTAAAGCTGCTGCAGAGTTTGCGATGTGAATAAATTCAAGGTTAACGCCAGAATCATTTAGTTGTTTAACTTTTTGAGTAAATACATCTAATTGAGTTTTATTCATTACCGCATTTGGCTCATCTGCTCTTGCAAAATGCGACCAGATACCAATCGCTTTGATCTCATTCGCCTTTACTGCTTTTACAATCTCAGGTAGTAATGATCCCCAATCATCACCAAATCCACCGCGATTCATCCCAGTATCAATTTCAATGTGAACTCTTGGCGCTTTGTTTAGAGATTTTCCAACCGAGATAATTTCATTTAAAAGCTCGATGGAAGAAACAGAAAGATCAATATCAAGATTTATAGCAGTTTTAAAATCTTCACCAATCGGCGTGAGCCAAGAAATTATTGGTTTTGTAATTCCACCATTTCTAAGTGCGATTCCCTCTTCAAGAAGTGCGGTGCCAAGCCAATCAGCGCCAGCTTTCTCAGCCGCCTTTGCCACATTAATTAGACCATGGCCATATGCATCAGCTTTAACAACTGCAAGTACTTGGGCAGAGGTTTTGCTCTTAATAAATTTTAGATTCTCAGCAATGGCTGCAAGATTTATCTCAGCTCGAGCGCGACTCATAATCGAGTAAGCCTACTTTGATTTAAGAAGGTTGGCGATCAGAGGTGATCGAGCGATCTACCGCAATGATCGCCACAAGTAGTGCTGAGCCAATAAATAATCCACCCAACAGATCTGAAAACCAATGTGTGTTTCTATATAGAGAAGCTAAACAGACCCCGGTAGTAACTATGGCAACAAACCATGTTAATCGCATGCCTTCAAATGGATACTTGTGTGAATACCTAAATATTAAATATGCAAATATTCCCCAAGTTAAAATAGCATTTGCTGCATGCCCACTTGGATATGACAGGCCACTGTCGGTAAAAACTAAATCAAATCCAGTACTTGGCTTAGTTCTTCCAAACAATAATTTAGATACTCCGACCGTTAGATTAAGAAGTAGAAGTGAAAGGATGGAAAGATTAATCGGCCGCCAAGATTTAAACCTTCGACTGATTAAAACTGCGGTAAACAACAAAATGATTGCAGTCACGCCTCTTAACCCAAGATCATCAACTAGCATCACTAAGGTTGGGGTTTTGCCTGGGGTAATTAAAAGGAAATCACGTTCATATATCCATTCATCAACTCGTCTAATCCAAGTATTTGCTAATACCTGCTGAGTAACTAAGGCATAGAGCGCTAAAAATAAAACAGTCAATTTGATTGCAGAGTTCATCTGCTTTTTTCTTTGTTCAGGCATTTTTCTTACTCAACTGTTACTGATTTTGCCAAGTTTCTGGGCTGATCAACATCATTTCTACGGGCAACTGCCATCTCATAAGCAATTACTTGCAGTGGAACAACTGCTAATACTGGTTGTAATAGTTGATCAGTCTTTGGAATTCGAATCAAATGATCAGCGCCAACAAAATCAAATTCACTAATGGCAATTACTACCGCACCCCGTGCCTTTACCTCTTGAATATTGCTCGCCATCTTTTCAGCAAGAACTGAATGCTCAGCCGGCATTATCGCCACCACTGGAGTTCCTTTATCAATTAATGCGATTGGGCCATGCTTTAACTCACCTCCCGCAAAACCTTCAGCATGCATATAGGCAAGCTCTTTTAATTTTAAAGCTCCCTCAAGCGCGGTTGGATACCCAACATGTCGGCCTAAAAATAAAACTGATTCTACATCTTTAAATTTACGAGTTAACTCTCTTAACGGCTCTACAGTTTCTAATACCTGCTCAACCTTTGCTGGTAATGCAGATAACTGTTCAATAATTGCATTAACCTCTTTTTTACTTAAATTATCTAGCCTTTTTCCAATCTCTAAGCCAATTAAGTACATAGCGATTAATTGAGTGGCAAAGGCTTTAGTGGAGGCGACTGCAATTTCAGGGCCTGCATGTGTGTATAAAACAGCATCAGATTCTCTACCAATAGTTGATCCATTCGTATTGCAAACAGAAAATATTGTGGCACCTTTTGATTTGGCATAACGAAGAGCCATCAAGGTATCCATGGTTTCACCTGATTGTGAGATTGGAATTACTAAAGTCTTTTTATCCAAACTTGGCTCGCGGTATCGGTACTCAGAGGCAAGCTCAACATCGACAGGAATTTGTCCCCATTTTTCGATTGCATACTTACCAACTAAGCCTGCGTTATATGCAGTTCCACAAGCAATAATTACAATCTTTTCAAACTTCTTAAACTTCAATTTTAGATTTAGCCCATCTAGACGGCCAATTAAAGTATCTGAAATTGCTTTTGGTTGTTCATAAATTTCCTTCAACATAAAGTGGGTAAAGCCACCGCGCTCTGCCGCACTTGCATCCCAGGAAATTTCATACTGCTTTGATTTAACTACCTGCCCAGCCAGGTTTGTTACCTCAATTGAGGTTGGAGTTATTTCAACAACTTCATCTTGACCAAGTTCAAGTGCAACCTTGGTATGAGCGATAAAGGCTGCAACATCTGAGGCTAGAAAATTCTCACCATTGCCAACTCCAACTACAAGTGGTGAGTTACGTCTTGCACCCACAATATGTGAAGGATTATCAGAATGAATTGCCAGCAATGTAAATGAACCCTTTAACTGCTTACACACTTGGCGCATAGCAGCAGCTAAATCACCATTGTTTTCTTTTCGAGCATCACTTAATAAATGAACGACAGATTCAGTATCAGTTTCAGATTTAAATTTATGACCGCGTTTTTCTAACTCTGCACGTAGTTGAACATAATTTTCAATAATTCCATTGTGTATTAAGGCCAGCTTTCCATCATTATCTAAGTGCGGATGAGCATTGGTATCAGTTGGTCCACCATGAGTTGCCCATCTGGTGTGGCCAATCCCGCTAGTTGAGTTGGGAGTTTTAGCCAATGCCTCTTCTAAGTTTTTTAACTTGCCAGCTCGTTTTTCAATATATAAAGGTTTACCAATTTCAGTTGGAAGAGCTATGCCAGCTGAGTCATAACCGCGATACTCAAGTCTTCGCAGACCTTCTACAACTGGATTTAGTGCGGAGTTTTTACCGGTGTAGCCAACAATGCCGCACATTTATAAAACTCCTTTAACTACTTAAGCTCTAATCTTACTAGTTGGGCTAATGATTCTGCGATTTTTTGAGCCAAGTCCAATTCATTTGCCTCAACCATTACTCGAACAAGTGCTTCAGTTCCTGATGCACGAAGTAAGACTCTGCCATTTTGACCTAATTGTTGCTCAGCAGATGTGACTGCATCCTTAATTTTTTCTGAGGATGACAATTTATCTTTATTGACATCTTTAACATTGATTAAAACTTGTGGGTATTTTTCCATTGTTGATGCCAGTTCCAGTAATGATTTCTTAGATTTAGCCATTATCTGCATAACCTGTAATGCAGTAAGTAAGCCATCGCCAGTATTTGAAAATTGGCGCATAATCACATGGCCAGATTGCTCGCCGCCCAGGCTGTAATCATGTTCTAACATCTTCTCTAATACATATCGATCACCAACTGCAGTTTTCTCAAATTTAATTCCTAAACTCTGCATCGACTTTATAAAACCTAGGTTGCTCATCACAGTTCCAACTACCGCTTTTTTATTTAACTCTCCCTGAGCTAAATAAGCGCTAGCTAAAATATTTAATATGTGATCACCATTAATTACCTCACCAGTTTTTGCAATTAAAAGGCAACGATCAGCATCCCCATCATGGGCAACCCCAAGATCTGCATTAGCTTCTTTAACCTGCGCAATTAAATTATCTAAATGAGTTGAGCCACAATTTTCATTAATATTCCAGCCAGTTGGTGCGGCAGATATTGCTTTAACATTTGCCCCAGCTCTTTCATAAGCAATAGGTGCAACGGTTGAGGCTGCGCCATTTGCACAATCCACAATTACATTTAAGCCAGTTAACTTCGTTGAAATTGTTGCCAGCAAATGCTTTATATATCTTTCTTTAGCGCCTTCATCTAAAACAATTCGACCCACATTTAACCCAGTTGGCCGATCCCAAGGCTCACCTAATCTTGCTTCGATTTGGGCCTCAACTTGATCAGCTAATTTATCCCCACCCTTTGCAAAGAACTTAATTCCATTATCTGGCATTGGATTATGGGATGCGCTAATCATTACGCCCAGATCTGCATTACTTTCTTTAACTAGAAATGCGATTGCAGGTGTTGGCAGCACGCCAACTCGGTAAACATCAACACCAGCACTTGTTAATCCAGCAACTATTGCCGCCTCTAAAAAATCACCAGAGGCACGAGAATCTTGTCCAACAATTGCTTTTGGGCGATGTCCAGCAAATGCACCAATTTCACCTAGGACATGTGCGGCAGCGATTGCTAAATCAACGGCAAGTTCAGCTGTGAGATCAACATTTGCAACACCTCGTACACCGTCGGTGCCGAAGAGGGCCATATTAGATTTTTTAGCGACTAAAAAATTAACGCTTGCTGTATTGAGAACGCTTACGAGCCTTCTTTAGGCCGTACTTCTTGCGCTCAATTACTCGTGCATCACGAGATAAGAATCCAGCCTTCTTCAAAGTTGGTCGGTTAGCATCAGTATCAATTTCATTTAACGCACGAGCAACACCAAGACGAAGTGCTCCTGCTTGACCAGATGTTCCGCCGCCATTGATGCGAGCAAAAACATCGTAAGTACCTTCTGCGCCAACAGTTTTAAATGGATCAGCAACTAATTGCTGGTGAACTTTGTTTGGGAAATAAACTTCAAGTGGCTTGCCGTTAACAACCCAGCGACCAGATCCTGGAACTAAACGAACTCTGGCAACAGCTTCCTTACGACGACCAACGCCACCACCTGGAGCAGTAATTGCTTTGCGGTTGGTAGCAGGTGCTGGTGTGCTTGAGCTGTATGAGGTTGGAAGTGCCTCAGTGCTTGAGTCTAAATTTTCCTCTGACATTTTTCTCCTATTTATTTCTTTGAAATCTGGGAAACTTGAATGAACTCAAAAGCCTTTGGGTTTTGAGCTGCATGTGGATGCTCACTACCTGCATAAACTTTTAACTTAGTTGCAGCAGAACGGCCAACTGAATTCTTTGGCAACATTCCCTTGATTGCTTTTTCAACGGCACGCGTTGGAAACTTCTCAAACAAATCTGAGTAAACAGTTGAAGTCATGCCACCTGGATAACCAGAGTGTTGGTGTGCAAATTTTTGTGAGCTCTTTGAACCAGTCAATGCAACTTTGTCGGCATTGATAACAATTACAAAGTCACCCATATCCATGTGCGGAGCAAAAGTTGTTTTGTGTTTTCCGCGCAATAAGTTTGCAGCGTGGGTAGCAAGACGTCCGAGCACCACATCTTGAGCATCAATGAGATACCAACTACGGGTGATCTCACCAGCTTTAGGTGTAAATGTGCGCACGAGCATCTGCCTTTCTTATTGCTAAGGATTGTCCCGATTGGGTCATTTCCAGAGGCCAAAGATTACCTTCAGGTGTGGGATTAGGTCAAAACCGCATCCTGGCCCCGCTTAGAAATCGCCCTCATTCTCTTGCCCCTGCTGTTGCTGGTGATAATCGTTGTAATTAGCCAAGTATTGATCCTCCGGTGGGAAATCAACTTTAATCAGAGTTAAACCTTTTGCTGGAAACACATAACTATCTGAAATTCTCTCTCGCTGCTCTAATGTTTTTTTCATCCAAGCCGGTTCAAACCTTCCTTCACCAACGCAAACAGCTGCTCCAACTAAATTTCTAACCATGTTATAGCCAAAGGAGTTAGCAGTAATTTGGCCAACCACCAAACCTTTTTCATCCCGGCGCCAATTAAATTCAAGTAATTTCTTGATAGTGCTAGTTCCTTCACGGTGTTTACAAAAGGTGAAAAAATCATGCTCTCCAAGTAATAATTTAGATGCTTGATTCATTAGACCTATATCAAGTACGCGAAACCAGGAAGTGCTGTCATGGCGATCAAAAGGTGCGGTAACTTGTCCACCATCAACTATCTTGTATTGATAGGTACGCGAATTTGGGCCAAACCTGGCGTGAAAATTAAGCGGCGCCCAAGTAGCTGCCAGCACTCGAACATCTGCTTTTAATAATTGATTAAGCCGAAAGGCTAAGTTTTCTACCTCAGTATCTTCTGGCAGATCAACATGTAAAACTTGATGTTTTGCATGCACGCCAGCATCAGTTCGCCCAGCAACAATTGTTGAAGCTTCACCTCTGGTAATAGTTGAAAGAGCGGTTTCAAACTCTTCTTGAATAGTCCTAAGCCCTGGTTGTTTTGCCCAACCAGAAAAGTGCGTTCCGTCATAAGTTAAATCAACTCGTAAACGAGAAAACCCACTCTTAACTTCAAGAGTGGGTTTAGTCATAATCTTTATTTTAGGTCTGCGTTATTACTCAGCTTTCGCTGCTGCTTTTTTTGCAACCTTTTTAGCTGGCACGCCAGCTTCAACCATTTCGATTACTGCCATTGGTGCATTGTCACCTTTGCGTGGACCGATTTTGGTTATACGGGTATAGCCACCATCACGGGCTTCAAATCTTTTTGCAATATCTGTAAACAATGTGTGCACTACAGATTTGCTAGAGATTCTTGCCATAACGCGACGACGAGCTGCAAGATCACCTTTTTTTGCATGAGTGATTAATCGCTCTGCTAATGGACGAAGACGTTTTGCCTTTGCTTCAGTTGTGGTCAACTTTCCTTTTTCGAAAAGTTGCGCAGCTAGTGTGCCCAGCAATAATTTCTCATGTGCTGGTCCACTTCCTAAACGTGGGCCTTTACTTGGCTTTGGCATATTCTCTCCTAGACCTCTTCAGCGTCGACAAGTTCATCATCAACGTTGCTTCCATAATTAGCATGCTTAGTTGGATCAAATCCAGCTGGGCTGTCCTTTAATTGCATTCCCATGGATTGTAGTTTCGCCTTAACCTCATCAATTGATTTGGAGCCGAAGTTACGAATATCCATTAGATCTGCTTCAGAACGTGAAAGTAACTCACCAACGGTGTGAATACCTTCGCGCTTTAGGCAGTTATAAGAACGAACAGTTAGATCAAGATCTTCGATTGGAAGTGCCATGTCAGCAGCGAGTGCTGCATCTTGAATGGACGGTCCCATCTCAATTCCTTCAGCGTTAGCATTTAATTCACGTGCTAAACCAAACAACTCAACCAATGTCTTTCCGGCAGATGCCATTGCATCAGCTGGCTTCATTGATCTCTTAGTCTCAACATCTACAACTAAGCGATCGAAGTCGGTACGTTGTTCAACACGAGTTGCTTCAACTTTGTAGGTAACGCGCAATACAGGTGAGTAAATAGAGTCAACTGGAATTCGACCAATTTCTCCTCCTGCTTGCTTGTTTTGAACAGCGGTAATGTAACCACGACCACGCTCAACTGTTAACTCAATCTCAAACTTTGCCTTTGAGTTTAGGGTAGCAATGTGTAGCTCTGGGTTGTGCACCTGCACACCAGCTGGAGCTGCAACATCTGCACCAGTAACAATTCCCTCACCATTTTTACGGATGTAAAGAAGTGATGGCTCATCATTATCTGAAGATAAAACTAGGTTTTTGATGTTTAAGACGATCTCAGTTAGATCTTCTTTCACACCTTCTAGGGCAGTGAACTCGTGCAACGCATTGTTTACTCGAATACCAGTAACAGCTGCTCCTGGAATTGAAGATAACAAGGTGCGACGAATTGAATTACCAAGGGTGTAACCGAAACCTGGTTCTAGTGGCTCAATAATGAACCGTGAACGGTATTCGCTTACTACTTCCTCAGTGAGGATGGGGCGTTGTGCAATTAGCACTGTATTCCTCCGTATGTTCTGGAAGACCCTCTATTTGATCTTCCGGTTGGCTTACGATATTTAGTTTTTACTACTGTAAATCTTTACTGCTTTAATTACTTGATTACTTGGAGTAAAGCTCAACGATTAGTTGCTCTTGTACTTGAGTATCAATAATTGGTCGGGTTGGGATTGCGTGAACCAAAATGCGCATCTTTGATCCCACAACCTCCATCCATGCTGGAACTGCTTTCTCACCAAGCTCAGCGCTAGCAACAATGAATGGTGTGGTGTCCAGCGAAGCTGGCACAACATCAATTACATCCATTGGTGTTACGCGAAACGATGGAATATTTACGCTCTTGCCATTTACTAAGAAGTGACCGTGGCGAACTAACTGACGTGCCATGTCACGGCTCTTTGCAAAGCCAGCGCGGAAAACTACGTTATCTAAACGAGTTTCAAGTAGTACCAAAAGATTTTCACCAGTCTTACCTTGCAGACGGTTTGCCTCTTCGTAGTAACCACGGAACTGACGTTCTAGAATTCCGTAAATACGTGCACACTTTTGCTTCTCACGCATCTGTAGTAAGTACTCAGAATCCTTTGAGCGAGCGCGACCATGTTGTCCTGGTGGATATGGTCGTGACTCAATTGGACACTTTGGTCCGTCACATTTAGAGCCCTTAAGGAAGAGCTTTACTTTTTCGCGACGGCATCTTTTGCAATCTGCACCGGTATAGCGAGCCATAGTTTTCTCCCTTTCCTTATACTCGACGTGGTTTACGTGGACGGCAACCGTTATGAGGTGCTGGAGTTACATCTGCGATGGCTCCGACCTCAAGACCTGCTGCTTGTAATGAACGAATTGCAGTTTCCCGGCCTGAACCAGGTCCCTTAACAAATACATCAACCTTCTTTAAACCATGCTCTTGTGCTTTGCGAGCAGCAGCCTCGGCTGCCATTTGCGCAGCAAATGGAGTTGATTTACGAGAACCTTTAAATCCAACTTGGCCAGATGATGACCATGCAATTACGCCACCTGCTGGATCGGTAATTGAAACAATGGTGTTGTTGAATGTGCTCTTGATGTAAGCATGTCCGAAGGCAACATTTTTCTTATCCTTCTTACGTGCTTTAATTTTCTTAGGTGCAGCCTTTGCTGCTTCCTTTGCTGGTTTAGTCTTCTCGGCGGCCATTACTTGGTCTCCTTCTTCTTACCAGCGATTGCAACACGTGGACCCTTGCGAGTACGAGCGTTGGTGTGAGTACGTTGTCCGCGGACCGGTAATCCCTTACGGTGACGTGATCCTTGGTAGCTTTGAATTTCAACTTTGCGACGGATGTCGCCAGCGACCTCTCGACGAAGATCACCCTCAATTTTGTAATTTGCTTCAATGAATTCACGAAGCTTTGCCAAATCTGGCTCTTGTAAATCTTTAACGCGGATATCTGGTGAGATACCGGTAGCAGCGAGAGTTGCCTGCGCACGGGTAAGTCCCATTCCGAAAATATAGGTAAGTGCGATCTCAACGCGCTTTTCGCGGGGAAGATCGACACCAACAAGACGTGCCATATCGCTAACCTGTTTCTTTTATCCGAAAGGTCCTTCGCAATGCCTCCAGATAATTTCTTATCTGGCCTCAGCCTTTCGGACTGAGGGTCTTAATTAAGTTTGACCCTAATTAAGTTACATCACGCGTTTTTTTATTTAACCCTGACGTTGTTTATGACGTAGGTTTTCGCAGATCACCATTACGCGACCATTACGACGAATGACTTTGCACTTGTCGCAAATCTTTTTCACGCTAGGTTTGACCTTCACGATTACCTTTCTAACAACTTAAGATTAAAAATTATTTATTTGTAACGATAAATAATTCGACCTCTGGTGAGGTCATACGGACTAAGTTCTACGATCACTTTATCTTCAGGCAAAATACGAATGTAGTTCTGTCGCATCTTTCCACTGATATGTGCTAAAACTTTGTGTCCATTTGTTAACTCAACTCGGAACATTGCGTTCGGTAGTGCTTCAGCAACAGTGCCTTCAATTTCAATTGCACCGTCTTTCTTGGCCAAGCGATACCTACTTATCTGTTCTAAATTAGGTTTACCCCTTGCGAGGCAGGAGGGATAGTTTAGGCGGGGTGGGTAAAAAAGAAAAATCCGCTCAAAGAGCTTCAAATCTATGCGGGGAAATCTGGGCCAATCTAGAGCAAATCTGAGACTTCAACACCCAATCTGGCTAGTTGCTCTTTTCCACCATCTTCAGCAGTTAAAACAAAGATTTTGCCATCTGGAGTGATTGTGTAGGTGTGTTCAAAATGCGCACCAGTTGATGAATCATGTGAGACAACTGTCCAATCATCACTTAAAACTTTAGTGCGCTCATTACCTCTGGTAATCATTGGTTCAATCGCAAGTGCCATACCAACTACTAACTCAGGTCCGTTGCCTGCTGGTCCAAAATTTAAAATATGTGGCTCTTGATGCATCGCACTGCCAATGCCATGACCACCATACTCACGCAAAATTCCATACTTACCTTGTGAATTTATATAACCTTCAATTGCAGCTGAAATATCAGTTAGCTTGGCGCCCTTTTTACCTGCGGCAATTCCTCGCCACATCGACTCTTGGCAAACATCCATTAGCTTTTGATTGGCTTCTTCAATTTCACCTATACCAAATGAGATCGCAGCATCACCATGCCAGCCATCAACTATCGCACCAAAATCGATAGATAAAATATCGCCAGAAACTAGTTTTCTTTTATTTGGAATTCCATGCACTACCTCTTCATTTACTGAAGCGCAGATAACAGCTGGAAATCCGTGATAACCCAAAAAGGAGGATGTTGCCCCATGCTTGGCTAAATTCTTTGCGGCAATCTCATCTAGCTCTAAAGTAGTCATCCCTATTTGGGCAGATTGCTTAAGTAATTTCAAAGTATCAGCAACTACTAACCCTGCTTTTCGCATTAGTTTTAATTGCGATAGATCTTTAACCTCAATTGCCATATTTACTAACCTAAGGCTGAGATAGCTTTTTTGGTAATCTCAGAGACATCACCAAGGGCTGAAATAATTTTTAATAGCCCGATTGATTTATAAAACTCAACAATTGGCGCAGTTTGCTCGGTATAGATCACAAGCCGTCGAGTAACAACCTCTTCTTTGTCATCCTCGCGTTGATAAAGCTCACCTTGGCATTTATCACAAACTCCTGCCACCTTCGGCTTTTCAAATTCAACATGGGATGAGACGCCACATCCACGACAAGTGCGACGGCCAGATAATCGTTTAACAATTTCAGCATTATCAATTTTTAGTTCCAACACCGCATCCAGTGGCATCTTCTTCTCCGCCAAGATTTGATCTAAAACTTGCGCTTGATTGGTATTGCGAGGAAAGCCATCTAGTAAGAAGCCATTGGCCACATCAGTATTTCCAAGTCGATCTCTAACCATTTCATTGGTAACAGAGTCTGGAACTAGCTCACCGCGATCCATGAAACTTTGTGCTTGTTTGCCAAGCTCGGTGCCATTTTTTAAATTAGCGCGGAAAATATCACCGGTGGAGATATGTGGAATTTTGTAATGGGCAGCTAGATGAACTGCTTGTGTTCCTTTACCAGCACCTGGTGGTCCAACCAGGATTAATCGCATTAGCGCAAGAACCCCTCATAGGAACGTTGTTGTAGTTGAGATTCAATCTGCTTGGCAGTATCTAGACCAACACCAACAACGATCAAAATAGCAGTTCCACCAAATGGGAAGTTTTGTGAAGCCTGGAACAAAATTAATGCGATAAATGGAATGATCGCAACAATTGAAAGATAAAGCGCACCTGGCGCAGTAATTCTTGATAATACATATTGCAAGTACTCAGAGGTTGGCTTACCAGCTCTAATTCCTGGAATAAAGCCACCGTACTGCTTCATGTTGTCGGCAACCTCATCTGGATTAAAGGTAATTGCAACATAGAAGTAGGTGAAGAAAACAATTAAGAACGCATAGACGCCGATATAGAAGAAGTTATCGCCATTTACTAAGTTCTTTGAAACCCAAGTTGCCCAGCCAGCTTGGCTGCCGCTGAAGTTAACAATCAAAGAAGGGATATACAAAAGTGAGGAGGCAAAAATTACTGGGATAACACCAGATTGGTTTACCTTGATTGGAATATAGGTGCTAGTTCCACCGTATTGCTGACGTCCTACTTGACGCTTTGCATACTGCACTGGAATTCGACGTTGCGCCTGCTCTACGAACACAACTGCTGCAACGATTAAAACTCCAACTGCCATAATAAATAGGAATGCAAACCAGCCCTTTTGTAGGCGGATGGACCAAAGCTGTCCTGGGAATGTTGCAGCAATCGATGTGAAAATTAAGATCGACATACCATTACCAACACCACGATCGGTGATCAATTCACCTAACCACATAATTACTGATGTGCCAGCAGTCATAACTGCGATCATGGTGATAATTCTTTGCCATGAGGTATCAGGAATAATTGGCAGTGCGCAATTTGGGAAAATTCGACCATCAATTCTTGCCACCGCAATTAAGCCAGTTGATTGCAAGATTGCCAATCCAATAGTTAGGTAACGGGTGTATTGAGTTAGCTTGGCAGTTCCAGATTGTCCCTCTTTCTTTAAAGCTTCAAAACGAGGGATAACTACTGTTAACAACTGAACAATAATTGAGCTGGTGATGTAAGGCATGATGCCTAGAGCAAAAACGCTAAGTTGAAGCAAAGCGCCACCGCTAAATAGGTTGATCAAACCAAATAAGCCACCAGTGTTTGCAGTTGCTAAACACTCCTGCACATTCACATAGGAAACTCCAGGAGTTGGAATTACTGAACCCAATCGAAATAGGGCCATGATAGAAAGAGTGAAGATTATCTTCTTTCGCAAATCAGGTGTCTTAAATGCCTTACCAAATGCTGCTAACAAGTTCTTCTCCCTTCTATCTAATCTTTAAGTATTAAAGAGTCTTTGCAGATCCGCCAGCAGCTGAAATCTTTGCAGTTGCTGATGATGAAAATGCGTGTGCAAGCACGGAAACTTTTACTGAGATATCACCGTTTCCAAGTACTTTAACTGGATGACCCTTACGGGCTGCACCCTTCTTAACTAAATCCTCAACTGTCACATCTCCACCCTTTGGGTAAAGTGAATTAATAGTTGAAATATTTACCGCCTGATACTCAATTCTTTCTGGATTCTTAAATCCGCGAAGTTTTGGCAAGCGCATAACTAATGGCAACTGACCGCCTTCAAATCCAGCACGAACCACGTTACGAGCACGTGTTCCTTTGCCGCCTCGACCAGCTGTCTTTCCCTTAGAAGCTTCACCGCGACCCTTACGAGTCTTAGCTTTCTTAGCTCCAGGAGCTGGACGTAAATGATGAACCTTAAGCACCATTGTTATTCAACCTCCTCAACTGCAATTAAATGACGCACGGCGTAAACCATGCCACGAATCTCTGGTCGATCTTCCTTAACAACTACATCACCAATTCGCTTCAAACCAAGTGAGCGAAGTGTGTTTCGTTGATCAGGTGGATTGCCAACCTTTGATCTAACTTGAGTAACTTTTAATCTTGGCATTAGGCACCAACCTTTACTTGCTCTGCAATCAAACGAGTAATCGCAGCAGGTGCAACATCTTCAAGTGGGCGACCACGACGTGCTGCAATCGCAGTTGGATTTTCCAACATCTTCAATGCTGCCGCAGTTGCGTGCACCATGTTGATTGGATTTCCAGATCCTAAAGATTTTGTTAATACATCTGTGATGCCAGCGCACTCAAGTACTGCACGAACTGGGCCACCAGCGATTACACCAGTACCTGGGGATGCTGGGCGAAGCAAAATAACTCCGGCAGCTTTTTCACCTTGAACTGGGTGTGGAATAGTTCCATTTAAAATTGGGACTTTAAAGAAATTCTTCTTGCCATCTTCAACTGCCTTAGCAATAGCTTGTGGAACCTCTTTGGCTTTTCCATATCCAACGCCAACCATTCCTTTGCCATCGCCAACAACAATTAATGCAGTAAAGGAGAAACGACGTCCGCCCTTTACAACCTTGGCAACACGATTAATAAATACCACGCGCTCGGTGTATGGAGACTTCTCCTTTTGGAAATCACCATCACGACGTTCGCGCTTTTCACGACCGCCCTTTGGCTTATCCTCACGGGCGCCGGTGTTAGTAGCTGGTGTACCGGCCATTAGAACTCCAATCCATTTGCACGAGCACTTGTTGCAACTGCTGCAACACGGCCGTGGAACTTATTACCACCGCGGTCAAAGACCACAGCAGAAATTCCTTTTTCTTTTGCACGCTTTGCGATCAACTCGCCAACCTGCTTTGCCTTTGCGGTTTTATCGCCAGCAAATGCACGCAACTCTTTCTCCATTGTGGAGGCAGAAGCTAAAGTTTTTGAAGTTGAATCATCAACAACCTGCACAAATAAGTGACGGGCTGATCGAGAAACAACTAAGCGAGGACGCTCTGTTGTGCCAACAACTCGCTTACGCAAGCGGAAGTGACGACGGGCGCGGGCCTTTGTTGGTGAACCCTTAACGACTTTATAACCGATAGCCATTATTTCTTACCTGTCTTTCCTTGCTTGCGGCGGATATGTGCACCTTCTAAATGCAGACCCTTACCTTTGTATGGATCAACCTTGCGAAGTTTTTGAATCTTGGCAGCAGTCTCACCAACTAATTGTTTATTGATACCAACAACTGTGATTTCTGTTGGGGAATCAATTTTGAATGTGATGCCCTCATCAGCAATGAAGTTGATTGGATGGCTGTAGCCAAGTGCGAACTCAAGGTCTTTGCCCTTCGCTGCAACTTTGTAACCAACACCAACAATATTTATCTTCTTGCTATATCCCTTAGTTACACCCTCGATCATGTTTGAGATCATGGTGCGAGACATGCCATGAAGTGAACGTGCTTCACGTGTCTCATTTGGGCGAGTAACAGTAAGAGTTGAACCCTCTTGCTTAGCTGCAATTGGTTCAGCAAGTACATGAGTCAATGTTCCCTTAGGACCTTTAACTGAAACTGATTGACCGGCAACATTTATTTCAACTCCAGATGGAATTGAGATTGGCATTTTTCCAATACGTGACATTAGATCACCATACGTAGGCGAGAACTTCTCCGCCTACACCTTGCTTATTGGCTTGCTTATCTGTCAGCAAACCAGAGGAGGTTGAAATAATTGCAACACCAAGGCCACCTAAAACTTTAGGTAGTGAGGTTGATTTTGCGTAAACGCGAAGTCCTGGCTTTGAAACACGACGAAGACCAGCAATTGATCGCTCGCGGTTTGAACCAAACTTAAGATCTAAAACTAGAGTTTTGCCAAACCCAGTTGGATTGCTTTCAATATGAAAACCAGAGATGAATCCCTCTTGTTTTAATATCTCCGCAATTCGAGCTTTTACCGAAGATGAAGGCATGGAAACCTTGTCATGGTAAGCCGAGTTGGCGTTACGCAAACGTGCAAGCATGTCTGCGATCGGATCTGTCATTGTCATTACTTTGGCCTCTGGCCTTTCTCGAAATGGTTTCCGCAATTTTGCGGACCTGCTTCGTAGTTGATAGTTGGGTTTTGTATTACCAAGAAGCCTTGGTGATACCTGGTAACTCTCCAGCATGTGCCATTTCGCGGAAGCAAATACGGCAAATACCAAATTTTTGATAGACCGATTGAACGCGGCCACAACGTTGGCATCTTGTATAACCGCGCACCTTAAACTTTGGTTTACGGCTAGCTTTTACCTTCAGTGATGTCTTTGCCATTTGTGGTTGCCTCTCTTAATTTTCTCGGAAAGGGAAACCAAGTGCGCGAAGCAACTCTCTTCCCTCTTCGTCAGTTTTAGCTGTGGTAACTAAAGTGATATCCATTCCGCGAGTGCGATCGATCTTGTCTTGTTCGATCTCTGGGAATACAACCTGCTCAGTTAAACCAAATGTGTAATTACCATTTCCATCAAATTGCTTTGGTGAAAGTCCACGGAAGTCGCGGATACGTGGCAATGCGATTGAAAGCAGACGATCGGTGAATTCCCACATACGATCATTGCGAAGTGTTACGTGAGCGCCAATTGGCATGTTCTCACGAAGTTTAAATTGCGCAATTGATTTACGTGAACGAGTTACCTGTGGTCGCTGTCCAGTAATAGTTGCAAGATCGCGAATTGCACCCTCGATTAACTTTGAATCGCGAGCTGCTTCGCCAACACCCATATTCACAACAACTTTGGTAAGTGTTGGAATTTGCATCACATTCTTATAACCAAACTTGGCTTTAAGAGCTGGTGCAATCTCTGCTTTGTAACGTCCTTTTAGACGTGGTGCTAAATCAGTAGACATTAGGCATCCTTTCCAGAGCGGCGAGAGATGCGAACATTTTTGCCAGCATCATCTTTACGTGCGCCAATTCGAGTTGCCTTGCCATCGCCATCAACTAACATCACATTAGATAGGTGAATTGCAGATTCAACAGTGGTAATGCCGCCAACCTTTACGCCACGATCAGAGGTAGTTTCCTTGGTGTGACGCTTTACGCGGTTAACACCTTCAACTAAAACTCGTGCGCGGATACGGTCAACTGAAAGTACGGTGCCAGTTGTGCCCTTATCTTTTCCGGCAATTACTTGCACGGTATCGCCTTTACGGATGTTCGCCATTTTTATAGTACCTCCGGAGCAAGTGAAATAATTCGCATAAATCTCTTATCTCGAAGTTCGCGAGCAACTGGTCCGAAGATACGTGTGCCACGTGGCTCACCATCATCTTTAACAATTACTGCAGCATTCTCATCAAAACGAATATATGAACCATCAGCACGACGGTTCTCCTTCACGGTACGAACGATGACAGCTTTAACTACTTCACCCTTCTTAACCTGGCCACCAGGAATTGCATCCTTAACAGAGCAAACAATGATGTCGCCAATACCTGCATAGCGACGTGATGAGCCACCGAGCACACGGATGCAAAGTAATTCCTTTGCGCCGGTGTTATCGGCAACGCGTAAGCGTGACTCTTGTTGAATCATTTTTGCCCCTTACTTGGCCTTCTCAAGAATCTCAACCACACGCCAGCGCTTTGTTGCTGATAGTGGACGAGTTTCCATGATTAAAACGCGATCGCCGATGCCAGCTGAGTTGCTTTCATCGTGAGCTTTTAACTTGCGAGAGCGAGTCAAAACTTTGCTATACATGCCGTGCTTGATTCGATCTTGAATTGAAACTACGACAGTCTTATTCATCTTGTCGCTAGTAACGATTCCTTCACGAGTTTTACGGAATGGACGCTCTACAGAATTAGCTGATGCTTTTTCTTTACTCATGCGCTCACTCCAATCCCTAGTTCACGTTCACGTAAAATTGTGTAAATCCGGGCAATCTCTTTACGCACGGCAGTTAATCGACCATGGTTTTCTAATTGGCCAGTTGCTGCTTGGAAACGTAGGTTGAATAACTCTTCCTTCGCCTCACGTAGCTTTTCATTCAACTCATCAGTTGAACTAGCACGTAATGTTTCAGCAGTAGTCGTTGACATTAGAACTCCTCTCGGCGAACAACTCGGCACTTCATTGGCAACTTGTGCATTGCACGTGTCATTGCCTCAGTTGCGACAGCCTCTGTTACACCTGAAATTTCAAACATAACTCGGCCTGGCTTAACGTTTGCAATCCACCACTCAGGAGATCCTTTACCTGAACCCATACGAGTTTCAGCTGGCTTCTTTGTTAATGGACGATCTGGATAGATATTGATCCAAACCTTTCCACCACGCTTGATGTGACGTGTCATTGCAATACGAGCCGCTTCAATTTGGCGGTTAGTTACATACGCTGGCTCCATCGCCTGCACACCGTAATCACCAAAGGCAACAGTTGTTCCGCCCTTTGATTTTCCAGCACGCTTTGGGTGATGTTGTTTACGATGCTTAACGCGACGTGGAATTAACATTAGTTAGCTCCGCTCTCAGTAGGAGTCACAGCAGAATCAGCTGCGGCAGCACGCTCAGCAACAGTGGTTGTTGTTACCTCACCACGTGGTGCGCGTGGTGCGCGGTTTGTCCGATTTGGTTTTGGAGCTTTTGCAGCAGCTAAAGCTGAAGCAGCACGCTCGGCGCGAGATTCAATAACCTCACCCTTATAAATCCAAACCTTAACTCCTAAGCGACCAAATGTTGTGTGCGCTTCTGCAAAACCGTAATCAATATCAGCACGAAGAGTATGTAGTGGAACTCTGCCCTCACGATAGAACTCAGAACGGCTCATTTCAGCTCCGCCAAGACGACCACCGCACTGCACACGAATTCCTTCTGCTCCTGCTTTTAATGCAGTTTGCATTCCCTTACGCATCGCACGACGGAATGAAACACGAGCTGCTAATTGCTCAGCAATTCCTTGGGCTACTAATTGCGCATCAGTTTCAGGATTCTTAACTTCAAGAATATTTAATTGAACCTGCTTACCAGTTAGGTTTTCTAGATCAATTCGAAGCTTGTCTGCCTCTTGACCACGACGACCAATAACAATTCCAGGACGAGCAGTAAATAGATCGATTCGAACCTTTTCACGTGTTCGCTCAATCTCAATTTTAGATACGCCAGCTCTTTCCATCTTCTTAGCCATAAGCTTTCGAATCAGGATGTCCTCTTTAACATAGGCACCGTAAAGTTTGTCGGCATACCAACGTGATTTGAAATCAGTTGTAATTCCAAGACGGAAGCCGTGTGGATTTATCTTTTGACCCATTTACTCGGCCTTCCCTTTAGATGCAGCCTTTTTGGCTGGTGCTTTTTTAGCAGTTGCCTTTTTAGCCACTGCCTTCTTTGCTACTGGCTTTTCAGATAATGAATCAGCTGCCTTACTTGGCGCAGCCTTATCAACAATTATCGCCGGCTTTCTTAGTGCCTTTGGCTTTTGCATCTGTGAAGCTTTCAAATTCTTATTTGTACGAAGGTTCTTATCATCAGATAGAACAACAGTTACCTGGGATGATCTCTTATTGATTGCAAAGCCGCGGCCTTGTGCACGTGGACGGTAGCGCTTCATAGTGAAGCCTTCATCAACTAATGCTTCAACAACCCAAAGCTCAGATGCATCTCGAAGTGATGGATTCTTTTGCTTTGCATTTGCTACGGCGGAGGCAATTAATGAATAAATCGCAGCGCCCAGCTCTGGCTGGTTAGCAAACTTCATCATGTTAAGTGCTTCATCAGCACGCTTGCCACGAACAAGATTTACAACACGACGTGCTTTTTGTGGTGTGGAGCGGAAGTCACGCAAAACTGCGCGTGAAATTATCGCCGAGGTAGTATCGATGTTACTCACTTACTACCGCCTTTCCATCAGCACGAGAGTGACCTTTGAAGGTACGAGTTGGTGAAAACTCACCAAGCTTGTGACCGATCATTGCTTCGGTAACAAAAACTGGCACATGCTTGCGACCATCATGAACTGCAATGGTGTGACCAATCATGTCTGGTGTAATCATTGAGCGACGTGACCAAGTTTTAATAACATTCTTAGTGTTCTTCGCATTTTGTTCCTCTACCTTTTTAGATAGATGAAGATCAACGAAAGGACCCTTCTTTAAACTACGTGGCATCTTAAGATCCCCCCTTATCTCTTCTTATTGGACTTGCGACGACGGACAATTAAAGAATCACTAGCCTTCTTTTTACGAGTGCGCTTTTCAGGTAGACCCCAAGGTGAAACTGGGTGACGACCACCAGAAGTTTTACCTTCACCACCACCATGTGGGTGATCAACTGGGTTCATAACAACACCACGAACAGATGGGCGCTTGCCCTTCCATCGCATACGTCCAGCTTTTCCATAATTTCTATTTGATTGTTCAGCATTACCAACTGTGCCAACAGTTGCACGGCAACGAACATCAACATTTCTAATTTCACCTGATGGCATACGAAGTTGTGCGTATGGTCCATCTTTTGCAACTAGCTGAACTGCAGATCCAGCAGAGCGACCAATCTTGGCGCCACCACCTGGACGAAGTTCAATTGCATGAATCATTGTTCCAACTGGAATATTACGAAGTGGCAAGTTATTGCCTGGCTTAATATCAGCTGAAGCTCCGTTTTCAATTGCCGCACCTTGAGTTAAGCCCTCTGGTGCAATGATGTAACGCTTCTCGCCATCGGCAAAGTGAAGCAATGCAATGTTTGCAGTTCGGTTTGGATCGTATTCAATTTGAGCAACCTTTGCTGGAACACCATCTTTATCATTACGAACAAAATCAATTAAACGATAGGCGCGCTTATGTCCGCCACCTTGATGGCGCATAGTTACTCGACCAGTTGCGTTACGGCCACCCTTGGAATTAATTGGGCGAACTAAAGATTTCTCTGGCTTTTGACGAGTGATCTCTTCAAAATCAGGAACGCTTGCTCCGCGCTGACCAGGTGTGGTCGGCTTGAGATTACGCAGTGCCATTTATCTTCTCCCTATTCCTAATTAAGTCCCAATCTCCGCTTAGGAGACCGGTCCTCCAAAGATGTCGATCCGTTGTCCGGCTGCCACGTGCACAATTGCACGCTTTGTATCTTTACGCTTTCCAAAACCGATTGCAGTTCGCTTGCGCTTACCCTCACGGTTCATGGTGTTAACACTTAATACCTTTACGCCAAAAACTTTTTCAACTGCAATCTTGATCTCAGTTTTATTCGCATCCGGAGCTACTAAGAATGTGTACTTATTGCCATCTAGCAATGAGTAAGACTTCTCAGAAACCACTGGTGCTAGTAATACATCGCGATAGTTTTTCATGCAGATACTCCTACTTCACTCTCACGGGCAACCGCAGTTGCACCTTTGCCAGTTGCAGGACCTGCAATAAAGTCACGAAGAGCACCCTCAGAGAAAATCACATCATCGGAAACTAAAACATCGTAGGCATTTAATTGATCATTAACGATTAAGTGCAGATCATCATGATTTCTAAGAGCAAGCCAAGCTGCATTCTCAGTTCGTGATAACACAACTAACAAATTCTTACGATCAGAAAATTGGCGAACTGCATTAATGGCAGCCTTAGTTGTAGTTGCCTCCACAATTCCACTAACTGCATGGATGCGAGAAGCGCGTTGGCGATCTGAAAGAACACCCTTAAGCGCTGCTGCAATCATTTTCTTTGGTGTGCGTTGGTCATACTTACGAGGTACTGGACCATGTGCTACTCCACCATGACGTTGGTTTGGTGAACGAGTTGAACCCTGACGAGCGCGACCAGTTCCCTTTTGCTTAAATGGCTTCTTTCCACCACCAGAAACTTCACCACGGTTTTTAGTCTTGTGAGTTCCAGCGCGAGCTGCTGCTAATTGCGCAACGACTACTTGGTGAATTAATGGCACATTTGCCTGCACATCAAATATTGCTGCTGGCAGATCAATTGAACCAGTTGCTTTACCAGCAATATCTTTAACTTCAATCTTTAATGACATTAGGCACCAACCTTTGTATCAACAGTTTCTGCCGCAGTCATCTTTGCTGCTGTACGAATAAATACTGTGGCACCAATTGCGCCAGGCACTGATCCACGAACTAAAATCTTGTTAGTTGTGGCATCAACTGAGTGCACCAAAAGATTTTGTGTAGTAACAGTGTCAATACCCATTCGACCCATCATTCGCTTACCTTTAAACACGCGTCCTGGTGTAGTTCGGTTACCGATAGATCCTGACATACGGTGCTTCTTATCCACACCGTGGGCTGCGCCAATTCCAGAGAAACCATGGCGCTTCATAACACCAGCAGTTCCCTTACCTTTTGATGTACCAGTGGCATCAACAATCTCACCAGCTGCAAATACATCAGCCTTTAATTCTTGTCCTACTGAATAACCATCAGTTGAAGAAATGCGAAGTTCAGCAACCTCAGCACGTGGTGTAACACCAGCCTTTGCAAACTGACCAGCAAGTGGCTTTGAAATTTTACGTGGCTCAATCGCACCAAATGCTAATTGCACAGCGGTGTAACCATCTTTTTCAAGAGTGCGGATTTGAGTAACAACACATGGGCCAGCCTCAATAACAGTTACTGGCACAATTTTATTTTGGGAATCAAAAACTTGAGTCATGCCCAGCTTCGTACCCAAGATGCCTTTAATGGCAGATGATCTTGATTGCGTAGTTGTCATTTTTATATTCCCTTAGAGCTTGATCTCAATGTCAACGCCAGCTGGTAAATCAAGACGCATCAATGAATCAACAGTTTTAGGTGTTGGATCGATGATGTCGATTAGGCGCTTATGTGTGCGCATCTCGAAGTGCTCGCGGCTATCTTTATATTTGTGTGGAGAGCGAATAACACAGTAAGTGTTTTTCTCAGTAGGCAGCGGAACTGGGCCTGCGACGGTAGCACCAGTGCGCTCAACAGTTTCAACGATTTTCTTCGCTGAAGTGTCAATCACCTCGTGGTCATACGCCTTAAGCCTAATGCGGATCTTTTGTCCGGCCATTTTGCTTCTCCTTCTTCGTTTACTAGTTAAATCTTTTTAGTTATTTCTGGGCCACTATTTAAAGCAGCCCAGAAATAATTCTTAGTTTTTTCTTACTTAACGATCTTTGTTACGCGACCAGCGCCAACGGTGCGGCCACCTTCACGGATCGCAAAGCGAAGTCCCTCTTCCATCGCAACTGGCTGAATAAGAGTTACAGTCATAGCGGTGTTATCGCCAGGCATAACCATTTCAGTACCAGAAGGAAGTGTTACAACACCTGTTACATCCGTTGTACGGAAGTAGAACTGAGGACGGTAGTTGTTAAAGAATGGTGTGTGACGACCACCCTCATCCTTTGAAAGGATGTATGCAGAGGCTTCGAAATCTGTGTGAGGTGTAATTGACCCAGGCTTACAAACAACCTGACCACGCTCAACATCTTCACGCTTAGTTCCACGAAGAAGTAGACCAACGTTTTCGCCAGCCTGACCCTCATCAAGTAACTTACGGAACATTTCAACGCCAGTAACAATTGTCTTTTGTGCATCTGGACGGATACCAACGATTTCAACCTCTTCGTTGACCTTAACAATTCCGCGCTCGATACGACCAGTAACAACAGTTCCGCGACCAGTAATTGTAAATACATCTTCTACTGGCATTAGGAATGGCTTATCGGTTTCACGCTCTGGTTGTGGAATGAAGCTATCAACTTGATTCATCAACTCAAGCAGCGCATCTACCCACTTCTGGTCACCCTCAAGTGCCTTAAGTGCTGAAATGCGAACGATTGGGGTTGTATCTCCTGGGAACTCATACTTGTTTAGAAGTTCACGAACTTCCATTTCAACAAGCTCAAGAATTTCAGCATCATCAACCATGTCTGACTTGTTTAATGCAACAACGATTGAAGGAACGCCTACCTGACGAGCAAGTAGTACGTGCTCCTTAGTTTGTGGCATTGGACCATCAGTTGCAGCTACTACCAAAATTGCGCCGTCCATCTGTGCTGCACCAGTGATCATGTTCTTGATGTAGTCAGCGTGTCCTGGACAGTCAACGTGTGCGTAGTGACGCTTCTCTGTTTGGTACTCAATGTGTGCGATAGAAATAGTAATACCGCGTTGACGCTCTTCCGGCGCCTTATCAATTTGATCAAAATTCATCAGCGGATTTACATCCGGGAACTTGTCATGAAGCACCTTGGAAATTGCCGCAGTAAGAGTTGTCTTACCGTGGTCAATGTGACCGATGGTGCCGATGTTTACGTGCGGTTTGGTCCGCTCGAACTTCGCCTTTGTCACTTTTTCCTCCTGTTTTAGCTGTTAGTAGTTATTTCGGATTTTCGCTCTGGTCGTTGCGGTTTTACTCGCCGCGAACCTTTGCAATGATTTCTTTCGATACCGCTTGTGGAACTTCGGCATACGAATCAAATTGCATGCTGTAGCTCGCGCGACCTTGTGTCCTGCTGCGAAGATCTCCGACGTAGCCGAACATCTCTGACAGTGGCACTGTTGCCTTAACAATCCGGGCACCTGACCGCTCATCCATGGCCAAGATTTGACCACGACGACTATTAATGTCACCGATGACATCACCCATGAAATCTTCAGGGGTAATAACTTCGACCGACATAACTGGTTCCAGCAGAACAGGACCAGCAAGTTTTGCTGCTTCCTTAAATGCTGCGATTCCAGCAATCTTGAAGGCCAACTCTGATGAGTCAACATCATGGTAGGCACCATCAAGAAGAGTTACTTTCACATCAACTAATGGATAACCAGCAAGTGGTCCACTAGCGAGTGCTTCCTGGCAACCATCATCAACAGATGGGATGTACTCCTTAGGAATACGACCGCCAGTGATCTTGTTTACGAATTCATAAGGATTTTCAGAACCGGTTGGAAGTGGCTCTACTGAAATCTGAATCTTTGCAAACTGTCCAGAACCACCAGATTGCTTCTTGTGGGTGTAGTCATAACGAGAAACTGTTTTGCGAAGAGTTTCGCGGTATGCCACCTGTGGCTTACCAACATTTGCCTCTACTTTAAATTCACGCTTCATACGGTCAACTAAAATTTCTAAGTGAAGCTCTCCCATTCCAGAAATAATTGTCTGGCCAGTTTCTTCATCTGATTTAACATGGAAGGTTGGATCTTCTTCAGCTAATGATTGAATTGCAACGCCAAGTTTTTCTTGATCTGCCTTGGTCTTAGGTTCGATAGCTACTGAGATAACTGGAGCTGGGAAATCCATTGATTCTAGAATTACTGGTTTATCAACATCACATAATGTTTCACCGGTGGTGGTGTCCTTAAGACCCATAACCGCAATAATCATTCCGGCGCCGGCTGATTCCATCTCCTCACGCTTGTTAGCGTGCATCTGATAAATCTTTCCAATTCTTTCTTTTCTATCTTTAGTTGAGTTAAGTACTGCAGTTCCAGCTGTTAGTGAGCCGGAGTAAATCCGAACGAAAGTTAACTTACCTAGATGGGGATCTCGCATAATTTTAAAAGCAAGGGCTGAGAACGGCTCATCATTTTTTGGTTGACGTTCAATTTCAACTGTTGGATCTCCTTGCTTGTGTCCAACAATTGCTTTTACATCAAGTGGGCTTGGTAGGTAACGATTTACCGCATCAAGCATTGGCTGCACACCCTTGTTCTTAAATGCAGAACCAGTAAGAACTGGTGTTGCTTTGTCTGCAAGGGTTGCGCGACGGATTCCAGCAATAATTTCTTCTTCAGTTAACTCAGCACCCTCAAGGTACTTCTCCATTACAACATCATCGCAATCAGCAAGGGTCTCAAGTAATTCATGACGTGCTTGCTTTGCTTTCTCAGCTAAGTTAGCTGGGATCTCTTCAATTAAATAATCTTCACCCTTCTTAGTCTCACCCGGCCAAACAAGTGCCTTCATTGCAACTAAATCCACAACGCCAGAGAAATCACCTTCTGCGCCAATTGGAATCTGTAGTACTAGTGGTGTGGCATTAAGACGTGACTTGATCATGTCTACGCAACGATCAAATGATGCACCGGTTCTATCTAACTTATTAACAAAACAAATGCGAGGAACGTTATAACGATCTGCTTGACGCCAAACTGTTTCAGATTGTGGCTCAACACCAGCAACACCATCAAATACTGCAACTGCGCCATCTAGTACTCGAAGAGAACGTTCTACCTCAACAGTGAAATCTACGTGGCCAGGTGTATCAATGATGTTAATCATGTGATCTTTCCAATGGCAGGTCGTTGCTGCAGATGTAATAGTGATTCCACGCTCTTGCTCTTGTTCCATCCAGTCCATAGTGGCTGCGCCCTCATGAACCTCACCAATTTTGTAATTGATTCCGGTGTAGAAAAGAATTCGCTCAGTTGTCGTAGTTTTACCCGCGTCAATGTGAGCCATGATTCCAATATTGCGAACCTTGGCTAGATCAATTGCGGTTGCAACTGTCATTTTCTTCTCTTCTCCCGTTTTCTCTTTTATTACCAGCGATAGTGAGCAAACGCCTTGTTTGCTTCAGCCATTTTGTGGGTGTCTTCGCGCTTTTTAACCGCTGCGCCTAAGCCATTGCTAGCATCAATTAATTCATTACCTAAACGCTCAGCCATTGATTTCTCACGGCGCTCTCTTGAATTATCAACAATCCAACGAAGACCAAGAGCTAATGCTCTAGCTGGCTTTACCTCAACTGGTACTTGATAAGTTGCACCACCCACACGACGGGAGCGAACTTCAACAGTTGGCTTTACGTTATCTAATGCACGCTTTAACACAATTACTGGATCACCACTTGTCTTTGCGCGGCAGCTCTCAAGTGCGCCATAAACAATAGCTTCAGCAGTTGAACGCTTACCATGCATCAAAATCTTATTAATTAAAGATGTAACGACAGGAGAGCTGTATACAGGATCTGCAACAACAGGATCTTTTGCGACCGGGCCTTTACGTGGCATTACTTCTTCTCCTTCTTTGCACCATAACGTGAACGTGATTGCTTACGATCTTTAACACCTTGGGTATCAAGGGAGCCACGTACAATTTTGTAACGAACACCAGGTAGATCTTTAACACGACCGCCACGAACTAAAACAATTGAGTGCTCTTGCAAGTTATGTCCTTCACCAGGAATGTATGCAGTTACTTCCATGCCACTTGTTAGACGTACACGTGCAACTTTACGAAGCGCAGAGTTTGGCTTCTTAGGTGTAGTTGTATAAACACGTGTGCAAACGCCACGACGTTGCGGGCTACCTTTTAGTGCAGGTGTGCTCGTCTTATCTGTCTTCTCGGCGCGACCCTTTCGGACCAGCTGCTGAATTGTTGGCACTACATCTCCTATAACTTGTAAGTTAATAAATAATTTTTAAATTATTTATCTAAACTTTTTTCTCACTTATTAACCACACTTTCCCGACCCACGAGGTCGGGCGTGTTGCCCATTCCTTGCAGATCAGATGCAATCGAAATTGCATGTTTTAGTGCAGCTCCTAAGTTGAAAAGAGCAGGACGGGAAGGGTAGCCCAGTGCGAGGGCCCCGGTCAAAACGGTGCTTTTACTCCTACCCCCATCAATCTGCCTGCTGCGACACGCCGAAGGAAAAAGGCCCTAGCCACCTATGGTTAATAGGTGAAAAAGCCTAAATTGCGCGGGATTGTCCACTTAGTTATGTCACCACTTAGTTTGGTGGCTGGATTGACCTTAATTACCTTGGCCGATGAGCTACGCGGGCGAATTACCTTAGGAATCTTCACCTTAACTGCAGTCACCTTATTCACCTGCAGCGCTTTGTATCACCGCATCGCTTGGAATGATAAAAACAAAGCTATCTGGCGCAGAATCGATCACTCAAATATTTCAATTCTAATTGCAGGCACCTACACGCCTTTTGCTGTGTATTTATTGGAACCAAATCAAACCAAGATCTTATTGATTGTCGCTTGGGGTGGAGCGCTGCTTAGCTCACTACTTAGAATTTTCTGGTTATCAGCACCGCGCTGGTTATATGTCTCAGGCTATATCGCACTTGGTTGGGCTGCCGTAATTTATTTACCAGATTTCTTACAATCAGGTGGAGTAGCGATATTTGTACTTATCTTAATTGGTGGAGTTTTATACTCAGCAGGTGGTGTTATCTATGCCCTTAAAAAACCAAACTTTTCAATCAACTGGTTTGGTTTTCATGAACTATTTCACGCAATGACAGCAGCTGCCTTCATCTGCCATTTTATTGCTGGTGCGCTTACGGTATTTTTGAAAGGTTAAAAGTTGGCTCGTAAGAATATTCTTATCCCGATTGCAATTTTAATTATTGCATTTTTATTTGGATTGTTTCAACCTAAGTTTTTTCCTTCTACTTCAAAACTACAAAGCTGCTACCACGCAACTGTTGGTGACTCAAACTCCTTACTTCAAATAAAAGATCCAACCACTGAACAGTTAACTGGTGAACTAATTTTTCAAAACTATGAAAAAGATAGCTCCTACGGTGTTTTCACAGGAAATTTGGCTGCAGATAAGTTAACTATTGATTTCACCTTCCAATCTGAAGGAGTTGAATCAAAGCGACAAATAACTTTAACTAAATCTTCCGATGAGCTAATAGGTGAGGGATATACATATAAACCAGTATCTGATTGCAAAAAAGTGGTTTACAACCAAGGTTTAGGGCTTATTCCATTTGATATGAAGCTTCCACTTTATCTATTCCCGCAAATGAAATTGCAGCAAATGAGTGAAGAACAAGTTGGCTGGACCTTTGGACCCGGTGGCTTTAAACCAATCCAATCGGCAAAGATTGTTTACACCCCAACTAAGGGTGAGCCAGTTGATGCAGTTGTCTTTTATCTATGGCAAAAAAGTGTTTGGGATGTAATTGCCAATCCAAATGAAGCACCAGATTGGGGTGTTATGCAATGGAGTGATCAGGCAAATGTTTTTAGCGTGAATGGTGTGCAGGATTGTGTTTATCCTAATGAACCAGATTGCGGAAACATTAGTGAGATCTACGCATATATCTATGAGAAAAGCTCTTATATTAATAAGGTGCCAAAGTACGCGCCAGCGGAAGTTAAAGTTGTAAAGACTAAAACCTTTCATGACCCAGAGACTGGTTACTACGTACTCTCACAGTTTAATATATTAGGAATCAAAGCAGATCAAAGTTATCGCTGTGATCTGATCGCCTTTGATAAAGCGGGTAAAGAAATTATCACTTGGAAAACTGAAGGTTTAAGTTTTTCACCAAGGCCATCAACAATTTACTCAGGTCAAACAAATATCACTCCTGATCAAGTACCAACTGTTGGTAGCAGTAGCGTTAAATGCGAAGTGGCCGACGCAATTATTTAGCGCCGGCCACTTTCGTAATTAATTTGTTTAGCGAACTTCGAACTCATCCAAACGAACTGCTTCACCTGATCCTTGTGACTCAAATGGTGTGAACTCGAATTCATCGTATGCGGCATAAACTGCAGCCTTTGCTTCCTCAGTTGGCTCAACTCGAACGTTGCGATAACGAGCAAGTCCAGTTCCAGCTGGGATCAACTTACCGATAATTACGTTTTCCTTTAGACCAAGTAGTGGATCACTCTTCTCAGACAAAGCCGCATCGGTTAGAACACGAGTTGTCTCCTGGAATGAAGCCGCTGATAACCATGATTCAGTTGCAAGTGAGGCCTTGGTAATACCCATTAACTCAGGTCGACCAGAAGCTGCTTTGCCACCAGTTGAAACTACGCGACGGTTCTCTTCTTCAAAGCGACCGCGCTCAACTAACTCACCTGGTAATAAATCAGCATCGCCTGGTTCAAGCACAGTAATGCGCTTTAACATTTGGCGAACGATAATTTCAATGTGCTTATCGTGGATAGAAACACCTTGCATACGATAAACCTCTTGGATTTCACTTACTAAGTGAATCTGAGTTTGACGTGGTCCCAAGATACGAAGTACTTGCTTAGGATCAATTGCGCCAACAACTAATTGTTGACCAACTCCAACGCGTTGTCCCTCTTCAACTAGAAGTTTTTGACGACGAGTAATTGGGTAAGCAACCGCTTCACCACCATCTTCTGGGGTAACCACAATCTTCTTGCCCTTGGCATCTTCTAAGAATGAAACTGTGCCAGCTGCTTCAGCAATTGGTGCAACACCCTTTGGAGTTCTAGCCTCAAACAACTCTTGAACACGAGGTAGACCATGGGTAATTTGAGTTTCACCAAGTAACTGAGCACCACCGGTGTGGAAGGTACGCATTGTTAACTGCGTTCCTGGCTCACCAATTGATTGAGCTGCAATGATTCCAACAGCTTCGCCGACATCAACAATCTTGCCAGCGGCCATTGATCGTCCGTAACACATTGCGCACTGTCCAACCTTGCTATCGCAAGTTAGAACTGAGCGAACCTTTACCTCTTCAACGCCTGCTGCAACTAATGTGTCGATGTTGCGATCACCAAGATCAGTTCCGGCGGTCAAAATAACTTTTCCACCAGCTGAAATATCCTCAGCTAAGTTGCGACCAAACAAAGATGTTTCAACATGGTCATCACGAACTAATGTGCCAGTTGAATCCTTTGCTGCAATCTTTAGCGTTAGGCCACGATCAGTTCCGCAATCTTCCTCGCGAATAATTACATCTTGTGCAACATCGCAAAGACGACGAGTTAGGTAACCTGAGTCAGCGGTACGAAGTGCGGTATCAGCCAAACCTTTACGAGCACCGTGAGTTGAAATGAAGTACTCCAGAACTGAAAGTCCTTCACGGAAGTTTGATTTAATCGGACGAGGAATAATTTCACCCTTTGGGTTAGCTACAAGTCCGCGCATACCTGCAATTTGGCGGATCTGCATCATATTTCCACGTGCACCTGAGTAAACCATCATCCAAACTGGGTTAGTGCGAGGGAAGTTATCTTCCATCTCTTTTGCAACCTCATTGGTAGCAAGTGTCCAAATCTCAATTAACTCTTGGCGACGCTCATCATCAGTAATCAATCCCTTTTCATACTGTGATTGAACTTTGTCAGCTTTAGTTTCATAACCTTCCAAGATTTCGCGCTTGCGACCTGGTGTTACAACATCATTAATTGAAATAGTTACACCAGCTCTAGTTGCCCAGTAGAAACCAAGTGACTTAAGTGCATCTAAGGTTTGTGCAACTGTTACCTTGGCATAACCTTCAGCCAAATTATCAACAATTAAACCAAGAAGCTTCTTAGTTACATCGTAATCAACAAATGGGAAATCAGCAGGTAGTACCTCATTAAATAAAGCACGACCTAATGTGGTCTCACGAGTTTCGCCAACACCACTCTTATCAATACGAAGCTTAATTTTTGCTTGCAATGAAAGGCTGCCTTGATCAAATGCCATAACCGCTTCAGCAATTGATGAGAATGCTCTGCCCTCTCCTAATTGCTTCTCACGTAGTGAGGTTAGGAAGTAAAGACCAAGCACCATGTCCTGGGTAGGAGATGTAATCGGACGGCCGGACGCTGGAGATAAAATATTATTGCTTGAAAGCATTAATACGCGAGCCTCTGCTTGAGCTTCTGCAGATAGAGGTAAGTGAACAGCCATCTGGTCACCATCAAAGTCTGCGTTAAATGCAGTACAAACTAATGGGTGAATCTGAATAGCTTTTCCTTCAACTAATTGTGGTTCAAATGCTTGAATACCAAGACGGTGCAGAGTTGGTGCACGGTTTAGTAGTACTGGATGCTCAGCAATTACCTCTTCTAATACATCCCAAACTACTGGACGAGCACGTTCAACCATACGCTTTGCAGATTTAATATTTTGAGCATGATTTAAATCAACCAAACGCTTCATCACGAATGGTTTGAATAATTCAAGTGCCATCTGCTTTGGCAGACCACACTGGTGCAACTTAAGTTGTGGACCAACCACAATCACGGAACGACCAGAGTAATCAACGCGCTTTCCAAGTAAGTTTTGACGGAATCGTCCTTGCTTACCCTTTAGCATGTCAGAAAGTGATTTAAGTGGGCGATTTCCAGGTCCTGTTACTGGACGACCACGACGACCATTATCAAATAATGAGTCAACCGCTTCTTGCAACATACGCTTTTCGTTATTAACAATAATCTCAGGTGCACCTAAATCAGCTAAGCGCTTTAGACGATTATTACGGTTAATTACTCGGCGATATAAATCATTTAGATCACTGGTTGCAAATCGGCCACCATCTAGTTGAACCATTGGACGAAGATCTGGTGGAATAACTGGAACACAATCAAGCACCATTGATGCTGGCTTGTTTCTAGTATTTAAGAATGAGTTAACAACCTTTAAACGCTTAATAGCACGGGTCTTCTTTTGACCTTTTCCAGTTTGTGATAACTCATTTAATTTATCAAACTCAGCTTTTAGATCAAAAGTTTCAAGACGAGATTGAATTGCTTGCGCGCCCATTGAACCCTTGAAGTAAACACCGTAACGATCACGAAGTTCACGATATAAAGATTCATCTCCTTCAAGATCTTGAACCTTAAGATTCTTAAAGCGATTCCATACTGCTTCTAGGCGATCTAGTTCTTTCTGAGAACGATCACGAAGTGTCTTTAGTTCGCGCTCACCAGCTTCGCGCACCTTACGGCGAGCATCTGCCTTGGCGCCTTCATCTTCAAGATCTGCTAAATCAGATTCCATTTTCTTAGTTCTGGCATCTAATTCAAGATCCCGGCGTGACTCAACCTTTTTGTAATCTGATGCGTACTTCTTCTCTAAAGTTGGCATATCTTCAGCGCGAGCCTCAGTATCAACCTCAGTGATCATGTATGCAGCAAAGTAAATTACTTTTTCAAGATCCTTTGGTGCTAGATCTAGTAGGTAACCAAGACGGCTTGGTACACCCTTGAAATACCAAATGTGAGTAACCGGAGCTGCTAATTCAATATGTCCCATGCGCTCACGACGAACCTTGGCACGAGTTACCTCAACGCCGCATCGCTCGCAAATGATTCCCTTAAATCGAACTCGCTTGTACTTACCGCAATAACATTCCCAGTCACGAGTTGGTCCGAAGATCTTCTCATCAAATAAACCATCTTTTTCAGGCTTTAGGGTTCGGTAGTTAATTGTCTCTGGCTTTTTAACCTCACCAAATGACCACTCACGAATATTGTCAGTGGAGGCAAGACCAATTCTTAACTCATCAAAAAAGTTAACATCTAACATGGTTATCTTCTCCTCACACTTCTTCTACAGAGCTTGGCTCAACTCGGGATAAGTTGATACCTAACTCCTCGGCGGTCCTAAATACCTCTTCATCAGTGTCGCGCATTTCAATCGCTACACCTTCTGAAGAAAGTACTTCAACATTTAAACAAAGTGATTGCATTTCCTTAACCAGAACCTTGAATGATTCAGGAATACCTGGCTCTGGAATATTTTCACCCTTAACAATTGCCTCATAAACCTTTACGCGACCTAACACGTCATCAGATTTAATAGTTAACAACTCTTGCAGTGTGTAAGCGGCGCCATATGCTTCCAACGCCCAAACTTCCATCTCACCAAAGCGCTGACCACCGAACTGAGCTTTTCCGCCCAACGGTTGTTGCGTAATCATTGAGTAAGGACCGGTTGAACGAGCATGGATCTTGTCATCTACTAAATGGTGCAGCTTTAAGATGTACATGTAACCAACAGAGATCATTTGCTTGTATGGCTCACCAGTGCGGCCATCAAATAATTGAGCCTTACCATCTGCACCAATTAAACGCATGCCATCTTTGTTTGGCAGAGTTGAACCAAGCAGTCCTGATAACTCTTCTTCCTTAGTTCCATCAAATACTGGTGTTGCCACCTTGGTATTTGCTGGCGCTTCGGCGTGACCATTAGCACGTAATGATTTTTGCCAATCTTCATTTCCTTCTAATTTCCATCCAGATTTAGCAACCCAACCTAAGTGAGTCTCTAATACCTGACCAACATTCATACGTCCTGGAACACCAAGTGGATTTAGTACAACATCAACTGGTGTGCCATCTTCTAAGAAAGGCATATCTTCAACTGGCAAAATCTTTGAAATAACACCCTTGTTGCCGTGCCGGCCAGCAAGCTTGTCACCATCTTGAATTTTGCGCTTTTGTGCAACATAAACACGAACTACCTGGTTAACACCAGCTGCTAATTCAAATCCCTCTTCAGAATCTTGAATGCTTACGCCGATTACCTTGCCAGATTCACCGTGTGGAACCTTAAGAGATGTATCGCGAACTTCACGAGCCTTCTCACCAAAGATTGCGCGAAGTAAACGCTCTTCCGGTGTTAATTCAGTTTCACCCTTAGGTGTTACTTTTCCAACCAAAATATCGCCAGGCACAACATCTGCGCCAACGCGAATAATTCCGCGCTCATCAAGATCTGCTAATACCTCTTCAGAAACATTTGGAATATCACGAGTGATTTCCTCAGCACCCAACTTGGTATCGCGTGCATCAACTTCATACTCTTCAATATGAATTGAGGTAAGCACATCATCTTGAACTAGACGTTGGGAAAGGATGATCGCATCCTCATAGTTATGACCTTCCCATGACATAAATGCCACAAGTAGATTCTTACCCAATGCCATTTCGCCCATCTCAGTACTTGCACCATCTGCAACTACTGCGCCGGCTTCAATCTTCTCGCCAACGGAGACAACAACCTTTTGGTTTCGGCTAGTTCCTTGGTTTGAGCGAACAAACTTTTCAACAAAGTAAGTTTCAGTTGAGCCATCATCGTTTTTAACAAGTACTTGATCAGAGTTAACCTCAGTTACCACACCTGATTTGCGGGCAAGTAATACATCGCCAGCATCAACTGCGGCACGAAACTCCATACCAGTTCCAACTAATGGTGCTTCAGCTCTTACTAATGGCACAGCTTGGCGCATCATGTTTGCACCCATCAGCGCACGGTTAGCATCATCATGCTCTAAGAATGGAATCATTGCAGTTGCAACTGAAACCATCTGACGTGGTGAAACATCCATGTAATCAACTTCAGATGCTTGAATGTTTTCAACCTCACCACCACGACGACGTACTAATACGCGTGGCTCAGCGAAGTGATTATCTTCAGTTAACGGCGCATTTGCCTGGGCAATAATGTGCTCATCTTCTTCATCAGCAGTTAAGTAATCAATGCGATCTGAAACCTTGCCATCTAAAACCTTGCGATAAGGAGTTTCAATAAAACCAAATGGTGTAACACGAGCATACGTTGCAAGAGATCCAATCAAACCAATGTTTGGACCTTCTGGTGTTTCAATCGGACACATACGTCCATAGTGAGATGGGTGAACATCTCGAACTTCAAAGCCAGCTCGTTCACGAGATAGACCACCAGGCCCAAGGGCAGATAGACGACGCTTGTGTGTCATACCTGAAAGTGGATTTGTTTGATCCATGAATTGAGAAAGTTGTGATGTACCAAAGAACTCTTTGATTGATGCAACAACTGGACGGATATTGATCAGAGTTTGTGGGGTAATTGCTTCAACATCTTGGGTGGTCATGCGCTCACGAACAACACGTTCCATACGAGAAAGACCGGTACGAACCTGATTTTGAATTAACTCACCAACGGTACGTAGACGACGGTTACCAAAATGGTCAATGTCATCAGTTTCAACACGAACCTCTTTGCCGTACTCCATCAAAGCATCTCCGCGATGAAGGGCCACTAAGTACTTGATTGTTCCAACAATGTCTTCAATTGTTAATAGGCCGCGGCTTAGATCTAACTCCAAACCAAGCTTCTTATTAATCTTAAATCGACCAACCTTTGCTAAGTCATATCGCTTTGGATTGAAATAAAGGTTTTCAATTAAGTTTTGTGCAGCCTCTTTAGTTGGTGGCTCACCTGGACGAAGCTTGCGATAAATATCTAACAACGCCTCATCTTGTGTTTCAACATTGTCTTTTTCTAAAGTTAATTTGATTGATTCAAACTCACCAAATTGCTCAAGAATTTGTGCGCTGCTCCAACCAAGAGCTTTTAAAAATACAGTTACAGATTGTTTACGCTTACGATCGATACGAACACCGACCATATCTTTTTTATCAACTTCAAACTCAAGCCAAGCACCACGGCTTGGAATAATTTTTGTAGTGAAAATATCTTTATCAGATGTTTTTTCAATTGTGCGCTCAAAGTAAACACCAGGTGAGCGAACGATCTGTGAAACAACAACGCGCTCAGTTCCGTTGATTACGAAAGTTCCGCGTGGTGTCATCAGTGGGAAGTCGCCCATGAAAACAGTTTGAGATTTAATTTCACCAGTGATGTTGTTAGTGAACTCAGCGGTTAAGAAAAGTGGAGCTGCATAAGTAATATCGCGTTCTTTGCACTCAGCGATTGTGTATTTAGGTGGTTCAAATCGGTGGTCACGGAATGAAAGTGACATCGATCCTTGGAAATCCTCAATTGGTGAGATCTCTTCAAAAATTTCTTCAAGTCCAGATTGTTTTGGCACTTCACCGCGATGTGATTTTTCAGCATCGGTTAGGCGAGCGCGCCATGCTTCGTTACCTAGTAACCAATCAATGCTTTCTAATTGAAGTGAAAGCAGATTTGGAACCTCAAGTGGTTCACGAATCTTTGCGAATGAAACACGACGTGGAGCATGAGATTTAGTTTTTGAAGCGGCCAAAGTTTCCTCCAGTAGTTAACTGCGTTAAAACACACGGCTACCGCTAGGTCTTAGCCGCTATATGCTTTGGACCTTTTGGTTTTTAAAATTGTGAAGGGGCAGAGTATCTAACCCCTGCCCCTTCTGTCTAATTCAAGGTATTTACTTGATTGTGACCTTTGCGCCAGCAGCCTCAAACGCAGCCTTTGCCTTATCGGCGGTTGCCTTATCAGCCTTTTCCATAATGGTTGCTGGGGTGGCATCAACTAGATCCTTGGCCTCTTTTAGACCCAGGCTGGAGTTAAGTGCGCGAACCTCTTTGATAACTGCAATCTTCTGAGAACCAGCATCCTCAAGGATGATGGTGAACTCATCTTGCGCAGCATCGGCAGCTCCGGCGGCAGCGCCACCTGCAGCAGCAGCTGCAACTGGTGCAGCAGCTGTTACATCAAACTCTGTCTCAAATGCTTTAACAAACTCTGTTAGTTCAACCAAAGACATGTCTTTGAACTGACCTAATAGATCTGCGGTGTTTAGCTTTGCCATTGTTCTTTCCTTTTCTGCTAATCCCGACTCCAACTCTTGGTATGAGTACGGGGGTTGGGGGTCGGTTTAGTTTTCTGTGCTTTCAGCAGCAGGTGCTGCTTCGGCGACAACTTCTGGTGTTGCATCCTGTGCAACGGGTGCTTCTACAACTGCTTCAGCAATAACTTCGGCGGCAACTGGTGCGGGTGCACCGGCCTCCATCTTGATACGAAGTGCGTCAAATGTTCGAGCTGCCTTAGACATTGATGCCTTCATAGCACCAGCAATCTTGGCAAGGAGAACCTCGCGAGATTCAAGATTAGCAAGTTGCATAATCTCAGCAGTTGTTACTGCCTTGCCGTCAAAGATTCCACCCTTAATAATTAGAAGTGGATTCTCTTTAGCAAAATCACGTAATGCTTTAGCAGCATCAATTGGATCACCCTTGATAAATGCAACAGCAGATGGGCCAGCAAGTAATGCTGGATCTAAATCAACGCCCGCCTCTTTTGCAGCAATTTTTGTCAGGGTGTTCTTTACTACTGAATACTTGTTTTTTACGCCAAGTGATCTACGTAGTTGCTTCATTAAACCAACGGAAAGACCGCGGTACTCAGTCAGCACAGTTGCATTTGCGGTGCGGAAATCTTCAACGATCTCTGCCACAGCAGCTGTCTTATCTGGGGTTGCCATTTGGCATCCTTTCTAAATAAGAAAAACCCCGGCGCATAAATGCACACGAGGTAATCGTTGGCACCTATGCGGGTTGTTTTTCAACAATTACCTTTTAAAGATTTACTTTAAAAGACCTGCAGTCTTTGGTTTCTAGCCTTACTAATTTCTTAGTCCGGCTTGAATAAGCCAAGGGTAGGCGGTTAGGCCTACCCAAGTCAAAACTACTTATTTATTGGATCTGGGCTCCACCATCACGAGCAACTGAGGTATCTAGCTTGATACCTGGGCTCATCGTGGAAGAGATAGTGGCTGACTTAATAAATCGTCCCTTTGATGAAGATGGCTTTGCTCGCATTACCTCTTCAATTGCGGCTGCATAGTTCTCAGCTAATTGCTGAGCAGTAAATGAAGTCTTGCCAATTACAAAGTGAAGGTTTGAATTCTTATCAACGCGGAACTCAATCTTTCCACCCTTAATATCAGTAACAGCTTTGGCAACATTGGTAGTTACCGTTCCAGTCTTTGGGTTTGGCATTAAACCGCGAGGTCCAAGAACTTTTCCAAGTCGGCCAACCTTTCCCATTAATTCAGGTGTTGAAACTACTGCGTCGTAATCAAGACGACCCTTAGCAACTTCATCAATTAATTCATCTGCGCCAACAATGTCAGCACCGGCTGCGCGTGCTTCTTCAGCGCGCTCGCCACCTGCGAAAACTAAAACTCTGGCAGTCTTACCAGTTCCATGTGGCAGGTTTACAGTGGAGCGGATCGCTTGATCAGCTTTCTTTGGATCCACACCTAGAAATAGTGCAACATCAACAGTTGCATCGTATTTAACAGTTGAAGTCTCTTTAACCAACTGCATTGCCTCACCTGGCATATAAAGATTATCTAATTTAATCTTTTCTGCAGCGGCCTTATATTTCTTACTTCGCTTCATTTCTTCTCCTCATACATAAATCTTGAAAGGGTTTTCAAGATTGGGGTTGTGGTTTTTGCGAACCAGCGAGGTTCTCCCACATTTTTTTATTTTTTAGTTAGAGACAGTAATACCCATCGAACGAGCAGTACCGGCAATAATTCGAGATGCCATCTCCAAGTCATTAGCATTTAGATCCACCATCTTTTGCTTGGCGATATCTTCAACTTGTGACTTAGTTAGATTAGCAACCTTATCTTTGTGAGGGATTGCAGATCCCTTTTCAATTCCAGCAGCCTTTAAAATCAAACGTGATGCTGGTGGAGTTTTTGTAATAAATGTAAATGAACGATCTTCGAAAACTGTGATTTCAACTGGGATGATGTTTCCTTTTTGACTCTCAGTTGCTGCGTTATACGCTTTAACGAAGTCCATGATGTTCACACCATGCTGACCCAAAGCAGGACCAACCGGTGGTGCTGGTGTTGCAGCTCCAGCCTGAATCTGCAACTTAATAAGTGCGGTTACCTTCTTCTTTGGTGCCATGTTTTTTCCTTTTCTCTTCTAGTTAAATCTTCTGAACTTGGTGGAATGAAAGCTCTACTGGAGTCTCGCGGCCGAAAATAGAAACCAATACCTTTAGCTTCGCCTGCTCTGGCATGATTTCAGAAATTGTGGCTGGCAGAGTTGCAAATGGACCATCCATAACAGTGATTGATTCACCGATTGAATAATCAATATCCTTCATTGCAATCTTGCCGTCCTTCTTCAGTGGACGTGGTGCAAGAATGTTCTCAACTTCAGCCAAGGTAAGAGGTGATGGATGATGGGCGTTACCAACAAAGCCAGTAACTCCTGGTGTGTTTCTAACACATGACCAAGATTCATCAGTTAACTCCATACGTACTAATACATAGCCTGGGAAAACATTGCGCTTTACAACCTTGATTGCGCCATTCTTTAGTTCACGAACCTCTTCCTCTGGAACCTCAATCTGGAATATGAAATCTTCCATATTTAAAGATTGGATTCGGTTTACTAAATTTCCCTTTACTTTCTTTTCATATCCAGCGTAGGAGTGAACAACAAACCACTCACCTGGGGCGTTGCGAAGAGCAGCTCTAAATTCAGCATTCTCATCATTTTCGTCCAGTGCGCTCTCTTCAACCACATCTTCAATTACAGGTGCGATTACCTCTTCAATTATCGGAGCGCTCTCGGTAACTGCCAAGGCTGCTTCAAATGCATCCACTGGTGGATTAGCTGGCGTATCAATTGACATCATTTTTCCTATTCGCCTTAGCCAAAAATCCAGAAAGTTATTTTGGTCAAAATTAGATCAAAGATTGAAACCACTAAAATGATAAATCCAACGAAAACTAAAACTACAGCTGTGTATGTTGTAAGTTGATTACGAGTTGGCCAAACAACTTTGCTTAGCTCGGAGATAACTTGGCGATAGAACAGGCCAATGCGACCGAAGATGCCCTTGGCTTCTTCAGTTGAGACGATCTCTTCGCTCATCTACCTTTTCCTTTACTCGTTATCTTTCTTTCTACAACTTCTTACCTATTACTTGCAGGGCAGGAGGGACTCGAACCCCCAACCGGCCGCTTTGGAGACGGCAACTCTAGCCAATTGAGCTACTGCCCTTCGTCCCGAATTAAGGCATGAAAAATCATGACCTAATACAAGCGCCGGGGGAGAAATTGTAGGTGGGTTACTCAGAAAGGTAAAACTGAGATAAATGGTAAGCCAATTTTAAGCGTAGATGGCAGACTTAAGCCCCCATGAGCGCATCTGAAAAACCAAGAGTTTCAAAACGAATAGCAGCAATTGCAGAGTCTGCAACTCTTGCCGTTGATAGCAAAGCCAAAGCGTTAAAAGCAGCTGGTCGTCCAGTTATTGGTTTTGGTGCGGGCGAACCAGATTTTCCAACTCCTGATTACATTGTTAATGCTGCAATTGATGCGGCAAAACTTCCAGCAAATCATCGCTACACACCAACACCGGGATTGCCTGAATTACGGGATGCAATTGTTAAGAAAACTAAGCGAGATTCAAATTATGAAATTACTGCTGATCAGGTATTAGTTACCAATGGTGGCAAGCAATCTGTTTATCAATCATTTGCATCAGTTCTAGATCCAGGTGATGAAGTACTTCTGCCTTCACCTTTTTGGACTACCTACCCTGAGTGCATCAAATTAGCCGGTGGCAAAGCGGTTGAAGTTTTTGCTGATGAATCTCAAAATTATTTAGTCTCAGTTGCACAATTGGAGAAAGCATTAACTCCTAAAACTAAGGTTCTTCTATTTTGTTCACCATCTAATCCAACTGGATCGGTGTACTCACCAGCGCAGGTAAAGGAAATTGGTGAGTGGGCATTAAAAAATAATCTTTGGGTAATCACTGATGAAATTTATGAACACCTTCTATATGACGGAGCTAAGTCTCCAAGTATTTGTGTGGCAGTACCAGGACTTGCCGATCGCACCATAATTATTAATGGAGTAGCTAAGACCTATGCGATGACTGGTTGGCGCGTGGGCTGGATGATTGGTCCTAAAGATTTAATAAAGGCCGCTACAAATCTGCAGTCACACCTATCTTCAAATGTTTCAAATGTTTCCCAACGTGCTGCAATTGCCGCCCTTACTGGTGACTTATCTGCTGTTCACAAGATGGGTGAAGCTTTTGATCGCAGGCGCAAATTAATTGTTAAATTACTAAATGAGATCCCTGGTGTTAGCTGTCCAACGCCAACTGGTGCTTTCTATGTTTATCCATCAGTAATAGGCGTGCTTGGAAAAACTATTAGAGGTAAAACTCCAAAAACCTCAGCGGAGTTAGCAACTTTAATTTTGGAAGAGGTTGAGGTTGCAGCTGTTCCAGGTGAAGCCTTTGGTCCTTCTGGTTACCTTCGATTTTCTTATGCGCTAGGTGATGAAGACATTGTTGAAGGCATTGGTAGAGTTAAAAAACTTTTAAGTGAAGCTGTTTAGTTTAAATCTAGCCCAACTAATTGCACCTCAGCCTCTAACTTAATCCCAAACTTTTCAAAGACTTTCGCCCTGGCCATTTTGGCTAATTCAATTATGTCATCGGCTGTTGCATCACCTGAGTTTGTTAATGCCAAAACATGTTTATTTGAAATTTGAGCACCAGCTAATTTTTCACCCTTATTAACTCCAGCGTGCTCCATTAACCAAGCTGCAGATGTTTTAACTTTGCCATCTGATTGGGGCCAACGCGGGGCATCTGCTGGCAACTTATCTGCCATATCTTTAGTAAGAATTGGGTTAACAAAAAAAGATCCAGCAGAGTTTGAATTCACATCAGTTGAATTAATTAACATTCCCTTACGGCCACGAAGTTCAAGGACTGCATTGCGCACCTTCATAATTGGAGCTCGATCACCCAGGTTTACTGATAAATAATTTGCTAACTCTGCATAGGTAATAGGTAGCGACATCTCACCTTTTCGAAGTTGGAAGGTCACATTTAAAACTACATACCGGCCAGCATCTTCTTTAAAGGCAGAATTGCGATAAGAGAAATGACATTGCTCGTTTGTGAAAGTTATGACCTCACCTTTTTTACGATCATATGCTTTAACTCTGGCAATAGTTTCACTTACTTCATGTCCATAAGCTCCAATATTTTGAATCGGTGCTCCCCCAACGGTTCCTGGAATTCCACTTAGGGATTCAAGATCAGCAAATCCTTTTTCAATCGTTTGCTCAACAAATTGATCCCAATCTTCCCCAGCTGAAACCTCAATCATTCCGCCACTGCATGCGTCGTAATCAAGCGCGTTACCTTTACTTTCAACTCGAATTACTGTGCCAGCAAATCCGGCATCACTAATCAACAAATTAGAGCCACCACCTAATATCAATACTTTTTCGCCAGCTTTATCAGCAGCTTTTACAAACTCAACTAATTCATCTTCGGTATGGGCATGGACAATTTTTTGCGCAGGGCCACCAACCTTTAATGTGGTGAAATTAGATAACTGCTCCATTAGATAAGCCTAGCGACGTGGTGAGAGGATCTCATTTTTTCCTCTAAACCGATCCAGAATTCTTTGATAATTCTTACGTGAGTTCTTATCTCGGTAATCAGGATCAACATCGTGATAACCATGATGCCTACCTTGAGATAGTGGTAGATCTATCTGCATTAATTTTCCACCAGCATCCCTGATCGCAAGTGATAACTCTAAATCTGCATTGCGGTAGTACTTCGCACTTGGATTTGCTCCACCAGCTGAAATTGCAAACTTACGATCTAGGGCAAAGTAATAACCAAATAACACATCAACTTCACCGGCGCCTTTATCGGTGGTAGTTCGCCATTCATCCTCAAGATTTACCAATCCACCTTTCCAGCCAACACCCTGATACCCAGCTTCAAGAGATTGAAGAGTTTGCGCAATTGGATCTGCTGTAAAAGTTGTGGAGGTGTCCATAATAAGTAAGTAATCCTCGCTGAAGGTATTAAGGAAATGGTTAATAACATTTCCCCAGCCAAGTGGGTTTTTCTCTTGGGTCAGGCTTACCTGTTTTGAATCAAATTGATCAGGTGATATCCAATTACTTTTCCCATTGGCGTAGATACTTATCGGGACTTTCGTGTTGCTAGTAATTGAATCAACACAAGTTACTAAATCTTCAAGAAAGCCTTCTGCGATTAAGCAGATGCGAATTGACCCAGCCATTGGCGGGTTTTAATTAACGAGTTTCGCGGTGAAGTTGTGAAGACTTACAACGTGGACAGAACTTCTTAAGTTCCAAACGGTCTGGATCATTACGACGATTTTTGCGAGTGATGTAGTTGCGCTCTTTGCACTCAACACATGCCATTGTAATTTTTGGACGAACATCTGCGCTTTTGCTTGCCATGGTTGAGCTCCTAGCCTTGTAGTTGAATTAACCTAATCGTTAACTTATTCGTTGGGTGAGGTTACCTGACCCCCACCATTTACTGAAATTGGTGCGTATTTCTATCTGCATTTATATCTTTTGTTCTAGTAGCGGAGGCGGGATTTGAACCCACGACACAGCGATTATGAGCCGCTTGCTCTACCAAGCTGAGCTACCCCGCCAAACTTAACTTTCAATATTTATTTTTTGTTCGAGCCCCCTAACGGAATCGAACCGTTGACCTTTTCCTTACCATGGAAACACTCTACCAACTGAGCTAAGGGGGCGAAGTGCTGGCTAAGGATACAACCCGGCTTTATTAATTACGAATTGAAGGCTTAATTACTTTAAGTAGGCCTTACTCGCAATCTCAATACGCCTATTTTTATAAGCAGATGAAGCGCCTAATAGCAGATGCTCAAAAGGATTTCCGCTCTTTATTAACTTACCTAATTGCTCACTTTCATTTCCTTCATAAGTTTTAATCTCTAAAGTATTTGCAACTTTCACTTCTTTATGAGGTCTAATCATTCGATAAATGATAGTTAAAAGTTGTAGCCCGGAGTAGACAGTGCCACGCCAACCTCTGCCAAAAATATCTTGTAGTTTTAACTTAAATAATGTTTTAGAGATTTCATTTTCATCTTTAGCAGGTTTATTGAGTAAATCTTTAAATATATTTGCTACTTCAGCTGCCCCAGTGACCTCCGGTAGATTGGCACAATTCTTAGCCAATTCTTGCCTTACTTTAGAATCGGTAAGTTTAGAAACCATAATTGTTATTTGATCTAACTTTGATTGATCCACCGTTAAGGCCACCTGGTTATCGGCTGCCCATCTAGCTCTTTCAGCTTGATTATCTGTTCCTCTTACATTTGGAATAAACAATGTTGGAATATTTGCAGCAAGTTCCTCATGCACACTGTTATAGCCAGCAGCACATATCGCAGCATCAAATGCGCTTAAAACATTTGCTAGTGGAAAATGTCTAATTACTTTTATATCTAGACCTGCTGGTGCAAGATTTTCACCAGCCGAATCGGTAGGTTCTTTTGTTAAAACTACTTGCAAATTTGGCCAGCTAATTAAACCTTTTAGTGCCGCTGTCATTTTGGCATTTAAGTCAGCCTCGCCAATTCCCAGTTGCACTAATACTGCAGGACGAGTTTGATCTAAGCCAAGCAAACTTCTTGCGGCAACTTTATCTAGTGAGGTTTTACGATTATAAATTGATATTGGTTTAACTACTGTTGAATCTGACCTACCTACAGTTGGACCTTTGTCATAACTTTGTCCGAAATCTCCCGGGGTAATAATTAAATCCATCATCTTTGACTGCAGATTTAGTAAATATCTTTGAGAAGTTTTTTGCCAAAATCCTCTTCGTACCCAAACTAATTTAACCTTAGGCCTAAAACTTTTTATTCCTATAATTCCTGGGTATGGCACTACGCCATCAAAGCTAACAATTTTTGCATCCGTCTCATCTATCAATGCAACAATTCGATCCCGTAAGTATTTATCCCATTCAAATCGACCCATCCATTTTCGATCACGCCCTGGGACATACTCAAAATTTACATTTGCAATTTTAGGCACTTCAACTACACCTGAAGCCATCGAAATGATAATTGGGTTTGCAAAATCCTTTAATTCAGATGCGACCGCACTAGCTCTGGTTAAGTGGCCCATGCCTATTCCATTACTTGTCGCTAGAATAATGGTTGGCTTAGACATGAAATTAGTATAACTGCAACCAAAGTTAGGAAGCTTGAATGAGAAACGCACTATTGCTCGTAATTTTGGTATTACAAATATTCACTCTGTTATATCTAATTCGTACAGCACGAAATCTTGGTACGAAAGCCACTAAACATCAACGAGAGTTGATGGAGAACATCAATATGCTCCGCGCAAGTGGCAGGAGCCATATTCTTAATCATCTTGCTATACCAAATACTAAAGAGTTTAGAAACGTAAGTTGGGATCATGTAATTTCTTTGACTAGCCATCCAGCTAGATTTTCAACACTTGGCATTGCAATAGATCAACTATTAAACCAACATTTGATACCTAAGCAGATATATCTAAATATTGCTCAATCAGATTTGGACAAACTGCCCCCTGCAATCAAGAATTTAGAGGCGGGCGGGATTCTTAAGATTAATTCTTGTGCTGATTTAGGTCCTGGAAAGAAGTTAATTCCAACCTTAAAGCTAGTGGAGAATCTACCTATTATTGTTGTTGATGATGATTTGTTTTTTGAAACAGACCTAACGCTTAAATTAATGGTTCAGCATCACTTAACACCAAAAAGCATTATTGCCTCAAGGGTCCATAAAGTAGCTTATGAATCAGATGGCAGTATCGCCCCTTATAGTAAGTGGGCGAAGAATTACTCACTTTCAAATGGTCCAGATGTAGATTTCTTTGCCACTTCAGGTGCTGGCACCTTATATAAAAAGGAATTTTTCCATAAAGATGTTTTAGATGAAGAAACCTATAAAACATTGTCACTGCATACTGATGATCTATGGTGGTACGTACAAAGCAAACGAGCAGGCGTAACAACCAAGCGAATGCCTGGCTATAGCAAATTAGAGTTTATTACTGGCACGCAAGAAGATGGTTTATGGAGTACCGGTAATCAAAATAGAAATGATCCAAACTTAAAATCTTTACTAAATAAGTACTCTCTTTAATTTCTTGGTGGCGGGTGAAGGATTTGAACCTTCGAAGGCAGAGCCGGGGGATTTACAGTCCCCTCCCATTGGCCGCTCGGGCAACCCGCCAGGATTGTTAAGCGTGGTGAAGTGTAAAGCCTGACTACTTGTTATGCCAAAAGTTCAATTATTTATCGCTGTATCTTGCAATAAATCGAACATGATCTGGGTTTAACTCCGCAACTGTTCTTGCACCAAGTAATTTCATAGTTCTACTAATTTGTGTGCGCAGAATCTCTAAAGTGCGATCAACGCCAGGTTTTCCACCAGCCATTAAGCCATAAAGATAAGCTCTGCCAATCCAAGTAAATTTCGCTCCACTTGCAAGAGCTGCAACAACATCAGCACCATGCATAATTCCAGTATCCACATGAACCTCTGCTTTATTGCCAACAGCTTTAACTACCTCTGGTAACAAGTGCAATGGGACCGGTGCGCGATCTAATTGGCGTCCACCATGGTTAGAAAGAATAATTGCATCAGCACCAGCATCAATTGACATCACCGCATCATCAACATTTTGGATTCCTTTAACAACAAGGCTTCCATTCCATTGCCCTCTAATCCACTTTAAATCTTCATAAGTAACTGTTGGATCAAACATAGAATCAAGTAACTCAGCAACTGTGCCATTCCAGGAATCAAGGGATGCAAATTTAAGTGGGTCTGTGGTTAAGAAATTAATCCACCAGGCCGGGCGTGGAATTGCATTCAAAATAGTTTTCGAAGTTAGTGAAGGTGGAATAGTCATTCCGTTTCTAACATCTCTTAATCTTGCACCTGCTACTGGAACATCAACTGTTAAAACTAAGGTATCAAAACCTGCCTCTTTGGCTCTATCAACTAGTGCCATACTGCGGTCGCGGTCTTTCCACATATAAAGTTGAAACCAATTGCGCCCAGTTGGCGCAGCTTTTGCGACATCTTCAATTGATCGAGTGCCCATAGTTGAAAGTGTGAAAGGAATTCCAGCATCTGCGGCGGCGCAAGCTCCTGCATACTCACCTTCAGTTTGCATCATTCTGGTGAAACCAGTTGGTGCAATTCCAAGTGGCATACTCATTTTCTTACCAAGCATTTGAACTGAAAGATCCACATCTTTAACATTTAATAAAATTTTTGGTTGAAACTCTAGTTTTTCATATGCAGCACGAGCACGAGTTAAACTTGTTTCGGTATCTGCGCCGCCATCGGTGTAATCAAATGGTGCCTGCGGTGTGCGTCGCTTAGCAATATCTCGTAGATCATAAATAGTTAGCGCTCTAGTTAATCTGCGCTTACGAGGACTGAGAATTATTTTTCTAAACCGAAGTAACTGTGCAAGATCCTTTGGGCTAGGTATGCGCCGCTTAACCTTCACTTGGCTCACTACCGCTCCAATCAATCTTGATGAGTTCTGTAAAAACTCTTTCTATTTAACTAGTAAAGTATAGACATGGCTGACAGCAGTTTCGATATCATCTCAAAAATAGACCAAATGGAGTTAGATAACGCCTTTAATCAGTGTGACCGAGAGATCGCTACCAGGTTTGATTTTAAGAATACCGATACTAAAATCGAAAAAACTGGCTTGAAGGTTGTTTTGGAATCCAGCACAGAAGAGCGAGCCAAGGCTGCACTTGATGTTTTCAAGGACAAGTTGATTAAACGGAATGTGTCACTGAAACACCTGGATGCTGGTGAACCAGCGTTAAGCGGAAAAACTTACCGAATTAATTGTGAATTTAAAGAAGGTATTTCAACTGAGAATGCTAAGAAGATTGCCAAGTTTCTAAAGGAAAGTGGCCCAAAATCACTTAAGACTCAAATCCAGGGTGAAGAGCTGCGAGTATCTAGTAAAAGTCGGGATGATCTACAAACTGCAATTGCCCAGGTTAAAAAAGAATCATGGGATTTTGCAGTTCAATTTACTAATTACCGATAATTACTTCATAAAAGGATAACTTGAAAACCAATCGAATAGGCGTTGCATATGGCGTAAGTGCCTATGTGATTTGGGGATCTCTTCCAATTTATTGGCGATGGCTAGATCGTGCTTCAGCTTATGAAATTATGGCCAACCGAGGTATTTGGTCGCTGGTGGTCTGCTTGTTTTTTCTTGCCTTTCAAAAACAATTGCGATCTACTTTTAAATTGATTAGAAATGTAAAGACTTTTTTTATTCTTTTAACCTCTTCATTCTTACTAACTTTGAACTGGGGAATATACATTTGGGCGGTATCTGTAGATCGAGTAGTTGAAGCATCTCTTGGCTATTACATGACACCGTTAGTTGTCGTTTGTTTTGGCGTCCTGGTTTTAAAAGAGAAATTACGCTTTGTACAAAAACTTTCTTTAAGTTTTGCAGGAGTCGGAGTAAGCATTTTGACTATAGCTTTTGGACAGTTGCCGCTTGTGGCATTTGGTTTGGCCCTAAGTTGGGGAACCTACTCGCTAATAAAGAAGAGACTTGATGCTGGATCTTTAGAAACTTTGTCTATCGAGATGATTTTTGCACTTATCCCAAGTGCAACTTATATGTTCTACTTAATGAGCAGGAATGAAGCTCAATATGGATCTGAGCTTTGGTTCTCGTTAATACTTATGACCTCTGGCTTAGTAACCGTAATTCCACTTCTAATGTTTAACTCCGCCGCAACTAGCCTGCCATTAACAATTACTGGTTTATTGGGCTACATCAACCCAACAATTATGTTTTTGGTAGGGTTTATAGTTTTTCATGAACCGCTAACTTTTTCTAAAATCTTTGGATTTATATTTATCTGGACCGCACTGATTTTATTGGGAATTGATATGTATCGATCAGGTAGATCGGTTAACCAAAGCAAAAGTTAAGTTATTCAAAGCCTCTTTTGCAGCTCCTGCAGGGAGATCAATTAGCAAATCATTTGCTTCAGTTGCAACTTTACTTAGGTAGTCTTGAACTTTCTTTAAAGCTTTATGCTTTCTAAGTTCTGAAATGACACTCGGTAAATCTTCATCAGTAATTGGCTTATTCAATTTATTGATCAAATCCTTATCGGCTGGATCATTATCAGCCATTACAAAAAGAGTTACTAAAGTAGGAATTCCTTCTTTAAGATCTGTGCCAGGAGTTTTTCCAGAGGCAGTTTCATTGCTTGCGATGTCTAATAAATCATCTGCTACTTGAAATGCCACACCAATTTTTTCGCCAAATTTAGTTAACGTTTCAACAACAGTTGGCGATGCTCCTGAAAGAAGTGCACCAAAACGAGCACTTGTTGCAATCAAAGATCCGGTTTTATCGGCAACCACTTTCATGTAGTGATCTATTTGTGAGAGCCCCTCGCTTTTGCCTTGAGTTTCCTTTATTTGACCAATAACTAAACGCTCAAAAGTTTTTGCTTGTAACTTAACTGCTTCAGGTCCGATATCAGCCAACATGTCAGACACTTTAGAAAATAAATAATCTCCGGTCAGAATTGCTACTGCGTTATTCCATTTCTTATTAGCGCTAATTACGCCACGTCGCAAAACTGCATCATCCATTACATCGTCGTGATACAAAGTAGCCAGGTGAGTTAATTCGCAACAAACAGCCGCTTTAATAATGTCATAATTGGTTGGATCACCAAATTGCGCTGAAATTAAAGTTAATAAAGGTCTAAGTCGTTTGCCGCCAGCTTCAACCAGATGCCTAGAGGTCTCAACAACGAGCGGGTAATCCCCTTGAATATGTGATCGCATTAAATCTTCGACTTTTTTCATGTCTGCGATTAATGATGCTTCCAGCTGTTTATCTAGATTAGGAATACCTACTTGATTCATTTATTTGATAAAAGTAGAGAAGTTTTCGGCGACATTAAGTAATAGCGAAGGTGCTAATCCCAGAACTGCAGATATCGCAGTTGCAACCGTGATTGAAATTCTGCTCTTTACACTTGGAATGATTACTGAAACAGAATCATTTACTGGATCAGTAAAGAACACCATGATTATTACTCGAATGTAGAAGAAGGCGGCAATGGCGCTAGCTAGTACGCCAGTAACAACTAGGGCAATATTTCCTGATTGATATGCGGCTGAGAAAATTGCAAACTTGCCAATAAATCCAGAGGTAAGCGGAATTCCAGCAAAACTTAGTAGCAAGAAAGCAAAGACTGCGCCAACTACAGGAGATTTCTTACCCAAGCCAATCCATCGATTTAAATCTGTGACTTCACCTGATGAGTCTCGAACCAACCCTATAATTCCAAAAGCAGCCAATGTAGTTAGTCCATATGCCATTAGGTAAAACAATGAAGCGGCTAAGCCATCTTTATTCAAAGCTACAACACCTGAAAGTAAGAAGCCAGCATGAGCTATTGATGAATATGCCAACATTCTTTTTACATCGCGTTGCGCAATTGCAACTACTGAACCTAGCAACATGGTTAATATGGCAATTACTGTAATTATTGGACGCCATAAAGTTTCCACTTCAGCGAAACCAATATAGAAAATTCTTAAGATTGCGCCAAAGGCGGCTACTTTTGTGCAAGCTGCCATAAAAGCAGTAATTGGCGTTGGCGCTCCTTGGTATACATCAGGAGTCCAAGAGTGGAACGGAACCGCGCTTATTTTAAATAACAATCCAACTGATACAAAGACAATACCAATTAACAAAAATACTTCATTGGCACTTCCAGCTGCAGCGCTTATGCCAACTAGTGAAATTGTGCCAGCGTAGCCATACAGGAATGCTGCGCCGAACAAGAAGAAAGCCGACGCGTATGCGCCTAATAAAAAGTACTTAAGGGCAGCCTCTTGTGAGAGCAAGCGTTTACGTCTGCTTAATCCTGCAAGTAAGTAAAGAGGCAGCGAGAAAACCTCTAGAGCAACAAATAAAGTAATCAAGTCAGTTGCTACTGGAAATAGCATCATGCCTGCTACGGCAAATAGGAAGAGTGGGAAAATCTCAGTTTGTTGATTATTTTGCTGCAACGCAATGGCTTCCTCATTGGAGCCAGGAATTGCAGAAGCTTGGGCTGTGAAATTATCTTGATCAGCTATTAGCAATACTGCAATCAGCGCCAAAATAACTACTGTTGCTTGTAAAAAGATTCCTGCTTTATCAATTGTCACTGAATTAACTGCTGCAGTGGTTGATGAAAGGTCTCGAATTCGCCACAGCTGAAGTAAAGATAAAAGTAAAGCCCCAACGCTAACTGTTAGTTGAACAGCAGCCCGGTGCGTTTTCCCCATGAAAGCTTCAATTAAAACTCCGATTACAGCAGCTGCAAAAACTATCAACATAGGTGATAGGAGCATGTAACCAAGTGATGGCGCGGTTAACATTATTTATTCACCTCCGCAACTGGATCAGTGAAGCCAGCATTTGCAACGATTTTCTCTGAAGTTGGATTTATCAAATCTAAAACTGGTTTTGGATAAAAGCCCATGACTACGATAACTGCAATTACTGGCGCAATTGCAATTTTTTCGCGAAGGTTTAAATCTTTTAGATTTTCATTACCCTCAGTTGTTGGACCATGTAAAGTTTTTTGGATAGGAATCAAGATATACAACGCTGCTAGAACTATTCCTAAAGTTCCAATGACAGCTGCCACGGGATATCTTGTATAGGTTCCAACTAGAACTAAGAATTCGCTAACAAAGCTTGATAAACCTGGCAATGCCAAACCCGACATACCAGCAATAAAGAAGCTCCATGCCATTACTGGTGTGACTCTCTGCAATCCACCAAAATCAGAAATCGTTGAAGATTTTCTACGTGCCATCATCCAACCTGCAACCAAAAATAGAGCGGCGGTCGAAAATCCATGATTTACCATATATAGATTAGCGCCTGACATTCCTTGTGATGTCATTGCAAAGATACCCATTGTTATAAAACCAAAGTGCGAGATAGAAGTGAATGCAATTAATCCTTTAATATCTTTTTGGCCAATTGCCATGAATGCACCATAAATTATTGAAATAACTGCCAGGGTAATAATTAGTGGAGTAAAAGTCTTGCTTGCATCAGGGAATAAAGCTAGGCAAAATCTGATCATTCCGTATGTGCCAACTTTGTCTAATACTCCAAGTAGTAATACAGATGTTCCTGGGGTGGCAGATTTAGCAGCATCTGGTAGCCAGGTGTGAAATGGCCACAGTGGCGCTTTGATTGCAAATGCTATGAAAAATCCTAAGAATAAAAAGTTTTCAGTTTGATTATCTATCTCAAGTGTTGCTAATTGTGTTAGATCAAATGTTGCACCAATTTGGTTTCCTGAGATTACATAAATTCCAATTATTGAAGCCAGCATTAGTAGTCCGCCAAATAAGCTGTAAAGAAGGAATTTAATAGCCGCAGCAGATCTATTTCCTGTGCCATAACCACCGATTAAGAAATAAACTGGAATCAGCATTGCCTCGAAGAAAACGTAAAATAAAAACAGATCAGTGGCAGCGAATACGCCGATCATCATCGTCTCTAAAATCAAGATCAAAACGTAGAAAGTTTTAACTCCCCAACGCCCACCTTCAGACTCATTCCAGGTTGCTAATACAACTATTGGAACCAAAATTGTTGATAGCAGGATTAAAACTAGAGATATTCCATCTACGCCAACAGCAAAATTTATATTAAAGGCTGATATCCAGGAGTTACTTTGCACATATTGCATCGTTGTTACTGATTTATCAAAGCCTAGGGCCAAGAATATTGAGCCAATTGCGACCAAGGTGGTTACTACAAATACATACTTTTTAATTAATTCTGAATTCTTGCTCGGTAAGAAGTAGATTAGTCCAGCACCTAGCAGCGGTAGTGCTCCAATTAAAGTTAATAAACTCACGCTGTCACCGCCCAAATAGTTGCGATCAGTGCCAAGGCACCGATAACCATCAGTAGCGCGTAACTTCTAACATAACCATTTTGCAGGGTTCGTAATTTATTACCAGTTGATATTGAAACACTGCCAACTGCTCTAACTAAACCATCAATAAATAGGTAATCAATGTTTAATAGATTTCTTACTAAAGATTGTCCAGGACGCATTAAAGTTGCCTCGTTGAAATCATCCTGGAATAAATCTCGTCGAGCTGCTTTAGTTAACATCGAAACTTTTTCTGGAGCCTTATCTAATTGATCACCACGATATTTGAGTACTGCAATTGAGATGCCAATTGCTACAACCGCTAATGTCATTAGCGAGACAACAATTGGTGGTAGTAACTCTTTATGATGTTCCTTTAATGGATTAACAACTGGTTCTAGCCAATGAACTAATGATTCTCCTCGAGACAAAAGGTAACCAGAGCCCACTGATCCCACAGAGAGTAATCCGATTGGTATCAACATCAGGGCTGGGCTTTCATGAGGCTCATCTTTATGGCCCCATCTTTCATTTCCGAAGAAAGTTAAAATCACAACACGAGTCATATAGAAAGCGGTGATCATTGCACCCAAAAGAGTGGCTAGTCCCAAAGCTAAACCTTTAATACCACCTTCATTAAATGCGGTTTCAATGATTTTATCTTTTGAATAAAAGCCTGCGAATGGTGGAACTCCGATGATGGCCAAATATCCCAAACCAAAAGTTAATGCTGTTATCGGCATAAACTTTCCAATACCGCCATATTTGCGCATGTTCACTTCATCCTTCATGCCATGCATAACCGATCCGGCACCTAAAAACATACTTGCCTTGAAGAAACCGTGAGTTAATAAATGCATGATTGCAAATGCATATCCAATTGGGCCTAACCCAGTTGCTAAAATCATGTAACCAATTTGAGACATCGTAGAAGCTGCTAATGCTTTTTTAATATCATCTTTTGCTGTACCAATAATTGCGCCGAATAGAAGTGTTATTCCACCAATGATTAAAACCATTAGTTGTGCAACAGGAGCTTCATCAAATACAAAATTAGATCTAGTAATCAAATAAACGCCAGCAGTTACCATCGTTGCAGCGTGGATCAAAGCTGAAACTGGAGTTGGGCCTGCCATTGCATCTCCTAGCCAAGATTGCAATGGGAATTGTGCTGATTTTCCGCAAGCAGCAAGCAAAAGCATTAAGCCAATAGCAGTTAACTGCGTAGAGGATGCTTGATCAACATTTTCCTTCATTCCAGCGAATGAAACATCACCAAAGGTTGCAAAGGCAATCATTATTGCAAGTGATAGTCCAACATCGCCAACTCGATTCGCAACAAAAGCTTTTTTCGCCGCGGTTGCATAAGCTGGTTTTTGATTCCAGAATCCGATTAACAAATAGGAAGCTAATCCCACGCCTTCCCATCCAACATACAAATTCAAATAAGAATCACCTAAAACTAGAAGCAGCATTGACGCAATAAACAAATTCAAATATGCAAAAAATCTGCGTCGATCAAGATCATGTGACATATAAGCAATTGAATAAACGTGAATCAGCGTGCCAACACCTGTAATCAAAAGAACAAAGCAAATTGATAATTGGTCTAAAAGAAGTGAGGCATCGACATTAAAGGAGCCGACCGATATCCAGGTAAATAATTTTTGAGTTACTGCTCTGCTTTCCTCTGGCCGACCTTGCATTGCGAAAAACTCAACTACTCCGATTGTGAAGGTTGAGGCAGAAACAATGGTGCCCATGATGTGGCCCCATGAATTAGCCCGTTTTCCAGCTAACAATAAAATTGCAGAGCTAAATAAAGGTAGTGCAATTAGCCAAAGTAAATTCTCAGACGTCTGCATTCTTTATCTCTTCAACAAACTTGCATCATCAACTGATGCAGAACGCCTAGAGCGGTAAATCGTCACAATGATTGCCAATCCCACAACCACTTCACATGCTGCGACAACCATTGTGAAGAAAGCAACTACCTGTCCCTCTAAATTACTGTTGATTCTTGCAAAAGTAACAAATGCCAAATTTGCTGCATTCAACATAAGCTCGATACACATAAAGACAACGATTGAATTCCGACGAACTACTACGCCAATTGCACCAATCGTAAATAAAATCGCGGAGAGGTAGAGATAATTAGCAATTGCCATTACTTCTCCTCCTCTTCTTCACTCTTCATTTGGAAAGTTGCGCTTTCTATCATGTCGCCTCGCGCCTGTAAGACATTAGAGATTGAAGTTGGTGCAGCCTTTCCAGTTGGCAGTAACGCTGGAACATCTACTGCATTATGCAGTGCATAAACGCCAGCAGCAGGTAATCCGGCAGCATCATTGAGATTATCTTTTCTAAATCTTGCAATTGAAAGATCTCGTTGAGCAAATTTAGATTTACTCTTTTGGCTATGTCCTAAAACCATTGCACCTAATGCTGCCGTTATAAGTAATGCCGAAACTACTTCAAATGCGAAGACGTATCTTGTAAATAACTGCTCAGCAATTCCAAATGCATTTCCTTCTGCGTTTGCTACAGAAAGTCCATAGATAGGACGACCAAATGTTGCTCTTCCAATCAGAGTTACCAATAATCCACCAAAACCAATTGCTGCCACTATGGAAACTGGACGAAGCCCTGGAATATTTTCTTCCAATGAATCTGAAGTATCGACACCAACTAACATCAAGATAAAAAGGAATAACATCATTACCGCACCGGTGTAAACAACTATTTGAACAATTCCTAAAAAGAGTGCATCTTGAGCGATATAGAAAATCGCCAATGAAATCATTACCCAGGCTAATAAAAGAGCTGAGTGGACAGCTTTCTTAACTAACAACATTCCTAATGCGGCAATAACTGAAAGCGGGGCTAGAAAATAAAATAAATAAGATTCTGGCGCTGCAGTAGTGCCAATATCTAATGCAAAACTAATCATCTTTTGCCACACCTTGTGATGGGTGAGAGCCTGTTACTTCGCCTCGATAATAATTTCCGTCATCAGTATTTGGGTACATTGGATGTGGTGGTGGAACCATCCCAGCACGTAGTGGGCCTAACAGATCATCTTTTTCAAATATTAATTTACCTCGAGTGCTATCAGCTAACTCATACTCATTTGTCATCGTCAACGCTCGAGTAGGACAGGCTTCAATGCAAAGGCCACAGAAGATGCATCTTAAATAATTTATTTGATAAACCTTGCCATATCGCTCACCAGGTGAGAATTGTTCACCCTCTTTATTGTCAGCACCCTCAACATAAATTGCATCTGCTGGACATGCCCAAGCACATAGCTCACAACCAATGCATTTTTCTAATCCATCTGGGTGACGATTTAGTTGATGCCGACCATGAAATCGCTCTGCCGTTGGCTCTTTAACCTCTGGATATTGAACTGTATTAACTTTTTTAAACATTGTTTTAAAAGTTACCCAAAAGCCCAAGAGTTGTTTTGGCAGGCTTGCACTTGAATGATCTGTAATTGGTGCCTTTGATTGATCAGCTTTTGCTAAACCAAACTCTTCGTGACGAGGCAATAATTCATCAGCCATTTAATTGCTCCGCTCTAGAGGTAGGTATCGCTGGTACTGGAAAACTTGGTTGAGTGGTATCAATAATCTTTGCTGCTTCAGCAAGCTTAGTTTTTTGACGATCAATCAAAGATGTTACGGCTAAGTACAACAGAGCAACTGTGAATACAAAGGCGAATATCAATGCTTGTGGGGCGTTTTGTTGAGACATTACACGTAAAGTTGCCACGACTAAAATCCATACAAGTGAAAACGGAATTAACACTTTCCAACCAAACTTCATAAATTGGTCATACCGAAGTCGTGGCAGAGTTCCTCGTAGCCACACAAATACGAAGAAGAAAGCTAGTACCTTCACAAAGAACCAAACTAAAGTAAACCAACCACCAAGCCATTGTTCAGTGAATCCAAGACCAGGAAGTGCTCTATATCCACCAAGGAATAAGGTCGTTGCAAGTGCTGAAACTGCAATGATATTTACATATTCAGATAAGAAAAATAGTGCGAACTTAAGGGATGAGTATTCGGTATGGAATCCACCAACTAATTCACCTTCTGCTTCTGCCAAATCGAAAGGTGCGCGATTTGTTTCTCCAACCATTGAAATTGCATAAATAACAAATGATGGGAATAAAACAACTGCATACCACCACTGATCTTGCGCGGCGACAATTTCTGAGGTTGACATTGATCCGGCATAAATAAACACCGCAACAAGTGATAGACCCATTGCAACTTCATATGAAATAACTTGAGCTGAAGAGCGAAGCCCACCTAATAATGGATAGGTAGATCCAGATGACCAACCTGCCAACACAATTCCATAAACTCCAACTGAAGCAATCGCTAGTACATAAAGCACGCCAACTGATAGATCTGTTAATTGCATGGCAGTTTGTTGGCCAAAGAAGTTAACAGGACCTGTCATTGGAATTACAGCAAATGCCATGAAACATGCAGTTGTGCTAATAATTGGCGCAATGACAAACACAATTCGATCAGCAGCCTTTGGAATTAAATCTTCTTTCAAGGCTAGCTTTACGCCATCGACTAAAGCTTGCAGTAAACCAAACTTACCTACTCTGTTAGGTCCACTTCGCTGTTGCATTCTTGCAACAATTCTTCGCTCGCCCCAAACAGACATAATGGTTAGAAAAACGCATGCAGCAAAAATAATTAATCCCTTAAGTGCAATTATCCAACCTGGGTCTTGGCTAATTAACTGTGCATTAGTCATGCTTTAGCCACCTTAACAATTGAATTACTTACTACTCCTAAATTTCTAATCAGCTGGCTGTTTACTGAGTTTCTTGGTACCCAGACTGTCGATTCTTCAATATCTGCAATTACACAAGGCAACGTTACTGCGCCATAATTATTTGAAACTCTGACTAAATCATTTTCTTTAACTCCAAGAGAATTAGCTCGAGACTTGCTAATTACAACAATTGAACCGCGAGCAGTTCCAGCTAAGTTCTCTTCGCCATCCTGCAAAGAACCCTTATCTAACAAGTTTCGCCAAGAAGAGAGTACTGCTTCATCAGAGTTAACAGATTTAGTGGAAATCGCTGCAGCCGACTTCATCTCTGGCTTAGCTCCATCCCAACTTCCTAACGACTCTAATTCAACTCTTGCAGACTTTACGGTTGGCAGATTTATTGATTTACCCATCTCATCAGCTAGCATCGAAAGAATTCTTACATCGCTACGATTAAGTGATTGTTCTACTGCAGCTTCGAAATTTCTAACCTTTCCTTGCCAGTCCATAAATGAACCACTCTTTTCAACAACTGCTGCAACTGGTAGCACCACTGATGCAATTTCAGTGATGTCACTCTGGCGAATTTCTAGTGAAACGACAAACTTCTTTGAAAGCTTCAACTTTGCATCAGGTGAAATATCCATTGGATCAACGCCGCCTATTACAACTGCTTGCAAATCTGAATTAATAATTTCCTGTGTATTCAACCCTGTTGCAGTTGGAAGTGAATTAACTGCCCATGCAGTTGCGATATCAACTCTTGCAGCAGCTTCACTAACTAATCGATTACCTGGTAATGAATTTGGCATAGCTCCTGCTGCAATGGCGCCACGTTCACCAGCACGTCTAGGTACCCAACCTAATTTTGCACCGCTGTCTTTTACCAATTTTGCAACAGCAGAAAGTGCACCCTGGGTTTCAGCAGCTCGCTCTCCGACTAATACAACTGACTTACCTGTTAAACCAGTAATTGAATTTATTGCTGCGACTTCATTTCCTGGCGCAGTTTTAATCAAATTAGCATTTAATTTTTCACTACCTCTGCTTGCTAGGGATGCTATTGAAGTTACTTTAATAGCCCGCTTATGAACTTGCTTGTAAATTCTTAAAAATACAATTGGAGATTCATCTTCTGGCTCAAAATTAATCAACACAACATGATCAGCATTATCAATATCTTTATATGTTGCATTTGTTGCAACAGCGCTTAAGAAATCCATCTCTTCATCACTATGTAAGCGGGAACGAAAATCTATATTGTTTGTTCCAAGAGTTATTCGAGCAAATTTACTATAACCATAAGCATCTTCAACGGTTGCTCTTCCGCCAACTAATACGCCAGCACGTGCATCTTTTAATCCTGCTGCAGCAGCAGCTAAAGCGTCTGGCCAAGATGCCTCTTGCAATTGTCCATTGGAATCTCTAATCAATGGAGTTGTAATTCTATTTTTTGCTACCTCATACTTGAAAGCCCAGCGACCTTTATCGCAATTCCACTCTTCATTTACTGTCGCATCTTCACCGGCTAGTCGACGTAGTGTTTTTCCTCGTCTTACATCGGTTCGCATCGCACATCCTGATGCACAGTGTTCGCATGCAGAATCTGTAGAAACTAAATCAAATGGTCTAGCCCTGAATCGGTATGAAGTTCCAGTTAACGCACCCACTGGGCAAATCTGTACCGTATTTCCAGAGTAGTAAGAATCAAATGGTTCATCTTCATAAATGCCAACTTGTTGTAGTGCGCCTCGTTCATTTAATGTAATAAATGGATCACCAGCAATTTGTTCTGAAAATCTAGTACATCGTGCGCAAAGTACACATCGCTCACGATCTAACAAAACCTGAGATGATATCGCAACAGGTTTTTCAAATGTTCGCTTTACTCCTTCAAATCTTGATTCACTACGTCCATTAGACATCGCCTGATTTTGTAAAGGACACTCTCCGCCTTTATCGCAGACTGGGCAATCAAGTGGATGATTAATTAACAACAACTCCATAACACCTTTTTGCGCTTTATCAGCTACAGGTGAAGTTAATTGAGTCTTAACTACCATCCCGTTCTCAACTGGAATTGTGCAAGATGCCTGTGGTTTTGGAAATGCTCGACCATTAATTTCGATATCCACTAAACACTGGCGACATGCTCCAGCTGGTGCAAGCAGTGGGTGATCACAAAATCTTGGAATTTGAATACCTAATTTTTCAGCAGCGCGAATAACTAATGTTCCTTTTGGGACCGTTACTTCAAAACCATCGATTACGCAGGTAATCATCTCAACGGCTTGCTCTGTGCTTAGTTCTTGAATACTCACTTCACACCTGCACTATCAAATAAAGTTGCAGCCATCGGATCAAATGGACAAGCACCTGCTGATAAGTGATCTAAATACTCTTGGCGGAAATATTTAAGTGAAGAAATAATTGGGCTTGCTGCTCCATCTGCAAGTGCGCAGAAAGATCGACCCATAATGTTGTCGCAAAGATCTAGGAGTTTATCTAAGTCAGCCTCACTGCCTTTTCCTGCTTCTAAATCTTTAAGCACTTGAACTAACCACCAGGTACCTTCACGACAAGGTGTGCACTTACCGCAAGATTCATGTTTATAAAATTCAGTCCAACGCAGTACTGCTCGGACAATACAAGTGGTTTCATCAAAAATTTGTAATGCTTTTGTTCCTAGCATTGAGCCAGCAGCTGCCACACCTTCATAATCAAGTGGAACATCTAAATGCGCATCAGTAAAAATCGGAGTAGAAGATCCACCCGGTGTCCAAAACTTTAACTTGTGGCCAGTTCGAACTCCGCCAGAAATCTCTAACAATTGGCGCAATGTAATTCCAAGTGGTGCTTCAAACTGACCTGGGTTATTAACATGACCAGACAAAGAATAAAGTGTGAATCCCTTACTTTTTTCAGTTCCCATCGATGTAAACCAGGCAACACCTTGATTAACAATGGCTGGCACAGAGGCAACTGATTCAACATTGTTAACTACAGTTGGCTTTGCATAAAGGCCCGCGATTGCTGGAAATGGTGGGCGCAATCTTGGTTGTCCTCTAAATCCTTCAAGTGAATCAAGCAGCGCAGTCTCTTCACCGCAAATATAAGCACCGGCGCCAACATGTAATACCAGCTCTAGATCAAATCCTTTTCCTAATATGTTCTTACCAAGTAAACCTGCTTTATAAGCATCTTCAATTGCTTGTTGAACTCTTCTAACAACATGAGTTACTTCGCCACGAATATAAATAAAAGCGTAATTTGCTCTAATTGCATATGAGCCAATAATTACTCCTTCAATTAAAACGTGAGGATTAGCCATCATTAGTGGAGTGTCTTTACAAGTGCCCGGCTCTGATTCATCTGCATTAACTACAAAGTAATGATCCTTGTTATCACCTTGTGGAATGAAGCCCCATTTACTTCCCGTTGGAAAACCTGCGCCACCTCGTCCACGCAATCCAGAATCTTTAACTAATTGAATAACTTCATCAGGTTTCATTGCTAACGCTTTAGCAACTGCTGTGTAGCCACCAGTTCGTTTATATCCATCAATAGTGAATGAATCTGCTTGATCCCAATTTGCAGAAAGGACCGGCGTTAATTTACTCATGCGCCACCTTTTGCTTTCTTTAAGCCAAGCAATGTTGGCTCTCCTGCTTGTAATCCTTCATTTGCAAGACCATCAGAAATTCCAGCAAGGACTGCTGAATTTTGTTTCCAACTTCTTAAAGTTTTTGGACCGCGGGTTGGTGCTGGCGGATTACCCGCTCTTGCGCCATCAACTAAATCTTTGACTGATTGCACAGTTTGATTGTCATAAAACTCCCAATTGACCATAACGACTGGGGCATAATCACAAGCTGCGTTGCACTCAATATGTTCTACTGAAACTTTTCCGTCAGATGTAACACCATCATTTTCAATTGCTAGATGCTCTTTAACTGCATCAAATATTAGATCTCCACCCATCACCGCACATAAAGTATTGGTGCAGATTCCAACATGGTATTCACCAACTGGTTTTGATTTATATTGTGTATAAAAGGTTGAAACCGCAGTTACTTCAGCAGTTGCAAGATCTAACTTCTGACCAATTAACTCAATGCCTTCATTAGTTACGTAACCATCAATTGACTGCACATAATGCAATAACGGCATGATTGCTGAACGCTTTCTTGGATACCTGGCGATAATTGAATCCATAATTGAAATCTGCTCTGAGGTAAATGCCATTAGCGATCCACCCCGCCCATAACTGGATCAATTGATGCAACCGCTGCAATTACATCTGCCATCTGTCCGCCTTCACACATTGCGGCAGTTGATTGCAGATTATTAAATGAAGGATCACGGAAGTGAACTCGATACGGCCTAGTGCCACCATCTGAAACTAAATTAACTCCAAGTTCACCACGTGGTGATTCAATTGCTGTGTAAACCTGACCGGCTGGAACTCTAAAGCCTTCAGTTACTAACTTAAAGTGGTGAATCAAAGCTTCCATTGATTCACCCATAATTTCTCTAATGTGATTTAGTGAGTTGCCCATTCCATCAGCGCCAACTGATAATTGAGATGGCCAGGCAATTTTTTTATCAGCAACCATCACAGGTTGATTCTCTAATTTTTCTAATTTTGTGACGCACTGTTCAATAATTCTTAAGGATTGCTCTAGCTCTTGCATTCTGATTAAGAATCGTCCATAAACATCGCAGGTATCAGTAGTTGGAATATCAAACTCATAATTTTCATATCCACAATATGGTTGTGCTTTGCGCAAGTCCCAGGCAAGTCCGGTTGAACGGAGCACTGGGCCTGTAATTCCTAATGTTGTGCAACCTGCTAAATCTAAGTAACCAACTCCTTGAGTTCGCTTAAGCCAAATTGAGTTTCCAACCAATAACTTTTGATTATCTTTAAAGTTATGTCTTAGGTCTTTAACGGTTTCGCGAATTTTCTTAAGAGCACCCTCTGGTAAATCTTGCGCCACACCACCTGGACGGATGTAGGCCATATTCATTCTTAGCCCTGAAAGTAATTCAAATACATCTAAAACCTTTTCGCGCTCTCTAAAGGCGAAAATCATTGGTGATAAAGCGCCAAGCTCTAGTGCTCCAGTTCCAAGTGCAACCATGTGTGAGGAGATTCGATTGAACTCCATCATCATCACTCGAATTACTGTTGCCCGCTCTGGCACATCATTTGTAATTCCTAAAAGTTTTTCAACGCCTAAGCAATATGCAGTTTCATTAAATATCGGTGAAAGGTAATCCATTCTGGTTACAAAAGTTACGCCTTGAGTCCAATTTCTAAACTCAGTATTTTTCTCAATTCCAGTATGTAAATAACCAATGCCACATCGAGTTTCAGTAACTGTTTCACCCTCTAACTCCAGAATTAAACGCAGCACACCGTGAGTTGAAGGATGTTGTGGTCCCATGTTTAAAACAACGCGCTCTTCTTTAGTTGCACCAATTTCAGTTACTAAAGAATCCCAATCGCCACCAGTAACGGAATAAACCCGTCCTTCAGTGGTTTCTTGAGAGGAAGCGTATGGATCAGTAAATGTTGTCATTTGTAGCTCCGGCGTTGTGAAGGAGCAGGGACTGTTGCGCCTTTATATTCAATTTCAATTCCGCCAAGTGGATAATCTTTTCGTTGTGGAAAACCTGCCCAATCATCTGGCATTAAAATTCGAGTTAACCCAGGGTGATTATCAAAAATAATTCCAAACATGTCATATGTTTCACGTTCGTGCCAATTTGCACCCGCCCAAACATCTACTACTGAAGGAATGTGTGGATCTTTCTCGGAAACACAAACCTCTAATCTAATTCTTTGGTTTCGAGTAATTGATAACAATGAATAAACTGCATGTAATTCACGTGTGGTTTCCTCTGGAAAATGAATACCATTAACTCCGACACACATTTCAAAACGAAGTTGATCGCGCAAGATTTTTGCTACATCTACTAATCGCGCAGCCTTAATAAATAATGTCAGCTCGCCACGATCTACAACCGCCTTCTCAATTGCATCACTAAATAGTGGATAGGCCCGCTCTAAATCATCTGCTACTTGATCAAAATATCCACCATATGGCCGCTGTGTAGAGGCAATAACTGTTGCAGAATTAACTAGCCCACCAAACCCTGATGTGTCTCCACTTCCTTTGCCGCCAAACATTCCATTCTCACTCATGCCATTAGCCCTTTTAATTGATGAGTTGGTTTCGCAGCGAGCGCAGCAGCCTCTACCTCTTTAATAATCTTTTCTCGGTTTGGACCTAGTTTTTCATTTCCAATTTGCTCATGAAGTTTCAAGATTGCATCCATCAACATCTCTGGTCTTGGTGGGCAACCAGGTAGATAAATATCAACTGGAATTATGTGGTCAACACCTTGCACAATTGCATAGTTGTTAAACATTCCACCGGAAGAAGCACAAGCACCCATGGCAATTGTCCACTTAGGGGCTGCCATTTGATCATAAATTTGTCGAACTACTGGCGCCATTTTGTTACTAACTCGTCCAGCCACAATCATTAAATCTGCCTGCCGTGGGGATGCGCGGAAAACTTCCATTCCGAATCTGGCTAAGTCATATCTACCAGCACCAGCGGCCATCATTTCAATCGCACAACAAGCTAAGCCAAATGTTGCTGGCCATAACGAGTTCTTGCGCATGTAACCGGCAAGTTTTTCAACTGTGGTTAATAAAAATCCACTTGGTAACTTCTCTTCTAAGCCCACGACTAATCCCATTCCAATCCACCGCGGCGCCAAACATAGGCATATGCGACAAAGACGGTGGCAATAAATAATCCCATTTCAACTAATCCAAAAACTCCCAACTGATCAAAGGCAACTGCCCATGGGTATAAAAAGACAATTTCAATATCAAAAACAATAAAGAGCATTGCGGTTAAGAAATATTTAATAGGAAATCTTCCACCACCAGCAGCTTGCGGGGAAGGTTGAATTCCACACTCATAGGCATCAGACTTTGCGCGGTTGTAACGTTTTGGACCGGTAAGTGCGGCAGCTGCTACGGAGAAAATCGCAAAACCAAAGCCAATTGCCCCAATCACCAGGATCGGTACATAGGGATTGAATGAGAGATTCATACGGTCAAATCTTATTGTTAGCCGGCAGTGGCTTTTGCCACTTACGCCTTATACCCAATGTGAACTGCGACAATTCCGAAGGTTAGGTCCTGCCAGGCTACAGATTTCCACCCATTTTGTTCTAATACCAAGGCTAGCCCTGCCTGATCTGGCCATGCCCGGATCGATTCAGCTAGATAGATATATGCCTGCGGATTCTTGCTAATTTTTCTAGCGATTATCGGAAGTGCTTTCATTAAATAATTTAAGTAAATTAATTTGAAGAATTTATTTACTGGATGCGAGAACTCAGCAACCACAATTTTGCCACCAGGCTTTGTTACTCGAAGCGCCTCTTTAAGAGCGGTTGAAGTATTGCTGGTATTGCGCAACCCAAATGAAATTGTCGTTACATCAAATGAGTTTTCATCAAATGGAAGTTTTAAAGCATCACCTTGCACAAATTTAATATCCTTATGTTGCTTCCTGCCTTGTGAGAGCATTCCTTCAGAAAAATCCAAAGCAATTACTTCAGCACCCATATCAACTAACGGGCGAGATGATGAGCCGGTTCCGGCTGCAATATCTAATACTTTCATTCCAGATTTAGGCGCAATGATTGAGGTCACACTCTTTCGCCATGCCTTGGTTCGACCTAAGCTAAGAAGATCATTTAAGAAGTCGTAGCGACTAGCCACATCATCAAACATTTTTGAAACATCATCTGGATCTTTATTCATATTTGCGCGGACCACACCCCTATTCTCTTAGGAGTAGGCTTTACATACAAATCCAGCAAATAGATAGGCTTGAAAATAAACATGGCAGTTTTAATAACTACTGAGGTCTTAGGTGAGATTTCAGTATTAACCTCGGTTGAAAACCAATCCGAATTAACAGCTGCCTGGATTAGAAGCGGTGATGGATTAATTGGTTTTGGCGAGTATAAAAAAATTGAAATTTCTGGAAGTGATCGATTTAAGCAGGCACGAACTTGGTGGAATAGCCAACTATCTGATTTTAAAATTCAAAACAATGTTCACGGTAGCGGCACTGGGCCGGTCCTTTTTACTTCATTTTCATTTGATTCAGATGAAAAATCAGTATTGATAATCCCTGAAATTATTTTAGGTAGAAAAAATGGAAAATCTTGGGTTACTTGGATTGGCCAAGGACGACAACCTGATTTTTCAAAGGTAGGCAATGCCCAAGCTAGTGGTGAAATAAGTTGGAGTGATGGTTCAATCTCAGAGGATGAATGGCGTAATCAAGTTGGTTTTGCGGTGAAAGCAATAAAGGAGAATAAGTTAGAAAAGGTTGTATTAGCCAGGGATCAAGTAGCCACCTCAACTACACAGATAAATTCTCGTAGCTTGTTGCAACGGTTAGAGATTGAATACCCATCAACTTGGCTATTTTTAGTAGATGGTTTAGTAGGTGCAACACCTGAACTATTAGTTAGATTGAGTAAATCATTAGTCACCTCAAGAGTTCTAGCTGGCACCATTAGAAAAACAGGAAATGAAGATCGTGATCTGGCATTAGCAGCTTCACTAGCAAAATCTTCAAAAGATTTAGAAGAGCATGAGTATGCAGTTAGATCTGTCGCAGACGCGCTTGAACCTTTTTGCTCCTCGACTAATGTTCCAGAATCCCCATTTGTCTTGCACCTATCTAACGTTATGCACTTAGCAACTGATGTAACTGGAGTTTTAAATGACAGCGCAAAACAGGCAGATGTTTTCACCTTAGTTGAACAACTGCACCCTTCGGCCGCCGTTTGTGGAACTCCGACTGATCTTGCTAATAATTTAATCACAGAGCTTGAGCAAATGAATAGGCAGCGCTATGCCGGTCCAGTTGGTTGGATCGATGCAAATGGAGATGGCGAAATTGCTATTGCACTCAGATGTGGTTTGTTATCACAAGATAAGAAATCAATCAGAATATTTGCAGGTTGTGGAATTGTTGCTGGCTCAGATCCAGCAAATGAGTTTGCCGAAAGTCAGGCTAAATTAATGCCAATGCGCACCGCACTTGAAACTATTTGAGTAACTTCTTTTAATTTTTCTGCATTAGATTGCCTGGTTGGCACCTTAACAATTACTACCTCTAGACCTTTAACCTCTTTATGTAACCCACTTTGTAGTTCAGCCATGTCACTTACGCTGCTTACTGAGACATTAAAACCAGCACATACCTTTGCTAAATCTAAATTATGTGGTGTACCAAATAACTGATCAAAATTATCTACTCCTGCTTGAGGCAAAGTTGAGAAGATAGCTCCACCATTATTATCGATTACATATATCCGAATGTTCTCACTGGCTGAGTTAGTAAGAGCTGAAATGTCATGAAGAAAAGTTAAGTCTCCTAAAATTGCGAAAGTGTTCTGAAACTCTCGAGCAATTCCAAATATTGTTGAGATATTCCCATCAATTCCAGCAAGACCGCGGTTTGCAAAGACTTCTATGCCACTGCGTGGGTGACAAAATGCTTCTACATCTCGAACTGGTCGAGAAGAGCCAACAAATAATGCGCTCTGATCAGGTATTGATTCACAGATAGAAATGATTGCTAATTGTTCACTCCACTGAATCGATGCAATTTCACCAGCTGCAATATCTGAAACCTTTTCCCAAATTGCTACATCACTCTTGCTACTTTTAACTTGAGCAGGAAGGGTTGGTAGAAGTAAATTTCCCTCTCGCTTACTATCAATCTCTGAAATTCTTGGATCAATTACTATCAAATTTTTAGCAGATTTAATGAAGTTGTTTGTACTCCTAGACAAGGTAGTCCTACCAATAACAACCACATTTTCTGGAACTAGACTTTCCAATATTTTTTGATCACTTAGAAGCAAGCTGGTATGTGCAATCGCCTTTGGAAATGAAAGTGGATCTTCAGAAATTATTGGCCAATTAAGTTTTGCTGCAAAATCATTTATTTCATTTACCGTATATCCACCACGATCATGGCCGATTACTAGAACACCTTCACCAACTTCAATACTTCCACTAACAATGTTTAAATATGTATTTGGAACAACTTTTAAACCAGAGAGCCAATCAGATTTTTCTTGACTGATTAGTGGTTCATCAAATTGCACATTTAAATGAATTGGGCCAGATTTAAGCAAGGCTTTTAAATCGATTTCAGATGCAATGTCATGAGTTTTTATCCCTGGGAAAATATTTAATTGATTTGTTGTTTGATTCGCACCAGTTTTTCTCAATCTGCTTGGCCTGTCAGCGGTAATTATTAACAATTTATTATCGCTATGTAGTGCTTCAAGTGCGGCTGGGTGAAAGTTTGCCGCTGCAGTGCCACTTGTACAAATAACGGCCACATAATTATTGCTCGCTTTAGAAACTCCCAAGGCAAAAAAAGCGGCACCGCGTTCATCAATTTTTACATGTAAATCAATAATTTGTTTACTTGCCGCTTCACCTAAAGCAATTAGAAATGGGGCGTTCCTTGAGCCAGGTGATACAACAAAATCACTTACGCCAACTTCGATTAATTGGCGAAGCAAGGAGTGAGCTAACTTAGTTGAATTACTCAAATCAGCCCCCTATCGAATATTTCATTTACTCTATCCTGCCACCAAATTACCCTCGTTGGATCTGCTTTAAATTGCTCGATTAAATCAGGAGTTATTTTCCTATGCTTAATAAATCCACCTTTGGCAATCAACGGCTTACTTGTTACATCTCCTTCTAACAAAGAAACTGTTCCTAAACCACATGCACCATACAAATTTGGTACTACCGATGCCAATGCAACTCCGTGAGATATTCCTACGCTGCTCTCTAATGCACTTGAAATTACAACTGGTAAATTGATCTTTTCAATAATCTCAAGCGCTGCGCTAATTCCACCAGAGGGTGCCCATTTAATGATTGCAATGTCTGCAACCTCTTTAATTTTGGTTAGATCAGAGCCTAAAAACTTTCTAATCGACTCATCTACTGCAATTTTTAGCTTTACCTTCCCACGCAAAGATTTTATATCCCCTAAATCAATACAAGGTTGCTCTACATAATCTATTTGCCCAGGGAACTCATTTTCATAGTTTGCCAGATTTGCAACAGCTTCTTCTAGTTGCCAACCACCGTTTACGTCTAATCTAAATTTAGCTTTTGGTATGACTCTTAATACTTCTTGCAAAATCAGGTGATCATTTAGAAAATCATTAATTTTTATCTTTACAGTTGTGCAGCCCTGAAAGCCTTTAAGTATTGAAGATACATCTTCAGCCTTTACATTAGGCAATGTTGCATTTACTTCTATCACTTCTCTAATTGGCTTTGGTGCTGGCTTGGTTGCTGCCTCAATTGCAGCTTTTAACCAGATTGCTGATTCGTTAGCGCTGTATTCAAGAAATGGAGAAAATTCACTCCAGCCTTCAGGGCCTTGGAAAAGTGCAATCTCGCGATGTTTGATTGCGCGGAAATCATTTTTTACTGGAATTGAAACTACTTTAAGTTCAAACGGGAACATAAATTAAGGTCGTTTAGGAAATTTTTTAAAGTTTGGTTCTCGTTTTTCTTGGTAGGCGTTTCTACCTTCTTGACCTTCCTCTGTTAAATAAAACAACATAGTTGCATCCCCTGCTAGTTGCTGCACACCAGCTAAGCCATCATCGGCGGCATTTAATCCTGCTTTAAGTAAGCGAAGCGCGAGTGGAGAATGACGCAACATTTCTCTGGCCCAAGAAACTGTTTCGGCCTCTAGTTCTTTAATTGGCACAACAGCATTCACAAGACCCATATCTAATGCTTCTTGCGCATCGTATTGACGACACAAAAACCAAATCTCGCGTGCTTTCTTTTGCCCAACATGAGCGGCCAATAACCCAGCACCATATCCGCCATCAAATGATCCAACCATCGGACCCGTTTGACCAAATTTTGCATTATCTGCAGCAATTGTTAAATCACAGACAACATGTAACACATGTCCACCGCCAATAGCCCAGCCAGCTACCATCGCAACAACTGGTTTAGGGGTTCGGCGAATCTGAACTTGTAAATCTAAAACATTTAGTCGGCCAATTCCTTTTTTACTTAGCTCATCATCGCCGAGGTAGCCATCATTGCCTCTGACATTTATATCTCCACCGGAACAAAAAGCTTCATCGCCTTCGCCGGTGAAAATAATCACTCCGACTTGATCGTTATCGCGAGCTAAATCAAAAGCTTTAGCTAATTCAAATAATGTTTGTGGGCGAAATGCATTTCTAACCTCGGGACGATTAATCGTAATTTTCGCCATACCTTCAGAAACTTGGTATTTAATATCTACAAAATTTTCTCCGCCAACGCCGGTTTGCCAATTAGGAATCGTGCGTTCGCCTGGTTGACGCTTAATTGGCTTACTCAAGAGCTGCTCCTAAAGTTTTATTCGGATTTAGATAAGAGATAGCCTACGGGGATTATGGGAGAAAAAGAACTGCGCGATTTAATCCCGATTCAGGCTGAGTGGTCAATCCCACAACTACAAGAAAATTTAGCGGTAGCACTTGAAGGATCTGGCGCAGCCCTTTCAACCACTCAAACCCAAGCAAAACAGGTTGCGAATGAAGTAGCGCTTGTTGTTAAAACATCCGGATCAACTGGAGATTCAAAATCTGTCGTGCTCTCATCAGCAGCTCTAATTGCTTCAGCAAATGCTAGTCACAAATATTTAGGCGCAACTCCAGGAGACTCTTGGTCACTGCTACTACCTACAACACACATTGCAGGATTAAATGTAATTATTAGGGCCACAGCTCTTGGTAGCCGAGTAATTGATAATAGAAATACAGAAGATTATGTGGATGCAGATTTTGTATCAATTGTTCCAACGCAGTTATATAAAGCTCTAACTTCAGATTCAAATCTACTTGAACACTTAACAGCAGCTGAAGCAGTCTTAGTTGGTGGAGCGCCATTAAGTGATAAATTAAAAAAAGAGGCAACAAATAAACATGTAAAAATCATTACAACCTATGGCATGACTGAAATGTCAGGAGGTTGTGTTTATAACCAAAAACCATTGGATGGGGTAGAAGTAAAAATTTCAGATGCTGGTTTAATACAAATTAGTGGACCGATGATTGCATCAGGATATTTACTTGCAAATGGACAGTTGGAGAAATTCACAAGTCCTAATTGGTTTGATACCACCGATCTTGGTGAGATTACAAACGGAATGCTGAAGGTTCTAGGTAGAGCAGATGATGTAATAATTTCTGGTGGTGAAAAGATTTCCCTTTCTACAGTTGAAGAAAATATCAAGCAAATTCTGCCAAATGTGGAGCTAATTACTTTTGCCATGGCAGATGATCTATGGGGTGAAAAATTATGCTTAGCAAGCAGTTCTAGTATTGATATTGAAGAGTTAAGAACAAAGCTTGATCCAATACTTACTCCAAAAGAGATATTCTTATTTGAGGAAATTCCAACGACAGCGTTGGGTAAGCCAGATCGCAAACGCGCAATTGAAATCGCAAAAGGAATGAAAACTAAATGAATAAATGGATAGTGGGCGCAAGAGTTAAGACCCTGCCTGCAGCTGTTGCGCCAGTTTTGATTGGAACCTCTTATGCTGAAAAGATTAATTGGGGCAACGCACTCCTAGCTCTTGTTGTTTCATTATTTTTACAAATTGCAGTTAATTTTGCTAACGATTACTCAGATGGAGTTCGCGGGACTGATACTCACCGAATTGGCCCAGTTCGACTTGTGGCATCCGGATTAGCAAGTGCTAGTTCTGTGAAGCGGGCAGCATTAATCTCTTGTTTAATTGCAGCAATTGCTGGTTTGGTTTTGACTGTAAACATCTCACCTTGGCTGCTCGCAGTTGGCGCAGCAGCAATCTGGGCAGCATGGGGATACACGGGAGGTAAAAAACCATATGGCTACTTTGGTTTTGGTGAACTCTCTGTTTTTATCTTTTTTGGTCTAGTTGCAACTGTTGGTAGTTACTACATTCAAACGGAGCAGTTCAATTGGCAAATATTTTTACTATCTATGCCTGTTGGCACTTTATCCTGTGCGATCTTAGCGATTAACAATCTGCGCGATCTGCCACAAGATAAGTTGGTTGGTAAGCGAACTATGGCTGTTCGAATTGGGGAGAAAAACACTCGAGTATTTTTCATGTTGCTTTTGTTTACCGCTCAGCTCACTGCGCTTGCAGCTGCCGGTATTAATGCATGGGCCTTAATTACCCTTATTTGTGCTCCAATAACTTATCGGGTGGTTAAACAAGTTTTAAATGGCGCAGTCGGATCAGATCTAATCGAGGTGCTTTCTAAAACTGCAAAATTGCAGTTACTCATGGCAATTTTATTGGCCGCTGCACTAGCAATCTAAAGCGGCTAAACTGAGCACATGATTAAGTACCTGGTTATTTTTGCCATAGTTCTTGATATCTACACACTAATTGATTGCGCCATGACGCCTCAGGAAAAGGTGCGTAGATTTCCAAAATGGGCATGGCTGTTAATAATTGTTCTTACTGGATTTATTGGAGATATTGCTTGGTTCATTGCTGGTAGGCCAAGAAAGCCAAGACCAAATCGTGGTGGTAAAGGCAGAATTATTCCACCCGATGATGATCCAGATTTCTTAAGAAAGCTATAAGCCAGAGTATGTATGTCGGCCAGTGCCCCATACATTTATATAAATATAATTAAATAAGAAAGTTGATCCAGCTAACAAACATAACCACGCCGCTTTTCTTCCACGCCAACCAATTGTTACGCGGGCATGTAAATAGGCAGCGTAAGCAACCCAAGTTATAAACGCCCAAGTTTCTTTTGGATCCCAACCCCAGTAACGACCCCAGGCAGCTTCAGCCCAGATTGCACCGGCAATAACTGAAAATGTCCAAAGTGGAAATACCAATGCAACTAATCGGTATGAGAGATTATCTAAAGTTTCTAAGGAAGGTAATTTTTCTGCCCAAACTGGGCGCAACCCTTTTTGCTCATATCTATCTAAAATTAAGTATGTTGCTGCAATACAGTTTGCAAGAAGAAATACGCCACCAGAGATAATTGCAGCTGACACATGGATTACTAACCATGGTGATTTTAAGGCTGGCATCAGTGGCGCACTTGGACGATAAAGCAAGGTAACAGCAGTTCCTAAAGTAAGTAGAACTGAAAGTGAAACCGGTAAACCCAACCAACGCAATTTATATTTCTTTAAGGCAATTAAATACGCCGCGCTAAAAGCTAACGCGCCAGTTATAGAGAACTCATACATATTGCCCCATGGAACTCTGTTTGCAGAAACTCCCCTAAAGATATCGCCAGGCAGCAGAAGTAAGAATCCCAAAACCATGAATGCTGAAGCGAGCCGGCCAATTCGATCTGTTCGTGAGAAATCAAGCTTTGTTTTCTTTACCGACTTAGCTGGAGTTTTAACTGACCATGCAACTTCAACAGCATGGGCAAAAAATGCTAATGTGTAAAAAACCATGGCAGAGTAAATTAAATTATTAGACAAGATTGCAGCGGAGTTATCGCTCATTACTCATCTCCTTAATTAAATCTGCTATCTCTTCTTCAAGCCCTGGTATTCCATTTTTAGCAAGACCAGCAACTTGAGTCTTTCTGCCTTGCTTAACCCAAATTCTTCGTTGCCTTGTAAATAAGGAAATCAGTAAACCCAAGATCGCAAGTATTGCACCAAATAGTGCAAAACCTTTTCCGGGATCGTTAACAATTTGTAAGTTAACCCAAGATTTCCATCCTGTAAATGTGATACTGCCCTCACCAAAATCGTAAGTTTCATTTAATACTAAAGCTTTAAGTCCAATCCGTTCCATCTTGCTGGTATCAATGCGATACACAGATTGTGGAACTCCAGTATTTAATCCAAGGTCACCCTTCCAAATTGAAACCAAAAGACGGGGATCTAATACTTCAGGATATGAAGAGAATCCTCCTCGAACTGGATCTCTATCTGCTGTTGGAAGAAATGATGCGACAAAACCAATCTGCGGCTGCATATCAGGAATCTTTATCGCCCCAATTGATGAAAGGTTTGCATCCTGCGGCAAAAATGGAGTCGGCCCATCAAAAATAACTTTTCCAGATTTATCTTTCACCACCACTATTGGTGAGTGCCCGTTAGCCTGTAAATAAATTTTGGTACTTCCATAAGCAAGTGGTTGATTTACTTTAATGATTCTTGTGGTTTCAGCTGATCCCGCCGGATTTGCAGTTGATACCGTTAATTTGTAATCAATAGCAGCGTTTGTAACAGGGTCATACTCGGCTTTAAACTCTTTAACTGTCAATGAAAATGGCGGCAATGAATCCTCTGCTTGATACTTACCAAATCCTAAAATGTCATAAGAGGTTGGTGTATTAATAAAACGATCTCCCACATTAACTATTGCATCACCTCTACTGCCCAATAGTGAGCCGATGCCTACGGCAATAAGGATTAAAACTAATGAAAGATGAAACAGTAAGTTTCCACTTTCTCGGGCATAGCCTTTTTCAGCTGATATCGAATTCTCATCTCTTCTGATTCGAAAGTGCTTTTTTCTCAAGTACTTTTCGACGATATCTAAATCAATTTTCTTAACCTCTGCGTAATGCTCCATACGATCTAAATACTTTGGTGTAAGTGGAGGTTTGGCTCCAATAGCTTTTAAGTGATGAATGCTTCTAGGTAAAACGCATCCAATTAAGGAGATGAATAGCAGCAAATATATTGCGCTAAACCAAGGTGAGCTAAACACTTCAAACATACTGAAACGATCAAGCCAAATTGCAGCTTGTGGATTATCAATAAAGAACTGCTTAACTTGAATTGGATTTTGGCTACGTTGTGGGAAAAGTGATCCAGGAATTGCAGCTACCGCTAATAGCAGCAATAAAATTAACGCTATTCGCATGCTAGTTAATTGGCGCCAGCACCAGCGCAAAAAGGATCGACTATCTAATACGGTACTCATTAGATTATTGGGATGAATCCGCTAATTAAATCTCGTAAACTATTCATTAACTGATCCCAGAGATTACTTACCTGCAGTATTCCGATTAGTATCAGTAAAAGGCCACCTGCTTTAGTAATCATATTTCCTTTACTTGCAATGAATTTTCTTAATGGTTCGGCTTTATCTAGGAATAATCCCATCAAAATAAATGGCAAACCAAGTCCTACGCAATAAGCAGCAGAAAGTATTGCTCCGCGTTGTGCTGTTGCACTTTGAATCGCAAGCACTTGTACTGCACCAAGTGTTGGACCAATACATGGAGTCCAACCAATTCCAAAAGCGAATCCAAGAAATGGTGCAAAAACTAATCCACTTCGCATCTTCCAGTTTGGTTTAAAGCTTCGGTAAAATCTTTCATTAAATAGGAAAATCACTCCAAGTGAAATGGTAAGTAACCCAAGCGCGATTGAAATGGGTCTTGAGTTCTCAGCAATTTTTGAACCTAATCCGCCAAATAGAACTCCATATGAAACAAATAGAAAAGTAAATCCGGAGACGAATAAAACTGATCCAAGGAATACCCGGCTCCTGCTCTTAACATCACTCATTCCTGAGGCGTAAGAAAGATATCCCGGCACTAAGGGAATAACACACGGAGAAAAAAATGAAACTAAACCAGCTATAGCAGCAACAGACATAGCTACTAAAAGGTTAGCTTCAAATATTTGATCAATTAAAAACTCAATCATTTGCCAAGACCTTATCTAACATCTTCTTTAAACCAGCGACAGTTACTTCACCACTGATTCGAACAGCCACTTTGCCATCTTTATCAATAATCAAAGTTGTTGGAATCGCATTTGGTATCAATGAACCACCAAACCCAAGTAGTAATGAATCATCTGTAAATGTTGGATAGGTAAGTTTGAAATTATCATAAAAAGCTTTGGCGGATGAAATATTGTCTCGAGTTAATATGCCAGCAAATTGAACCTCTGGATAGTTAATAGAAAATTCTTGAAGCACAGGTGCTTCAGCTCTGCATGGTGCACACCAAGATGCCCACACATTTACAACTGTTACCTTCTTTGGTTCAAGTGCTATCTCGCCAGAAGTTAAAGTCTGACCAGATAGTGTTGGTGCAGATTTTCGTTCACTTTTATCAACATAGGTTGCAATTCCACTACCAGATATAAATGAATTCTCATTCTCAGCAGATAACCCACCGCCAGAGCAGCTAGTTAACAGGAGCATTGAGATAAATACTGAAATAATCTTCATTATTTTTGAGGAAGTAAATGTCTTGCTGGTTCTGAGTAAGAAACACCACTAACCATTCCTTTATTATCTAATTCAAAAGATGTTACTGAGGCCAGCGTGCACTCACGTTTTCTTGGATCATGAAGAAGCCTTCTGCCTTCAACAGCGCTACGCAATATCCAGATTGGTAACTGATGAGAAACACAGATCCCATCCTTGCCGCCTGCTGCATCACGTGCAGCAAACAAAGCTTTTAACATTCTATTTATTATTTGGTCATATGGCTCACCCCAAGATGGCCGCCAAGGGTTATATAAATAACGCCAAGATTTAGGATGCTTTAAAACACCACTTCCTAATTCAAACTTCTCGCCTTCAAAAATATTACTAGCTTCAATTAAATTTTTATCTGTAGTTAGTTGTAAATTGTGTGACTTAACTATTGGTGCAACTGTTTCTTGAGCTCGCTGCAATGGCGACGCATGAATTGCCCCAAGATTTAGATCCTTTGACCACTGCGCAATTACTTGCGCCATTTGATTACCGCGTTCACTTAGTTTCCACCCCGGTTGAAGTCCATAAAGAATCTTTTCTGGATTGTGAACCTCACCATGTCTTACGAAGTGAATTACTTGAGCCATGCGGTAAGCATAAAGCAGAGGAATTCAGGCTCGTTCGCTAGGGTAGTGATATGGCGCTCACAGAAAAGCGAATTGCGTTTTTTGACGTCGACAACACCTTATTAAAGGGATCAACGCTCTTCTTTTTAGGCCGTGGCATGTATCAAAGAGGGTTTTTTAACAAAAAAGATATCTCAGCATTTGTTCTGGCCAATATCAGATATCGACTTACTGGAAAAGAAAATAAAGAAGAGATTGCTAGATTCCAAAATGCCGCAACTGATTTCATAAAAGGTCACAATGTAATTGAAATTGAAAAAATTGGTCAAGAGATTTATGAAGAGTATGTATCACCTGCAATTTGGCAAGGAACGGTTGAAATTGCAAAAGAGCATCTTTCAAAAGATGAAGAAGTTTGGCTAGTTACAGCTACCCCACTTGATATGGCTAATTTAATGGCAAAACGGTTAGGTTTTACTGGTGCACTTGGCACAAAAGCAGAGGTCGAAAATGGTGTTTATACTGGCAAAATTATTGGAAACCTTTTGCATGGACGAGAAAAATCTATAGCAATTAAAGAGTTGGCTACCCAAAGAAGTGTTGATTTAAAGAATTGCTATGCCTATTCAGATTCTCATCATGACATTCCTTTGCTTGAGGCAGTTGGCAATCCGCGGGCAATTAATCCCGACGCATTACTTAAAATCCGCGCTTACCGAGACAACTGGCCAATTTATGATTTTAGAAGAGCTAGACGTATTAAGAAATTACTCGGACCAATGGCTGGTCGAATGGCAGCACTTGGCTCACTTATCTCTCCGCGTAAGCAAAAACGTAAAGGGTAAATAGCCCAAGCAAAACCCGAGTAAAGTAGGCCAGTTATGTCTACTGTCGCGATCACTTTTGCCGATGAGTTGCGCGCTAGATCAGATGAAGATTTAGCAACAGTATTTAAGTTAAGACCTGATTTAGTTACACCTGTTCCAAATGATTTTTCAGCTCTAGCCGCACGTGCCTCCTCCACCCCATCATTAGTTAGAGCACTTGATTCACTTAATCTTTGGCACTATCAAATAGTTGAAGCCACTTGCGCACTGCCAGAGCCGTTTAAAAAATCAGAACTAGTTGCAGTTACAAGCGAAGAAACAGCGTTTGTGCTGGATCACTTATGGCAGATGGGACTACTTTATAAAGAAGGTAATAACTTTCGCACTCCTACAAATTTAAAACTATTAATTGGTGAAGAGCCAGCCGGCCTTGGTCCAATTTCAGTTAAGAAGTTTGATTTTGCAACACTTAAACAAATTCCGAAAGCTTCGGAGGAGGTACTAGCAAAATTAACTTGGGGACCACCTAGGGGACAGATTGCCAACATCAAGAAGCCTGGAAACGCCATTGGTTGGTTATTAGAAAACAATGTATTAGTAGCAATTGATTCTCACACAGTTGCTCTTCCTAGAGAGATTGCCATAAAACTACGTGGCGGCAAGATTCATAAAGAGATCATCAGCACTGCAGCTAATTTAAAGGGTAAGAAAGTAGATCAAAAACAAGTAGATCTTGCAGCGGTAGCAAATATTTCAACCATTCTTCGCTGGTGTGAAGAGCTGCTACATAACCTTTCAGATGAACCACCAACCGCGTTACGTACAGGTGGTTTAGGAGTTCGAGATCTTAAAAGAATTGCAGAACATTTAGGAGTTGATGAAGCCTGTGCTGGATTTGTTGCAGAACTTTGTTACCTAGGTGGATTAGTTGTGGTTGATTCTGACGACCAAATTTTGCCCACCTCTGCCTTTGATATTTGGTTATCTAAATCAGCGGAGGAAAGATGGTTTTCACTCGTTGTGCTTTGGCTAGATACATCAAGGGCAAGTGGATTAATTGGAAAAGCTACTGATAAAAACATTGCACCTCTTGGTCCTGAGTTAGATCGAGCCGGAGTTTCACTAATTAGAAGAACAACACTAAAAGTATTGCTGGATAACCCGCAGATATCACCTGAAATTACTTCAATGCAAGAGATTATAAAATGGTGGAATCCACAACGAGCAAATAATGAGTTTGTGGAGTGGAATCTTCGTGAAGCAGAATGGCTAGGAATAACTGGCCAAGGCGTAATCTCAACTTTTGGTTTAAATCTACTAACTGAAAAAGAGGATTTAGGTATTCAATCTGCTATGCCAAAACCAGTTGATCATATTTTAATCCAAGCAGATAACAGCGCAGTCGCTCCTGGGCCACTAACTCCAGAGCTTGCTTCGGAAATGGGAACGATTGCAGATATTGAAAGCAGAGGTGGAGCAACTGTTTATCGCTTTAGTGAAGGATCTATCAGGCGTGGATTAGATCATGGCAAAACTGGTGATCAAATTAAAACATTCTTAAGCAAGATCTCAAAAACTCCAATGCCACAACCACTTGAATACTTAATCGCTGATGTTGCAAAACGACATGGCAGATTAAGAGTTGGAACCGCTCATTCATACATTAGATGTGAAGATGAGGGATTAGTTCAACAAATTTTGCATGATAAAAAATGTGAACACTTAAGACTAAGAAAGATTGCTCCACAAGTTTTAGTTACCGAGTTTGAACTTACAGAGGTAATTGGTGAGTTGCGTGAGTATGGCTACCTACCCGCTGCTGAAAATGCAGGCGGAGTTTTGTTATCTCAACCAAATTTAAGAAGAGCGAAATCAAGACCTAAACCACCTAGAATTATTTCTGAATTTAGTGCTCCGAAAGATGCAATAGTTTTATCAGCAGTTAAAACTATTAGGGCTGGCGAGCGCAGTCGTAAAGTTGAACCAATAGTTGCAGGCACCTCATCAAATGAAACTTTGGCACTGATCAATCAATATATAAGTGAAGGTAAAACTTTGATGATTAGTTACGCCGATAACAATGGTGGGGTTTCCAATCGAATTATCGATCCGATCTCAATCTCCCTGGGCACCCTTACCGCTCGGGATGAAGCCAGTGATGAAATTGTTCAGTTTCGCATTCCAAGGATCAATGGCGTAGCACCAACCCTCACGGTTTTGGGAAATAAGGCAGACTTAGACCTATGACCGCACTCTCTGATATCCAGCGCCTAGTTGAATGCGAGTCACCAACTGAGGATTTAGCAGCCTGTCATCAAGTTATTGATACTGCCATTGAAATTGCTAGCAAAGTTCTAACTTTTAAAGCTGAAAAAATTGTTGAAAATGGTCGGCCGATTTTTTGGTGGGGTGCTAAGAATCCAAAAATTCTTTTACTTTGCCACTTAGATACAGTCTGGCCGAAGGGAACATTTACGCCAACTTGGCAGGTTAATGGCGACAAGGCAAGTGGTCCTGGTGTATTTGATATGAAATGTGGCTTCATTCAAGCAATGCACTCATTAGTTGGAATCACAGATGCTCAAAACAAGATTGCTTTAGTTGCAACAACTGATGAAGAGACTGGCAGTGCTACATCAAAAGATTTAATTGAGCGTTTATCAAAAGGTGCGGATGCTGTCCTAGTTTTTGAAGCATCACTTGATGGCAAAGTAAAAACCGGGCGCAAAGGAACTGCGATGTATCAAATTAAAGTTACTGGACTTGCCTCCCATGCTGGCCTTGAACCTGAAAAGGGAATTAACGCTACAACTGAAATTGCAAAAATAGTTTTACAGATTGCTGCATTAGAAAATCCAGAGTTTGGAACAACTGCAGTGCCAACTGTGATGAAATCAGGAACCACCACCAATACAGTTCCAGCACTTGCGACATTAGATGTAGATGTTCGATCTTTTACAAATGCTGAGCTGGCACGAATTGATAAATCTATTCGTAATCTAAAAAGTGATGTGGCAAAGGTTGAAGTAACTGGTGGAATAAATCGACCACCGTTAGAGGAAAGTAGCACCATGGCACTTTATGAAAAATTGGAAAAGGTTGCCGCCTCACTCGGTGTTGCAAAAGTTGGCAATGCCAGCGTTGGTGGTGCAAGTGATGGAAACCTTGCAGCTGCAGCAGGTGCCAAAGTATTAGATGGCTTAGGTGCTGATGGACATGGCGCTCACGCCCCAAGTGAATACATAAAGATTTCTACAATCGAGCCAAGAATAAAATTAACCAATGCCTTTCTTATCGAGTTGTTGAAATGAGTGATGGCCCGTTAATTGTTCAAAGTGATAAAACACTTTTACTAGATATTGATCATATTCTCTCCGATGAATGTCGAAGATCAATTGCATCATTTGCAGAGCTTGAAAAATCTCCAGAACATATTCATACATACCGATTAACACCTCTTGGGCTTTGGAATGCCAGAGCATCTGGCCATGATGCTGAAGAGGTAATTGATATATTAATTAAGTACTCACGTTATGCGGTTCCGCATGCCTTACTAGTTGATATTGCCGAGACCATGTCTCGATATGGTCGCCTACGCCTTGAAGCCCATCCTGTTCATGGATTAATTCTGGTTTCAAATGATGCCGCAGTATTAAAAGAGGTAACGCGCGGTAAGAAGGTTGCGCCGATGTTGGGCAAACAATTAGATGATGAAACAATTGTTGTTCACCCAGGACAACGTGGCTTTTTAAAACAAGCATTACTTAAATTAGGTTGGCCAGCGGAGGATTTTGCGGGTTATGTTGATGGTGAGCATCATGAGATTTCATTGCGACAAGATGGTTGGAAGATTCGTAAGTATCAGGAGTTAGCTGCTGAAGGATTTTGGCATGGTGGCTCAGGTGTTGTAGTTCTGCCTTGCGGTGCTGGAAAAACAATTGTTGGCGCAGCTGCTATGGCGCATGCAAAGGCAACTACTTTGATTTTAGTAACTAACACAGTTGCTGCCCGTCAATGGCGAGATGAGTTATTGCGCAGAACAGATTTAAATGAAGATGATATTGGTGAATACAGTGGCGCTAAGAAAGAAATTCGCCCAGTAACTATCGCGACCTATCAAGTTATGACTACCCGTAAAAAGGGTGTTTACGCCCACCTTGATCTATTTGATGCAATTGACTGGGGATTAATTATTTACGATGAGGTTCACTTACTGCCTGCGCCAATCTTTAGATTTACCGCTGATATTCAATCCAGACGGCGCTTGGGACTAACTGCAACATTAGTTCGAGAAGATGGCATGGAGGGTGAGGTCTTCTCATTAATCGGCCCAAAAAGATTTGATGTGCCATGGAAAGAGATTGAAGCTCAAGGTTATATCGCCCCAGCAGATTGTGTTGAGGTGAGAATTACATTAACCGATGCAGAGCGTCTAAATTACGCAACTGCAGAGCAAGAAGATCGTTATCGTTTTTGTTCAACTTCACAAACTAAAAAAGCGGTTGCAGTAGCTTTAGCTAAACAACATGCAAATGATCAAGTTTTAGTAATCGGCCAATACATAGATCAGTTAGATCAATTATCAGAGGCCTTGGGAGTTCCAGTAATAAAAGGTGATACCCCAATTAAAGAGCGTGAAAGACTTTATGCGTTGTTTCGAAGTGGTGAACTTAAATGTTTAGTTGTATCAAAGGTAGCTAATTTTTCAATTGACTTACCGGAAGCAACTATCGCAATTCAAGTCTCTGGCACCTTTGGCTCTCGCCAAGAAGAGGCACAAAGATTGGGAAGAATTTTAAGGCCTAAAGCAGATGGACGTGGCGCTAGATTTTATTCACTTGTTGCACGTGACACTATTGATCAAGATTTTGCGCAAAATCGTCAACGATTCCTAGCTGAACAAGGTTATGCGTACCGAATTATTGATGCAGATGAGATTTTAAATAAAAGTTAAGCCTTTACTGCTTTTGTAAACCGCTCTAAATCTACTCGCCAATAATCATGAACTTTATCTTCAATGAATATTACTGGTACCTGTTCTCCATACTCCTCTTGCAATTTAAGATCATCATCAATTAATTTAATATCTAATTCAAACTTTAACTCACTCATTGTGGATTTAATTCGATCAATGGCGATTTCACATAAGTGGCAACCTGTGCGAGAGTAAACGGTAACTTTTTTCATAACTACCAACTAAAACTTTGGGAATGGGTATGAAGCATCGCTTTGGTAATGCCTTTTTGCTTAAATATTGCTGATAGATCTGCAACTGGCATGGAACAATCATCTCAGACTGTTAGCCTTGCCCCTGTGCGCTTGCAATCAATTTTTACCTCAACCTTTCTCTTTACCTCGCTATTAATCGCGCCAATATCAATTCCAAACTCAACTGCTTTAGGAATCAAGGTTGCACCAGCAAATACAGGTTTTATTTATGCCAGCGGTAAAAGCACATCAATTCAATCAACCCCTCGCCTGCCATCAGCCAATCTTGAGAAGAAAAGTAATTTCCTAATCAACTTTAATACCGTCCCATCTTTTGCTAGAGCATCAATTCAAACTGCTGTAGACGTTTGGGCTGAAAACTTTTCATCTAGTGTGCCAGTTAATGTAAATGTTAAATGGGGAAGTTCTTCAAGTTATGGAGTTCTAGCATCAGCTAGTTCTAAAAATAACTTTTCAAATTTCACAGGCGCTCCCGATAAAACACTTTATTACGCCTCTGCCTTAGCTAATGCTTTGGCCGGAAAAGATTTAGATCCAACTAACCCTGAAATTGAAATTTCAATTACATCTAGTGCGCCTTGGTATTACGGAACTGATGGCAAATGTCCACCAAGAAGTTATGACTTAGTTTCTGTGATTCTTCACGAAATGGGTCATGGGCTCGGATTTATTTCCGGAAGTTACTATGACGTATTTTCTGGTTACGGCCGAATTGATCAACCAACTCCTTTTGATGCATACGCCCAACTTCCAGATGGAAGACGATTGTCAGATATGCCATCACCATCTCTTGAAACTGGAAAAGCCATGACAACTGATTTAGTGTGGTCAGGTCAAAATGCAGTGAAAGCAAACGGTGGAATTAAGCCAAAACTTTATACGCCAACAACCTATGAGCCTGGATCTTCAGTTGCACATCTAGATGAAAGAACTTTTTCGCAAACAGGTGAAAATGCAGTAATGACGCCTAACTTAGATGCCGGTGAAGTATTTCATCTTCCAGGTTCTTTATTGTTAGCCCTGTTTGAGGATCTAAGGCAAAAGCCACCAGCTGGTATTGCTTCTGGTACGCCACAACCACCGCAAAATGTAAAAGCTTTAATTAGCGATCGCAGCGCAATAATTCAATTTGATCCACCAGTAAATTATCGTTTGGCTCAAGTTTCTAACTATGAAATTAAGAATATTCAAACTGGTGAATTAATTAATGCGACTGAAAGCCCAGTTATCTTCAAGGGCTTAAAAAACGGGGTTAAATACACTTTCTCAGTTTCTGCAACAAATTCATTGGGAACATCAAATGCCGTAAATTCAAATTCGATCATTCCAGAGGCTGCCTGGAAAAGCACAACTGTTGATGGCGCCTCCGATGCGAAATATCTTGCAACAGCTACTTATGCTGGAAAACCAGTAATCGCCTACAGCGATAGCAAGAATGGAGATATCAAGCTTGCCACTTTCTCCAATAATAAATGGGGAATCAAAACAATTGATGGTAACTCGACTGCATTTGGTAGAACTACAAATGATGTCTCAGGCTATGTATCAATTTGTACATCCGTTACGGGCAAAACAAATTACTTACATCTTTTTTATGCTGATTTAAAAGATAAAGATCTTAGATATGCAGTTTACGATGGCAAGAGTTGGTATTACGAAATTGTTGATGGTGATGCACCAGCTATTCAAGATTACAAAGAATTTCCTAGAAAACGTGGCGGATCTGACGTGAGTGTTTCAAGTGCTTGTGCTGTTACAAGTGCGGGTATCCAAGTGTTTTATCGTGATGAGTCTCAAGGAATTTTATTGGGAGCAGTTAAAGACAAGCTCGATTGGCGTTATGAAATTGTTGATGGTGATAAAGATACCGAGGATAGAACCACGGGCGATGTTGCATTCCATTTAAAGTCAGTAACAGTAGGCAAGAAAATTCATCTAATTTACGATTCCGTTCGTGGTTTTGATATGGATCGAAACGTCACTAGAAGTGACATGAGATATGCAACTAGAAGTAGCGCTTTTGTTGAAGACTGGAGTTATAAAACCTTGGATGTTCCAGGCAATGGTATTTCAGTTGCAGGATTTGATGTCGGTATTTCTAATGGTGCTAAAGGAGTAAATGTTGGTTGGTTTACAGGAAGTGGTGCATCATTTCCTAACCCGAATCAGATTAGATACCAGGTATTGGGTGCTAATACATTTACTGATGTAACCACCTCTGAGTATGGAATTCCTAATTCACCACTAACCATTGATGACAAAACAATCATGTTTGGATGTCAATTAAGACTTTGTGCTTTGAATAGATCTAATGGCTCAGTTGATTTAATCTCTAGCGCAACTGTTCAATCTGGATCTTCTAGTAGCTGGATAACTTTAAATAAAATCAGATACGCCGTTGCTGGCGTATCTGGGAAATTAACTCTGCTTAAACCTTAAGCCAGGCTATTACTTAGCGTTACGGCGTTGAATTCTGGTCTTTTTAAGAAGTTTCTTATGCTTCTTCTTAGCCATTCGCTTACGACGCTTCTTAATTACTGAACCCATTTTGCTCCTTTATAGATACTAACTATGGCTAAAGATTACTAGTTAACGACTACTAAACCAAAACTTACACCCGAATCGGTGATTACAACTGTTCCTATTTCATTATTTGAGGTGATTGCAACTGCCGGGGCAGCTAATGTGTAAGCAGACAAGAGTTCACCTTTCTTGCCTAATTCCAGCAGTACTGCAGTAGAACTCTTTGGCTTCCAAGCAGTTATATTCTTAATCGCACCAGCTGAAACAAAAGTTGCCCATGAGTTCTTGCTCGCAGTTGCTAGCGCAGTGGATTTTGAAAGATACCTGACATTCCATACGGGCTTGTTAAGAGCAGAAAACTTAGTTACAGCTGCCTCAGTTTTATTGGAGTAACTCACTTTGCCTGCTTGTAATAATCCTGAATCTATCGAACTCCAGTTTCTTGTTGTGCTCTTTAAAGTAGCTCTTGCAACCTGTTGAAGTGCTCCTGTTGATGAAATCTCTAAGGTCACAGCATCTGCCTTGCTCAGTGGTTTCACTTTCATTAGTAGCTCACCACTTGTTCCAACAGCAGTTATCGTGCCATCAGAATTAATGATTGCATCATTGAGTGAAGTGCTTTTGCTACCTACTTTAATGATTGGCGAGAAGGTTCCAGATTTTGTAGCTGAAGTAGAAAAGCCTGAAACTAGATTCTTCTCATAAAGATTTCCGACGACCAGTAAATTACTTCCTGAGATAAGAATTTTCTTGGGATTTACTATATTTTCTGATAAAAACTCAAATGAATTTAGTAAGTTTCCAGTATTACTTACCTGCCAAATCTTTATCCGCTTAAGCGGGGTTGCAGTTTGTTGCCGTGGATCAATAATCACATTGTCGGGGTTTAGTACTTTTGCTGGTGTTGGTGATGTAGTAGCTGTTACAGGTGAAGATGATGCACCAAGCACCCAGATACTGCCATCGTTATCAATTGCAGCTGCAGTAGCTATTTCATCACTTGCTCCCCCTAGCCGCAAGTTCCACATCGGGGCGCCAATAGATGAGTAGCTGGTAATAAAACCATCGCTAAGCCCGCCTAACGCACCATTAATCCAAGTAGAGCTAGGTGATTCAGTGGTTCCAACTAACAAAATACTTACTGGTGTAAGCAAAACATCACTTACTTGATCTGATTTTGTGTAAGGCAATTCAATTAATGATTTAGTCACTTTCATTGTTGCCGCATTCACTGGATAAGGCAAAGATGCAACAACTAATATGAATAGAGCAAAGATTTTCCTCAAGCTAACTCCTGCGCTCTTTTTTTAGCAGCAGACATTGCTTGTAAAACCAGTACATCAAAATTATTATCTGAAAAAACTTCTAATGCCGCAGCAGTAGTCCCCTTGGGGCTTGTTACATTCTTTCGTAATGTTTGGGCGTCTAAACCACTTTCTTTAAGCATTGCAGCTGATCCAGAGATGGTTTCAATTGCTAGCTTGGTCGCAATTTCATTTGATAATCCAAGTTCAACGCCTGCTTTAATCATTGATTCAACAAAATTAAAGAAGTAGGCCGGTCCTGAGCCACTTAGTGCAGTTACTGCATCCAGCATCTCCTCCGCCACTATGACAACTTCACCTGATGCTAAAAATAATTGAGTTGCTAATTCCATATCCTCTTTTGAAGTTTTTGAACCCGCAGCAATGGCCGAGATTCCTTTGCCAATTTGAGCTGGAGTGTTCGGCATAACCCTCACAACCGAAACATCCGATGCTAAATGTTCTTCGATAAATTCTATTTTCTTACCAGCGGCAATTGAGATCACCAACACATTTGGTTTGAGCGTCTTCTTTAGTTCAATTAAAACAGCCTCAAGATCTTGTGGTTTTACAGCCAGAAAAATAACATCACAACTTTGGCCAATTTCTGAGATTGTTTTGATTTTTACTTTGTACTGATTGGCTAGTTCCTCTGTCTTTTCAGCGCTTTTATCGCTTATACAAATCTGATCAGAGTTGAGTGAGTGCTTAAGTAAACTTTTGATAATTGAAGAGCCCATAACGCCAACACCAATAAAGCCAATGCATTTATTTGTCATTAGAGTGCTCATACTTAAAGCCTACCCAATTAGTCATTAACCATACTTAACCCTTAAACTATGGCGCTATGGCTACGAAAAAAAGAGTGAATTCAAAGTTTTCTAAGAATGAGGTAGCTCCTAATTTTGCGCGAGATTGGGTTGAGTTTGAAAACCCAGCAAATCCTGAGGAAATATTCAAGTGTGATTTAACTTGGCTAACCTCATACTGGCAATGTATTTACGGAAATGGTTGCTGTGGAATTGATGGCGATAAACCAGATGCTGGTTGTTGTTCAGATGGTGCTTATTACACCGGCAAAGAAGATGAAGATCGAGTTTTAAAAGCTGCTAAGAAATTAACTAAGGCGCAATGGCAATTTTATGACCAAGCACGACCAAAGAAATCTGGCGGCAAATTACAAATTTCTGAGATCGGTTTAGATAAGGATCGCAAGACTAGAAAAGTTAAAGACTCTTGTATCTTTTTAAATCGTGTTGGTTATGAAGCACCTGGCTACTCTGGATCATTTGGTTGCGTGCTACATCATTTAGCGGTTAAAGATCAGGTTCACTTTGTGGAGACCAAGCCAGATATTTGTTGGCAATTGCCACTACGCAGATCATGGGAAACCCGTGAAATTGGTGATGAAGAAATTACGGTAGTAGTAATTGGTGAGTACACAAGAAATGCTTGGGGTGAAGGTGGTGCTGATTTTGATTGGTATTGCACCAGTAACTCAGAGGCTCATATTGGAAGAGATCCTGTTTACAAATCAAGCAAGGTTGAGTTACTAACCATGATGGGTCCAAAAGGTTATGCAGAGTTAGAAAAATTATGTAACAGCCGAATGGCTGCAATTTCAGCAGCGCGCAAGGCCCAGAAAAAGCGTGAACTTCCACTCTTTGTGATCCATCCTGCGACTAAGGCTGCACAAGAAAGCAGATAGTCAGTCCTTGCCATTAGATTAACGCCATGGCAAAAGCACCTGCGAAAGATCCATTCCGTTGTGTTGAGTGTGGTTGGAGTGCCACTAAATGGGTTGGTAGATGCGGTGAATGTCAGGCTTGGGGCAGCGTTGAAGAAATAGCAGCGCCGAAGAAATTATCACTTGTTGCCGGTTCAGTAACTTCAGCTGCCAAACCAATTGGTGATGTTGATTTAGCAAGTGCAAAGGCTAGAAGCAGTGGTGTTGGTGAATTAGATCGCGTGCTTGGTGGCGGATTAGTACCAGGAGCTGCAATTTTATTAGCGGGTGAACCTGGTGTTGGTAAATCAACATTGCTACTAACAGTTGCAGCAGAAACTGCTAAACAAGGAATTCTTTCTTTATATATCAGCGGTGAAGAATCTGCTTCACAGGTTAGATTAAGAGCTGAGCGTCTAAATGCAATTGATAAGAATTTATGGCTTGCTGCAGAATCTGATTTAGGCGCAGTGATCGCCCATATTGATTCAGTTAAACCTGAATTGCTGGTAATTGACTCAATACAAACTATCTCTAGCTCAACAGTTGATGGCTCACCTGGCGGTGTTACCCAAGTTCGCGAGATCGCCGCAGCCTTAATTAGAATTGCTAAAGAGCGATCAATAACATTAGTTTTAGTTGGACATGTAACAAAAGATGGTTCTATCGCTGGCCCAAGATTGCTTGAGCATTTAGTTGATGTTGTCCTTAACTTTGAAGGTGAGCGTCACTCCAGACTTAGATTAATCAGAGCGATTAAAAATCGATTTGGTGCATCTGATGAGGTTGGATGTTTTGATTTAAATGACTCTGGAATTGTTGGGTTACCAGACCCAACTGGTCTGTTTACATCTCGTCACAGTGATCCAGTCCCAGGTACTTGTGTAACAGTTGCGTTAGAGGGCAGACGAGCATTACTCGCTGAGATTCAATCATTAGTAAGTGCATCAAACTCAGATGGACGTGACTGGGGCAATTCCAGACGAGTAACAAGTGGATTAGATAACTCACGAACTGCAATGACTTTAGCTGTATTAGAGCTTCGAGCAGGAATTAAAATCTCAGGAAGAGATGTTTATGTTGCAACCGTTGGTGGCATGAAAATTACTGAACCATCTGCTGATCTTGCAGTTGCACTCTCAGTGGCATCTGCTGCAAAAGGTTTAGCGCTGCCAGCAGATTTAGTTGCAATTGGTGAGGTTGGCTTAGCCGGTGAGATTCGAAAAGTTACTGGAATAACTCAAAGAGTTGCAGAAGCTGCCCGTCTTGGATTTAAACGAGCAATCGTGCCAGTAGGAAGTGATTTAAAGATTGCAGGTATTGAAATACTAGAAGCTGCTCGAGTTGAGCAAGCAATTAGTAAGGTGAAGATTAACTAGTAGCTTCTGCTAAATCACCAGGTGCATCTGGCAAAGCGGATTTTGGTGTTCCTTTAAAGGTAAAGGTTGCAGTATCAGTTGCATCTGAAACATCTACCAAAATAATCTCACCAGCTTTTAGATCACCAAAGAGCATCTTCTCTGATAACACATCTTCAAGCTCTCGTTGAATTGTTCTGCGAAGTGGGCGAGCGCCAAGTACTGGGTCATAACCTCGCTTTGCTAGCAATGATTTAGCACCGGTTGTTAACTCGATTCCCATATCTTTTGCCTTCAAGCGCTCATCTAATTGAGCAACCATTAGATCAACAATCTTGACGATCTCATTCTCAGTTAACTGGTGGAATACCACGATGTCATCAATACGGTTTAAGAACTCAGGTCTGAAGTGAGTCTTTAGCTCATCTCCTACCTTTGCCTTCATGCGCTCATAACTTCCTTGGGCATCTGCCACATTGGCAAAGCCAAGTGATAATGATTTTGAAATATCGCGAGTACCAAGGTTGGTAGTCATAATGATGATGGTGTTCTTAAAGTCCACCACACGACCTTGCGCATCAGTTAATCGACCATCCTCTAATACCTGCAGAAGTGAGTTGAAGATATCTGGATGTGCTTTTTCAATCTCATCAAATAAAACAACAGAGAATGGACGACGTCGCACCTTCTCAGTTAACTGACCACCCTCGTCATAACCAACATAACCAGGAGGGGCACCAAATAAACGAGATGCGGTGTGTTTTTCTGAGTACTCAGACATATCTAATTGAATTAATGCATCTGAATCACCAAATAGGAATTGGGCAAGAGTTCTTGAAAGCTCTGTCTTACCAACACCAGATGGGCCAGCAAAGATAAATGATCCGCCAGGACGCTTTGGATCTTTAAGTCCAGCACGTGTTCTACGGATTGCTTGTGACAATGCCTTGATAGCTTGGTCTTGACCGATTACGCGGCGATGTAGTTCATCCTCCATCTTAAGTAATCGAGCAGTCTCTGCCTCAGTTAACTTAAATACTGGAATACCAGTTGCAGTTGAAAGAACTTCAGCAATTAACTCTTCATCTACCTCAGCAACCACATCAAGATCGCCTGCTTTCCAATTCTTCTCTCGCTCTGCCTTTTCAGTGATTAAAGATTTCTCTTTATCACGCAAGGATGCAGCCTTTTCAAAATCTTGGCCATCAATTGCTGACTCTTTTTCTTTGCGAGCAGCTGCGATCTTGTCATCATATTCACGAATTTCAGGTGGCACAGTCATTCGGCGAATTCGAAGACGAGAGCCTGCCTCATCAATTAAATCAATCGCTTTATCTGGCAGATGGCGATCTGAAACATAACGATCGGCAAGTGTTGCAGCAGAAACTAGTGCGCCATCTGAGATGGAAACCTTATGGTGGCTTTCATAGCGATCGCGAAGTCCTTTTAGAATTTCAATTGTGTGAGCAACAGTTGGCTCGGCAACTTGGATTGGCTGAAAGCGTCGCTCAAGAGCTGCATCTTTTTCTAAGTGCTTGCGATACTCATCCAATGTAGTTGCGCCAATTGTCTGTAACTCACCGCGGGCAAGCATTGGCTTTAATATCGAAGCCGCATCAATTGCGCCCTCAGCCGCTCCTGCGCCAACTAATGTGTGAATCTCATCAATAAACAAAATAATGTCGCCACGGGTGCGAATCTCTTTTAATACTTTCTTTAATCGCTCTTCAAAATCTCCGCGGTATCTAGAACCGGCAACTAAAGCGCCAAGATCTAATGAGTAAAGCTGCTTATCTTTAAGAGTCTCTGGGATGTCACCCTTCACAATTGCTTGGGCTAATCCTTCAACAACTGCAGTCTTACCAACTCCTGGTTCACCAATTAGAACTGGGTTATTTTTGGTACGACGAGATAGCACCTGCATAACTCGCTCAATCTCTTTTTCTCTACCAATTACTGGATCAAGCTTTCCTTCACGGGCTGCTTGCGTAAGGTTTCGGCCAAACTGATCTAAAACTAATGATGTTGATGGTTGACCCTCTGCCGGCCCACCTGCTGCAACCGCCTCTTTGCCTTGGTAGCCAGAAAGTAATTGAATAACTTGTTGGCGAACGCGAGAAAGATCTGCGCCAAGTTTTACCAAAACTTGCGCTGCAACTCCTTCACCTTCACGAATTAAACCCAGAAGAATATGTTCAGTACCAATGTAGTTGTGTCCTAGTTGCAAAGCTTCACGAAGTGATAACTCCAAAACTTTTTTAGCACGTGGTGTAAATGGAATGTGGCCAGATGGTGCTTGTTGTCCTTGACCAATAATTTCTTCTACCTGTGAGCGAACAGCCTCTAGTGAGATACCAAGGGACTCAAGTCCTTTTGCGGCAACGCCTTCACCTTCATGAATTAAACCTAAAAGAATATGTTCAGTACCGATGTAGTTATGGTTGAGCATGCGTGCTTCTTCTTGCGCCAGCACAACAACGCGTCTGGCACGATCGGTAAACCGTTCAAACATTGCTCAAACCTTTCTTCTCTTGATGTAAATAGCCTAATACCAAGAGGCGACATTGTGCACTCCGAATAGGCTGTGAATAACTCACCCATATATTGGGTGTGTTACTGCCTTATAACCCCATAACTGGGGTGTTTATGCCCAGAAACTTAAAGAATTTTCAGCATTCTGGTATTTCCCAGTGTGTTGGGCTTAACACTCTCTAGGTCGAGAAATTCAGCAATACCTTCATCATAGGAACGCAGTAGTTGGGCGTAAATTTCTGGGTCAACTGGTGCACCTTGAATTTCCACAAAGCCATGGGATCCAAAAAACTTTGTTTCAAAGGTTAAGCAAAATACTTTCTTAACGCCAATCTCTTTAGCTTTTGTCAAAATACTTTCTAATATTAAATGACCAATACCTTTGCCATGCATTTTTCCAACTACTGCAACTGTTCTAACTTCGGCTATATCTTCCCAGAGCACATGCAAAGCTCCGCAGCCAACTACTTCACCATCAACTTCAGCGACAATAAACTCTTGAACGCTTTCAAATAAGGTTACTGTTTCCTTTGATAATAATTTGCGTTCTACTGCGTAGGTATCAATAATTGCTCTGATCTTTTTAACATCAGAGGTTTTAGCAGATCTAACTACCGCAGTCATTACTCATCTCCTGCAGTTGGCTTAACTAATGGAAATAAAATTGTCTCCCTGATCCCAAGTCCAGTCAGCGCCATTAACAATCGATCAGCACCCATTCCCATACCGCCCATTGGTGGCATGCCATGTTCCATAGCTCTTAAGAAATCCTCATCTAATCCCATCGCCTCTAAATCACCTGACGCACCAAGTTTTGCTTGTTCAGTTAATCGCTCACGTTGTACTACCGGATCAACTAACTCTGAATATCCAGTAGCTAACTCAAATCCTTCAATGTATAAATCCCACTTCTCTGCCACACCCGGTATTTCACGGTGTGCTCGAACTAATGGAGAGGTGTCAATTGGAAAGCCCTTAACAAATGTTGGTTTAGTTAATTTCTCAATTGCTACATGCTCAAAAATCTCTTCAGCAATTTTTCCTTTAATCCATTTAGGATCAAGCTTGATGCCTAGCTTCGTAGCAATCTTTTTAAGATCATCAATTGAACTCTCACCAGTTACTTTTTCACCAACAGATTCTGAAATAGCATCAAATAAAGATATCTCACTCCAAGTTCCGCCAAGATCTAATTCACGTCCATCATGGTGCTTAACTACGTGGGAGCCAAATACTGCTTTGGCAGAATCCTGCACCAAAGTTCTAGTTAATTCAGCCATGGTGTTCCAATCACCATACGCCTCATAAGTTTCAATCATTGCAAACTCAGGTGAGTGAGATGAGTCAGCTCCTTCATTACGGAAATTTCTATTGATTTCAAAAACCTTTTCTAGGCCGCCCACCACACAACGTTTTAAATAAAGCTCAGGTGCAATTCTTAAAAACAAATCCATCTCATAAGCATTACTAAAGGTTTTAAATGGACGAGCAGCTGCTCCGCCGTGCATTACCTGCAACATTGGAGTTTCTACCTCAATAAAATTTCTGCTGCTAAAAGTTTGGCGTAATGACTTCATAACTGCTGGGCGCAACCTGGCATTACTTCTTGCTTCTTCTCTAACAATTAAATCCACATAACGCATACGTACGCGACTCTCTTCAGAGAGTGGTTTATGTTCAACTGGTAGCGGCCTTAAGGCTTTTGCAGCGAGTGTGAATGAGTTAGCCAAAATTGATAACTCGCCTCGTTTTGAGGTAATTACTTCACCGGTTACCGAGACAATATCTCCCAAATCAATTTCAGATTTCCAAATTTCAAGTTGTTCTTCACCAATTTTATCCAGTGAAAACATTGCTTGCAGCTCTGTGCCATCACCTTCACGCAAATTAGCAAAACATAATTTGCCCGTATCGCGTTTGAAAATTACTCGACCAGTGATTGATTCAATTTCTCCGGTTGAAACATCAATTGGAAGATCTTTATGCTTTGTTCTAATCTCTAATAAAGTGGTTGTTCTAGGGACAGATACTGGATATGGCTGGCCACCACGTTTTAATATCGCAGCTCGTTTTTCTCGCCGGATACGTAGTTGTTCGGGTAGATCATCCTCATCAGCCATGATGTGTTAAATCTTAGCGGGTGAGGTGAGCGGTAATGATTTAATTTCGCTCATGAACTAAGCGCAATCCAATTAATGTTAGATCTGGCTCATGAAATTCGATCATCTCACTTATTCCTAGCACCAATGGCGCAAGCCCACCAGTTGCAATTACGCAGACATCGCCAGAATCAGGATAAAGATCAGCTAGTTCATCAATAATTCGATTTACTAATCCATCTACTTGACCAGCAAAACCAAAGATGGTTCCTGATTGCAGTGCTTCCACTGTGTTCTTACCAATAACTGATTTTGGTTTTACTAATTCAACTTTACGAAGTTGAGCAGCTCTTGCAGCTAGGGCATCAACTGAAATCTCAATGCCTGGTGCTAACGCACCACCTAAAAACTCTCCCTTTGGGGAAACAACATCTAAATTGGTTGAGGTACCAAAATCAACAACAATTGCTGGTCCATCTGATCCATACAAAGTAAATGCAGCCAATGAGTTAACAATCCGATCGGCGCCAATCTCTTTTGGGTTATCTACCAATAGAGGCACACCTGTTTTAATCCCCGGTTCAATGATTGTGGTCTTGATATCCTGATAATGATCATCAAGTAATTTTCTAATCTCACGAAGTACTGCTGGCACAGTTGAGCAGATTGCAACTCCGGTGATATCAAATCCATCAACTAGTGCTGAGTACTGCAGCCATAACTCATCAGCGGTATCTCTTGGATCAGTCTTTACTCTCCAAGATTGTTCTAACTTATCTTTATCAAAAACTCCAAGAACTGTGTTGGTATTTCCAACGTCAATTGTGAGCAACATTATTTACCCTTTCTAAAGTCGAGACCGATATCTAAAGCTGGGGCAGAGTGTGTGAGTGATCCAACCGCTAAATAAGTAACACCTGTATTTGCATATGCTTTTGCGTTTTCAATTGTTAAACCACCTGATGCTTCAAGTCTTACCTTGCCTGCAGCTATTGCCACCGCTTCTTGGCAAAGTTGCACACTCATATTGTCGAGCAGAATCACATCGGGCTTAAACTCAATTACTTCCTTGAGTTGATCAATTGAATCGACCTCTACCTCAAGTGATTTTCCAGGAAACATCTTCTTTGTTGCAGTAAAGGCTGCAGAAATAGTGCCGGCAGCAACTATGTGATTATCTTTAATTAATGCAGCCTCTGAAAGTGAAAGCCGGTGATTAGTAGCACCACCCATTCGGGTTGCGAATTTTTCTAAAGTGCGAAGTCCCGGTGTTGTTTTACGAGTATCTCTGATCTGACATTTAGTTCCTTCAACTTCAGCCACCCACTTACTTGTTAGTGTTGAAATTCCGCTTAAGTGAGATAGAAAGTTAAGAGCAGTTCGCTCTGCCAACAATATTTTTTGAGTATTGCCTTGTGCTGTGATTAAAACCTTTCCAGCAGCAACCTTTGCGCCTTCATCGACTAAAACCTCATAATGAGTAACACCGCAGTATTCAAGAACTGCAGCTACTACATGCAGGCCACTAACTACACCAGATGCTCTTGTTGTGAAATCTGCTGTTGAAACTTGGGAGCTAGAGATGGTTGCTACCGAAGTTATATCTTCTCCACCTGCTAAATCCTCACCAATTGAATCTTTAACTAATTGAAAAATATGATTTGGTGAAAGCCCTAGCTTTTTTAAGTTATCTCGAAGTTGATTCACTTAAATCACCTCCACCTTGCTTTGCCAATTTCCATCAGAATCTATCTGTTGGATGATCCTACTCAGCCAATCACTTTGTGTTTGTGGGTAATCACTTCGCCAATGAGAGCCTCTTGATTCAGTTCGAAGTAATGCTGATTTCACAATTACAGTTGCAAGTAGATGAAGGTTTGTCGCTTCCCAGGCTTCAATTCTTGGATCTTTACTTGTTAACTTAGAAAGCTCTTCTAAGGTTTGCAGAGTTTTTATAAGGGATGCTTCAGATCTTAAAACACCGGCTCCTTCACTCATTGCAATTTGAAGCGGAAGAAGAATTTTTGGATCAAGCAAAATACTTTTTCCATCTTCAACTGGTTGCTCCTGGGCAGGTAAATTATTTGAAAGCGCTGCTGCAATTCGAGCACCAAACACTAATCCTTCAAGTAATGAGTTAGATGCCAGGCGGTTAGCGCCATGTGCGCCAGTACAAGCTGATTCACCACAAATATAAAGCCCATCTACTGAAGATTTACCATTTAAATCTACTAACACGCCTCCTGAGGCATAGTGAGATGCAGGTGCTACTGGGATCTTTTCTTTAGTTGGATTTATTCCATTTTTAATGCATGAAGCATAAATAGTTGGAAATCTATGTTCGAAATCTTTTATTTTAGTTGCATCTAACCAAACGTGTGGTTGTCCACTAATCTGCATTTGATTAAATATCTCGATTGCAACAACATCTCTAGGAGCTAAATCTGCTTGCGGGTGTTTACCAACCATGAATTGTTCATTTTTGTTATTTAACAAAATTGCGCCTTCACCACGTACTGCCTCACTTATTAATGGTTGTTGCCCACGATTAGCTAGATCTCGCCATAAAACAGTTGGATGAAATTGCACAAACTCAACATCAGCTACTTTTGCGCCGGCTCTTAATGCCAATGCAACTCCATCACCAGTTGAAACAGCTGGGTTAGTAGTTTGTGAATAAACCTGACCCAGTCCTCCTGTTGCAACAACAACCGCTCTTGCTAATGCTCTGCCAACACCATCCCTGCTACCGGCGCCAATAACATGCAAAGTTACTCCGCAGACTCTGCCGGTAGGACTTTTTAACGCATCAATTGCAAGTGCGTGCTCAATTATTTCTATGCCATCATCATCTCTCACAGCTGCAAGTAATGCTCTTGAAACCTCTGCACCAGTTGCATCACCGCCTGCATGCAAAATTCTATTTCGAAGATGTCCGCCTTCTCTGGTTAATGCAATTTCACCAGTTTCAGATTTATCAAATACTGCACCTTGGGCAATTAATTTTCTAACAGCTTCAGGTCCTTCTGAAACTAAAACATCAACCGCTTTTATGTCACATAATCCTGCGCCAGCTGCCAAAGTATCTTTCTTGTGTTGATCTGGTGTATCACCGGGGCCAAGTGCGGCAGCAATTCCACCTTGTGCCCATTTAGTTGAGCCCTCATCAATTCTTGCTTTAGTTACCAATAAAACAGACATCCCATAAGAACGAAGATTTAGTGCGGTAGTAAGACCTGCAACACCTGACCCAATGACAATTACATCAGCTGATGTGCTCCAACCTGGTGAACCAGTTAACAATTTCATCGCTTACTTCCCATTGCCATATTGTCGATCAATCGGACCTGATTTACCCAACCGGCGATAATTAGACGCTTATTTCTGGTCTCAGGAGTTGCAAGAGTGAAACTTTCTTCATCAACTAGCTCCAAATAATCCAGAGAAAAACCATCTACTTTTTTAATTAATTCTCGAGCATCCTCAATGTTATTTTGAGCTAATGCTTGGTAAATAACCTGCGCTATTTTTTTATCTTCAACAGATAGCCGAGAGTTACGCGATGAGAGTGCCAAATTACTGGAATCTCGAATCGTAGGAGCTGCAACAACATTTACTGGCAGCTTTAAATTGTTCACCATTTTTTTAATCAAAAACAACTGTTGAAAGTCTTTTTCTCCAAAAACTGCATGCTTAGGTTGAACTAAATTAAATAGGCGTTTAACTACAGTGAGCACACCAGTGAAATGTCCTGGCCTTGATTTACCTTCAAAGATATCTCCTATTGATCCAGCTTCTATCTTTTCAATTTGCCCTGGGTAAATATCTAATTCTGAGGGTGTGAATACTGCAGCTGCCCCAGCCTCTTCAGCGATTTGTAAGTCTTGTTCAAAACTTTTTGGATAAGTTTCTAAATCTGATTTATTCTCAAATTGAAGGGGGTTAACAAAAATACTGACAATAACTTTTTCGCCAAGATTTTTACCTAATTTAATTAAAGATTGATGACCAGCATGTAGTGCTCCCATAGTTGGAACTAATACATCCCATTTTTGGCGCGCCAAATCATCGACAGATTTAATGACTTCAATCATGGCTCCAGTCCTTTCCGGGTACCGGGCTAGAGGAAGAGTTTAACTTGCGCTTTGAATTGATGCCAACAGAGTTTTCACTGCACCAACTCCAGGAATTACCCCTTCTGGATCAATGGCTAACCATGGTTTTAAAACAAACTCCCTTGATTGTGCCAGTGGATGGGGCAGCTTTAAGAAAAGTGAATCAACTACTTGTTCACCATGCACAATTAAATCCAAATCAATAATTCTTGGGCCCCATTTAACCTCGCGTACCCGCCCCATTTGATCCTCTATTTTAAGTAACTCGGTTAAGAGATTTTCAGGAGTTAATAGGCATTCACCAATGACAACGGCATTAATGAAATCATCTTGAATTGGCCCGCCAACGGGTTTAGTTTCAAAATATGGTGAGACTTTAATATTTTGTAAAAGATCCTCTAAGTGAGTAACAGCTATATCTAAATTCAACTTCCTATTTTCAAGGTTTGAACCAAGAGCAATTACTGCCTTCATCTACTTCTTTCTATTTCAACTTGAATATCCTTAAAATTTAATGCAATTGGCGCCTTTGGTTTGTGGACTGTCACCTTCACCGATTTTACCTTCTTAAAATCTTTAAGGATTTTAACCGCAATATTCTCCGCCAGGCTCTCGATTAATTTTTGAGGTTTACCAGTTATTTGATCATTTATTACCATTGCAACCTGCGCGTAATTAACAGTTTTAGTTAGATCATCATTTAGTTTAGAAAGTGTCAGTCTTAGCTCAACATCCACAATAAACTTTTGACCTCGCTTTTGTTCACTTTCTAAAACACCGTGAAATCCTTTTGCTTTTACGCCGACAATTCTTATTAGATCACTCATTTTCGAAGCCTTTCCACAACAGAAATTGCATCTTGATGGGCTTTCACGGCATGAGTGCGCACACCCCAAACTTTAAGCCTTGCCAGTTCAGTTGTTAAAGCAATGGTGGCCGCTTCTCGTTTGTCTGGTTCAGGTGCGTTCACTAATTCACCTAGAAATCTTTTGCGAGAGGCACCGATTAATAACGGGTAACCAAGTAGTTGGAATCTTTCAATATTTCTTAGTATCTCCCAGTTATGTTCACTCTCTTTGGCAAAGCCGATTCCTGGATCCAAGATGATTTGTTCTGGATCAATTCCTGCTTTCAATAACTGTGAAACTCGCTCATCTAATTCATCTTTTACTTCTTTGACAACATCTTTATACACGGCTTGTTTCTGCATTTCCTTTGAATGTCCCCGCCAATGCATTGCTATGTATTGAACCTTTGGATTTTGCGCAATTACTGAAGCCATCTTCTCATCAGCTAACCCACCACTAACATCATTTATATAGCTAGCACCAGCAGCAATTGCCTGTTTTGCTACTTCAGATCGCATAGTGTCAACACTTATTACTGCGCCATCTTTTACCAACTCAGTAACCACTGGGATAACTCTTTCTAGTTCATCTGCTTCACTAACTCGATCAACCCCTGGCTTAGTAGATTCACCACCAACATCGATAATGTCGGCACCTTCTGCAATCAATCTTCGACCTTGCGTAATTGCATCTTCTTTAGATAGATATTTCCCACCATCAGCAAATGAGTCTGGTGTTATGTTTAAGATTCCCATTACTAAGGTGCGAGACATTATTACTACCTGCTTTGATTGATAAGTGAGATTGCTTCAGCCCTAGTTGCAGGATTTAACAGCTGACCACGAACAGCACTTGTTGTAGTTCGAGCTTGTGATTTTTTAACTCCTCGCATTGACATACATAGGTGTTCGCAATCAATAATTACTATGACTCCACCTGGTTGCAGGATTTCAACTAAAGCATCAGCAATTTGAGAAGTTAGTCGCTCTTGCACCTGCGGGCGCCTGGCATATAAATCAACAACGCGGGCTAATTTTGAAATTCCAGTTATCCGACCACTTTCACCTGGAATGTAACCAATATGTGCCACGCCATGGAATGGAGTTAAGTGATGTTCGCAGTGAGAGAAAACTTCAATCTCTCTAACAATTACTAGTTCTTTATGGCCGATATCAAATGTTGTAGTCAATACATCCTCAGGTTTTTGCCAAAGACCAGCAAAATTTTCAGCTAACGCTTTTGCAACTCGCTTTGGAGTGTCCTGTAAACCTTCGCGATCTGGATCCTCTCCTAAAGCGTGTAATAACTCGGTTATCGCTTTTTCAGCTCTTGCTTGATCAAACTCCTTCTTGGCACCACCATCATGTGGCCCCATGGATACGGAGTTGATCTCACTCATTTACATCCTTAGTTAAATCTTTTTCACTTTTCTTAGCCGCAGTTTTCTTAACTGGTTTATCCTCTTCAATCACCTTAATTTTTGCAGGCTTTAGCGCAACCGGTGGTTGGTTTGAAGGTGTGCGATTTTGAGAACCAGTCCATGGCGCTCTTGGTTTAACTTTCTTAACCTTCTTAAATACAGCGGCAATCTCTTCCTTGTTTAAGGTTTCATTTTCTAGTAACTCTTCAACTAAACGATCAAGAGTTTCACGATTTGCTACCAAAATATCAAACGCCTCTTGGTGGGCATTCTCAATCATCTCTCTGATCTCACCGTCAACAATTGCTGCAACATTTTCTGAGTAATCACGTTGATGGCCATAATCTCGACCTAAGAACGGTTGTGAATCTGAGATACCAAGCTTTATTGCTCCTAACCGCTGAGTCATTCCGTATTGGGTAACCATCGCTCTGGCTAAATTTGTTGCCTTTTCAATATCATTTGATGCACCAGTTGTTGGATCATGAAAAATTAATTCTTCGGCTGCTCTACCACCCATTGTGTATGCAAGTTGATCAAGCATTTGATTTCTAGTAACTGCGTAGCGATCTTCATCAGGTAAAACCATTGTGTAACCAAGCGCCCTACCTCTTGGCATGATCGTTACTTTATGAACAGGATCTGTATGTGGCAGTGCGTGAGCAACGAGTGCGTGTCCACCTTCATGATAAGCAGTAATTCTTCGCTCTTCTTCTGTCATTAATCTAGAAACTTTTTGTGGGCCAGCCATTACTCGATCAATCGCTTCATCAATATCGCTGTTTCTAATTGCCTTGCGCTCTTGACGTGCTGCAAGCAATGCTGCTTCATTTAAAACATTTGCTAAATCTGCGCCGGTAAATCCAGGTGTTCGCTTTGCATAAGAGCTCAAATCAACATCTTTTGCAACTGGTTTATTCTTTGCATGCACTGCAAGAATTGCTGCTCTTCCCTTTAGGTCTGGGCGATCAACTGAAATCTGTCGATCAAATCTTCCTGGACGTAAAAGTGCTGGATCTAAAACATCTGGTCTATTTGTAGCGGCAATTAAAATAACCTGACCATTAGCTTCAAAGCCATCCATCTCAACTAGCAGCTGATTTAAAGTTTGCTCGCGCTCATCATTTCCGCCGCCAAGACCTGCACCGCGCTGACGTCCAACTGCATCAATTTCATCAACAAAAACTATTGCAGGTGCATTTTGTTTTGCTTGCGCAAATAAATCACGGACACGAGATGCACCAACACCAACAAACATTTCAACAAACTCAGAGCCTGAGATTGAATAGAAAGGAACTTTTGCTTCACCAGCAACTGCCCTGGCAAGTAATGTTTTTCCAGTTCCTGGCGGGCCATAGAGTAAAACACCCTTAGGAATCTTGGCGCCAATTGCCTTGTATTTTTCCGGGCTAGCTAGAAAATCCTTTATCTCACGTAACTCAGCAACTGCTTCATCAGCACCTGCCACATCAACGAATGTGTTGGTTGGCATCTCTTTATTTTGTAACTTAGCCCTTGATCTACCAAAGGATAAAACTCGACTGCCTTGTCCACCGCCCATAAACAAAAGAAGTAAAAAGATAATTAGCAAGATTGGCAAAATGCTTAAAATTAATGAAACAAATAGTGATTGCTTAGGAACTTTGATATCCCAGGTAGTTGAAGGGGGATTACTTGTTAAAAGTTCAACTATAAGCGCTTCCTGACCAGCGACATAGGAGGCTTCAATTTTTGCAGCTCCATCTACAAATTCACCCTCTTTTAAAACTACTTGAACTTTTTGCTCTCGATCAATTACTAAAGCTGACTTAACATTATTTAATGAAATCTCATTTAAAATTACAGAAGTTTCAACCTTCTTAAACTCTTCACCAGTTGCTGAAATTTGACCAAAAATACTTACGGCAATCAATGCAGCGATAATCCAGAACAGTGGTCCGCGCAAAATCTTTCGGGCAGCGGCAGGTGAAGTTTTGTTTGGTTTCTTAGTGTTTTTAATTCCCTTAAATTTTGGGAACTTGAAACTCTTTTTTTGCGACACCAGTTACATCACTTTCTTAAGACTGTTTTGATAGGGGCTTAAGAATAAAGGTGTTTGGCAAGAACACCAATAAACGGCAAATTACGGTACTTCTGGTTGAAATCTAAGCCGTAGCCGACCACAAACTCACTTGGAATATCAAAGCCAACATACTTTGCCTCAACCTTTACAGTGGCAGCATCTGGTTTTCTAAGTACCGTTAAAACTGAAACAGATTTTGCACCACGAGATAGTAAATTCTCAGTCAGCCATGAAAGTGTTAATCCAGTATCTAAAATGTCTTCAACAATTAAAACTTCTCTTCCTAAAATATCACTATCTAAATCTTTCAAAATTCTAACTACACCACTTGATTTTGTTCCAGCTCCATAGGATGAAACTGCCATCCAATCCATATCAACATGGCGTTGTAAGTGTCTAGAAAAATCAGCCATTGCCATAATGGCGCCCTTTAGAACTCCAACTAAAATTAAGTCTCGGCCTTCATAATCTTTGTTAACTTGAGCAGCTAACTCTTTTAATCTATTTTGAATCTGTTCTTCACTTACGACAACTCGCTCTATGTCATTTCCAAGTGCTGAAAGATCCACGGTGCTCCTTATTGATTGGTTGAGAGGACAATTCTGCCTGAATTTCGCAAAAGCTTCACATTCCCAGGGAGTGATACCTCTTTTTGACCATGCCACTGTGAGATTAAGGCTTCAGCAGCTGAAATATGTTCAGCAGTTAATGTTCCAGTCGGGGCTCCAGCTTTATAGATTGCAAGACGCAAAACTCGAGTACGGATTGCCTTTGGTAATCTCTCTAAATCATTCACATCAAGATTTGTTGGATCTACTTGATTAATAAATTCAAGTGCAAATCCATCTAGGGCGTCAGCATCATCTCTAAATAGATCAGCACTTCTCACTAAAGCTTCCGTAATTCCTGGTCCAAGATTTTCTTCAAGATTTGGTAGAACATTTCTTCTAACTCTAACTCTAGAAAACTTTGTATCTTGATTATGTGGATCATTCCAAAATGTCATGCCAGCTTCAACACATGCTGCTTCAGTCATCTGTCTACTAATCTTTAAAAGTGGCCTGACATAAAGATTGTTTTCAACTGCCATTCCAGCCAAAGATCTAGCCCCTGAACCACGAGCTAACCCAAGTAAAACACTTTCTGCCTGATCATTTAATGTGTGGGCAAGAAAGAAATACTTTGGTTGATAGCTATCAATAAATTGGTTAAAGACTTTATATCGAGCTCTTCTTGCAGATGCTTCTAATCCATCTGTTACAACAACTTGCGCAACGGCGCTCTCAACCTGCTGATAGCCAATTGACTTTAACTTGCTTATAACTTGTGAAGTTATCTGATCAGATCCTGCTTGTAATCCGTGATCAACCACAACTGGAATAATCTTTTGTTCTCCGCGCTCTGCGAATAAAGCTAAGGCCAGCGCCATTGAATCTGCCCCACCAGAGCAACCAAACAAAATAGTTTGAGATGAAGAGGAAAGAAAAGGTTTGATCGCTTTTCTAATCTCCCAAAGATTTGGTGTGTTAGCGGAGTTCATACCGCCAAGATTAGACCCGACCCCCGTATGGCATTAAACCCTTGATGCTATAGATGCTGGAGTAGAGCAAATCTTTATCTTTATTGTGCGCTTCCCACATCATGCCATCCCCGGCATAGATAGATATATGGTGAATTGTGCTTACCGTTCCCTTATATGAGTAGAAAACCAAATCTCCAGGCACCATCTCACTTATTGGCACCCGCTTGGTGGCAACCCAATAAAGTGATGAGTTAAGGCGATCCCAATTTGGCCAACCAAGTCCAGCTGATTTATACGCGGCATAAACCAATCCTGAGCAGTCAAACGTGGTTGGGCCTTCACTTCCCCAAACATAATTCTTCTTTGCAAGTACTTGTTTCTTTGCAAACTCAACTGCAGCAAGTCGCATCGCCTCAGTTGATCTAGTACTACTTCTGCCAGTGAATCCAATATCTGGCCAAATCTTTGATTGGTCAGGAGTAATTAATGCTCGACCTGCATTTGCCTCTTCCAGCAAAGCAATTTGGCGTTGTTGTTCAAGAGTTAATCTAGTTTTTTGTGCGACCGCTAATTCTTTAGCTAACTTGTCTTGAATTGCCTGTAATTTATCAACTTCTTCTTGTTGAATTGCTGCTGCTTCATCTGCTGCTTTCTTAGCTGAAGCAACTTTAATAGTTGCCTCTGCCTGAGCTTTTTTAGCTTTATCTGCTGCTTTTTGTGCAGCACTTGCTACAACCTCAGCAGATTTAAATCTATCTAATGCGTTCGAATTATTCTCGCCCAGAGCATCAAGTGTGCTTAGTCGATCTGCTAAATCCTGCGGACCATCAGAACTTAGTAATGAATCTAAATCAGTAAAACCACCACCCATTACATAAGCATTGACCGCTAACTTTCCAATAGTGCGTTTACCGGTTGAAACCGAAGCTTGCGCAGCTTGCAGATGCTTCATTGCAATATCTGCTTGCTTAGTCTTCATCTTAAGATCATTTTGGGCAGCAATATATATTTTTCGCTTAGCGGTGGCGATGGCAGTTAATTGGCTTAAGGTCTTTTTCGCTGTACTTAGTTTTTTAGCTGCAGCATCGGCGGCGGCTTTCTTCTCTGCTTCAATCTTCTTGGCTGCATCAATTTGTGCTTGAGTTGGCTTTGGAGTCGCAGCAATGGCAGCAGTTGGCAGTAAAGCCATGACAAGTGTGAGGGCAAGTAATTTCTTATTCATTAATTGGCCACATCTCGTTTTTTAAATAGGAAAGCAACAATTGCAAGACCGGCAAGTAAAAATCCATATGAGGTAAATAAGGCATACTGGTATGAAATTCGATCATTGCCGCCAATTGCCACAATCGATAAAAGTTGGCCAGGGAAATACCGATCAATATTTGTTACAAAAGCAGATAACAAGCCCTCAATAATCAAGTTCCAAATAACTCCTATGGATATGGCAGATATTGGGGATCTAAATAGCAATCCTAAGATCATTCCGAAAATTCCATAACCAATGGTTGCGATTAATACATTTATAAATGTGCGAAGTAACGCTGCTCTGGCATCGGGGGTAGTCCATGCCCCAGTTGAAATATCTTTAACACCTGCAAATAAATATGAAAGAGAAACTGCCAGTACTGCCGACAATGTGACCATGGCAATTGCAAACAATTTCATTGAGCCTAATTTGCCAAGCAAGATCTTCATTCGAGATGGTTGGCGAACTAATAAGTTACGTAAAGTTCCGTATGTGTACTCCTGCGCTGTTTGAGCAGCAAAAATACATAGGGCCACAATGCCTAAAAGGCCTGCGGCATTACTAAAGCTAAGTGAAACACCGGTTGGTAGCGCTAATACATCTCGGCTAATTCGCACTCCACGCTCGCCATTTCCTTCAGGAGAATCAACTAGTAAAAATAAAAGTGAGGTTACTAAGCCAGTTACAAATGTAACTGCGGCAATAGTTGATATTGAAAGTGAAGGTCGCTTTAGCTTAGTTAACTCTGCTCTAAACACATTCCACATAATTACTCACCCGTCATTTCAAAAAAAGTATCTTCCAAAGATGCACGTACTGGCGTCAAACTCTCTAGAGTAATTCCGGCTTCAAATGCTGCTTTATTTAATTTGGCAGAAAAATCAGATTCACCAGTCACATGAACGGACTCATCAATAATCTTTGCGCTATGCCCGCCAGATTCGGCAATCTTTGCTAGTTTTTCTAAATCGCCTCTGTTCTCAGGCTTTGCCACAATCACTGGCTGCTGTTTTGCAAGTAACTCACTAGTTTTGCCAGAAAAAATCACCTTACCCAACCTAAGCATTACTAAGTGATCACTAATCATTTCAATCTCAGATAAAAGATGAGAGGAGACGAAAACTGTTGTGCCATTATCAGCTAGTTTTCTAAGTAGCGCTCTGACCTCTTGTATGCCAGCTGGATCTAAACCATTTGTTGGTTCATCAAGAATTAGTAACTTGGGCTTAGGAAGGAGCGCGGCAGCAATTCCTAATCTTTGCTTCATGCCTAGTGAGTAAGTTTTATACTTTGAATTTCCTCGATCTCCTAAATCAACTAAATCTAATAATCCTTGAATCGTATTGGTATCAAAGCCACCCAACTTTGCTAGCACCGTTAAATTCTGCGCCCCAGTTAATGCAGGATAAAAAGCTGGTCCTTCAATCATCGCGCCAACATTTGGTAAGTATTTTTCAGGTTGCGTGATGGATTCACCTAATACATGACCACTTCCAGTTGTCGGTGAGATTAAACCCAACAACATTCTGATTGTGGTTGTCTTACCTGATCCATTTGGACCTACAAAGCCACAAATACTTCCCATTGGGACTTCAAAATTTGCATGAGAGAGCGCCATACGTTCGCCATATTTTTTTGATAAATCGGCAACATCAAGTGCTAGAGGGGAGGACATAAAGAAAATTATCCCATTAAAGGGTTGAAAAACTACTTAAGCAATACACCGATTACTAATAAAAATGAGTAAATGCTGAGAAAAACTATCGATGCTTGGAATAACTTCCCAGCATTAACCTCACTTGGCTCTTTAGTTAACTTAATCAATTGACGCTTCCAACCTGCAATTAGTAACAACGTTATTACAGAAAGCCAAATAGGTAGCTTCGCGCTCCAAATTACTAATAATGAGAAGGCCACCATGGCTAGAGAGTGAAACCACATTTGATTAATTACAGATTTAATGGGGGCAACTACAGGCAGCATCGGAATACCCGCTGCTTTGTAATCATCCTTATACCTAACTGCAAGTGCCCAAAAATGTGGTGGGGTCCAAAAAAATATAAGTAAGAAAAATAACCATGAAGTATTAGTCAAGGAGTTAGTCACAGCAGCTTGGCCAATTAATACCGGCATGCAACCAGCAATTCCACCCCAAACAATATTTTGTGAAGTGTGTTTCTTAAGAGCAATTGTGTAGCCAAAAACATAAAAAGTTATTGCTAAAAATGTTAACAATGTAGCCAGAGGCGTGGTGAAGATATAGAAAATTGCGAGCGAGATTAGTGAGATTAGCGTGGCAAAAACTAAACCGTTGTTTCTTGAAATCTCACCAGTCGCAATTGGTCGTTTAGCGGTTCTTTTCATTAACAAATCTGATTTGGCCTCAATAATCATGTTATATGCATTAGCCCCACCTGCTGCAAATGTTCCACCCAACAAACTCCAAAAAGTTATCGATAGATCTGGCACACCTTCACTTGCTAAAAACAATGCAGGAAGAGTGGTGACAAGTAGGAGTTCTACTACTCGCAATTTCATCAGCGAGATGTAATTTTTCATTTGCACTAACTCTACCCTTGCCAAGTAATCAGAATTTACGGAGTTGTTGTAAAGGGATTACTTTCTGGCACAAGCGGTGTTAATCCGATCACAGGTGGCTTAGTGATAGTTCCCAGCATTCGATCAATTGCACTTCGTGCTGCGTCTTGTAATCTTCTAGTTCTACCAACGCCATCTGCAATCACAACAAAGACATACTCTTTCTCACCTGAGGTAGCAAAGCCAGCTAATGAAACTGTGTGACGAGTTGAACCAGTCTTTGCTCTTACTAAACCAACTGCTTGCGGCGCAGTTGAATGGTATCTACCTATTAATGTTCCAGATTCCCCACTTACGGGCAGTGATTCATAAATTACCTTTAACTTTGGTTCAGTCTTTAACTTAAGCAGTAATTGAGAAACAGTAATAGCAGAAACTCGATTTTCTCCACCGATGCCTGAACCATCAACTAATTTCATGCCAGTTGTATCAACACCCACTGCATTTAACTTATCTTTTGCCATCTGATTAAACCCGGTTTTAGTTAATGGGTAGCCGTTTCTGCCGGTAGCAACCATTGCCAATCGCTGGGATAAAACATTGTCACTATATAAAAGGGCAAAACGAATCATTTTATGAAGTGGCGGTGAAGAAACTTCTGCAATTTTTTCGGTAACTAAAGATTCAACCTCAACACTTTTACTTATTGGTTTATATGCAACGGAGGATTTTCGTTTTAATGCCCGCTTGGCATATAAAATATCTGAGTTATTAACCCCTTTATATACCAAAGTTATTTTCTTTAGTGATTTATCGGAGGCAAAAGCCGCCTTAATTAAAGCTGGCATATATGCCCGCTTATTGGCATCGCGGTACTTAGCATTGGAAGTAATCCAAGGATCATTTTCTCCCCAGATAACAAAAACGCCTTTTTTCTCGGTTTTATACAGTGCGGTCTTAAAAACTGTTGCTGTATCTAAAGTTAAGGCAATTGATGCAGTTGATATTACTTTTAATACTGAAGCAGGAGTTCTAGGTTTTTCTGCCCCGCTTTGATAAACAATTTCATTAGTGGATCCATCAATTAAAATTACACCCGGATTTGCTAAGTACTTAGAGCCTAAGTATTTAAAAAAAGGTTCTGGTAATACATCTACCGCATTAGCAGGTTGAAGGTTTCCTAAAAGTATGAATAAAACTAATATTGCTATCTTCTTCATTTGCCAACCACTTTACTAGTAAATCTGCCTTGGGTAATCGCAGCTCCTAATATGACAAAAACTGCGCCAACTGGTTCATGCCAAGTTATTTGCTCTCCTAAAAATAACCAACCAACAAAGACTGCAACAACGGGAGTCACATAAGTTACGGTGCTAGCAATCGAGCCGCCTGCAGCTGCAATTATTGAAAAATTCCAGATGTAGGCAAAGCCACTCCCTAAGACACCAAGAGCTAACATTGCTAGTAAAGAATTTAACTGGTAATTATCTTCGGCAATTCCATCAAATAAATAAAGAGGTAGCAAGGTAATTGCTGCCAAAATTAATTGAACTGTTGCTGCCGCCTCAGGCTTTAAAACAAGTGGCAAGATATTTCGAGTCATATACGGAAATGAGTATCCGTAACAAGAAACAGCTAGCAGAAGGGCAGCCACACCAAGTAATTGGTTATCGCCTATTCCCTTCCAGATGCCTAGTACTACCATCACACCAAATGCACCAATAAATAAGCCAATGATTTGTTCACGCTTTAGCTTTTGTTCTCTGAAAAGTAGCAACATAAATACCATCGTCATTAGTGGGGTTGTGGCATTAATAATTCCAGCCAAAACCGAGGTCACATACTGCTGAGCGAAGGCAAATAAAATTCCAGGCACAACATTAAGCAGTAGGGCAACAATCCAAAGTTTTCGCCAAGTACTTTTATCTTTTGGCAATGCAATTTTCCGCGATCTCACAACAATCAGTAAAGTGATAGCACCCAGTGAGCATCTGACAAAGGCAACCCCAAATGGAGTTAGAAACTCAAGCCCAAGTTCAATAAATATGAAAGAACAGCCCCAAATTAGACCTAGCGCAATATAAGCAGGCAGCCATGATTTTCTCATCATCACTCCTTAACCCTTAAGGTTTACTTATGACGCAATCTTCCGTTGGACCTGGTGAGTTCTACCAGGTTGTTGGCGTAGGCCCACACTCTAAACCATGGCCGACCGATAATCACTTTGATCTGGAATTACTTGAGCAGGGTGATCGCAGAAATGTCTTAGATAAATATAGATATTGGAAGGTAGAGGCAATTGTTGCCGATCTTGATACCAAACGACATGATCTGCAAATTGCAATTGAAAATTGGCAACATGATTTAAATATTGGTTCAATTGTTAGAACTGCAAATGCTTTTAATGTTTCAGCAGTTCATATTGTTGGAAAGCGTGATTGGAATCGGCGGGGCGCGATGGTGACTGATCGCTACTTAACAGTGCATCATCATGCAACGGTGGAAGAATTTAAAACCTGGTGTGATGAAAATGAATTACCAATAATTGGAATAGATAATCTTCCTATTTCTAAATCACTAGAGAGTGCTGATCTGCCTAAAAAATGTGTGATGTTATTTGGCCAAGAGGGTGCTGGCATGAGTGAAGAAGGGGTTGCAGTTTGCTATGTAGTCCTTGCTATCTCTCAATATGGTTCAACTAGATCGATGAACGCATCAGCTGCTGGAGCGATTGCTATGTATGCCTGGGCGATGCAGCATTTAAATCCAGTAAATCATCCAAAAAATTAAGCTTCGTCAATTACCTCAGTAACAGCATCTAGCCTTCTAACAATCTCATCCGCCTCATTTTCACGATCTAGCTTTCGAAGAGTTAGCGCTATTTTTCGCTCGATATCGATTATAAATTCAAAATCTTTAAACTCAGCCTCAGTCACACTCTCTAATACATTTTCAAGTGTCATTAGCGCCTCTTCATATTGAGCAAGTCCCATCTGGGCTTTGCCTAACTCAAATGATGAGTAAGTCTCACGTCTGTGGTCATGGGCGGTTACAAAAACATCTAAAGATTTTTGAGCAGCAGTCAGCGCTCCCTGGGCGTCACCTAATTCAGTTAAGCAATGGGCAATCTTTTGATCGCACCTTGCCACATTAATAACCTCTTTTAATCTCTTAAATAGTGCTCTTGATTCCTTAAAAGCCTCTAGAGATTTTTCATAATTTTTTAACTCGCGATAAGCACAGCCAATTAAGTGAAGATCATTAGCTGCTCCTGAGTCATTGCCATCAACTAAATGCTCCTGCACACACTCATTCATGCACTCAATTGTCTTTTCATACTCCTTTGAGTTAAACCACCACTCACCTAATGTGCAGGCAAGCTCAATTGCCATTGGCGACTTTGTCTCACGGAGTAAATCAACAGCTTTACTCATCGCGTTCGCTGCTTCATTCATTCTTTTCAGTTGGTTTAAGTTATAACCAATTGCTGAATATGCTTGAGCTAATCCTTCAGTTGGAGCAACTGCGCCTAAATCTGCATAAATATCTCGGGCAGTCTCAGCTAGTGCTAGAGCTTCATCATATTGACCACGTGCATAGATTCGCGCACTTAATTCATAATAAGTATTTGCCCGATCTAAACCTTGGACCTCTGGAATTCTCTCCCAAAGCATCTCTTCAGTAATAATCTCTTCAGAGTTAATATCTTCATTCTCTGAGTTATCTGACAACTTTGACCTTTCACTTCTGTAGGTTGGCAACCCGATTACCTTAGCAGTTTGCCCCCACCGCCTGGATGGGAATTGGCTAAGAGTTCACCCAGCTTTTAAAGCCATCGGCTGCGCGTTCGAGCATGTCTAATACCTTTTTATACTCAGCTAACTCCATTCCGTAGGGGTCAGGAACACTAAGTTGGTGAGCATCTTCACCCTCTGGATCAATATTTTGTAGTTCTGGGTCAAAGGATAAAAACATCAAAATCTTATTTTTATCTTCTTCACTCTTTGCAAGTTTTACTAACGCAGCTCGATTACTTAAATCCATTGCCAGGATTAAGTCATGCTGCTTAAAGAAACTATCCTTAAATTGTTTTGCTTTATGTTGATACTTATATCCGGCCTCTTGCCAAACTTGAATTGAGAAAGCAGAAGCATCCTCACCAACATGCCATGGCCCAGTACCTGAGCTATCAACTGCCACCTTAGGTTTTGTTAGATCAGCACATTTATTAGCGAGTAGGGCATTGGCTAAGGGTGAGCGACAGATGTTGCCCAGGCAGACTAGGTGAACACTAATTGCCTCTGATCTACGCACGCTTTGCAGGTAGTTGCTCTGGTTTTCTGAGTACATATAAATGCGAGTATAGTTTTCCCACGTGCGTTTCATAAATAACCCAAGCCACGATCTGACCTATGACGATGTCTTTATGGTCCCATCCTTTTCAGAGCTTGCTAGCCGAATGGATGTTGATTTAACCGCCATCGATGAAACTGGCACCACAATTCCATTAGTTGTCGCAAATATGACCGCTATAAGCGGACGACGAATGGCTGAGACTGTTGCAAGACGTGGTGGCATTGCAGTTATCCCACAAGATATTCCACTTGAGATAGTTGCAGATGTTATTGCTTGGGTTAAATCTAGACATCTAATCTTTGATACCCCAGTTACTTTAAATCCAAATGAGACTGTGGCGGACGCGATTGATTTAATCACTAAACGTGCTCATGGCGCACTAATTGTGGTTGAAGACAACAAACCAATTGGCATTGTTACCGAAGCAGATTGTGAAAATGTGGATCGCTTCACCCAACTAAATAAGATTATGTCTAAGGATTTAGTGACGCTAAATGATGATGTCAGCCCGAAGGCAGCCTTTGAATTCTTAAATGAAAAGCGCCGAAGATTAGCTCCAGTAATTGATAAATCAGGCAAATTAGTTGGAATCATTACAAGAACTGGCGCACTTAGGGCAACTATGTATCAACCGGCAGTGGATGCAACCGGCAAGTTAAAGGTTGCAGCAGCAGTTGGAATTAATGGTGATGTTGCCGGTAAGGCAAAGGCATTACTTGCAGCAGGGGCTGATGTACTAGTTGTTGATACTGCTCACGGTCATCAAAAGAAGATGGTTGATGCTCTAAAAACAATTAAAGCCTTAAATCCAAATGTGCCAATTGTTGCTGGAAATGTTGTTACAGCAGATGGCACAAGAGAGTTAATTAAAGCTGGCGCAGACATTGTTAAAGTTGGTGTTGGGCCAGGTGCAATGTGTACAACACGTATGCAAACCGGTGTTGGTCGTCCACAATTCTCCGCTGTTCTTGAGTGCGCAGCAGAGGCTAAAAAACATGGCAAAACTATTTGGGCAGATGGTGGCGTTCGCCATCCAAGAGATGTTGCTCTAGCACTTGCTGCAGGGGCGTCCCAAGTAATGATTGGTTCTTGGTTTGCCGGCACATATGAATCCCCGAGTGATCTAAGAAAAGATTCTGATGGCAGACTTTATAAAGAGTCCTTTGGTATGGCATCTGCTCGCGCAGTTGCTGCACGAACAGCCAGTGAAGATGCATTTGATCGAGCACGTAAATCTTTATTTGAAGAAGGTATCTCTACCTCCAGAATGTATATAAATCCTGCACGCCCAGGAGTCGAGGATTTAATTGATGAAATCATCGCAGGACTTCGTTCATCTTGCACTTATAGTGGCGCTAAGAACTTAGTTGAGTTTAATGAAAAGGCAGTAATTGGAATTCAATCAGCTGCAGGTTATGCCGAAGGCAGACCGCTATTTACTTCTTGGAAGAATTAAACTTCCTGTTTTTTAATTTCTTTTCTAGATAACAAGATGTGCCCAATAAATCCAATAAGTAATGCTGCAATCACACCTAGATTTGCATAAGCCCATTGACCCTCTTTACCGCCAATTGGTCCCAAAAAATAACCTTGCCATGAAAGCCAAGAAGCAAGTGAGTTAGTAACTAATCCCCAACCAATAATTGTTCCAAAAACAATTAAGCCAATAGATTTAAAGTTATAAGCACCATATCTGCCATTAGGATCAAATAATTCTTCCTCGGCATAGCTTTTGCGAAGTAATACATCCGCCACAAACAAACCAGACCATACAGCAACTGGCACGCCTAAAGTGATTAGAAAACCTTGGAATGGCACAAAGAAATCACTAGCAAACCAAACTAGATAAATAGTGCCTATTGTCATAATCAAGCCATCAATACTTGCTGCAACGTATCTTTTAACTGGTAATCCAATTGAAACCAGAGTTAAACCAGATGAGTAGAGATCTAATATCGCTCCTCCTATTAATCCAAGAATTGCCACAAAGGCAAATGGAATTAAGTACCAGGTAGGAAGCAAGGTAGTTAATGCGCCAATTGGATCTGTTGCTACTTGCGCATTTAACTCATCACTACTTGCAGCAAGGAGTGATCCATAAATAACTAAGATTATTGGAACAAGGGAAGCGCCAAATATGGTCCAACCAACAACTGCTTTTCCAGAAACAGTTCTTGGTAGATATCTGGAGTAATCAGCTGCGCACCCAACCCAACCAAGACCAATTCCGGTAATTGCAAAAATTAGAGCGCCGATAAACCCAGCTGTTGTGCCATTTTCAATTGCTGCAACCTTTGCCCAGTTAACTGAATCAATAGTTAAAAGTATGTATCCGACAGTTAAGCCTATTGTGGTTATGGTGAGAAAGAATTGAATTTTCATAATCACTTTAAAACCTAAAACGCCTCCAATTATTGTTAGGCCACCCGCTAGTAAAAAGCCAAATACCTTTGATAGATCTGGGTCAATATTGCCAACGCGTGTAAAAACAGTTTCAGAAGCTAGTGTGGCAAGGGATACTAAAACTGTCTCCCAACCAACAAATATTAAGTAAGACAAAAATCCGGGTAATCGGTTTCCTTTAACCCCAAATGCCGCGCGAGATAAGGTCATAGTTGGTGCATTGCTTCGCTTTCCTGCTAACGATGAAATAGCAACCAATGCAAATGAACCAAGTGTGCCAATTATTGCTGCAACTGTTGCCTGCAAGAATGAGATTCCAAACCCAAGAAAAAATGAGCCATAAGAGAGTGCTAAAAATGAAACATTTGCTGCTGCCCATGGCCAAAATAAAGAGCGAGCATCACCACTTCGTTCTGATTTGTTAATAAAATTTATGCTATTTGATTCAACTGCGCTAAATATTGTTGCCATAGGAAATCTCTTTAACTCTGTTGTTTACTACTACCTTGGGCGCTTTCGGCGCTCATGTGGACGTGGCCTAGATTTCTTCTTCTTACCGCCACCCTTAGATCTTGAACCGCGATAACCGCCAGATCTACCGCCACCACCACTCTTTGTACTTGTGGCAGTAACAATTGGAATCCCAGATGGCTCTGCAGCTCCAGTTACCTTTACTAAATTGGCATCCATTGGCCTAACAGTTGATTCATTTAATCGAACTCCTGCTCTCGCCGCTAACCCATGCACACCTTTTCGTTGTTTATGAGTTGCAAGAGTTACCACAGTTCCAACAGCGCCGGCCCTTGCAGTTCTGCCAGCTCTGTGTAAATAATCTTTATGATTTTCTGGTGCATCAACATGAACTACAAGCGAGACATCATCAACGTGAATTCCTCGTGCTGCTACATCTGTTGCAACTAACGCGTTTGTAGCTCCTGACTTAAATGCCTCTAAGACTCTTGATCTTTGGGCTTGAGTTTTGCCACCATGGAGTGCTCCAACTGAAACTCCTGCTTCATTCATCCGCTTAGTTAACTTATCTGCCCCATGCTTAGTTCTAACAAAGAAAATACTCTTTCCTTTTCTAGCTGCAATCTGTGAGGTAATTAAATCTTTGTGTGACTGCTCCATTATCAACACATGGTGAGTCATATTTCCTGCAGTTGATTTCTCGTTAGCAAGAGAGTGGGTAACAGGATTTCTTAAGTACTTCTTAACCAATGAGTCAACATCTTTATCCAATGTGGCGCTAAATAGCATTCGCTGGCCACCAGGCTTAGTTAAATCTAAAATTCTTTTCACATCTGGCAAAAATCCCATATCCGCCATTTGATCTGCTTCATCTAAAACAGTTATCTCAATATCATCTAACTTAATATGCTTCTTTTGAATCAAATCAATTAATCTGCCAGGGGTTGCTACAACAATTGGCACGCCACGTTTTAAAGCTTGAATCTGTTTCGAGTAAGAAAGTCCACCTGCGACAACCTGTGAATTTAAATTAACTGATCGTGACAAAGGTGCAATCACATCGCTAATCTGCATTGCAAGCTCTCTAGTTGGTGATAAAACCAAAGCAAGTGGCCTCATAGAGGCAGCATTTCTTCCAGCAAGTCTGGTCATTAACGCCAAACCAAAGGCAAGAGTTTTACCTGAACCTGTCTGACCTCGACCTAAAATATCTTTACCAGCGATTGCATCAGGCAGTGTTGCTTTTTGAATTGGAAATGGCTTTTCGATTCCAGAGGTATGTAATACCTTGGTAAGCGCAGCGTTAACGCCTAAATCTTTAAATGACATATATCAACCTATCAAGACATGATGCGCGTCTTGGTGGTGATTTGAGATTAAGACTCGCAAGGCACTTACAAATTGTAAGCACATGGGGAACTACTGGCTTAAGTTTACCTTATATTTTAAGAAGTTATTACCAACAATTAATCAACACGAATTTTGTTGTTATTCACTAACAACTCAACGGCAACAATTCCTTTATCTCCGTCATTTGATTCAGGCTTAACCCACTCAATTTCGACATCGGTCAACCCGCTCTTAATCTCATCCTTAAACCAAGAATCCGCTAATTGCTCATCATCGGCAATTACTATTTTGGAAATTTTTGCAACACTATTTCCATCTTTTGATGGATGTTGCTCAGTTAGCCATTGAATGAAAAACGGTAGCTCACCGGCTCCGGTGATCTCTCTGACACCAATCTGCTTCCACTTTAATTCGCTGCCATCAGGCTTAGTTCGATAGCCATCAGCAGCTTTTCTACCAAATTTTTCTTCAACCTTTGCTAAATCATTTGAGCTAAACACCCAAGTTAGCCAACCGCCACCGGCATCCGCTTTTTTCTTAACTGCCTGTCCAAAAGGAGTTGCATCTGTTGCAGGATGATCAAGTGGGCAAACAATTTCTATGTATTGACCATTAAGTAATGGCGCTGTGAAATTTCTTGTGCCAAACTTTGGATGAATTCCGCCGTCAACAAATGCGGTTCCAATTTGGGAACCAATTCGATTAACAACATCAGAAATCTGATCGTGGGAAGCAACGTAGGAAACATGGTCAAGACGCATGAGAGTATTTTGCCTTACTTGTGAGGGTGCTAATTACCATTTTCTTAACGTAATACACACATCAATGCTTCAATAAGTAATAAAGGTGCTGCATTTTGGGCCAAATTTCGTCGAGTTTTTAAGATCGCTTCAATTTTGCCAAGAGTTTTGGCCGGGTTAGTCGAAGTTGCCATTAATTTGATTTGCTCAAGTAAATCCTGATTAATTAGTGAATCAGTTGAGTTTGATTGAAGAAGCAGTACATCTCTATACAGCGTTGCAAGATCTAGGAGTGCTCGATCTAAGTAATCTCTGACCATTCTTGTTGATCTTGATTTTTGTTCTTTCTCTAACTCCTTCACAGCTTTTGAACCACCACTAGCCATTTTGCTACCTGTAGCACCCCAAGCCTCTTTCAATTTCGAAATTTCATCTTCATCTTTTTTCTCAGCATCAGTTAGCGCATCAGCTTTGGCTGCATCTACTAAAAGCTGTGCTGCTTTAAATGCTGAAGCAATATCTTTGATCATTAAGGGTAGTTTCAAAATATTTGCCCGGTTTTGTCTTGCGTTAGCATCTGTGGCCAATCTTCTTGCACGCCCAATATGACCACCTGAAGCGCGTGCTACAAACTCAGCTGTTTTAGCGTCCACTGCATCTCTTTCTATCAATAAGTTAGTTATTGCTTTGGTAGATGGTGTGCGCAATGACAGATGTCGACACCTTGACCTAATAGTCGGCAAAACATCAGTTAAAGTTGGAGCACAAAGTAACCAAATAGTTCTTAAGCCTGGTTCTTCAATTACTTTAAGTAGTGCGTTCGCAGCAGAATCAGTTAAGCGATCAGCATCTTCAATTACAACAACACGATAATTTGCAACAGATGGTGCCCAAGAAGCTCTGGTGATTAATTCTCTAACCTCATCAATTTTTATAGACAAGCCTTGAGTTTTAATCAATTCAACATCTGCGTGCGTGCCAAGAATTGTTGACAGACAATCATTACATTTACTACAACCACCCTCTTTGCAAACTAAAGCTGCAGCAAATGCAATCGCTGCATTTGAGCGCCCTGAGCCGGGTGGGCCGGTGAAAAGCCAGGTACTTGTCATTACCTGGCTTAAATCATTTGAATTATGAGCCGCTTGGGCAGCATCTTTTAAGATCTCAACCACTTGAGATTGATCAATCAAAGATGAAAAAACACTCACAGTTATTTAAAATTTCTTTTCAAAGTTTTAATGGCGCCTACTCGTTCAATAATAATTTGATGAATTTGTTCGATAGTTAAAGATGCGTCCACCACCAAGAAGCGTTCAGGATCAAGGTGGGCAAGGTTTAAATACTCCTGCCTTACTCTTTCATGAAAAGCTAGTGGTTCACTCTCTAATCGATCAGTTGAATGCAATCTACCTAAGCCGATCTCGGCCGGTAGATCCATAATTACAGTTAAGGTCGGAGTTAAAGACTCTGTTGCCCATCTAGAAATTCTTGCAACCTCACTTGGTAGTAATACCCTGCCAGCTCCTTGGTATGCAATTGATGAATCAAAATATCTATCTGTAATTACTATCTCTCCTCTTTGCAGAGCAGGTCTAATTAAAGAGAAAACATGATGGGCTCTATCTGCTGCATACATTAAAGCTTCAGCACGAGGTGAAATCACACCAGTTTTATTGTCCAATAAAATATCCCGTAATTGATTACCTAAAGTAGTTCCGCCAGGTTCACGAGTTAATAAAACCTCTTCACCATTTTTCTCAAGCCAATCTTTTAGCAATTTTGTTTGAGTAGATTTGCCAGAGCCTTCTCCACCTTCAAATGAGATAAATACTCCACTTGTTACCTGACCTGTGATCGCACCTAACTCACCACGAAATGCTGATTTGATATCACTTAAGAGTGAAACATTTGGTCGATCTCTCATTTGTCTATATGAAATAACTCCAACCAAAACTGCGATAAGACCAGCGAAAAACATCGTAAAGGCGGCGCCGTTATAAGTAACTGTTGTGGTTCTAAAAGAGTATGTGTGCTCACCTATGGCAGCTGCTACCAATGGAGAAATTGCTAATACCAAAACCAGTGAGACTCTTATTAGTGATTGAACAAATGCAAAGGTTCTACCTCGCACCTCATCTTCAACCTCAAGCCCAAGCATGGTGAATCCAGTTACCCAAGAGATGCCAGAGAATAAGCCAAGTAAAACGGTGATAAAGATTGCAAGTACTAGGTTTAAAACCAAGGAGAGAATTACTAGTAATAATCCTGAAATAGTTAATGAAATTCCAAATAATCTTCTTCTAGAAAATTGTGCAAATACCCTTGGCCCAAATGAGATACCTAGTGCTAGCCCAAAAAATACAGCCGCAAATAAAATTCCATAAGCAGCTTCACCGGCTTGTAGATCATCAACAAAAGTTCTAGCTAATCCAATTACAGCACCCGCTGCAAAGAAAGCACCAAGCATTCCAAATATTAGACCTCTAATGATTTTAGAGCCTTTGATAAATGAGAAGCCCTCCCAAAGTGATTTGCCAATTGAAGAAGAATTTAATTTCTGGCTTGGCCCAGATGGAATCTCTTTTAATCGCCAAACTGTGTACGCACAAAATAGAAAACTCACTGCGTTTATATAAAGAGCTAGATCTGCAGCCGAGGCTGGTGTGGTGTTTCCCAAAGCTGCATTTATTGCACCTGTAAACAATGCAAGAGTAGAAAACAAAATCGCAGCAATTGGAGCAGTTCCATATGCTGCAAGAAGTGATACCTGATTAGCACTTTCTAACTTAGATTTAGGAACAAGGTTTGGAACTGATGCTTCTTTTGCAGGTGACCAGAATAAGGTAACAATTTCCACCAAAATCGATGCGGTATATAGCCAAAAGTAGTTTCCAACAATTGGAATTGAAAGATATAGGGAAAAACGTAAAACATCACAAACAATCATCAGTTTTCTACGATCAAACTTATCTGCAATAACACCAGCAAATGGACCTAAAATTACTGCTGGTAACAACCTGACAATAAATACGCCTGCAATTGCAAAGTTTGCCTTTGCATAATCACCACCTGCTAATTGTTGAGCTAATGCAGTTGAGGCTAGGAGTCCAAGCCAATCGCCAAAGGATGAAAACGCCATCGCTTGCCAAAGTTTTCTAAATGCAGGAATTGCAAGCACGCTTCTTGATTCAGTTTGCGCAGGCGCTGCTGGATATGGCAAAGACATGTTGGAAGTCTACTTGTGACTAGCGACCGCTATTTTGGCGCATTTCCAACACCAGTTGCAGCCTTTTTGGCTTTCTTTTTCGCCCCCGCACCTTTCACAGTTTTCTCAGTAAGTGTTGGTGCACTTTTCTTCGCTCTCTTGCCTTTCTTTTTTGATCCACCAGGGTTTTCAATCTCCCAAGCCCGACGTCCCGCAAGTAATTCAAGAGCACGTTCTAATGTAAGTAACTCAACCGCGTCACCGCGTCTTAATGTTGCATTTGTTTCACCATCTGTTACATAAACACCAAATCTGCCATCTTTAACAATTACTTCACGCTCTGTTTGTGGATCTTTACCTAATTCTTTAAGTGGTGGCTTTGCAACACCACGCCTTCTTACCTTTGGTTGTTTATATATTTCAATTGCTTCTTCTAGTCCAATAGAAAACAATTGATCTTCACTTGTAAGAGTCCGTGAATCTGCACCGTGTTTCATATATGGGCCATACCTACCATTTTGAACGGTAATGATTTCATCTTGATATGAACCTAAAGATCTTGGTAGAGACAGCAAACGAAGTGCGTCAGATAAATCAACTGTGTCTAATGACATTGTTGAAAGTAATGATGCTGTCTTTGGTTTAGGCGCATCTTTTTTCTTACGTTTTTTCTTAGCACCCTCTTCAACTATCTCTTCAGGAAAAACTTCAGTTATATAAGCACCAAAGCGTCCAGACTTAGCAATAACCTCTAGCCCAGTTCCCGGATCCACTCCTAATTTTCGCTCACCCGATGGTTTGGCTAATAATTCAATTGCAACAGGAAGTGTTAATTCATCCGGTGCCATCTGCTCTGGGATATTGGCAAACTTACGATCATCACCTTGGCCTTGTTGCAGGTAAGCACCAAATCTGCCAACTCTGATTTCAATATCTTCACCCATCTTCATGGTGTTAATTGCTTGCGCATCAATTGCGCCTAGATCAGCGGATAAATCAGCTAACCCTGGATTATCTTCTGTGCCATAGAAAAACTTTGTAAGCCATGCGACTCGTTCTTCATCACCATTTGCAATTCGATCTAAATCCTCCTCCATAGAGGCTGTGAATTCATAATCAATTAGCTTTGTGAAGTGCTGCTCTAATAATCCTGTAACTGAAAATGCTAAAAAAGTAGGAACTAATGCACGTCCACGTTTTGCAACATACCCTCGATCTTGAATAGTTTGCATAATTGAAGCAAAGGTTGATGGCCGGCCAATTCCAAGCTCCTCTAGTTTTTTAACTAATGTTGGCTCGGTATACCTTGCTGGTGGTTTTGTCTCATGCCCCTCACAGCTGTATTCATTTACCTTTATCTTTTCACCAACACTCATTGCTGGCAATCTGCGATCAGTATCTTCAACATCTGCCTTATCTTCAACAATATCTTCATAGGCTGCTAAAAATCCAGCAAATGTAATTACTGATCCATTTGCACGAAATATTGCATCAGCGCCAGTTTTAGTCTTAACATCAAAATCAACTCTCATTTGCTGCTTCTTTGCATCAGACATTTGGGATGCAATAGTTCGCTTCCAAATTAAGTCATAGAGTGCAAACTCATCTCTTGATAACTCTGGCGCTAATTCACCAGGAGTTCTAAATGATTCACCTGCTGGTCTAATTGCCTCATGCGCTTCTTGGGCGTTTTTTGTTTTGCCTTCATAAACTCTTGGGGTTGCTGGCACAAACTCTTTTCCATAAAGTGCTTGGGCAGATGATCTTGCTGCTGTAATGGAAGAGGAAGAAAGAGTTACTGAATCTGTTCTCATGTAGGTGATATAGCCGTTTTCATATAATCGTTGAGCAATGCGCATTGTTAACTGTGCTCCCCAGCCAAGACGAGAACCTGCATCTTGTTGCATGGTTGAAGTTGTAAAGGGTGGTTTTGGTCGCTCAGTTCTTGGTGATTCCTCTAATGATTTAACAACCAGTGATTGACCTTGCAATGATTGAACTAATTCTCTAGCACCTGCTTGATCAAGTAATAAAATATTTGCAGCAGATTTATCTTTTATCCCACCGTTTGCATCAAAATCATTTGTAGCAGCAACTCGCTTACCATTTAATGATAAAAGCCTTGCTGAAAATCCTGCCTCGCATGCTGCTGCTAAATCCCACCAACTAGATGAAATAAAGGCCATACGTTCACGCTCGCGCTCAACAATTAATCTAGTTGCAACTGATTGAACACGTCCTGCTGAAATTCTTGGCATAACTTTTTTCCATAAAACTGGTGATAATCGATATCCATAAAGGCGGTCTAATACGCGCCTTGTTTCTTGGGCATCTACTAATCGATAATCTAAATCACGAGTTTCCTTAGCTGCTTTTACAATCGCATCCTTGGTAATTTCATGAAAAACCATTCGCCGAACTGGAATCTTTGGCCGTAATACTTCAATTAGATGCCATGCGATCGCTTCACCTTCGCGGTCTTCATCCGTTGCCAGAATTAATTCATCAGCATCCTTCATTAACTCTTTTAACTCGGCCACTTTAGATTTTTTATCCGGGTTAATTACATATAAAGGGGCAAACTCCTCTTCAATGTTTACGCCCTCTTTTGCCCAGGCAAACTTTTTATACTCCTTTGGAATATCAGCTGCCCGTTGTGGTAAATCGCGAATATGGCCCACGGATGCTTCAACAACATACTCATCCCCTAAAAAGGAGCCAATCTTGCGCGCCTTTGCAGGGGACTCAACAATTACTAACTTTGTTCCCAAAGTACTTCCTTCTTAACTTAAATGGGGAAGAGTAAAGCTTTAAGCGATGGCGGTTGCGCGTTTGCGGTTTCGCACCAAAGCCCAAATGATTACCAAGGTTGCAAGGAGTGCAATCACCATATTCATTGTTTGATTATCATCTAATGTGAAACCAACAATTGCAGGGGTAATTAACAAACCAACAAGGTTCATTACCTTAATCAATGGGTTAATGGCTGGGCCGGCTGTGTCCTTAAATGGATCACCAACAGTGTCGCCAACAATTGTTGCTTTGTGAGCTTCACTGCCCTTGCCACCAAACTTGCCATCTTCAATCATCTTCTTCGCGTTATCCCAAGCTCCACCGGAGTTAGATAGGAAGACTGCCATTAATGTGCCAGTTCCAATTGATCCAGCAAGGTATGCACCAAGTGCGCCCACGCCTAAACCAAATCCAACTGCGATTGGCGCCATAACAGCAAGTAATCCTGGAGTTGCAAGTTCACGTAATGAATCACGTGTACAGATATCAACTACACGGCCGTACTCAGGCTTTACCTTGCCAGTCATAATTCCTGGGTACTTCTTAAATTGTGCGCGAACTTCAACAACTACCGCGCCAGCAGCACGGCTAACAGCGTTGACTGCAAGGCCTGAGAACATAAAGACCACAGCTGCGCCAATAATTAATCCAACTAAGTTTCTTGGATCTGCCACATCTAATACGCCTTGCAGTGAAAGAACCTGATCTTTAACTACCAAGCCTTTTTCAAGAACAGAGTTCTTAATTGCATCGGTAAATGCGCCAAATAATGCAGTTGCTGCCAAAACAGCGGTTGCAATTGCAATACCTTTTGTAATTGCCTTTGTGGTATTTCCAACTGCATCCAGTGAGGTAAGAATCTTTGCACCTTCACCCTTAACATCACCGCTCATCTCAGCAATACCTTGTGCGTTATCTGAAATTGGTCCGAAGGTATCCATTGCCACAATTACGCCAACAGTTGTTAGCAATCCTGTTCCTGCTAAAGAAACAGCAAATAGTGAAAGCACAACAGAGCCGGCGCCTAATAAATATGCTCCAAATACTGCGCCAGCTATCAATAATGCAGAGTAAACAGCTGATTCAAATCCAACTGAAACACCAGCAAGAATTACTGTTGCTGCCCCTGTCTTTGAAGAGGCTGCCACATCATTTACAGGCCTCTTGCCAACCTCAGTGAAGAAGCCGGTAAGTACTTGAATAGCTGCAGCTAGTGCAATACCAATTAATACTGCGCCTAATGCAAATACTCTTGGATTAATATCAATCCCTTGAGCCTCAGCAGACAAACCTGACATATTCATTAATGAATCTGGAAGGTATGTAAAGGTTGCAAAACCAACTAATACTGCGCTGATAATTGCGCTGGTAAAGAATGAGCGATTAATCGCTGTCATCGCTGACTTATCACTCTTGCGTAATTTAGTTAAGAAAATACCTAGTACTGCAGTGATAATTCCAATTGCAGGCACGATCAATGGATAGATAAGACCAGCATCACCAAATCCTGCTTTTCCAAGAATTAGAGCTGCTACCAGTGTTACTGCATAGGACTCAAATAGATCTGCTGCCATACCAGCACAGTCACCAACATTGTCGCCAACATTGTCTGCAATAGTTGCAGCATTTCTTGGGTCATCTTCTGGAATTCCCTTTTCAACTTTTCCTACTAAATCTGCGCCAACATCAGCAGCCTTTGTAAAGATACCGCCACCAACGCGCATAAACATTGCAAGCATCGCTGCGCCAAAACCAAATCCTTCAAGTACTGCTGGTGCATCCTCTTTGTAAATGATTACAACAAGAGATGCTCCTAAAAGTCCAAGTCCAACTGTTGTCATACCAACTACGCCGCCGGTGCGGAATGCAATTTGAACTGCACGCTCTGCTGACTTCTTACGAGCTGCCTCTGCTACGCGAACATTTGCTCTTACCGCTAGCCACATACCGTTGTAACCAACGAGGGCTGAAAAACCAGCACCAACTAAGAAAAATATTGAGCGACCAATTCTGATATCTGTTTCACCAGGGAGTGCAAATAACAAGACAAAAACTATCGCCACAAAAACGGAGAGTGTTTTAAATTGGCGAGATAGATAAGCCGCAGCACCTTCTTGAACAGCTGCTGCAATCTCCTGCATTTTTGCTGTGCCCTCATCTTGGGCCAGTACCTGTGCTCGAAGAGCGAAGGCGATGGCAAGTGCTGCCAGTGAGATTCCTAAAATTACATATACGTAGGTGAGATTAGTTCCGCTAACTTGGACAAGATTCAATGAACTCTCCTTGGGTAGGGCTCAACTTTGAGCACTTGACTGACGACGGGCGAGTTTACGCATACTGGCTCCCCTTTTTACAAATAAAGAGGTATGCCGTGGATAAATCACGCTTAATTTACCCATCTTGGGCAGATACCCTGACCCCCAAGATGAATTTATTTGATGCCCACTCAATAGTTACCGATCTTGGCCTGATTGGAATCTTGGCTATTTTATTTGCCGAAACTGGTTTGTTAGTTGGCCTAGCTTTTCCAGGAGATTCACTTCTATTTGTAGCTGGCATTGCAGCCTCTGGCACAGGAGCTGCCCTTTTAAATGGAAATCAATTGCCAACCTTAGAGTTATTCATTGGCGCACCAATTGCAGCAATAACTGGTTCATTTGTAGGCAGGTGGTTTGGCGCAAAGTATGGCCGTAAGTTATTTGATCGACCAGATGGCAGATTCTTTACACAGGCCAGAGTTGTGCAAACTGAAAAATGGTTAGAAAAATACGGAATTGGTAAAGCATTAATATTGGCAAGATTTATCCCATTTGTTAGAACTTTAATCAACCCAATGGTTGGTGTAATTAATATCCCAACTAAAGTATTTATGTTTTGGAATGTAGTTGGCGCAATAATTTGGACTGACGGAATTATCCTTCTTGGATACTTATTGGGTGAAAAAATTGAGGGATCTGTAGATAAATTCTTACTACCGATTATTGGATTAATTATTGCGCTTAGTTTGCTGCCGATAGCAATTGAGATTTATCGGGAGAGAAAGCGCAAGCACTAATGAAGGTCTTGCACATTATTACCAGAATGAACACGGGTGGTCCTGCTGTTTTCTTAGATCATTTAACAAGTGCCATGAATGATTTAGATACACAATCAACTATTGCATATGGATATTGTGAATCAAATGAAAGTGACTTTACTCAAACTCATAAACTTGGTGCACAACTTTTAGAAATCAATACTTTGCATCGATCACTAAATCCACTAGATGATTTAAGAAGTTTCTTTAGTTTAAGAAGGATGATTAAAGAAATGAAGCCAGATTTAATCAACACACACACCTCTAAAGCAGGCGTGCTTGGCAGGCTTGCAGCAAAATCTGTAAATAAAAATTCGCCTGTGGTTCACACCTTTCACGGTCATTTAATTTATGGTTATTTCGCTCGCTATAAATCTTCGGTGTTTACTGTAATTGAAAAAATTATGGGTAAATACACAGATGTAGCCGTTGCTGTCACTAGTGAAACTAAGCGCTCATTAACAAATCTTGGGATTGGTAAAAAGCTTTTATGGAGAGTTATTCAGATTGGAATCCCGGTAAAAACTATTGAGTTTAATCAAGGGCAAAATGGAGTATTTAACTTACTCTGGGTTGGGCGCTTTACAGATATCAAAGACCCGAAATATGCAATTGAGGTAGTCAAGCACCTTTCAAAAGCATCACCAAACAATTTTTCACTCACCATGGTTGGTGAAGGTGAACTGTTTTCCAAAATAAAAACGGAAGCAAAAAATCTGCCAATCAAATTTACTGGATGGCTTACTGCTCCATTTGAAAACATAACTGATTTTGATCTACTGCTAATTACTAGCAAGAATGAAGGCTTGCCGCTAGTTATGTTAGAGGCAGCAAATTACGGTAAGCCAACAATTAGTAATAATGTCGGTGGCATATCTGAGTTTATTTCTAATAATCAAACCGGGTATTTAACTGAATTAGATCCAGTAAAGATGGCGAATCGAATAATAGAAATAGCCTCTGACAGGAAATCACTTCACCAAGTCGGACTAAACGCCAATAAATTGTTGAGTGAGAAATTTTCAGTAACTAAAATGGCAGAGAATTACAAAGACTTATATATGCAATTAGTGATTCGCAAGTAACTCTGCTTGCGCATCTTGTAAAATCTCACTTAAAGATTTGTTTGGTACCCAACCTAAAACTTGTTTGGCTTTTTCATTACTAGTAACCAATGCGAAACTGTCCCCAGCTCTTCTGTCAGCAAACCGATAGGAAATATTTTTCTTCAAAGAATCTTCTGCAGTTTTGACAACCTCAAGCACTGTTGAACCTGTTGAGGTGCCCAAATTTATTACCTGATTTCCCGGTACCTCTAGCTTGGTCAATGATTTGATTAAAGCATCTGCAAGATCAACAACGTGGACAAAATCTCTTGTTGGAGTTCCATCTTTAGTCGCCCAATCATTGCCAAAAATTAGTAGGGGTTTCTCATTTGAGCTGTGAAGAATGCTTGGAATTAAGTGAGTTGCACCTTCATGCTTAATTTTTAGCCAATTACCTTTTTTAGTTTGTAGAGCACCACCAATATTGAAAAATCTAAAGCAAATAGAAGATATGCCAAGTGATTTTGCATTTTTTTCGAGGTACTGATCAATCTCTAATTTCGTTGCTCCGTAGACATTTACTGGGTTAACTTTTGATTTTTCATTTACTGGATAATCTTCAGGGTCGCCATATACGGCAGCAGTTGAAGCAAATACTAGTTTTTTAATATTTTTTTCGGTGCATTTATTAATCAAATTTAAAGTTCCATTAATATTAACTTTTTTATAAAGCTCTGGCTCTCTTTCACCCTCTTCGACCCTGATTTTCGCTGCTAAATGAAACACAACCTCAACGCCATCTAGTGCTTGATTTAATTTATCATTATCTAAAATAGAGCCTTGGATAAAATCTGCGTTCTCATCAATATTTTCTTTAAAACCATTACTTAAGTCATCAATTACTTTCACCTGATGTCCTGAAGTAATCAACTTATTGACTAAAACTGATCCAATATAACCTGCACCCCCTGTAACAAGTATTTTCATTAAAAGCCTAGATCTGTTAGTTGATACGCGGCACGATATTCAAACCCTGCCTCTTTAACTTTAGCCGCCGCTCCTCTTTCAACAATTACTGCAACTGCAACAACAATTGCACCTGCTTCCTTGAGTGCCTCAACCGCAGTTAAAACAGATCCACCAGTAGTTGAAGTATCTTCCACAGCTAAAACTCTTCGCCCTTTAACATCTGGGCCTTCAATCCGTCGTTGTAAGCCATGTGCTTTTTCTGCTTTTCGAACCACAAAAGAATCTAATTTGCGACCATTTTTTGCGGCAACATGCATCATCGCTGTTGCAACAGGGTCTGCTCCAAGTGTTAAACCGCCAACAGCTTCAAAATCTAAATCTTTGGTTAACTCCAGCATCACTTCACCAACTAGTGGCGCAGCAGTTGCATCTAAAGTAACTCTACGCAGATCAACGTAATAATCAGCCTCTTTGCCGGAGGATAAAATAACTTTTCCATGCACAACCGCTTTTTTTAATATTTCACTTTTTAATGCGTCTTTTGATGACATATAGGTGAGCCTATCTCTACTTGCTATTAATCTTTTGGATAAACAACGACGGTTTGTTCGCTTCGTTTAATTAAAGACTTAGGCGGGTTAGCAAGCAAAAGTGCATCAACCTCAGTTCTTAGTTTTGCCACCTCTAGTGACATATTTGCCACCGCCTCCTCCAGCTGCATAATGCGAGCAATTCCTGCAAGATTTATTCCTTCGCCAACTAATCTTTGAACATTACGTAATTTAACAATATCTAGAAGTGAGTATCTTCGGTTTTTCCCAACAGTTCTGTTGGGTGAAACAATTCCTAAACGATCATACTGACGTAGCGTTTGTGGGTGCATGCCAGATAACTCAGAGGCAACAGAGATTACATACACTGCTTCATCTTCTGGAATTTGATTTTCTTTATTCATTTTTTAGCCTTAGAAAATAATTCTTTTCGAGGATCAAAATCATTTGTTGCCTTATCAAAATCTTCAATTGCTTTTTTAGCAGCCCCGTCTACTCGCTGTGGAATGGCAACATCTAAAGTAATCATTAAATCCCCAGCATTTAAACCTTTTTTAACCCCACGACCTTTAACTCTTAATGTTCTACCTGATGGTGTGCCAGGTGCAATACGTACTGTTACTTCATCCCCATCCAAGGTTGGCACAGAAATATCTGCGCCCAATGTGGCTTCACTAAATGTAATTGGCAGAGTCACGTGAATATTTTCATCTTTTCTAGAAAATATTGGATGAGGTGTTACATGTATTAATACATATAAATCACCAGGACCAGCAGCTCCTGGTGCACCACGTCCTTTAATTTTTATCTTTGCACCATCTTTAATGCCAGCTGGAACTCTGGTTGTAATATTTGCTGGTGTTGATCCATTTGGTGAGAGCCGTAAATTTAATTCAGTGCCATAGATAGATTCTTTAAATCCAATTGAGGCCTCTGTTTGCAAATCTGCGCCATGGCGTTGACGAGCACCGCCAAATAATGTTGAAAAAATATCTCCGCCTGGACCAAATAAATCTGAAAAATCACCGCCATTAAAACCCTGTCCACCGCCATTAAAGCCAGGTGGAACTCTTCCTGATTTAACAGCTTCGCGAACTTCGTCATATTCTCGGCGTTTTTTATCATCACTTAATATGTCATAAGCCTCAGAGACTGCTTTAAAGCGATCCTCTAACTTTTTATCCCCTTTAGTTTTATCAGGGTGAAGCTCTCTAGCTAATTTTCGGTATTGTTTTTTAATGGCATCGCTATCAGCACCCTTTGAAACACCAAGGATTTGGTAGTAATCCTTTTCATATAAATCTTTAGCTGCCATTGAAAAATACTGCCTTAAGCGTTTGTTTGTGGATCGGTAACAGCAACTCGTGCTGGTCTAATTACACGATCTTTAAATTTATACCCCGGTTGCAAGATCTTTGATGCAGTTGGCTCAGTAACATCTGGTGAGCTCTCATGAGTTAGCGCTTCATGAATCTCAGGGTTAAATGGCACAGGGGCATCAGAAAATCTAGTTAACCCCAATTTTTCAACAATTGAGTTAATTCGATCTGCCACTGCTTTAAATCCACCAGTTAACTCACCATGTTCTGCTGCTCGATCAAGATCATCTAGAACTGGTAGGAACTCCATTAAAACAGCAGCGAACGCAAACTCAGTAGTTGAAACTCGATCACGATCTACTCGCTTTCGATAATTTGCATACTCCGCTTGCAAACGTTGTAAATCTGCAGTCAAAGTTGCAACTTCATCAACTACAACAGTTGCCTCATTTAATGCTTCATCAACTGCGTCAGAGAGTTCCTTCTCTGACGCAGCTAAGTTTTCTTCACTCATTACTTTTGCTCATCCACAACTTCAGCATCCTGCACACCATCATCGGATGGAGTATCACCGGCTGTTGCTTGCGCAGCATTTGCTGCATATAGAGCAGCACCTAGTTGTTGGCTGATCTCAGAGACTTTTTCAGTTGCACTCTTTATCGCTGAAAGATCATTGCCTTCGAGTGATTTCTTTAAATCTGCAATTGCAGTTTCAACCTCACTCTTCTTAGTGGCGTTCTCACCTTCGTTGAACTTATCAGCGTTGTCTTTTAAGAACTTTTCAGTTTGATAGACAAGTGAGTCGCCAGAGTTTCTAACATCTGCCTCTTCACGACGTTGCTTATCTTCATCAGCATGAGCTTCAGCATCTTTCATCATTCGCTCAATCTCATCCTTAGAAAGAGCGGAGCCACCGGTAATTGTCATCCGTTGCTCTTTGCCAGTACCAAGATCCTTCGCTGACACATGGACAATTCCATTTGCATCAATATCAAATGTGACCTCAATTTGTGGCACACCTCTTGGTGCTGGTGGTAGACCGGTTAACTCAAACATGCCAAGTTTTTTATTGTAAGCAGCCATCTCGCGCTCACCTTGGAATACTTGAATTTGTACTGCTGGTTGATTGTCATCAGCAGTTGAGAAGATCTCACTTCGCTTAGTTGGGATAGTTGTATTTCGCTCAATCAACTTAGTCATAACGCCACCTTTGGTTTCAATACCAAGGGATAGTGGTGTTACATCAAGTAGTAGAACATCTTTAACCTCGCCCTTTAAAACACCAGCTTGCAGCGCAGCTCCAACAGCTACAACCTCATCTGGGTTTACACCTTTGTTTGGCTCTTTGCCGCCAGTTAATGATTTAACTAAATCAACAACTGCTGGCATACGAGTTGATCCACCAACTAGAACTACATGATCGATATCTGCAATCGGAATTCCAGCATCCTTTAGGACTGCCTGGAATGGCTTCTTGCATCGCTCAAGTAGATCTGCGGTTAATCCTTGGAATTGCGCTCTAGTAATAGTCTCATCTAAGAAAAGTGGATTCTTCTCAGCATCAACTGTGATGTATGGCAGATTAATTGATGTTTGCGCAGAGGATGAAAGCTCAATCTTTGCCTTCTCAGCACCTTCACGAACACGTTGCATCGCCATCTTATCTTTTGTTAAATCAATTCCATTTTTAGCAGCAAAGGTTTTTACTAGGTGATCAACTAATGCTTGATCCCAGTCATCGCCACCAAGGTTGTTATCACCATTGGTTGCTTTAACCTCAACTACGCCTTCGCCAATTTCAAGAAGTGAAACATCAAATGTTCCACCACCAAGGTCGAAAACTAAAATGGTTTGTTCTTTATCGCCTTTATCTAAACCGTAAGCGAGCGCAGCAGCAGTTGGCTCGTTAACAATACGAAGCACATTAAGACCAGCAATCTCACCAGCCTCTTTAGTTGCTTGACGTTGCGCGTCATTAAAGTATGCCGGCACAGTAATTACGGCGTCCGATACCGTCTCACCCAAATAACTTTCGGCATCTCGCTTTAGCTTCATTAAAATACGAGCGCTAATTTCCTGTGGTGTGTACTTCTTTGAATCAACATCTTGAGCCCAGTTGGTACCCATATGTCTTTTGACTGAGCGAATCGTTCGCTCTACGTTGGTTACAGATTGTCTCTTTGCAACCTCACCAACTAATACCTCACCATTTTTTGCAAATGCCACAATGGAAGGTGTGGTTCTTGCACCCTCAGCATTTGCGATAACCGTTGGTTCACCACCCTCTAAAACCGCTACGCAGCTATTAGTGGTTCCTAAATCGATTCCGACCGCTCTGGCCATTTAAATATCCTCCTTGTTTTCGCTTACTTCTCTTGCGAGGCTGGTTTAACCCATCCTCATGGGAGTATTTTCAACCTTGAGTGCCCATTTAGTCAAAAGGTTGAGCCAGATAGGCTCAAGGTTGCTACCTAAAGAACTCCCCATGCGGGGTATTTATTCCCACAATGGGTAAACCAACTCAGAGCCCACCCCCTGACCTACCCTTAACCCGTGCTCGCACTCCTTGCCTATCTATTAACCGCTGCCGCAGTTGGCATCTTTGGTTATCGCGGCTTTGAGCTGTTTAAAAAAATATCAGCAGGTCAAAGTGATCCAACTCGTTTTGATAACAAGAGCAAGAGATTAAAAAATATGTTGGTGGAAGTTTTATCCCACACCAAGATGCTTAACTTCACCGTTACTGGAATTGCCCACTGGTTTGTAATGATTGGTTTTGGCGCCCTCCTTGGCACATTAGTAACTGCATATTTTCAGTTAACAAATCCTGCATGGACCTTGCCATTAATAGGACATTTCATTGGTTATGAATTATTTGTTGAGTTTATTGCTGCTGCCACCGGTGTTGGAATTGTTGCCTTAATTGGAATTAGACAATTTACTAGAGTTTTTAGAAAGGGAAGAAAGTCTAGATTTTTTGGTTCTGGTAACAAAAAGGCTTATTACGTTGAAGCAACTATTTTGGCAGTTGTCTTCTGCGTTTTCTCACTTCGTGGCTTAGAAGGAGCGCTAGCAGGCGTTGCCTCTTGGAATTGGCATTACGCAATCTCATACCCAGCTGTTTTATTCTTCAGTGATTACTCAACTGCTCAGATTGAAAACTTAATTAAAACAATTGCCTTCACCAAAATCACCGTTTCAATGGCCTGGTTTATTGTGGTTGGAATTAATCTAACAATGGGAATTGCTTGGCATAGATTTTTAGCATTTTTTAATATCTTCTTTAAGCGCAATCCAAGTAAATTAAATGCATTGGGTCCGCTTCCAGTAATGCTCTCTCATGGCAAAGAGATTAATTTTGAAGATCCAAAAGAGGATGATGTATTTGGTATTGGAAGCGCTGCTGATATATCTTGGAAAGGCCTTCTTGATATGTCTACCTGCACCGAATGCGGCAGATGCCAATCACAATGCCCTGCTTGGCATACTGATAAACCGCTATCTCCCAAGCTCTTAATCATGGCAATGCGAGATCACGCATTAGCCAAAGTCGGTACTGAAGCAGCATCTGCTACCAAGATTGTTGGTAACGCTCATGAGAATGCAATCTCATTAGATGTTTTATGGTCCTGCACAACCTGCGGCGCGTGCGTTGAAGAGTGCCCAGTTGATATAGAACATGTTGATCACATAGTTAATATGCGAAGATTTCAAGTCTTAGTTGAGTCTGAGTTTCCAACAGAGCTTGGTAACACATTTCGCAATTTAGAAAAAGCTGGCAACCCATGGGGGGCTAATAGAACTGATCGCGATGCTTGGATTAAAGAGGTTGATTTTCCAGTTACTGTAATTGATTCAGTAATACCGGAAGATGTTGAGTATTTATTTTGGGTTGGTTGTGCTGGCGCGTATGAAGAGCGGGCTAAGAAAACTACAAAAGCAGTTGCTGAGCTTTTATATATGTCAGGAGTTAGCTTTGGTGTTCTAGGAAAGCGTGAGACCTGCACCGGAGATCCTGCAAGGCGAAGTGGTAATGAGTTTTTATATCAGATTTTATCTAGAGAAAATATTGAAACACTGCAAGAGACTTTTGGTACTCGAGGAGTAAAGAAGGTTGTAGTTACCTGCCCGCATTGCTTCACAACAATTGGTAGAGATTACAAGCAACAAGGTTTTGAATTACAAATGGTTCATCACACCCAATTGTTAAATCAATTAGTTAAAGAGGGTAAGTTAAAACCAATAGCACCCGCTAAAGCCGACGCTAAGAAACTTACTTATCATGATCCTTGTTACCTAGGTCGACACAATCAAATTTATGAACCACCACGGGAGTTATTGGAATCAGCTGGTGTTGAGGTGAGTGAAATGCCTAGAAATAAAGAGCGATCATTTTGTTGTGGCGCAGGTGGTGGGCGAATGTGGATGGAGGAAAAAATTGGCGAGCGCATCAACTTAAATCGTGTTGATGAAGCAATCGCAACAGGTGCTGAGGAAGTAGCAGTTGGTTGTCCGTTTTGTCGCGTGATGGTCTCTGATGGAATGGTGGCTAAGAACAGCTCTGTTGAAGTTCTAGATGTTGCTCAGATAATGCTGCGCAGCGTGAAAAGATCAGGCTAAAGCACACTCGATTCTCAGGAAACCCTCAGGATGGTAGATAATCATCATCCTTGAGGTGATGCCAAATGACAACTCTTAAAGAAAGAGTAAGTAGTAGCCAAGAAGTTAATCAGAGCACGCAGCGAATTCTCGTTGTAGATGATGAGAATTCAATTAGTGAACTCATTGCCACCAGTTTAAAGTTTGTTGGCTTTGATGTTAGAACAGCTGCCTCTGGCTCTGCCGCCCTGCAAATTGCGCAGGAGTTCAAACCACACGCATTAATTCTTGATGTGATGCTGCCTGACCAAAATGGTTTTGAGGTTTGCCGGCAACTTCGAAGTGAAGGTCATAATGTTGGCGTTTTGTTTTTAACTGCTAAAGATTCAGTTGAAGACAAGATTGCGGGCTTAACAATTGGCGGGGATGATTATGTAACTAAACCTTTCTCATTAGAGGAGTTAGTTGCTCGCCTGCGCGCACTTCTTCGCAGAACTGGCGCCACGCAAGTTTTAGCAGATGATGAAAAAATTAGATTTGCAGATCTTGAATTAGATGAAGCAACTCATGAGGTTAGACGAGCTGGCAATCTAATTGATCTCTCACCTACTGAGTTTTTATTACTTCGCTACTTAATGATTAATGCTGATCGAGTAGTAAGTAAATCTCAAATCTTAGATCATGTTTGGCAATATGATTTCAGAGGAGATATGGGAATTGTGGAGACATATGTTTCCTATTTACGAAAGAAAATTGATATCTATGAACCAGCCTTAATTCACACAGTACGAGGTGTTGGATACCGCTTAAGGTTGCCAGCAGGTAAGTAATTGATAACAATTAGCAGATGAATTCACCGTTAAGTCGGGTGCGCACTCCGCTCTCACTTTGGAGCTTGCGCAACCGACTTATCTTGGCCTCTGTTGTTCTAGCTAGCTTTGCAATCATTGCCTCAGATTTTGCAGCAAATGCTGCTCTTCGCACCTACCTGATCTCCCAAGTAGATGATCAGTTAATTAATATCTCAAATACCTCTCTAAATCGCTTAGATCGTGCTGGTATTGCACCCCTTGAAGCAGATGATAAAAACTCACCATTTAAAATTTTAGAACCACTTCGTGGTGTGCCAACTGCAACTTCAATTACATTATTAGATGTTGATGGAAATCTAATTGGTCAGGTTGGTGGTGAGTTAGGTGATAAAAACTTTGCCGTAACTGGGATGAAAATCGATGAGGTTAGTCAGTATAGAAATCTCCCCTTCACCATTGAAGGTAAAGATGGTCAGCCTGATATCAGAGCGCTTGCCCAGATGTTGCCAACTGGAATGGGAAGTGTGATTGTTGCTGATTCCTTGGAGAAGGTTGATAAAACTTTAAGCCAACTTCGTTTTCTATTTTTAATTTTAGGAACAATTGCATTAATTGCAATTGCTATGGCAGCCAGATGGATTATCGCGCTCGGTTTAAAACCTTTAGAGGCGGTTGAAGATACAGCTGAAGCGATTGCTGCGGGTGATCTTTCAGCACGTTTGCCGGCTGCAAAACCAGATACTGAAGTTGGCCGTCTTACTACCTCACTTAACACGATGCTTGCCCGAATTGAAGAGTCCTTTACTGCTCGAGTGGAAAGTGAAAATAAGTTAAGAAGATTTGTCGCAGATGCCTCCCATGAACTTCGCACACCACTTACTGCTATTCGCGGCTTCGCTGAATTACATAGACAAGGTGCGGTAGTTGGGGAGGAAAAAACAAAAGAATTAATCAATCGAATTGAAAAAGAATCAGTTCGAATGAGTTCACTTGTAGAGGATTTATTACTGCTTGCCCGGCTTGATCAATCACGTGAATTAGATAAAGAACCAGTTGATTTAAATACCTTAATCACCGAAGCGGTAGCTTCAGCAAGAGCTGCAGGGCCAAATCATCCAATTGAAATAAAACTTGAGGCAAGTGAGATATTTGTTTTGGGTGATTCCCAGCGCATCCATCAAGTGATTGCAAACTTATTAGCAAATGCCAGAGCCCACACACCAAATGGCACAGAAATAAGTATTACTGCAATGCAAGGAGTAAGTGAAACAACGATTGCCGTTTCAGATAAAGGGCCAGGATTATCAAGGGCTGATCAGGATCGAATCTTTGAAAGATTTTATCGAGCAGATCCGTCACGGGTTAGAAACTCTGGTGAGGGAAGTGGTCTTGGATTATCAATTGTTGATGCAGTTATGAAAGCCCACGGTGGTTATGTAAGTGTTAAATCTGAAGTTGGACAGGGTGCAACTTTTACCCTGCATTTTTTAAATCAGGAGTAACTAACTACTCAACTTTACTTTTATGAAAGTTCAACCAAGATTTTGATGGTGTTGGACCACGTTGGCCTTGATACCTAGAACCATAAACTGCTGATCCATATGGATGCTCAGCAGGAGATGATAATTTGATTAAACAAAGTTGGCCGATTTTCATTCCGGGAAATAATTTCACTGGCAGATTAGCAACATTAGAAAGCTCAAGTGTTATGTGTCCAGAAAAACCTGGATCAATAAATCCTGCTGTTGAATGAGTTAGTAAACCTAGGCGACCTAAAGATGATTTACCCTCTAAGCGACCTGCAATATCATCAGGCAAAGTTATAACTTCATATGTACTTGCCAATACAAACTCACCTGGATGCAAAATAAAATGCTCATCCGGAGTTACCGCAACCTCGCGAGTAAGCTCTGGTTGTTCTATTGATGGATCAATAACTGAATATTTGTGGTTTTCAAAAACTCTAAAAAAACGATCGAGCCTTACATCAACACTTGATGGCTGCACCATCACCTCGGTGAAAGGTTCAACCTTTACCCGTCCGGCGGAGATCTCTGCGCGAATATCGCGATCACTTAGTAGCACAATCGCAGACCCTATCCTGAATAACAAAATTGTGAGGGTAAAACCTACTGGCGGGTATTGATTAAGTTACCCGCGGGTAGCATGCTTGTCCCATGGGCCATTACATAGCCAATCTGCGCGATATTGAGTTTTGTCTTTTTGATTTATTGGAACGTGAATCAATTTTAGGAAAATCAATATATAAAGATTTAGATCGTGAAACTGCAATGGGCATGCTTGAAGAGGTTAAGCGCATGGCAGAAAATGATTTAGCTGCCTCATTTATTGATGGTGATCGCCAAGAAGTTAAGTTTGATCCAAAAACTGGAGATGCAAAATTACCTGAATCTTTCAAAAAATCTTATAAAACTTTTATGGATAACGAGTGGTGGCGAATTGATGCACCAGTTGAGTTAGGTGGCACAGCAATTCCACCATCTATTCGTTGGGCAATTGCTGAAATGGTTTTAGGATCAAATCCTGCAATTCATATTTACGCCTCCGGTACCGCCTTTGCTCATGTTGCTTATGTTTTTGGTACACCAGAACAAAAGAAGGTTGCAAAGTTAATGGTTGATAAGCAATGGGGTGCAACCATGATGCTTACCGAACCTGATGCAGGCAGTGACGTTGGCGCTGGTCGTTCTAAAGCTGTTAAGCAAGCAGATGGCACATGGCACATAACTGGCACAAAAAGATTTATTACCTCAGGTGATTCAGATCTTACAGAGAACATTATTCACTTTGTGTTGGCACGTCCTGAAGGTGCGGTTGCTGGCACTAAAGGATTAGACCTCTACATGATTCCAAAGTTTATGTTTGATTTTGAAACTGGCGCACTTGGAAAACGAAATGGTGTTTATGTAACTAAATTAGAGGAGAAGATGGGCCTGCATGTTTCAACAACATGTGAAATGAATTTAGGTGAAAAAGAGCCTGCGGTTGGATATTTATTAGGTGATGTTCATGATGGCATTGCGCAGATGTTTAAGGTTATTGAGTATGCCCGCATGATGGTTGGAACTAAAGCAATTGCAACATTAAGTGCTGGTTACCAACAAGCACTTTCTTACGCTAAAACACGTGTGCAAGGCCCTGATTTAACAGTTGCTAAAGATAAGAACAGCCCACGAGTTGAAATTATTAAGCACCCAGATGTTCGCCGTTCTTTGATGGTACAAAAGTCATACTCTGAAGGAATGCGCGCGCTAGTTCTTTACACGGCAACGATTCAGGACTCATTCCAGTTAGCTCAAGCCGAGGGCACAGATAAAGAAAAGATTGAAGATTTACACCTAATTAATGACTTGTTGCTGCCAATTGTTAAAGGGTATGGCAGCGAGAAATCTTGGACATTACTTGGTACTGAGTCATTACAAACCTTTGGTGGCTCTGGCTTTACTACCGATTGGCCACTTGAGCAGTATGTAAGAGATGCCAAGATCGATACTTTGTATGAAGGCACAACTGCTATTCAAGGTTTAGATTTCTTCTTCCGCAAGATTGTGAGAGATCGTGGTCGTTCCATAACAATTTTAGGTAAAGAAATTGCCAAATTTGCATCCGCTGGTGGAAATCTGCCAGAGGAGAAAAAAGCTTTGCTTAAAACACTAGAAGATGTGCAGGCAATGATTGGTCACATGGTTGGTGTGGCAATGGAATCACAGGAGAATCCAAAAGAGATTTATAAGGTTGGACTTAATACCTCAAGATTATTAATGGCAACTGGTGACTTAATTATTGCCTGGTTGCTTCTTCGCCAAGCAGATATTGCACAAAATAAGTTAGCAACAGCTGGTAAAGATACTGAGTTTTATAACGGTAAAATCGCCTCAGCTAAGTTTTTCGTAAGATCTGTCCTTCCTCATATCTCAGTTGAAAGAGCTGTTGTTGAGTCTGAGACTGGTGAAATTATGAACATTGCTGAAAGTGCCTTTTAAATTTAATTAAATTACTCGCTTAATGTAAGGTGCTTCTTGTGAAACATCGCGCCGAATTCTTAATGATCTCAGCTGCAATGCTATTTGCTCTTGGTGGAGTGGCAGCAAAGGTTTTGCGCTCAGCTGATATGGATGCATTCCGATTAACTCAAGTCAGAATTACTGGCGCAGCCATACTCCTACTTTCATTTGCCTTATATAAAGGTAAGAAGCAGTTATATGCCAGAAAAGATGAGTTGAAAGACCTACTTATTTTTGGAATTGTCGGTGTATCAGCAGTTACCTCTTTTTACTTCTTCGCAATTAAATATCTTTATGTTTCAGTTGCATTAGTAATCGAGTTCACCGCATCGATTTGGATTGTTCTCTACCTAAGATTCATTAAGAAAAAGCAGATTTCACCAATTATGTGGTGGGGAATAGCCTGTGCGTTCTCCGGTCTTTTCTTACTCTCCCAAATTTGGACCGGCACAACACTTCACCCACTTGGGGTTGCAGTTGCCTTTGCAGATGCATTTGCCCTAGCTGTTTACTTCTTACTTGCCGATCGCCTATCTCAGACTAGAACCTCTCTTTCTTTAATGACTTGGGGAATTGGTATCTCAGCTATTTTTTGGGCCTTAGTTTTGCCTTGGTGGAACTTCCCGTTTGAATTCCTGACTAGTACATACCGCTTAGAAGGCAACCTTTCTAACTACAGCGCACCTGGATGGGCACTAGTTCTTTGGATAATAATTATTGGCACAGTAATTCCATATCTTTTAACTGTTACCGGTATTCGTGAGTTATCAGCCAGCACTGGCAGTGTGATCGGAATGATTGAACCACTTTTTGCTGGCGCAATTGCTTGGTGGTTATTAAGTGAAGCATTTAATACAACACAACTAATCGGATGCGCAGTTCTACTAGCTGGAATTTATCTGGCTGATAAGGCAAGGTCGCAAGTTAAAGAATAATGAGCGGTTTTGATGATTTATTTGCAGCAAATGCTGAATTTATTAAAGGGTTTAAATCCCAAGATTTAACTGGTGAGGCTAGAAAAGGGTTAGCAATTGTCACCTGCATGGACTCTCGAATTGATCCACTTCGAATCGTTGGAATGAGTTCAGGCGATGCCAAGATATTAAGAAACGCTGGAGCTAGAGTTACAGAAGATGTGCTTCGAACTTTAATTCTTGCAACTACCTTGCTAAATGTAAGCAGAGTTTTAGTGATGCCACATACTGATTGCAGAATGGCTAGTGGTACTGAAGAACAGATTCATGCAACTATTTTAGAAAGAAGTGGCATAGATACTAGAAGTGTTGAGATTAGAACTGTTAGCGATCAGGTCTCTGCCTTGAAATCTGATTTGGTTAGAATTGTACAATTCCCGCTACTGCCAAAAAATATCGAAGTAGTTGGCGCTATTTATAATGTTAAGACAGGTGAGCTGAAAAAGATTTAGTTGTCTTTAACAAACTTCTCAGTTGGCGCAAAGTTGGCTGCCATATCGGTAAAGCGAGCCAAGTGAAGTTGAGCTGAAACGGTAATTGTTCGAGTTGGTCCATTTCGATGCTTTGCCACAATTAAATCAGCCTCACCAGATCTATTTTGTGAGTCATATAAATCTTCACGGTGAAGCAAGATAACCACATCTGCATCCTGCTCAATCGAACCAGATTCACGAAGATCTGAAAGCATTGGTTTCTTATCTGATCTTTGCTCTGGGGATCGGTTTAGCTGTGAGATTGCAACTACTGGAACATTTAACTCTTTAGCTAATAATTTTAATTGACGAGAGAACTCAGAGACTTCTTGCTGACGATTTTCAACTCGCTTGCCGCTAGTCATAAGTTGCAAGTAATCGATCACGATTAACTTTAAGTTATGACGCTGCTTTAATCTTCTCGCCTTTGCTCTGATCTCCATCAGTGAAAGATTTGGTGAATCATCAATGAATAATGGTGCATCTGAAATCTCACCCATTCGACGGGCCATCTTCGCCCATTCTTCTTCACCTAATTGACCAGATCTAATGTTATTAAGTGGAACTCTGGCCTCTGCTGAAAGCATTCTCATTGTAATTTCAGAACGGCTCATTTCAAGTGAGAAAATAACTGAAGTCTCTCGCTTATGAATTGACGCATAACGAGCAATATCTAAACCAAGTGTTGATTTACCAACTGCAGGACGAGCTGCAAGCACAATCATATTTCCTGGATGAAAACCATTTGTTAACGCGTCTAGATCTTTAAATCCAGTTTTAACACCTTCGCCAACTACACCAGCTGAAATCTTTTCAATCTCATCATATGCAGCAGGAAGTAACTCAGAAAGTTGAACATAATCTTCCGCCTCTCTTCTTTCAGTTACTGCATAAACCTCTGCTTGTGCTTGATCAACGGCGTCATCTACTTCACCTTCATCGGTGTAACCAAGTTGCACAATCTTGGTGCCAGCTTCAACAAGTCTGCGCATAATTGCGCGCTCACGAATAATCTTTGCGTAGTAACCAGCATTAGCAGCGGTTGGAACGGATGAGATCAAAGTGTGAAGGTATGGCGCACCACCTGCTCTAACTAAATCTCCACGTTTTGTTAACTCAGCTGAAACTGTTACTGGATCTGCTGGTTCACCTCTGCCATACAGATCAACAATTGCATCATAAATTAATTCATGTGCTGGTCGATAAAAATCACGCTCTCTTAAGATCTCAACAACATCACTGATTGCATCCTTTGATAAAAGCATGCCGCCTAAAACAGATTGTTCAGCGATTACATCTTGTGGTGGGGTACGCTCAAATTCAGCAGAGTTGTTTTTGCCTCTGCTGGAATTACTTGGAAACTCTGCGATGCTCATACAACAACCCTCCCATCTACCCCTGACAACTACCTGAAAAGCATTGTCATTTAATCTTTTTAAGCCTAGGAAGCAAAGATAATCCCTTTACTAACCCCTAGATACAGCCAATTGCCAGGCTGTGTAAATAGCTGTGCACTACCAATACTTTGCCGTGGATAACTATGTGGGTAAGTGAGCAAAGTTGGTGGATAAGTATTTAAATGCGAAGGAAATAAGCGCAGAAAAGTAATTTAGGTTGTGGAGAAAACTTTTTTCGCCTATCTCACTATTTGATGCAAGTAAAAAGCCCTCCGTTTTACCGGAGGGCTTTAAGAGTAATTACTTAATTACTTATCTGAGACCACATTTATTGGCACATTTGCCACAACCTGAGACTCAAGTGCAATCTTGACTGTGTACTTGCCAACCTTTTTAATGTGCTTATCCATCTTGATCTTATGACGATCAATCGTCTCACTAGTTGCACTCTTAATTGCTGCAACTATTGCTTTGTCGGTAACTGAACCAAACATAGATCCACTTGCGCCAACCTTTACCTTGACAATCACATTAGCTTTTTCAAGCTTAGTTTTGATCTCTTTGGCATGATCTAGATCTCGGATCTCACGTGTTGTGCGAGCGCGCTTGATTCCTTCAATCTGACCTTCCCCACCTTTGGTCCACATAATTGCAGAGCCTCTAGCTAATAGAAAATTGCGGCCGTAACCATCTTTAACAGTTACAACATCTCCTGCGCCACCAAGACCTGAAACTTCACGAGTAAGGATTAATTTCATTTTATTTTTCTCCTTATCGCGCGGTTGAGGTGTAAGGCAGAAGCGCCATTTCGCGGCTATTTTTAACCGCAGCAGCTACTGCTCGTTGGTGTTGGGTGCATGCCCCAGTAATACGTCGAGAACGAATCTTGCCTCGATCGGTAATGTATTTGCGAAGTGTGGCAATATCTTTGTAATCAATATATGTCACTTTGTCGCGGCAAAAAGAGCATGGCTTCTTTTTGAATTTCTTCATCGCAGCAGCGGCTGCTGCTGACTTTGACTGCTTAGCTTTTTCTCTAAGCGTTTTATTACTTCTTGCTCCCACTGTGGTGCTCCTTAAGTTAGGGCCCTGTTATTTAAAACAGGAATGGTTTGTTTTGGATTTAAAAGGGTGGAGTGTCATCACTTGGTGTCGTTGACCAACCGCCGCCTACTGGGGCTGCTGACCAAGGATCATCAGTTGACGCACTTGGGGTGTTGCCAGCTGCTGCGTTGTAAGTATTGCTGTTGCCAGCAGCTCTCACAGTTTTTGTAACCTTAGCTGTTGCATTGCGAAGTGAAGGTCCAACCTCATCAACTTCAACCTCAAACACAGTGCGCTTTTCACCCTCTTTAGTTTCATAAGAGCGTTGCTTTAATCGTCCGGAGACAATCACGCGCATGCCTTTAGTTAGTGACTCAGCTACATTCTCTGCAGCTTGTCGCCAAATTTGGCATTGTAAAAAGAGGCTATCGCCATCTTTCCACTCGTTTGTGGTCTTATCTAAGTAACGTGGTGTTGATGCCACAGTAAATTTTGCAACTGCTGCTCCACTAGGTGTGAAGCGCAACTCTGGATCATTAACCAAATTACCGATCATGGTTAGGTTGGTATCGCCTGCTGCCATTTTTATTTCTCCCTTATCTGCGTTAGATGCTTGTTGGTTATTTTGTGGGGATTACTCTGGACGAACAACTTTAGTTCTAAGCACTGACTCATTTAAATTAAGTTGACGATCCAACTCTTTAACTGGTGCAGGCTCAGATTGCATATCGATAACTGCGTAAATACCTTCGCCCTTTTTATTTATTTCAAAGGACATCCGGCGCTTACCCCAGATATCTAACTTGTTTACTTTTCCGCCGCCTTCTTTAATGATCTTAAGATAAGTCTCAAGACTTGGGGCAACGGTCTTCTCTTCTAAATCAGGATCTAAAATGACCATGAGTTCATAGCGACGCATTTGTTAAACCACCTCTGGACTAAAGCGGCCACGGAATTTCCGCGGCAGGTGTTGAGGCTAAGGGTAGCCAAAGGGGTAAAAAGAGGGAAATTAATCTTTTCTGGCTGTGGAGGGGGCAGATAAATCCCGCATTAATCGATAGGTAAAAATGCTCACCCCTAAAACCCGCAGCAAAGATGCAATTGCATAAGCACCTGCTGGTAATCCAAATTGTGCATCTGAAACTAACGCTAAGTACTGCCAGATTGCCAGATGATAAATAAATTCACACCCCTGCCAAAACCAAAATGCAATTAGCTGCCCGCTTTTTTGTAAAGCAATTACTGCAAGCGGTGTTAACCACAAAACATACTGTGGTGAGTAAACCTTACTAAGAGTTGTAAAAATGACCACTGCAAATAATGCAACCGCTGCCAAGTTCGGCAAGTAAGCAAGCTTAAGTAGATAGTAGGCAAGGAGTGCAAAGAGAATCAGTGAGATGAGTGGGTAAAGTAAATCAAGATTTGATACCTTAATATCTAAGAGTGATAGCCCATACCAAATAGAGCCAAAATCCTCCCCTCGCTCTAGATTTAATTTAAAAAATCGCCACCAGCCATCAAAATAGATAATTGCAATAGGAATGTTTATTGCTGCCCAAAAACTAAAGGTGGTGAGTAAATAGCGTAAGAGATGTTTTAACTGACCACTTCTATAAAAAATAATTGCAACGGGGAGTAATAAAACAATTGGAAAGAATTTAGTTGCAATAGAGATACCTAACCAGATCCCACTTTGTTTATACTTTTTCTTATCAAAGTAGTAAATAGCAGCAAGAGTGGTGACTACCGCCCAAATGTCCCAATTAATAAATAGCGAGGCGATTACTGCAGGTGCTAGTGGAAATATGTATTGATACGTAGGAGCTATTTTTCTAACTATAAATGCTGATAGAAAAAACAGCGCAATGATTATTACAGCATTAATATCAAAAAAGAATCGATGTGAGTTAGTTCCTGGTGTAATAAATGAGATTAGCCAATTACCTAAACCAATTACTGGTGGATACTCAAATGAATTTGTCGCTGAAAGATAGGGGAAAGTATTGGTATCTAAGCCCCGCTCTGAGAAGAGCGCTGGGATATCGGTATAACAAGCGTGCACATAATTATCAGGGGAAGCCCAATTATTTAGGCGACAGTGATTAAATTTTAAGAATGAGAGAGTTGAGGATAAAAGTAATACTCCAAGAAATGATCTACTTACCAATTTGGTAAGCAAGATTTACCGCTTTTTCTTAGGTGAAGGTGATGGGGATGGAGGGATTAAGGCGGGATCCATTTGTGGAACTGAATTTATAAAGTTAATTGACTCTGTACCACCAATATTTGCAGGGGCAGGAAACTCTTGTACCGGTGCTTTCTTTAAATACCCTTTTACAAACTCCGCCCAAATTCTGGCTGGGAAGGATCCACCAGTTACTGAAGTTAGTCCGCCAATTCCATTTAAAGATTGGGTGGCATCATCTCGATAGAAGGCAACTGAGGCTGCAACCTCTGGTGTGTAGCCATTAAACCAAGCCGATGCGTTGTCATTTGAAGTTCCAGTTTTTCCAGCGGTTGGACGAGCAACTCTTGAGCCAACAACAGCTGCAGTTCCAGATGTAGTTACTTTACTTAACGCGTAAGTTAAATCTGCCATTACATCTTTTCTAAAAACCTCTTGAGCTTGAATTCTTCCTTGATACAAGATTCCTTTATTAGGTCCTTGAACTTCATTAATAATAAATGGTTTTGCATAAACACCCTGTGCTGCAAAGGTGGCATAAGCATTTGCTAAATCAATTACATGTGGGCTGGCAGCTCCTAAAGAAACTGAAGGGGATGCAATCATTTCTACTGAATCTGGAATTCCAGCACGACGAGCAACATCAACAACTTTTTCTAAGCCAGCTTTCATGCCAAGTGGAACATAAATAGTGTTTACAGATTTTTCAGTGGCGGTAAGTAGAGACATATTGCCCCAACTTTCACTGCCATAGTTATTAACTTGGTATGCCCGGCCAATGCCATCGTCATAAACCTTTGGTGAATCACCATTCCACACTGAAGTTAATGGAATTCCTTCTTCAAGGGCAGCTACTAATGTGAAGGCCTTAAATGAAGAACCACCTGATGTAATGCCTTGGGTAGCTGCGTTAAATTGATACTTCAAGTAATCCTGACCGCCATACATTGCCAAGATCTCACCGGTACCAGGTTTAATTGCAACTAATCCAATATGTAAATTCTCTGGTGCTTTAGTTGGTGCTTCTTTGTTAACGGCTGCAACTGCTGCCTCTTGTGCCTCCTTTACCAATGTAGTTTTGATTATGTAGCCACCAATCATCAACTGCTCATCGGTAAAACCAAGTTGATTTAGCTCTCGCTCAACCCAGGAAATCACATATCCCTTTGGTCCTGCTAATGCCCCAGATGTAACTCTTGGATTAATTATTGGAAACTTTAATTTCTCCGCTTTTTCTTTTTCTAGCCAACCAGCCTCTACCATGCCATCAATTACATATTTAAATCTTTTTTCTAATCTAGGTGAATTCTCTTTTTTAAATCCTGGGTCATATAGACCTGGACTTCTTAAAATACTAGCTAACACTGCAGATTGTGCAGTTGTTAACTTATCTACGGTAGTTCCGAAATAAACTTGTGAGGCAGTCTGTACGCCATATGAGCCGCGACCAAAGTAAATAGTGTTTAAGTAATTTTCTAGAATCTCATCCTTGGTGAATTGATTTTCTAACTTTATTGCAATCACTAGTTCTTTTACTTTTCGCTGAATTGATCGCTCTGGTGTTAAAAATGCCGTCTTGGCATATTGCTGCGTGATTGTTGAACCACCTTGTAATGAGCCACCTCTTAAGTTATTCCAAACTGCTCTAGCGATACCGATTGGGCTAACTGCTCGATTTGAATAAAAGTTTCTATCCTCTGCAGCCATTACTGCATTTCTTACCTGTACTGGAATTTCAGCAAGTGTTACAACTGTTCTATTCTCAGAACCAATTCGACCAATCTCCGTGCCATCTGCATATTGAATAATTGTGGCTTGGCTATTTACATAAGCATTTGGATCTGGAATTGAAACTGTGAAGTAGGCAAAACCAAAGAGAAATATTCCGCCAACAACTGCGTAGCCGGCGGCTAAAAAACCTAGCCTAGGTAGTTTTTCTACAAGATTGCTCACGCGGCAAGATTACCCGTTAATCATCATCTAATAAGGTGTGCACCTTCCGTGGTGGCTTTCGATATATTCCATCTCCCAATAAAAAGGATTCCACTAGGTGATTCCAGTGGCAATCGGTACAGATCTCCACAACGTAGACGCGAAATTCACCGTACTCACTTTGCATTTGGTTTAACTCATCTTGATTCTTAATTCGACCTGAGTATTGGCCGAGTTGATCACCGAAGGCATAGCGCAAATCAACAATCTTAAATTTCTTGCAAACTGGGCAAGGCCGTTTGGTTAACTCACCATGATATTTAGCAGCTCTTCTTAAGTAAGGATCAGCATCACATGCATCCATGGCGCTGGCCGAGCCTTGAAAGAGTGCAATTAGGGTGCGCCGTTTACTCAATGAGTAATCAATGGATGATCGCATCGTGGCTAACATAAGATCCAAGGTTAATCCTAAATTAATTACTACGCTTACCCTTATGGGGATTTGGCCAGTTGGCAAAGGCTCAAGATTAAATCGGATTCTGACAATCCGTTGGAGCGGTCAGTTAACCGATGGCTTATTTCAATCAGCCTTAGCTAGCTTTGTTTTGTTCTCACCTGAGCGAGCGCCTAATGCAGTCTCTGCTGCGCTGGCATTCTCTGTTGTATTACTACCTTATTCATTAATTGGTCCCTATGTTGGCACATTCCTAGATCGTTTTTCACGTCAGCGGATCATTAGAAATTGTAATTATGTAAGAGCGGTAAATCTATTAATAATTGCTTGGTTAATTAACAACAGCTCAACCGGAATTATTCTTACATTATTTGTTCTATTTGCATTTGGGGTTAATCGATTAATTTTATCTGGGCTTTCTGCTGGCCTGCCTTTACTAGTTAAGAAAGAGGAGTTAATCGCAGCAAATGCGTTAGCGGTAACTGGTGGCACGATCTGGGTGGTTATTGGTGGTGGCATAGGAATTGCAATTAAAAATCTCTTAAGTAAAAGTGTTGACGCAGATTATGCTGATGCGGTCGTAGTTTTAGTCGCTGCAATGGGATTTTTAATCGCAGCCCTTGCTTGCTTTAGATTAAAAAAATATGAAATTGGGCCAAGTGAGCATGAGACTTCCCGTGAAGTGCGAGGTTATAAAGAGGTATTAGAAGGTGTGACAATTTTGCGATCTCACCCAGACGCACTTCGCGGCATAGTTGCTGTTGGTATTCAACGTGGTGGTATTACCGCTTTGACTTTAATGGCGTTGCTGTTGGAACGAAACTCTTTTAATGACCCACAAGATCCAGATGCTGGTCTTGCTGGCTTTGGTATGGCACTTGCGATTGCTGGAATTGGCATTGGACTTGGCGCAATTATTTCACCATATGGTGTTTTAAAATTTGGCCGCCATAGGTGGATGCGATTGTTAATGTTTTTGTGTATTCCGCCATTAATCGTTTATGCAACCCAAGTAAATGAAATAACTATGATTGGTAGTGCTTTCTTAGTTGGACTTTGTGGCCAGGGAATTAAAGTTACAAATGATGCGCTGGTGCAATCAAAAATTAATGATGATTACCGGGGAAGAGTTTTTGCCTTTTATGATGTTGCAGTAAATGCTGGAATTGTAATTGGTGCAATTGGCGCTGCCCTGCTGCTGCCAGATAATGGTGTGACCGCTACTTTGCCAATTGTGATTGCATTGTTTTATCTATTTGGCGCTGCTGTATTAATGCGAAAAGCTACTTTTGCTCCTTCCACCAAGTAAGTAAAGCTTGTTTAGCTTTTTCCTCACCGAGCGGTCCGTGTTCTAGTCGAAGTTCAAGCAAGAAGTCATAAGCCTTCCCAACGGTAGGAGATGGCTTAATTTCTAATATCTCCATGATTTGTTCACCGGACAAGTCTGGACGAATCTTATTTAACTCCTCTTGCTGCATTAGCAATTGGATTCGCTCCTCTAATTCATCATAAGTTCTAGCTAATCCTTCTGCCTTCTTCTTATTTCTAGTTGTGCAATCTGCTCTAGTTAATAAGTGAAGGTGGGTTAATAACTCACCTGCATCTCTGACGTAGCGGCGAACTGCTGAATCAGTCCATTCACCTGAGCCATAACCATGAAAGCGAAGATGAAGAAATACCAGTTGGGATACGTCATTGATTATGTGATTATCAAAGCGTAATTTTTTCATTCGCTCTTTACTCATTCGAGCGCCAACTACCTCATGGTGGTGGAAAGAAACACCGCCATCGGCAATTAGCTGCTTTGTTTTTGGTTTACCAATGTCATGTAAAAGAGCTGCAAGGCGCAGCGTTAAATTTGCGCCACCTAAACGATCCTCCAACGCAATCGCTTGTTCGAGCACTGTTAAAGAGTGCTCATACACATCTTTGTGATGGTGGTGTTCATCTATTTCCAGTTTTAACTTTGGCACCTCAGGCAGGAAATAATCAGCTAATCCAGTTTCAACTAATAATGTAATGCCAAGCCGTGGGGATGAACTCATCATTATTTTTATGAACTCATCTCGAATTCGCTCAGCTGAAATTATCTCAAGCCTTGCAGCCATATTTTTTATCGCAACCAAAACGGATTGATCCACCTCAAAGTTAAGTTGGCTCATAAATCTTGCAGCCCGCATCATTCGAAGTGGATCATCACTAAATGAATCCTCAGGCTTTCCAGGTGTTTTAATAATCTTTTTTTGCAGATCTAATACACCATTAAATAGATCTATAAAGGTTGGTTCATCAGTTGTCAGCTCAAGTGCCATAGCATTTATTGTGAAATCTCTTCTTGCTAAATCAGCTTCAATACTTTTACCAAACTCAACATCTGGCTTGCGAGAGGCCGGATCATAACTTTCACTTCGATAAGTTGTGATCTCAACAGTTATTTCATCTTTTTTGCCAGCGACTGTGCCAAAGGCTGCGCCAATATCCCAAACAGAATCAGCCCATTTATTTAAAATCTTTTCACTATCTTTTGGATGCGCGTCAGTTGTGAAATCTAAATCATTTCCTAATCTGCCTAAGATCGCATCCCTTACCGGACCACCAACGAGAGCTAATTTAAATCCAGCAATTTTAAATAGTTTTGCTAACTCTGAGGCGGCTGGTGCCTGCTTAGTAAGAGTTGTAATCGCAAGTTGGGCAGCTGCATCAATTGGTGTTTTCACGGTGGTACTAGGTTAGAGCAGGCAGGCTTGCCATTGAGTGGGCAATACCCAAGGGGCTCAAGGATTGAGGCGGTATCCTTGCGATATGACCCCAGCAGATAATGCGGGTGGCAATCAGGATTTAAGCAGTGCTCGTAAGGGTGCGCAAAATAGTGGTTCTGGTAAGCCCGCTAAAAAACATAATTCAGCAAACCGCAAAAACAATAAAGGTAATCAGGGTGGAAAAAACACACCCAGAGCTAAATATGCCAAGCGAGTTGATGAGGTAAGTGCGGGTGGATTAGTTGTTGATAAAACTGGCACAAAGGGCTTATTAATTGGCAGATTAGATCCAAAGGACGCCTCGCATGAAAGATTACTTTGGTCGCTACCAAAAGGACATATTGAATCTGGTGAATCACCGGAGGAAGCTGCAATTCGTGAGGTGGCAGAGGAAACTGGAATCAAAAGTGAGATCACAAGATCTTTAGGTGTTATTGATTTTTGGTTTATGGCAAGTGGTAAAAGAATTCACAAAACTGTTCACCATTTCTTATTTACTGAAGTTGGCGGCAAATTAGCGCCACAAGTTACAGAGGTTGATGATGTTGCCTGGTTTCCAATTGATGAGATTGTAAGCAAGCTTGCCTACCCCGATGAACGAAAGTTAATTGCAAAATCAGGAAAATTAACACCGTGAGAAAAGTTTTAACCCTTCTCACGCTCTTACTTCTTTCAAATACTTTTCTAACCACTCCAGCACAAGCAGTTCAAGAGATAGTAATTACTGAGCCAACCCATCGCCTATCTGATGGTGTCTTCTTTGATGATGAGTTAGCTGCCAAACTTGCTCCCACTGGCGAGTTGGGCTTACTTGTTTACTCACCAAATAGAGGTGTTAGAAGTTGGCTGATTGATCCAGCCACAATCTCAGAAATTGTGGCCATGAGTAATGGTTATGTAATTGCAGATGGCTGGGAAATCAAAGATGCCCAAGTTAGCGGGCAAGATGTTGCTAAAGCATGGCTTACACAATTTTTAAGAGTGTCTAGGTTTGAAAAAATATCAGTGCTAACTTATGGAAATCCATCTCGGTACTGGGTTGATCAGCTTCTTGAAAATGAAATTACATATATAAATGCCAGCGGCAAGATCTCATTAGAGGGCGTGCTTGGCAAAGCCACTACCCAAAGTGCTTTTCAAAATGGTGAAAAACAAGGTTTAAGTAAACAAAATATCAACTTTCTAAAGTATGCCCAGCGACAAATTGAATTATTTAGCACCCTTGTTGACCAAAAAGAATTGCTGAGTTACCAATTACGTATTAGCCAACTATTAAATCCAGATATTGAAAAGAACGAGCTGCAAGATCTGATTGAAGATTTAGATAAATCAATTACTGGGCTACGCAACAAATTGAAAATTACTAAAACTAAATTTACGATCACCTCATCAAAAGAGGAGTTGCCAATTACCTTGGTAAATAATTTTGAATCACCAATTAATCTAAAGCTAAGCATCAGGGCAGTAAATAGTAAGGTGGTGGTAACTCCGGTTGAACAGATCAAAATTGAAGGAAATTCAAAACAACAAGTTTTGTTGCCGATTGAAGTATTAGCTACAGGTCAATCATCACTACTGGCCCAATTAACTAACTTGGACAATAAGCCGGTTGGTTATCCGGTAAACATTAATCTGAAACTTTCAGTAATTAGCCCAGTTGCCACCTGGATTACCTCAGCGGCTGCGGTACTTTTATTTGTCGCAGCATTAATTCAAAGTCTTCGAAGAGTTAGGAGGCGCAAGTAATGTCAGATAGTCAATTGTTTAAAACCTCTTCAATTATGGCCTTAGGCACGATTGCATCTCGTGTTACTGGATTGATCCGAAATTTAATGTTGGCAGCCCTACTTGGCACTGCAATTCTTGGTGATACCTACAACGTGGCAAACACAATGCCTAATATTTTATATAACTTACTAATTGGTGGCGCACTTACCGCGGTTTTTGTCCCACAAATTGTTAGATCCTTAAGGGATAGTGATCAAGGTTCAGCTTTTATATCTAGACTATTCACCGTAACTGTTACATTTTTATTTGCGCTCACGGCCCTCGGTATTTTGTTGGCACCTAAACTTGTAAATATCTACGCACCTGAATACGCAGGCTCTAAAGAGTTTGATGTAACTGTAACTTTGATGCGTTATTGCTTGCCGCAGATATTTTTCTTAGGTTTATTTGCATTATTAGGGCAAATTGCTAATGCTAAAGATCGATTTGGCCCAATGATGTGGGCTCCAGTTGTAAATAATTTAATGGCAATTGCACTCTTTTATTTCTTATTAGTCAGCCGGAATGACATCTCCCTTGCAAATATCTCAAGTGAAGATCTGCTTTGGTTAGGGCTAGGAACTACCGCCGGTTACTTAGCGCAAGCTTTTGTTTTGTTTCCAGTTGTTATCAAATCTGGCGTTAAACTCTCATTTAGATTTGATTGGGCAAACTCACAAATTATTAAATCATTTAAGTTAGCTGGTTGGAGCTTTGCCTACGCAATGATCTCTCAGCTTTCTTATCTGGTGACAATTAACATTGCTACCTCGGCTGCAGTTAAATCAGCAGCAGATGGGATAACAACCGGTGTTGGTTACACCCCATATGCCAATGCTTATCTGATTTTGATTCTGCCCCATTCAATTATTACTGTTTCAATAGTGACTGCGTTATTACCTAAGTTATCTAATTTAGTCATTGATAAAAAGTACAAAGATGTCTCAGACTCTATGTCGTTAACTATGCGGTTGATGGGGATCTTTATTATCCCGGCCGCTGTACTGTTTCTATTTTTTGGTGAAGTAATCGCAAAAGTTTTATATTTTGGAATTCCAGTCGATGATGCCAATTATTTAGGGCTTACTTTGTCCGCATTTGCACTTGGATTAATCCCGGTAAGTATTAATCTAGTTCTCCTTCGTGGTTTAAATGCATTTGAGAACTTAAAATCTCAAGTCATTGGTAATTTAATAATGAATGTAATCTCAGTTGTTTTATCACTTATTGCAGCTGTATATCTAGAGCCAAAATGGGTAACGGTTGGACTTGCTGCAATCTTCACTGTGCACTACTTCATTGGCGCAGGTATCTCATTCCTTTTGATTAAAAAACATGGTGTGCAAATACCGGTTTTAAGCTTAGCCGCTTTTTATCTTAAGTTAATTTTTATATTTGTGGTGGCAGTCCTGCCGGTGTGGTTCTTTAGGTACTCCACCCCGGGCGGGAATTTAATTTACCTTTTACTTGTTTTATCTACATCAGCCATTATCTATCTGTTGCTGCTTAAGGCTTTGAAAATAACCGAGGTCACAACCTTAATAAAAGTAATTAAGGGTAGAAGGGAATAGGCTGGTTCTATGAGTGATGTTAGTGAAGTAGTCATTGTGGGCTCAGGTCCAGCCGGTTACACCGCAGCTATTTATGCAGCTCGTGCTCAATTAAAGCCAATTATTTATGAAGGTTCAGTTACCGCAGGTGGTGCGTTAATGAACACCACTGAAGTTGAAAATTTTCCAGGGTTTGCAACAGGTGTTATGGGGCCAGAGTTAATGGAGTCCATGCGCAAGCAGGTAGAACGCTTTGACGCCAAAATTATTACTGATGACATTGTTTCTATGAAATTAAATGGTGAAATAAAAGAGCTAACGGACGGTTCTGGAAATACCGTTAAAGCGAAATCAGTTATTTTGGCAATGGGATCTGCTTATAAAGAGATTGGTTTACCGAATGAAAAAAGATTATCTGGTCGAGGTGTTTCTTGGTGTGCAACCTGTGATGGGTTTTTCTTTAGGGATCAAGTAATTGCTGTTGTTGGTGGCGGAGACTCTGCAATGGAGGAGGCAAACTTCTTAACTAAGTTTGCTAGCAAGGTTGTTTTGATTCACCGTCGTGATTCCTTCAGAGCTTCAAAAATTATGATTGATCGAGCTAGTGCTAACCCAAAGATTGAATTTTTATTTAACCATGAGGTTATCGATGTATTAGGTGAAGAAAAAGTTGTTGGTTTGAAATTAAAAAATACGCTTACTGGGGAAGAAAGTGTTAAGGACTTCACTGGTTTATTTGTTGCTATTGGTCATCTACCCAGAAGTGAGTTGGTAGTTGGGCAAGTTGAGTTAAATTCTGATGGTTATGTGCAGGTTGAGGGCAGAAGTACTAAAACAAAGATCCCGGGAGTATTCGCCTGTGGTGATTTAGTAGATTTCACCTATCGACAAGCGATTACCGCAGCTGGCTCAGGCTGTCAGGCAGCCTTGGATGCTGAGCGCTTTTTAGCCGGACATTAAGTTTTAAAAGTAAGATAAGCAGATAACTAAAAGGAGAAATCAATGGCAACATCAAAGGTAACTACCGCTGATTTTGAATCAGTTGTATTAAAGAGTGCAACACCAGTATTGGTAGATTTTTGGGCAGAGTGGTGTGGTCCTTGCCGTGCAGTTGGACCAATTTTGGAAGAGATTTCAAATGAATACGGCGATAAGCTAAAAATCGTTAAGTTAAATACTGATGAAGAGGGCTCAATTGCAATGAAATATGGCATTTCTTCAATCCCAACCATGAATGTGTTTGTTGGTGGCGAAGTTGTTAAAACGATTGTGGGCGCCAAGCCAAAGCCAGCATTGCTTAAAGATCTTGAAAGCTATATCAAGTAACTAACGAATAAAGTACTTAAGAATTTATGAGCGATCAACCAAAGTTAGGTGATCGCTCAACTGCAATTGAGTTGATTTCAAATACCTTGCTTCGCCTGGGATTTATTACCGCCCCATCAGATATCTTTGATGAAAAATTAACCCAAGGAATTAAAGCTTTTCAGCAGGAGCGCGGGTTAACTGCAACTGGAGTTATAAATGAAATTACTGCCAGATCTTTAGAGGAAGCAAGATTTAAACTTGGCGATCGAGTTTTATCCTTTAACTTTGCTTCAATTATGCGCGGTGATGATGTTAGTAATTTACAAGATCGATTAATTCAAATGGGATTTAACTGTGGCAAGGTTGATGGCGTATTTGGAGCAAACACAGAACGAGCGGTTAAAGAATTCCAAAAGTCAGTTGGTATCACCTCTGATGGAAAATGTGGGCCGGCAACTTTAATTTCATTAATGCGCCTAGTTAAAACAGTCTCTGGTGGTGCGCCAAATCAACTGCGTGAAAGCGTTAAACACTCAGTTAGATCTCCTGCGTTAGCAAATAAAGTGATTGTGATTGACCCAAGTTGGGGTGGTGAATTTACGGGAGAAAGTGCTAATGGTGTTATTGAATCGGAGATAGTTTTTGATTTAGCACAACGACTTGAAGGGCGTTTAATCGCACTGGGTGTGAATGTGGTTTTAACGAGGAGTGCTAATAACTCACCTCTTGAAATAGATCGAATAAAGGTTGCAAATTCAGTAAATGCAGATTTAGTTATAGCTTTAAAAGTTGATAGTTATAAAAATGAAAATGCTAATGGGGTAGCAACCTACTTTTATGGCCGAGACGATAAAGGTGTTAGATCAGTAGTTGGTGAGCGCTTTGCAAACTTAATTCAACGTGAAATTTGTGCCCGTACTGATTTATTAAATTGCCAAACCCATGCCAAAAGTTGGGATCTGCTTCGATTAACTGTTGCGCCAACTGTAAGAATTGATTTGGGATACCTTTCAAATCCAAAAGATGCTAAACGTTTAGCTACTGCTGCATTTAGAGATCAATTGGCCGAGGCCATGATTGTGGCAATCCAACGGCTTTATTTATCAGCAGAAGATGATGCCAAGACTGGCACCTTGAAAATCTCTGATTTAAGAAGAGCAGGGCTTAGAAACTAGTTTTATCTTGCCTTGCGATATGGCAAACTTGGTTAATGGAATCAGGTAGAAATCTACGTGTAGTTAAATCAGATTCACCTGTTCGCATTCATACTGGTGAGCCAGAGAATTTGCCAGAACGCTTTGCCCACCGCGCAGTTGGTATGAAGGCAAGTGAAATCCGATCACTCTTTGCAGTAGCAAGTAGACCAGAGATTGTTTCCTTAGCTGGTGGCATGCCAAATCTTTCAGCCCTACCAATGGAGATGATGGCATCAGTTACTCAAAAATTAATTTTAGAAAATGGCGCAGAAGCTTTGCAGTATGGAAGTGGTCAAGGGCATCCAAAGCTGCGTGAGCAGATTTGTGACGTGATGGCACTTGAAGGAATTAAGGCGCATCCGGATGATGTAGTTGTTACCACCGGCTCCCAGCAAGCATTGGATTTAATCTCTCGAATTTTTATTGATCCAAACGATGTGGTCTTAGTTGAAGCTCCCTCCTACGTTGGAGCTCTTGGAACTTTTAAACAGTATGAAGCTCAGGTTGTCCATGTAGCAATGGATCAAGATGGCTTGATTCCCTCTGCCTTACTTGATGCGATTAAAACTACAAAAGCAAATGGTAAGAAAATAAAGTTTTTATACCTGATTCCAAATTACCAAAATCCAGCTGGTGTATTACTGCCGGCGGATCGACGCAGTGAGATTTTAGATATTTGCAGAGCGGAAGAAATATTTATTGTTGAAGACAACCCATACGGCTTATTAGGTTTTGATAAACCCTCCCCTAACGCAATGCGGGCTAGTGATTCAGAGAATGTCATATATCTTGGAACCTTTTCAAAAACTATCGCACCAGGCCTTCGAATTGGTTGGGCGCTAGTGCCACAATCTCTAAAAGAGAAGATGGTTATTGCCTCTGAGTCTTCAATTCTTTGTCCATCTAATTTCACCCAGCTTGTGATCTCTAGTTACCTAGCAAATCAACCTTGGCGAGATCAGATTGCCTCCTTTGCCAAGCTGTATAAAGACAGGCGAGATGCAGCTCTTGCGGCATTAGAAAAATACTTCCCAAAGGGTGCTACTTGGACAAAACCAGGTGGTGGTTTTTATATCTGGGTTACCTTGCCGCCAGAAATTGATACTAATGCGCTTGTGCCAAAAGCAATTGCAGCCAAGGTTGCATATGTGCCAGGAACTGCCTTTTACGCAGATGGTTTTGGTTCTTGGTCACTTCGAATCTCATATTGCCATCCAACACCTGAGCGAATAACTGATGGAATTAAATCACTCGCTGGTGTTATCAAAACTGAGATGGAGAGCCGGCAAATTAATTAGTTAGTAATTACCTTGCTGATTCGCTCTAAATCTTCAATTGTTGCAAACTCAATCACAATCTTTCCCTTTTGCTTACCTAGCTCAACATTAACTCTTGTGTCTAGATGATCTGAAAGCTGATCTGAAATCTCTTTTAATTTAGGTGCAATTATCTTTCCGCTGCGGACAGATCCGCTCTTTACCTTCGCTGCCCCAGTAGCCACAATCTCTTCTACTGCCCTGACAGTTAAGCCTTCAGCCACAATTCGATTTGCTAAGTTTTCAATCTCTTTTTCATCAGTTAAAGATAAAAGCGCTCTGGCATGTCCTGCTGAAATCACACCGGCTGCAACCTTTCGTTGCACAGATGGTGGCAGATTTAAAAGGCGCATAGTGTTAGTTATTGCTGGGCGAGACTTACTTAACTTAACCGCTAACTCATCATGGGTATAGGAAAAATCATTTAATAATTGCTGGTACGCCGCACCCTCCTCCAGGGGATTTAATTGGCTGCGGTGAATATTTTCAATTAACGCCTCACGTAGTAATTGATCATCACTTGTTTGTCTAATGATTACTGGAATGCTTTTTAAGCCAGCAAGTTTTGCAGCTCTAAATCTTCTCTCTCCCATAATCAATTGATACTTACCATTTCCAATTGATCTAACAACTGGTGGTTGTAGTAAGCCAACCTCTTTAATGGAAAGTGCTAACTCAGTTAATTGATCTTCATCAAATACGGTTCTTGGTTGTTTTGGATTAGCGCTGATGTTGTTAACATCAATCTCATCTCGGTTTGCTGTTACAACTCCGCTTTGAGTTTTAATCTCAGTTGGCATAACTGAAGTAGGAATTAACGCATCAAGTCCGCGACCTAATCCACCTTTACGAGTACTCATTAAGCGCTTTCGTTTTGAAGATTAATTGGCGCCCCGCCTCTATTTGCAATCTCTCTTGCAACTGACATATATGCAATAGCACCAGGACTTGATGCGTCATATGTCATCACGGTTTGTCCATAGGAAGGTGCCTCTGAAACTCTTACTGCTCTTGGGATTGGAATATTTACTAACTCATTTGGGAAATGTTTTTTTACATTATCTGCAACATCATTTGCCAATCTAGTTCTGCCATCAAACATTGTTAAAACAATTGTGGTTAGTGAGATTCTTGGGTTCAATCTTTTCTGCACTTCACCTAATGTTTGAAGTAATAGAGATAATCCCTCTAATGAGTAGTACTCACATTGAATTGGAACTAAAACCTCATCCGCTGCAGCCAGTGCGTTAATAGTTAATAAACCTAAACTTGGTGGGCAATCAATAAATACATAATCAAATCTTTGGCCAGCATTTTGTTTTGCGGTTAGAAAGGTTTGTAACGCAGCTTGTAATCTAAACTCTCGTGCAACTGTTGGCACAAGTTGTATTTCAGCTCCAGCTAAATCGGCGTTCGCTGCAACCGCTTCTAAATGAGGAAATCCCGCAACCCTTACAACCACTTCACTTATTGGCAGATCATTAATTAAGACATCATAAATTCCACCATTCACACTTCGATCAATCCCAAATGCGGTTGAGGCATTTCCTTGGGGATCTAAATCAATTACTAAAACCTTTAACCCACCCATTGAAAGGGCGGCTGCAATATTTACCGCAGAGGTGGTTTTTCCTACCCCGCCTTTTTGGTTGGCAACGGTGAAGATCCGGGTCTTTAATGGAGCGACCATCGGCTCCTTTAGCCGGCGAACCCCAATGACTGGTTTAACCCCAGAAGTAGCTTCGCTGTTGGTTTCACGTGAAACATCATCTGCCCTCATGGGGCGAAGTTAAGCACCCTTAAGTACTTCAACCACCCTTGCCACAGGCAGATTGGGTAGTGATATTTCATGAAGCTTGGCGGTTGAACCTTTTTTAAGCTTGGTGGCCGCTAACTCCTCAGCCGCACTCTCCCCTTTTATCGCCAGTAGGCACCCACCCTTTGGGATCATGTGCCAGGAGATTTGGATCAGTTTTTCAAGCGGTGCTACCGCCCTGGCGGTGACTACCTCAAATTGCATCTTTACCGCCTCCGCCCTGCCCCGGACCACTTTGATGGGCAGTTCAAGCTCTGCGATCACCTGATTTAGAAAATCCACCCTCCGTTGCAGTGGTTCAATCAGGGTTACCTTTAGATCAGGCCGAGCCAGCGCTATAACAACCCCGGGCAGTCCTGCCCCAGAGCCAATATCTGCTAGCCGCACCCTGTTAGGAATGATGGTGGTGATGGGGATGCAGTTTGCGATGTGGCGCTGCCAGATCCGATCCCCCTCTTTGGGGCCAATTAAGCCATGCTCAATTCCAGTGGTTTTAAGCAGAGTGGCAAAGGCTTGGATCTTGCCCTGGTTTTCGCCAAAGTAGGCCAGTAACTCAGGGGTTGGTTTCACGTGAAACCTTAGGCGGGAAGAACTACCACGCAGCGATCTGGGTCTTCACCCTCAGATTCACTGGTTAGGCCAATCTCTTGAATAGTGTCATGAACAACCTTGCGTTCAAAGGCGTTCATTGGCCGAAGCTTTATCGCCTCACCAGTGGACTTAACCTCTTCGGCGGTCTCTTTAGCTAGTTGAGCTAGCTCGGTCTTTTTATCGCCTCTAAAGTTGTCGATGTCTAGCATTAACCTGCTTCGCTCACCCAGGGAGGTTTGAACCGCTAGCCGGGTTAGCTCCTGAAGAGAATCAAGAACCTCACCTCTTCCGCCAACTAGGTGGGAGAGTTTGCCGCCAGCAATTGCTAGGGCTGCTCGGTCATTTTCAACATCAATATCAATGTCCCCATCAAGATCTGCAATATCAAGTAAGCCTTCTAGGTAATCAGCTGCTACATCCCCCTCTTCTTCAAGTTGGGCGATCAAGCTCTTCTTTTCAACAACCTTTTCACTCTTTACTTCACTCATTATTCCTCCGAAGTGGTATTTATGATGATTTAATAGTTTTTGTACTGGTTTGGGGTGTTTTCCTTAACGATTCTTTTTCTTACGCTTTTTATCTCTCTTTGGTTGAACTCTCTGTCCGGTTTGCTCTGGTTGATCTTCAACAATTGTGGTGCCATCTGCATTATTACTTTTTTCATCAAGTAATCCTTTTGCTGCCTTCTTTTTTTGTAACTCTTCATAGGCAGGAGATCCTGGAGCTGGGTTTCGTTTAATTACGTAGTACTGCTGACCCCATGTCCAAAGATTTGTGGTTGACCAATAAATTAAAACTCCGATTGGAAAGTTAACACCGGTTACAGCAAAAATAATTGGGAATAAGTACAACATAATTTTTTGCTGTTGCAACATCATGTTGTTTGAGGAATCCATCTTTGGCATTCCTTTAACCATCAACTGACGTTGGGTGGTGAAGGTGGTGGCGGACATAAAAATAATTAAGACAATTGCAATCGCTTTGGTGGAGAACTCACTTGATCCTAGGAAGGTGCCAGATAGTGGGGCACCAAAAAAACTAGCTTCTCGAGCAGATATTAAATACTCACCCTTCAACAAACCGCGAGGTTGGTTTTGGCTAATGCTATTTAGTACCCAAAAGAGTGCGAAAAATATTGGCGCTTGGGCAAGGATTGGAAAACAGGAAGCAAAGGGATTTGTTTTATGCTCTTTATAGAGCTTCATCATCTCTTCAGATTGTTTTTGTCGATCATCCTTATACTTCTTTTGGATCGCCTTCATATGTGGTTGCAGAGCAGTTAAGGCACGTTGAGATTTAATCTGTTTAACAAAAAGTGGAATTAAGATAATTCGAATCAAAATAACTAGGGCGATAATCCCAACTACCCATTGCAGATCTGTGTTGTTGGTGAAAGCTAGAAGATCATGGAAGGTTACTAATACCCAAGAAACTGCTGTATATAGGCCGTTTAGAATGGAATCTAACAACTTAATTGCCTCTCTCTAACCACATTAACCGCACTCTTTGATGGGTAGTCCACCCCACCATGTGAAAAGGGGTTACATCTAACAAAGCGATAAACTCCCATTAATAATCCTTTTAAACCAAACTCATTTATCGCTAGCTCGGTATAGGTAGAACAGGATGGGTAGTACTTACAGCGAGGCGCTAAAAGTGGTGAGATATATTTTTGATATAGCTTAATTGGCAGGATCAAAATGAATCTCATAGATCTGCCTTATTGTTTTGGCTTGAAAACTTAAGCAATGCTTTTTCGATTAGTTGATTAACTTCGGTTGAATAATTATTTTGAGATTTTAAAACTCTAACCACAATCATTAGATTCTTCGGTAGTACTTGAATATGGCTTGCAAAATTATGTCGAAGTTTTCTAGTGACAAGGTGTCTGGTTACTGAGCCGCCCACTGAGCGATTAACAATGAAGCCGATTTTTGGTTGATCTGTTTTTGCCAGGTTTGCATACAAAACTAAATTTGGGGAAGAAAAGCGAGCACCTGTTTTGGTGATGAGATTAAAATCTGATCCAGCCCGTAGCCGGTTTGGTTTAGGTAACACGAGTTAGGTTATTTTGTTAGGCAGAGATTTTGGCTCGGCCTTTTGCGCGGCGAGCTGATAAAACACCTCGTCCACCACGTGTGGCCATGCGGGCACGGAAACCATGTTTTTTAGCCCGTTTGCGAACATTGGGCTGGAAGGTGCGCTTCATAAATCTCTCCTAAAATAATTGTTCTTCCCGTTTAAGGGTCACAGCGGTATGGATGGTAAGGGTAGGGGCTGGGGACAAGATGGGTCAAACCGGCCCCAACCACACCTTTGGGGTTTGGATTAATGTGGATAACCACTTGCAATCCTGAGAGATAGCACCTATCTTCGCCCTCTATCCACAGATTTCCCCCTCTATGGCTAGAAATTGAAGTTTAAAGGACAGGTTTAGACCACAGCCTGTGGATAACTTTGTGGGTAACTTTTTAGGGCTTTTGGCCAGGATTAAAGG